>CAYWGJ010000010.1:36436-52282 GCA_964457835.1 uncultured Anaerolineaceae bacterium
GGCGTGGACGTCGAGATGTCGGTTGCGGTGCGCGTGGCCGTCGGCGTGGACGTCGAGATGTCGGTTGCGGTGTGCGTGGCCGTCGGCGTGGACGTCGCGCTGTCGGTTGCGGTGTGCGTGGCCGTCGGCGTGGACGTCGAGATGTCGGTTGCGGTGCGCGTGGCCGTCGGCGTGGACGTCGCGCTGTCGGTTGCGGTGCGCGTGGCCGTCGGCGTGGACGTCGAGATGGCTTGGCCTCCGAAGGTCGGTGTCACAGACACATCGGCAGCTACCACCGTCTGTACGGTCGCCGTTGGGGTGCCCACCTGCCCGCCGGAAAGCGACAGCAAAATACCGAACACCAGCGCGAACGCGATCACACCAACCGCCGCAATCGCCACGACAATCTCGTTGCCCACATCACGGTACAAAGGCTGCTACTCCTCCGCCAAAGCCTGTGGCACCAGCGACTTGATCGGCAGCACCAGATTAAAGGTCGTACCGACATCTGGCGTGCTTTCCATCCATAGGCGGCCCAAATGCGCTTCTACCAGCACCTTCGCAACCGCCAAACCCACGCTGGTATCGCCCAGACCGGCAATCAGCGGGTGCTCTGCGCGATACTTACGCGCAAACACCCGTGCTTCGTCTTCCGGCAATAGCCCACCCCCGCGATCCTCCACCGCCAGGTGTAGGCACTCAATCGGCGCACCTTCATCGCTCAGCAGCACGTCGCGCCGCCCCACAGTCACATTGATCGCCCCATCCGGCGGAGTCACCAGGTAAGCATTCGTCAGCAGTTCCTCGATCACCTGCCCCACGGCATCGCGATCCGCTTCGGGATGTGGCGCGTCTTGCTCAATACTCAGGTTTACCGTCAGGCCCTTCTCGCGGAATTGCAAGGACGCATTGGTAATGGCGTCTTCCAGCAGGGCTACCACGTCCAGCGGCCCCGGCTTGAGGGTAAAGCGCCCGGTATCCACCTCAGTGAGCCGCACCAAATCGTTGAGCATCCCGGTCAAGCGCGCCACATTGGACGCCACCCGCTGCAAAAAGCGGCGCTGCATCTCGCCCAGGATGCCCACCGACTCGCCCAGCAGCAGGTCCAGGTAGCCAATGATAGCCGTCATCGGAGTGCGCAGTTCTTCGACAACGCCCAGGATCGTCTCGGCGTTGTGCGCGTCATAGTGCGGCTGCACCCCGTCAGGTGGCATCAGTGCGCGTGCCTGTGCACTGACCCGCGCCAGGCGTTTTTCAGCGTCTGCCAGTGTGGTCTTCAGGCGATTGACCTCGACCTGCAAATGGTTGCGCTGCCCGCTGAGTTCCTGCACCATGTTCTGCAAGGCACGCAGCCCCTCTTGACCGCTGCGTGCCCCGGTAATACCAAGCTGCATGCGCAGCGCGTCGCAGTCAGCAGCCAGTGACTCCTTTTCCGCCAACACTACCGAAAGCTGATGCAGCAGATCACTGCGCTCATCGGATAGGTTCTGCACCTCCAGGCGAAGCTGACGCTGTTCTTCGTAGTTTTCTTCCAGCGTCATTTCCAGTGCTGATACCTCGGCCATCAAGCGTGCCCGGTGCTGCTTAACCGACTCGGTACGTGCTTCGGCCTCGTCGCGTTGGCGGCGCAGGGCATCGCGCTGACGCACCGCTGCCTCGTGATCTGCCGCCAAATGCCGCAGGCTGTCCTGGAGTGTCCGCAGGGCCGCCTCACGCTCACCTTCAGCCTGGATGCGTTCCTCCAAACGGGTCCGCTCAGCCAGCAGGGCATCACGTTCTTTGCTCAGCTTCTTAGCCTGAGTACGCAGCCGCACGCGCTCCTCGTAAAGCTGCGTAATCAACCGTGACAGCCCACCAGAACGTGCGTCAATGCCGTGTTTCTTCAGCTCAGTGGCAATGCCCACCAAGCGCCGCTTCAAGCTGTCACGCTCGGCTTCCAAGCGTGCCTGCTCATCGCTCATGCGCTCGACCACGTTGCCCAGCTCACCCGGCACAATCATGCCATCCCCGTCCGCCGCGGCGCGCATTTCAGCGATCTGCTGGGCCAGCCGCACCTTTTCCGCCTCCAGTTGATCGCGTTCCTGCTGCACCCGTGCCATTTGTTCATGCAGTAGTGCTTGATCGTCCTGGGTGCGCGCACCGGTGAGTGCTGCCTCTGCTTCTTGCAAGCGCGCGGCCAGCGTGTCACGTTCTTCGCGCAGTTGGTCCTGGGCGCTGTTGATCGCCACGATGCGCTGCGAGACGCTCAAGCTCTCGTCGTCCGCCGCCAGTGTCGCCGCTACCCGCTGTCGCTCCTCTTCCAGCTCCAGCTTCAGCGCCGTGACCTGCTGGCTGAGCGTATCGATCTGTGTGCGGGCTGCATCCAGGGCGGCCGGGTCCATCACGCGGGACTCATCCACAGCGGCTTCGCTCGTCAGCGGCCCAATGCCTTGGATCACTGCCTGGATCGCGCGCTCCTCCGCTTGGATGCTGGCCTCAATCGCCATATAGCTAATGGACAGCAGACCGGCGGAAATGACCCCCACTCCTTTCAGAAATTCTTTCTCAGCGCTGCTCAGCTCACGTTGGGTATAAGGCAGGGCAATCATCAAAACCGCCACGATTTCGCCATCATGGATCAAGGGCTGAAAGTACACTGGCCCCAACTGCGATATTTCCAGGCGGGCATAGAAGTCTTCCAACTCACCCTGGTTGCGGTCTTCAAACAAGCCACGTTGCGCGCGCCGTTCAATGGCGTTAACCAGGGTCGGCTGGTTGTCCAGGTTGACCGGGATACCCGACAGAGAGCGTTTCATAGCACTGTCGTACACCGCCGTGATGTCAGCGTAATTGGCGTCATGCAAACGCAGCAGCGCGCCCACGTCAGCGCGCAGCACGTCCAAGATGGCGCGCACGACCTGCGTCGGGATGCTGGTCGGCGTGGCGTTCTCCAAGATCAAGCCCAGCGCACGCAAAAGCTGCACGGACTCACGCTCGAAGCGCGGTGCAATAGACGGTACGGCAGCGTCTTCCGGTGCCGGAACAGCGGGCGGCGAGTCAGACGGGGTGTTTTTCTGCGGGTCGGTTTTTTTTCGGCGCATAGCGTCTTCGTCCTCCATCGTTGGCAGCGCAGCAAGCGGCTGTGTGGACGGGTGCGCCGTCACCGCCATCGCGATGGCCTGCACATCCGCTTCCAAGGCCATCGTCACCACGCGATAAATCAACAGTGTCAACAAGCTCATCGCCGCGACAAAAGTCAGCCGCAGCACGCCAGCATAACTGCCCACCGCGGTGCCGTTGACAAGCTGCACCATGGTGACACCACTGCCTACTATCAGCACCGTGTAGAATACCAGCTTTAGCGGCGCATCCACCACCAGACGGAAGAAGAACAGACTCAGTAACCCGGCCAGCAGCGCTATGCCCAACAACGCAAGCGTCCAGACGGCGTGCATCGCGGTCTGTGTAAAAGATACGCTGGGCGCAGTCTGCCACCAGCTCAGCGCAGTGACACCATAGCCCAGCAGCGTCAACAGCACCAACAGCCCTACAAACCGCCGTGGCCAAGCCCCCCAGCGCCCGTGATCGGCGGCCAACAACGCCCAACTCGCCATCACCACCGTCAGCACCTGCGCGGCACGTTCCAGAGGGGGCAGCAGACGCACGCCATCCGTGCGCAGCAGCACCGCCACCAAGGTCCCTAGCAGCAGCAGCAACCAGGCCGCGCTGACGCCCAGCATCGCCTGTGTATAGCCCCGCATCCGGGCATCCTGCGGGCGGTTGAACCACTGCGCCAGCATCATCCACAGCCCGGCCAGGCTGAGCACAACCACCAGCACAAAGTAAATCAGATCACCCGGCGGTTCCACGAAAATATCAAGAAAGTTCATCGCGGGATAACCCGACCCCTTTCATCGTGACAATTTTCAAACTCAGTATAGCACAAGCGCCGCCCGCGTGATGGTTTCAGTCTCGTTAAGCCGCTGCGTATCCCAGCGTTGACGCCCCGCCCCGCCCTGCTATAGACTGAAGCGCTGTGATCCAAATACG
Organism: uncultured Anaerolineaceae bacterium; assembly: GCA_964457835.1. Taxonomy (GTDB): domain Bacteria; phylum Chloroflexota; class Anaerolineae; order Aggregatilineales; family Phototrophicaceae; genus CAYWGJ01. Next base: position 40,445 of record CAYWGJ010000010.1, read on the forward strand.
GACCTAATGACCCATGCCTAACATCCCACCCAGCACTCGCCGCCGCATCGCCTCTTTTCTGCGTCGCTTTCCCTTCATCATGGCCGTGGTACACATCGTGCTGCGCTGGATACAGCCGAAGTTCTCGGTCGGCGTGGTCGGCGTGATCTACAACACACAGGGGCAAGTGCTGTTGGTCGAGCACGTCTTTCACGCCAAACAGCCCTGGGGCCTGCCGGGCGGCTGGATCAAGCGGAACGAAAGCCCGGCAGCTTGTGCGCAGCGCGAAATTTTGGAGGAGCTGGGCCTGCACGTTGAAGTCGAAGCCCTGCTGCTGACTGAGTTAAGCCTGCGCCAACACCTGGACTTCGCCTACTTGTGCCGCCCCCTGGGCGAGATCGGCACACTGAGCATGGAACTGCTGGATTACGCCTGGACGGACCCCAACCAGACGCCGCCCTTGGTGACTTTCCATCGGCGCGCCGTGGCGACCTTTGCCGAACGAGGACTTCTGACAAACGCGGAGAGCCGAACATGACGACTCGCACCCGTCGGCGCAGCAGCGGCAGCCGCCTGCCCGTGCTGCGCCTGCTGTCTATCATGCTGATCCTGGCTGCGATGGTGCTCTTCCTGCTGGAGCTGGTCAACTTCAGCCAGTCCGAAGACCGCCTAGCCCCGGACATCACCGTCGGCGATGTATCCGTGGGCGGACTGTCACAGCAGGAAGCCGTTGTGCGTTGGGAGAGCGTCTACTCACAGCCGGTAACCCTCTACTACAACGACAGCCCCATCATCCTGGAACCCAGCGCGCTGGACTTTCGCGTCAACAGCGAGACGATGCTGGCAAATGCGCTGGCATCCACGACCGGGCAAACCAGCTTCTGGACGCGCTTTTTCACTTACCTCACCGGTCAGGAAGCCCCTCGCAGTGGCGCAGAAGTGGCCCTGCTAACCGTCTATCAGCCAGCCCTGCTGCGGGTCTTCCTGGAAGACATCGCGGCACGCTACGATCGATCATCCGGGCAGGCAGGCTACGACGTACCGACACTGACCGTTTTCCCCGGCGGCGGCGGCTCAAGCCTGGATGTGGACCTGGCAATTCAACTGGTGGACGATGCCCTGCACAGCCCGACCGACCGCAGCGTGGACCTGCCCACTGGCAGCAGTGACAGCAGCCGCCCCAGCATCGACACCCTACGCAGCCTCATCGTCGATTATCTCGATACCCAGGGTTTCATCTACGACGGCCAGACCACGGTCGCATCGGTATTCATCCTGGACTTGCAGACGGGCGAAGAGATCAACCTGCTGGGTGACGTCGCCTTTTCAGCCGCCAGCACGATGAAAGTACCCATCCTCATCGACTATTATCGCACTCTGGACCGTGCACCCACGCAAGACGAGGCCTTCATCATGGCAAACTCGCTGCTGTGCAGCCGCAACTCGTCGTCTAACCTGCTGATGGAGTTCATCGGCGGCGGCAACGTGCTGACGGGCGTAGGCAGCGTCACGCAGACAGCGCAGGACATGGGCGCGCGCAATACCTACATCACAGCGCGCTTCGTCGAAGGCGTACAGGGCGAGCAATTCGGTGCCATCGCCGCCCCGGCGACCAGCCCCAACCCGAACCACAACACGGACCCCGACCCCTTCAATCAGACCACTGCCGAAGACATGGGCACACTCTTCAGTCTAATCTACGACTGTGCCGAATACGGTTCCGGGCTGGCAACGGCTGACCCACTGGCTTTTAACCAGCAGGAATGCCGCCAGATGCTTGAGCTGATGAGCGCCAATGACCTGCTGCGCCTGCTGCAAGGCGGCATCCCCGCCGACACGCGCATCACGCACAAGAACGGCTGGCTGACGGCCATGGTTGGTGACGCTGGTGTGGTCTATTCCCCCAACGGGCGGCACTACGTGATTTCGGTGTTCTTGTGGGAAGAAGCGGAGTTTCAGAACTTTGAGAAGCTGTGGCCGCTGCTGGAGGGCATCAGCCGCGCAGCCTGGAATTACTTCAACCCAGAAGCACCCCTGCTGACACCGCGGGGTGATCTGCCGCCCACCGCCCAGGACTGCGAAGGCAACTACCTGCCACCCAGCCCAGCCATGACGGACTTAAACAACATCAACGCCTGGCGCGGCGGCTGAGTCGGGGTCGAAGGACAGTCCTAGTCGATGCGCTTTTCGATCGTTAGGCGGTTGCGCTCGCCGTAGTCAGAATACACGACGCGGTCCATGTAGCGCTTCACAAAATACACGCCCCATCCCCCGCCGCGCCGCTCCCACAAAGGCTGTGAGGGATCGGGGTCGGGCAGGTCCAGCGGGTTGAAAAGCGGGGCGTCGTCCATGATCGTGATGGAGAAAACACGGCCTTTAGGCACACAAGTCACCTCAATCAAGCCCTCCCCGACCCGAGCGTCGCCGTAACCATGCTCGATGATGTTGGTGCAGATTTCTTCAACGGCCAGGCGACAGTGATAGACGGCATCGCTGCCTAAACCGGACTGCTCAGCCAGGTTCGCCACGAAGTCACAGGCGGTCTCGATCTGATCCAGGCGTGCCTGAATTGTGAGTCGGCGCTCGGTCAGCACGGCGTCGCTCCTCATTCAAACCGGAGGGTTCCCGGTCGCTGGTCACAGCGGGGGATGCGAGACACAGCCGCACCCCTGCGTTCTAATAGCTGTCTACAGCCTCAATCTGGGTGTCAAAGATCAAGAAGATGGTGTCCAGACCGGCCATCTCCAACACTTCCCGCACACGCCGCGTAGGCTGTGCTAGGCGCATATCACCGGAAAGCCGCTTGACCTTCTTCAGCGCAGCCACCAGCTCGCGCAATCCGGCACTGCTCATGTATTCCACCTGCGACAGGTCCAGCACGATGTTGACGTGCCCCTGCTCAATCGCCCCGCTTAGGCCGCTGCCCAGCTCCGCGGAGGTCATGCTGTCAATGCGACCACTGACACTGATGAGGGTCGCCTTACTCTGTGGAGTCACTTCAATATCTACCATGCCCGCCTCTTCACCGCGTTGTCAGCTAAGTTTTGGGTGAAAACACCCGACCTACCATGCTGTTCTCTGTGCTTAGGACATATAATGTCTACCACATTGTAAACCTAACTGCGAGATTTGAAAACGTTCCGATGAACGGTGAATACGTCCTGATCCTCACGCTGGTGTTCTCGCTGCTATTCTTGATTGTACAGCGCACAGAACGCAAATACCGCCGCACAGTGTTTTTCATTTTTCTGTTCAGTGCCGGGATTCTGCTGCGCAACTTCGTCGTCTACCGCAGCTTGGAAAGCGAGGCATTCGTGTCGCTGAGCTTGGCGCTGCTTTTGAACTTCCTCTTTTGGATCCTAATCGGGCGCTATAACCCGGTCGGCAGCAGTGACGACAACATCCAAGTCTTGGGCATGGACGACTGATGGGCAGGCCGGGCCTTGGGTACCCGGCCTGCCGACTGCATCAGCCGATGATGTTCAGCGGGATCACGTCCGAGTTCTGCATCACCAGCACGCTGACCCGTGCCGCCACTTGCTGCGACATCTTCTCGAAAGCCTGCGCCACTTCCGCATCCTGCTCGTGGATCGTCACCGGACGCCCATAGTCGCCGCCCTTGCGCACTTCCGCGTTCAGCGGCACGCGCCCCAAGAAAGCCACGTTGCGCTCTTGTGCCAGGCGTTCACCGCCGCCTTCGCCGAAGAGGTCCCCGGCCATGTTCTCCACCACGCCCACAATCGGTACGTTGAGCTGTTCAAACATGGCGATACTGCGCAGCGCGTCGCCCACGGCCACGTCCTGTGGCTGCGTGACGATGATGGCCCCCGCCAGCGGGAAGGACTGAGCCAGCGACAGCGGCGCGTCACCCGTACCCGGCGGCAGATCAACGATCATGTAATCGAGATTGCCCCACTCAACGTCGCTGAAGAACTGGCGAATGGCGCTGTGCAGCATCGGCCCACGCATAATCATGGGGCGGTCCGGCGTGGTCAGGAAGCCGGTGCTCATCAGCTTCACGTCGTAGGCCTCAATGGGAATCATACGGTTATTGATGACTTTGGGCTGACCGGTGCTGAGGCCCATCATCTGCGGAATGTTCGGGTTCAGGATGTCGGCGTCAATCAGGCCGACCGATGCGCCGTGCTTCGCCAGGCTCACCGCTAGGTTCACCGACACGGTGCTCTTGCCGACCCCGCCCTTGCCACTGCCCACTGCAATGATGCTGCGCATAGGCACGTTCAGCCGTCCATGGATGCGGCTGTCGGTGGGCACCTGCGCGTCCCACTTGATGTCAAGCTGGCTGATGCCCGGCACTTTGCCGATCACGGCCTCGTTGCAGCGCGTGATGAACACATCCTTCAGCGGGCAGGCGGGCGTTGTCAGCACGATGGTAAAGCGCGCCGTCTCCCCGTCAATCGTCAGATCACGGACCATGTTGAGGGACACGATGTCCTTGTGGAGTTCGGGTTCAATGACGGTGCTCAGCGCCGCCATCACTTGTTCGTTTGTCGCGCTCATGGGGTCTCCTGTAAATTTCGCTGATCTATATCATCAAAACGGCAGCCACAGTATAACAAACCAGCGGCTGGCACGACACGCTTTTAGTTGTATCACAGCTTGAGGTCAAATTCAGGGGCCGTTCGACGCCAATGCTGCGACACTGCCGACCTCTCAGCCGAAAGCGTAATCCTTGACCGTGCGCCAGTAACGTGAGAAGCGCTTAAGATCAATGTGCCCATCATAATCGACGAAGGGGTCCGGGTGAACGGCCTCCACACGCCCGCCTTTGGGCAGGCCCTGGCTGATGGCACGCGCCAGCACCGGGAAGTCCGGGCTGGGGCTGTGCACGGTTGCCACACGACCCGCAGCGTGTTCCTGCGCGAAGGCCGTGACCTCGGTCACCACATCCCCGCGCCGGATCGTAACCGGCATCTCCAACAGACACTCATACATAAAGACCACGCGCTTCAGGCTGATGTGCCAACGGCGCAGCAGCACGTCATCGAAGACGAACAGCGCCGGGGCTTGTGGGTAAGCCAGCAGCGCCGGGTTCTGTGGGCTGAGCGCATCACCATGTACCCATACGACAGTCGTGCCCAAGTCAGCTGAAACCATCAGCGCCGCCCTCCCCGCTTACCACCGCGTCGCCCTTGATCGCGCGCATCCTCAGTGGGCTTATCTGGAAACAGCGCCGCGTCCAGGGCTTCATAGCTGGCATCAAAGGGACAGCCGCCCGCCGCCGCACTGCGATCCGCCAGCGGGCAGCCCTGGCAATAGACGCCCCCGCTGTGCCGTTCCAGGTTTTCCCGGTTGAAAATGTAGGGCTTGTGGCTAAAGGTGCTGCCCACCCACTGCCATGATAAGTTGTTGCTAGCCGGGTCACCATCCAGCAGATGAGTCAAAAACCAGCGCGCGCCCGCCTGCCACTTCACCCGCCGCCAGTGGATCACGTAGGCCGCTGTCCACATGCGCGCGTGATTGTGCAGATAGCCGGTTTCGCGCAGCTCGCGGCTGAAGCCGTCCATGCAGGCCAAGCCAGTCGTCCCGTCGCGGATGTCCTCAGGCAGCGTGTCGGCATAGTCCGCTGCGCTGAAGCCCGTCTTGTACGGCTCGCGGTCCTCCCACACCCCTGCCCCAATGGACTCGTAAAGCCGCTGCCAGTAATCGCGCCAGCCCAGCTCGTTAACGAATTTTTCCGCGTCGGCATCACGATTCACCTTGGCAAGGGCCGTGTCGCGTACTTCGGCCAGGCCCACCACCCCATGCCGGATATAAGGCGACAGGCGCGTCACGGCCCCGTCTAGTTGGTTGCGCGTACTGCGATAGGCCTTACCCGGCTGCATGGCCTCCAGGCGAGCCTCTGCCGCCGCGCGCCCGCCACGCGTAGCGCTCACCTCCGGGCTGACCGTCACCGCTTCAGGGAACTGTCCGCGCAGGTAATCGATCAGGTCGTCGCGGTCTTGAAAATCTCGGCGCAGGTCTTCACTAGGCATCCTGATGCCTCCCCCGCTGGGCGGCACGTCGGCAGGCTTCGGAGCAGTAGCGCACGTTTTCCCAGTCACGCGCCCACTTCTTGCGCCAGGTAAAAGGCCGTCCGCACTGCGGACAAGTCTTTTCCGGCAAATTGGCTTTCTTAACACCTCGCATCCGCAGGTCACTTTCCACTAAAACAATGACTGGTGAAAAGTCTAGCAGGACGCGCTGAGTGGGGGCACAGCGTCGGCTTAGGTGTGGGTTGAAAGCGGAGTCATGTCCCCTCATCCGACATGGACACGCATCACAGCGGGCATCAAGAGGATTGTCAGCAGAGTACCATCGTCTTGAAACCACAAACCACATCACCACACAGTCTGAACACATTTCCCCCAGGCATGTCACCTGGGGGACTGTGGGGTCTAGCTTGTGGGACAAACTTACTTCTTTTTGGCAGCCTTCTTGCGCGCGCTGATGACGTCTTTGTGTTCCCAGCCACCGCGCGCTTCGGCCTCTTCTTCTGCCGTGGTGGGCGCGATCGACTGCCAGTAGCTGAAGGGCTTCGACAGCCGCTCCTTATCGTGGATGTGATCCGTCGTGCGGTCGTAACTCGCCATCTCGTAATCGTGATCCATCTTGATCGCATCGAAGGGGCAGTATTCGGCGCAGTAGCCGCAGTTCATGCAGATGTCGATGTCGATGAAGAACGCCTCTGGTTCCGGGACAGGCCGCCCAGTGTTAGGGTCTTCACTGCGCACGATCCAGATGCACTGCGGCGGGCACACCTTCGCGCAGATACCGCAGCTCGTGCACCAGTCATGGCCGGGGCGGTCGGGATGCTCCTCATCCTCCACCACCAGGAAGGGCACAAAGCGGAAGCGCTCCGGCACAGCCAGTTTTTCTTCCGGGTACATCACGGTGAAAGCGCCCGCAGCCTGCGGCCCCTGACGCACTTGGAAGTTTTCGTCGGTGCTGTATTTACGCATCCCATAGCGGATGTCATCGACATAGGTCGTGAAGAAGTGCTTCAGCGTCACACCCATGCCTTTTACGATACCCATTCCGTACATGGCATCTCCTGTTCACAAGTCAGGGGCGCGGGCCACCCGCGCCCCAGTCGCAGTCGTCGTTCTAACGATCGGTCTCGCCCAGCACAATGTCGATGCTGCCGAGGATGGTCACTACGTCAGCCACCTTATGGCCCTTGCCCATCTCGCCCAGGGCCGTCAGATTGATGAAACTTGGCGCGCGGATGTGGTAGCGCCACGGGTTCTGCGTCCCCTTGGGATCACCCGCCGACACGACGTAGTAACCCAGCTCGCCCTTCGGGTTCTCTACACGCCCGTAGGATTCACCCACCGGCACGCGCGGGGTGTGTACCTTGCTGCCCGCGTAGAAGGACTCGCCCTTCGTCTGTTCCAGGCGCGGCAGAATTTGGCGCAGGATGCGCAGACTCTCGTGCATTTCCTGCATACGCACCATGTAGCGGTCGTAGATGTCACCCTGAACGCCAATTGGGATGTCAAAGTCCAGCTCAGGGTAGATGCTGTAAGGATCAGCGCGGCGCACGTCATAGGGCACACCGCTGGCGCGCAGCAGCGGCCCCGCCGCGCTGTAGGCGATCGCCATATCGGCAGGCAGCACGCCCACGCCAATCGTGCGCTCACGCAGAATCTCGTTATCGGTCAGATAGCGATCGTATTCCTCCAAGAAGCGTGGCAGGCGTTCGTGCACCATGTCGGTAAGGAACTCCATGGTGTTGTAGTCACGCACCTTGTCATTGACCAGGTTCGCCACGCTGCGGATGCGTTCTGGCACGTCCTTGAAGACGCCGCCGAAACGCATGTAGTTGCACATCAAGCGTGACCCCGCCGCCGCTTCAAAGAAGTCTAGAATTTTCTCGCGTTCGTTGTTGGCGTACAGCATGGGCGTGAAGAAAGCACCCAGGTCATTCAGCAGAAAGCCAATTGACCACAGGTGGTTGACGATGCGCGTCAGCTCCACCATCAGCACGCGAATCACCTCAGCGCGGTAGGTGGGTGGGCTGTAGCGTGCACCCCGGCTCAGAAGCTGCTCAACGGCCAGCGCATAGCCCAGGTTGTTAGCCATGCTTGACAGGTAGTCCAGGCGATCCGTGAAGGGCATATTTTGCGGGTAGGTGTTGCGTTCGCCGATCTTCTCGTGGTTGCGGTGCAAATAGCCCATCACCGGTTCCAGCGTCTCGATGGTCTCACCATCCAGGGTAATCACCATGCGAAACACGCCGTGCGTACTGGGGTGATGCGGCCCCATGTTGACCACCAGGCGATCGGTGTGCAGCGTGTCGCCGCTCAAGGACTGGATGTCCACACCAAGGCCCAAGCTGTTATAGATGGCCTCTTCTGAGGTATCGCTCAGCTTGGCTAGGTCGAAGTCTTCGGGGTAATTGACGTTCTTGCCGTAGATGCTGCGCTCTTCAGCACGCTCGACGTAACCGCCGGGCCAGCGGCTGTCGAAGGGTTTGTGCTCCTGCTCGTAGTAGGCCTCACGCCAGTCCTTGCGCATCGGGTAGCCGTGGAAGCCTTCCCACAGCAGGATACGCTTCAGGTTCGGGTGGCCGCGGAAGCGGATGCCGAAAAGGTCGTAGGCCTCGCGCTCCTGGAAGTCCGCGCCAGGCCACACGTCGACCAAGGACGGCACCTCGGCCTTTTCACGGTCCGTTTGTGCCTTGAAGTTCAGCGCGCCGCCCCCGCTGATGCGATAGGCATGATAGACCATCTCCATATGGTCACCCTGGCCCAGGTAATCTACCGCCGTGGCGCTGGACAGATAGTCAAAGCCCAGCGCATCGCGTATGTAGGTCGCCACCTCAACCAGCTTGTCCTTGTCCACGATCACGCCCTGGTAGCCGCCGCGGGTGTCGTCGTTCACCGCGCCGGGGAACTGCTCCTTGAGCGTGTTTATGGCGTGTTCGATGCTGCCCTCGTCAATGGCGTCGGGCTGTTCCGGTGCAACTTGATCGACCATCAGCTTACACTATTCCCTTTAGCTAGCTCTTCTTTTCCAGATAGGCGCGGTGACGGGCCAGAGCCTCTTTGCGGCGCTGCGCGATGATCTCAGCATTCGGGTCATCTTCCGCGACCGCTTCAGCGACAGCGGCACCCGCCTGTTCAGCAATGACCGCGCGCTCCTTCTTCTTGACCTCGATGCGCGGCACCTCGCGCAGCGGGTTGGCCTGGCCGCTGGCAGCCAGTTCCGCTTGACGCCGGATCAGGTCCATCTGGCGCGGATCGATGATGTCCGGCCCCAAGATGGGAATTGGCGTCGGTTCCGACGGCCCGACACCGTACCACGGCACGTCATCGAGGTTTGCCAGGGACTGTCCGTCGATCTTCTTTTGCAGCGCGATCAAGCCGTGCAGCAGCGCCTGCGGGGTCGGCGGGCAGCCCGGCACGTAGACGTCCACCGGCAGGTACTTGTCAATGCCGCTGACGACGTTGTAGCCTTCTTTGAAGGGACCGCCACCGCTGGCGCAGGCACCCATCGCCAGCACGTACTTGGGTTCCGGCATCTGGTTATAGAGGCGCACGATAGGCACCACCATCTTCTTTGTCACCGTGCCAGAGACGATCATCAGGTCCGATTGACGCGGCGTCGCGCGCATCACTTCCATGCCGAAGCGTGAGAAGTCGAAGCGCGAGCCAGCGGTACCGATCATCTCAATGGCGCAGCAGGCCAACCCAAACAGCATGGGCCACATCGACGAGCGGCGGCTCCAGTTGTAAATCTTGCTCAGGCTGGTGATCGCCACGTTGCCCTGCATGTCCTCAGGCAGCGGGAACTCCGTGTCGTGCAGTCCGCGCACGTCGAGTTCGTTTCCGTTCATCAGGCGTTGCTCTCCTCGTACCACACTCTCAGAATCTCGTTCAAAATTGCATCATTGGCTAACAGCGGGTCATCGGCAAAATCAGGCAGCACAATGATCCACTGAAAAAGCTGGTGTAGGCCCACATCATCCAGCACCGCGTCCGGGTGCGCGTCCATCAGCGCCAGCACCACTGCGTAAGTCGACTCCCAGTCCAACATGACTTACCATGCTGCTAGTCTAGTGTACACTAGTCTGCCTTGGAAATCGATGAGCACGGCGTGATTTCTCATATGGTTATCGCAGAAATTCCGTCTCGCACGCATCGAAGCCACCCGTCCCTATTCGCTGCCCACGATGTCGTCGGTGTCGATCTGCGCGCGCTGCAAACGCCCACTGTAATCCACATAGACCGCCTTCCATTCCGTGAAGGCATCCAGTGCGGCCTGACCTGCTTCGCGCATCCCGTTGCCGGTGCCGCGTGTACCGCCGAAGGGGAACTGGATCTCCGCGCCGGTCGTGCCGTGATTGATGTATACGATGCCCGTGCTCAGGTCACGGATAGCCCGGAATGCCGCGTTCACGTTCTCAGTGAAGATGCTGCTGCTGAGGCCGTAGGCAGTATTGTTGTTCACGTCCACAGCTTCTTCCAGCGACTCCACTTCGATAACAGAGAGCACCGGGCCGAAGATTTCCTCTTGTTCCACGCGCATACCAGGCTTCACACCATCCAGCAGCGTAGGCAAGAAGAAGTAACCCTCACCGGCTTCGGGGGCGGGTTCGCCACCGTAGACCACGCGCACGCCTTCAGCCTCGGCCACCTTCATATAGCTGCTGACCTTTTCCAGGGCGGCAGCGTTCACCAGCGGGCCAACCTGCACCTGCGCATCCAGACCATCCCCGATCTTGAGCGTCTTGGCCTTCTCGATGAGGGCATCCAGCAGGCGCGGTTTGATCCCACGCTGCACGATGAGTCGGCTGGTGGCCGTGCAGCGCTGGCCGGTCGTGCCGTAGGCACTCCAGGTGATGGCTTCAACGGCCAGCTCCAGGTTGGCATCGTCCATCACAATAATAGCGTTCTTGCCGCCCATCTCCAGCGACACCTTTTTGCCCAGGCGCGCGGCACGGGTATAGACCTCAAGCCCGGTCTCGGTAGAGCCAGTGAACGAAATCACGCGCACGTCGGGATGTTCCACCAGGGCTGCGCCTGCTCTGCCTGTGCCGATAACCAGGTTGAGCACGCCGGGGGGAATGCCTGCGTCCTCAAAGGCCTTGACGAAAGCCGCCGACACGGCCGGGCTGTCTTCCGCTGGTTTCCACACCACGGTGTTACCCGCCACCAGCGCGGGCAGCATCTTCCAGCTTGGCACTGCTACAGGGAAATTCCACGGCGTGATAAGGCCGACCACACCGACCGAGTCGCGCAGGGCCATGCCGAATTTATTGGGCATTTCAACGGGTGCCGTGTAACCCATCAAGCGACGGCCCTCACCACCCATATAGTAGGCCATGTCGATGGCTTCCTGTACGTCACCGCGCGCCTCGACGATCACCTTGCCCATGTCCTGCGTCATGATGCGGGACAGGTCTTCCTTGCGTTCCTCCAGGATATGCGCCAGGCGGAAAAGGATTTCACCGCGACGCGGCGCGGGAGTTAGCCGCCAGCCGTGGTAAGCGGCCTTGGCCGCCGCAACTGCCGCCTTGACGTCCTCAGCATCACCGGAGACGGTCTCGGTGTAGCGCTGACGAGTCGCAGGGTTATAGTTGATGTAGGTCGCGCCACTGACGGACGGAACCCATTCGCCATTGATGAAGTGCATCACGGTTTCAGACATAAAACGCTCTCTTTTTCGATTGGCTGCACACCCCGTCAGTATAACGGATTGACACGGGTTTCACAATGCGGTTAAGCGCGGTTGAGGATCACTGCCCCACCCCGTGACACACCGCTCTGGCGCGCCGCCGCGCCGATGCCTGCATCCACGTAGACGCGCTGCATGGCATCCGCTGACCTCGCTGCTGTTTCCACCGAGTCGCAG
>CAYWGJ010000011.1:0-50029 GCA_964457835.1 uncultured Anaerolineaceae bacterium
GGTCATGTGTGACGAAGACGGCGGTCGTCCCCGCCCGGTGCAGAATGCGGCGCAGTTCGGCGCGCATCTCACGGCGCAGGGCGGCGTCCAGGTTGCTGAAGGGTTCGTCCAGCAGCACGACCGCCGGGTCCGGGGCCAAGGCGCGCGCCAAGGCCACCCGCTGCTGCTGCCCACCGCTGAGCTGATGCGGGTAGCGCCCACCCACGTCACCCAAGCCTACCAGATCGAGCATCTGGCCCACGCGCGTCCGGCGATCCCCGCGCGGCAGATGAGTGAGCGCGAAGGCCACGTTGTCTGCGACCGTCATGTGCGGGAAGAGTGCGTAATCCTGGAAGACCATGCCCACTCGCCGTCCCTCAGGGGGCACGAAAGCCGCGCCTTCACCGGCTACTGGCACGCCGTCTAGCCAGATACCGCCCGCGTCCGGGGACTCGAGTCCGGCCATCAGGCGCAGGGTGCTGGTCTTACCGCATCCGGACGGCCCCAGCAGCACCAGCAGCTCGCCCGATTGCACGCTGAAGCTCAAGTTATCGACGGCCAGCACGCGCTCGTAACGCTTGTACACCGCCTGGAACTGAATCGTGCCTCGGCTCATCGGCGGTCCCCTACGCGCATCAGCAGAAACACCGGGATCAGCCCCACCCCCAGGATCAGCAGCGCGGGCACCGCCGCCGATTCGTGCCAGCCCTCCACGCTGAGGAAATAGGTGCGCACGGCCAGCGTGTCCATGCCGAAGGGCCGCAGCAGCAGGGCGGCGGGCAGTTCTTTCATCACGTCCACGAAGACCAGAATGGCCCCGGCGACTAGGCCCACACGCAGCATCGGGAAGTGCACCCGCGTGAGGACGCGCCAGCCGCCTGCGCCCATGGTCCGCGCCGCACCTTCCATGCTGGGCTTGACTTTCTCCAAGCTGGCGTCCACGCTGTTGAAGCCCACCGCCATGAAGCGCACTACGTAGGCGTACAACAGCGCCAGCACGGTGCCGGTCAGCAAGTAGCCCGGCGCGCTGTAGCCCAGGTGATCGGTGGCAAAATCCGTGACCGCACCGTCGATCGGGTTGACGACCGTCAGCACGCCAGCAGCGATCACCGCACCGGGCATGGCATAGCCGATGGTTACCAGACGGGCCATCCGGCGACCGCGCGGCTTTTGGCCGGTGACGCTGCGGCGCGTGCCATAAGCGATCAAGAGCGCGATGCCCATCACGATCAGCCCCGACAGCAGAGCCAGAGACAGCGAGCTGCCAGTGTAGTTCATCAGCGACTCGCCCAGCAGGTTGACCGTCGGGTCGCGTAGTTCGGCGGCAGCCCACAGCGCAAGCTGCGTCACCGGCAGGGCAAAGGCTGCACCCAGCAGCAGTGTCAGCGCCCCGGAGGCCGCCCATTTGCCACGCCCACGCAGCGCGATGCGTCGCGGTAAGGCACCACGCCCACCCTGCTGATAATAGCGCCCACGCCCGCGCAGCCGCCGTTCGGCAAAGAGCATCAGCAGGGCTACTAGGACCAGCAGTGACGCGAGCTGAGTCGCGGCTCCCACGTCAAACGAGGTGTTCCACAGCACCACGATCCGCTCGCTGAGGGTGGGGTAACCGAAGTAGCTGACCGTGCCGTAATCCGTGATGCTTTCCATGAGGACCAACAGCACCCCGGCGGCGATCTGTGGGCGCGCCATGGGCAGTGCCACCCGCAGGAAGGTCCGCCAATGCCCGCTGCCCATGACGCGCGCCGCTTCTAAGGTCTGTGCGGCCTGCTCACGGAAGGCCGCCCGCGCTAAAAGGTAGACGTAAGGGTAAAGCACCAGCGTCAGCACCAGGATTAGGCCGCCGGGCGAGGCGATGTTCGGGAACCAGTACTCGCCGCGCTCCCAGCCAAAGGCCCCGCGCAGCGCCGTCTGCACCGGCCCGGCGAACTCAAAGAGCGTCACGTAGACAAAACCCATGATGAAGCCCGGCACCGCCAAGGGCAGCAGCAGCAGACGGTCGAACCAACGCCGCCCTGGAAATTCATAAGCCGTGACCAACCAGGCCGCACCCGTGCCAATGACCAGGGTGCCCAAGCCCACGCCTAGCATCAGACGCAGCGTGTTCCACAGCGCATCCGGCAGGAAGGTCTCCCACATGCGCTGCCACAAGGCCGTGTCCGGCGTCAGGATCGCCAGCAGCAGCACGGCGATGGGCGTTAGCACGGCTAGGGTCAGCAGCAGGGCGGGGATACGCGCGGACAGCCGCCGGGTAAGGCGCAGTCCAGGGCGGGCAGCCGAGGCACCAACAGAGGGGGGCGCGTCGTTTTGAGCAGCAGGTGTGGTTGGCAAGGCATAGTTCATTAGGCTTGTCTTTGCTTTATCTTTACGGTAAACCAATAAACAATGCCCTCCCCATATTGAATGGGGAGGGTTGAAGCGTGGTGTATATGCACTTAGTTCTCGGTAAAGCCGAAGCTAGCGCGCTCTAGGGCGATGACGGCAGCTTCTTGATACTGGCCGTAATCCCACAGCGGGTAGGCCAAGTCGTAGCTGAAGTCACCAAAGTCCACGAGGGTGGCGTTCGGTTCGGCCTCCGGATGGGTGGGATACTCGTAGTTGCTGCCGGGGAAACACGCGGTGTCACCGCACTGGTTTTCCAAGCTAGACAGATACTCGATGAACAGCAGGGCGTTGTCGTAGTTGGCGGCGTTCTTGACGATACCCGCGCCATTCACGTTGAAGAAGACGCCGGTTGCACCGTTCTCAAGCGCTTCTTCACCCTCAGCAGGCTGGTTCATCCACTTCAGCGCCACGCTGTTGAACACGTCCTGGTCGGCCTCATCGCCATTCGCCAGGCGGCCCATGTAGTAGTGATTAGCGACCGCTACGTCACACTCCCCAGCGGCCACCGCCCGGATTTGGCTGGTGTCACTGTTGATGTAGCGTGTGACGTTGCCCGCGATACCTTCCGCCACGCTGGCGGCTTCTTCTTCACCCAGGTGATATACCAGGCTGCTGAAGAGTGATACGGTGTAAATGTGGCTGGCTGGGCGCATACACAGGCGGTTCTCCCAAATCGGGGCGGCCAAGTCGCTGTAGGTGTTGAGCTGGGTCAGCTCGTCCTCAGTGACGTTTTCCGGGTTGTAGACGACCGTGCGCGTGCGGATGCTCAGGCCGTACCAGTAACCTTCCGGGTCACGGAAAGGCGCGGCGACGTTGGCGTTCAGTGTCTCGGACTCGACCTGCTCCAACAGGCCCTGTTCAGCGGCTAGGTCCAGCACACCGGCGTCAATCGCCAGGAAGACGTCGGCGACGCTGCGGTCGCCGCGGGCGATGTCGGCTTGAAGGCGGCCCAGTAGGTCACGCGGGCTGCCCGCGCTGACGCGGACTTCAATGCCGGTGGCCTCGGTGAAGGCCTGGAAGGGGGCTTCCAGGTCGCCGTAGTGGCGCGAGGAATAGACGTTCAGCACACCAGCACTTTGGGCCTCATCTTGGGCCGCTGCCGGGATCACCATCAAGGCGGCCAGCAGCAGTAGGGCAGTCAATCGATAGAACATGGGGGTTACACTCCTCTACTTGTGTGTAATGCGAATCTGGTCTAAGATTCGCTTCAGGACAGGTGTTTGGCCCGGCGATGCGAGTTTGGCGACACGGGTCACCAGGCCAGACACCGCCCATTATGCACAGACCTACACACGTATTTCTACGCCAACGGTCAACTCCTGCATTGCTTTAACGACAGCCCGAACTTTACCGGACTGTGGTCCGTAGGTTGACCTGGTACAGCACCGTTATTGACAGGATATGCGTTGGGAGCTTGAGCGTGGTTAACTTTTGCTGCGATCTCAGCGGCGCTTATTCTGTAGCGAGCGGCCACAGCTCGTTAATCGCCGCCGGGTGATCCACCGTCAGCCGTGTGAAGTCGTCCTGGCGGTACCAGCCCACCCACAGCGTATAGCCATCCGGCCCGGTGCCCGGCGGCAGAGTCAGCGTTCGCGCATCCAAGGAATCGGGGCCGGGCCGCCACGCCGACGTGGGATAGCCGGGTAGGGGGCCGTCAGCCTGGGCCAACAGGTCGCCCGCCAGACTCAGGGCCTGCACCGTGAGGCTGTAATCTAGGTCCGTGGGACCGGCATAGGCCCAGCGCAGCCGCACGGTGACTGCATCGCCTGCCTGCGCTGACTCCCAGCCGCGCAGCACGATGCCAGTCCCGAAGCGCACATCAGCGGCATGAGGCAGCGTAGGTGGATCGCAGCGCGGGTCCAGCAGCACCGCTGAGTCCAGCAGCAGTGCCGGCAGCGGCGAACCGGCAGCATCGGTCATGGGCAGATAGGCGTCTACGCCCAGCACTGTTTGCCAGCCGAGCTGCACGCGCAGCCGTCGCGGACACAGGGTCGATCTGCCTGTATTCAGCGGAATGCGCAGCGGTGTGTGATACAGCGTGTCGGCAGACAGCGAGTCAGTGGGCGCGGTGCCGGGATAAACGATGCGCCCGCCGCGCGGCTCGCCGCTGATGGGGTCGATCAATGTAGCGACCAGCGCCGGGTTCTGCGGGTGGCGGCCCTTGATGTACAGCTCAGCGCGTATGGCATCCCCTGGCGCGGCAGATTCTGTGTGCAGCCGATAGCCCACGATGTGCAGGCCGCCCGTGTCCACGCCCACCGGCACCACATCCGCTGGCAGCGCTTCAACTGGCGTCAGCGGTGGATAGGCATCCGGTAACTCACGCACTGCGGCCAGTATCGACATCAGCGTCAGCGGCAGTACCAGCAGCACGGCCTGGCGATTCCAGCGGCGCAGACCCAGCACAATCAGCGGTGCGAAAGCGGTCAGCGCTGGGAAGAGCAGCCGCCCGTAGGTGATGTCCACGCTGCGGGTGCCCACTAGAAGCTGCGCCGTGACCAGTCCACCCACAGCGGCCAGCAGCATCCCATCGAACCGCCGCGAGTCGTGGCGGCCAGGGATGAGCGCCCCGACCAGCGCCGTGCCTGCCAGAATGAGCGTGTAAGCGTAGAACCAGGGCGGCCCGTAGACGGGCTGGTGCAGGTGGCCGGTCATCATCCAGAAGGAGCGCCACAGCCGCCACGCCTCGGTGAACAAGTCGCCCGACTCGCTGCCAACGCCATAAGCCCGCCCCCAGATGCTGGCCGTGGCCGTTAACGCCAGCGGGTCGCCGTAGAGCGTCCAGTTACGCAGGTACCACCAGCCCGCGCCCAGTGCTGCCGCTGCGAGCATCGCGCCGAAGTGCCGTGCGGCCACACGCCAGGTGGTTTGCCCGCGCAGCACGCGCATCAGCAGGGCCAGCGCCACCACGCCGAACAGCGACAGCCCGGTGATCTTGGTCAGTGCCGCCAGCGTGAGCACCAGTGCCAGCGCCGCCGTCACGCCTGGACTGGGGCCGTCGCGCAGGGTTCGCAATGATAGGTAAACCCCTGCGCTGTAGAGCAGCACGATAAGGTTGTCGTTGTTCACGCTGCCGCTGATGGAGACGAAGGTGGGCAGAGAGGCGGTGAGTAGGGCAGCAGCCAGCCCCAAGGACGCACCGCCCAGCATCCGCCCGGACAGGTAGACAAAGCCCAGTGTGCCCAGGCTTAACGTGATGCTGACGCCGCGCAGTACGGCAACCAGTGTCAGTGTGCCGTCCGTTGCCACGCCCGGCGGGTGCAGCCATTGGTTGGCGTTGCCTGCGGTGATGCCGCGTGTAAAGATCAGTTCGTTCGGGCGCAGCAGCTCAGGCAGGTCATCACGCGGGATACCGCCGCCGATCAGAGCACCTAGCGCGTAGTAGAGCGGCGGATGGTGGCTCTGAAGCGACCACTGCCCGATCACGTCACCCGACACGGCCAGGGCGTCGATGGCGTCGCGGTCGCGGATGACAGGCAGCGTGCCGGTCTCCAGCAGGTGATGCACGTAGAGCAGGTGCGCGGCTTCGTCAGCGGCCTCCAAGGGTGGGATGCGCGCCGAGGTCGTCAGTGTCAGTGCGACAAAGAGCAGGCCGATGGCTGCCCATGCGATCAGGGGCCGCCTGTCCCGTGAAATCACCGCGAGTCCTTTCCATGAAGCCGATGCAGCGTCAGCGTAACGCAGCAGGTGGCGCTTGAGTAGGCGGAATTGCGGCGCAGTGGGCCTAGGGACCGCTCAATTGTGCTGAGGCAAACGCCAATTTTCACGTTTCACTGAGAGTGCAGCAAAATCGCTGTCACTGCTGACAATGACGGCGGTTTGACGATATGCCAATGATGCAATCAATAGGTCTATGTCGGAAAGCTGTTTCCCTTGTGACCGCGCTGATGCCCAAAACGCTGCGGCTTGATCCCAGTCGGTTTCGAGTGGGACGATGGTCACGCGCTGGGGCAGGAAAACATCATCAAAAAGACGCCGTTTGCGCACTGATTGAACCGCGAGTAGTCCGCGTTTTACCTCATAGCGTATTGGCGAAGGCAGAAAGAGCACAGTGCCTGTCTTCAATGCTTGCTCAATACGTGTACTTGTAGGTTGAAACGAACTCAGATAATCGGATACGGCATTCGTGTCCAGAATGTAACTTGAGGTCTTGCAGATTCATCATGATCCGACTCCTGTTCAAGCTCACCTTACCAACGGTTACTATACAATTTTCTACGCACCCTGTCGCCGCGCTGCTTGATCGCGGTACAGGGGTTTTTCCAGCCAGTACAGGCTTTGCCCGTCCGGAAAGGCCTGGATCATGCCGCTGACCCGGTAGCCCTGACGCTGATAATAGCCGCCCGCCGCGTGCGTGCTGACCCGTGCCAGGCCGCAGCCGCGTTCACGGGCGATGTCCTCGGCGGTTTGCAGCAGCCGCGCACCGATCCCTTGGCCGCGCAGCCGGGGATGCACCCATAGCAGCGCCACGCTCAGCCCAGCGCGGCAGGTCCGGCCCGCCAGCCCCGCCACCACGTCCCCGTGCAGATCGTCCAGACTGATGTCCAGTGGCAGCGCGCGCGTTGGCAGATGATGCCCTTTGCCCGGTGCCTGCCCCACCTGCCGCGCCAGATAGCGATAAAACTGCGGGTCCGGTGTCGTCGTGATCGTCGTGATGTATAAAATCGCACTCATGCCTTGTCGTCCTCGTGTGTCTGGGCACTGATGTTTTTGCGCATGAAGTACAGGCAGTAGCCGGGCGGGTAGTCGTCCAGTTGGGCGATAACGCGGTAGCCCAGCTTGCGGTAGAAGTCCGGCGCTTGAAAGTCAAAGGTCGAAAACTGGATGTAATGGCAGTGATGGTCTTGGGCTTCCTGCTCTGCACGGCGCATCAGGGCTTGGCCCACGCCCGCCCCACGCAGATGCTGCGCCACCCACAGGTGATGCAGGTGCAGCACGCCCCAATGGATGTCCGTCACCATGCCCGCGATCAAGGTGCCGTCTTCGTTGTGGATGGTGATGTCGAAAGCGTGATGCGGCGTGGCAGGCGCGCCGGGCGCGTCGAAGTAGGCTGGGGCCATGGTGTGATTGTAGCCGCGCAGTGCCTCTCGCACCTGACGCCGCAGCCCGTCATCGCGGCTGTTGCGCACCGTGACCGTGCAGCCTGCTAATACCGTTGAAACGTTCGGCAGTTCCATAGCCTTATCCTCCAGGCTGTGCGCTGAGTGCCAGCGTCCCAGTGTCCAGGTAGCCACGCAGATGCGCTACCCGCTCACGGATGATCGCAGCCGCGCGGGCGCGGTAGTCGGGGTTGCCCGCTACCCAGTGGATGGACGCTGCGTAGCGCCCGGCGGTCAGGGCCTCCAGGCGTCCATGCTGACCCTCCGGCTGGGGGCGCAGCGCGGTATAGCCCCGCCACAGCGCCGCCGACAGCGCCGGGTCAGCCTCTGGCGTCAGCTTGAAGCCGAGCAGCACCGGGGCCAGATCATACAGGCGGTAGCCATAGGCGCAGTCGTCGAAGTCGATGGCCCAGGGCAGGCCGTCGCGCCAGAGCAGGTTCTTGGGCAGCAGGTCGGCATGGATGAAGCCGAACGCCCCCGGCTGACCGTCCAGCGCTGCCATGGCCTGCTGCGCCTGGGCTTGCACCGCGTTGAGCACGGCCTGCTGTTCCGCGCTGAGCAAGTGCTGCGCGTCAGCGGCCAGGGCATACGGTGAGTCGCTGACCTGACCGAAAAGCCCGGCCGCGTCCAGGCGCGGACGGATTTTGTCGCTGGAGTCGATGTCGTCACTGAGGGTGTGCAGGCGCGCGGCCAAGCGTCCGGCTGCTTCGGCGTGGGCCGGGGTCCAGTGATCCATCGGCAGCGCGTCACCCGTGATCCAGTGCAGCACGCTCACGTAGAACGGTTCCGGGTCCTCGTTGAGGTGTACGGCGATCACGGGTGACGCGGGTTGTGGGACCTGCTGCTCGCCGCGCTGCCGCAGGGCGTGCAGCCAGGCCAGCTCGCCGTCGATCCAGGCCGCAGGCTTCAAGTCTGGGCGATGCACGCGCAGGGCGTAGGTGCCGTCGATACCCTGCACACGGTAGAGGGTGTTGTTGGTGGCCGCTACACGCTGAACCGCTGTGGCGTCCGCGCCGAGTCGGTCGTGTGCTACGGCCTGTGCGATATGGTCGAAGACCTGGCGGCGCGCCTTGTCCGTCAGGCGCCAGAAATCACGGCGGGGGTGTGGGATGTTATCTACAGTCATGCTGCCTCGTGCTGCTTTGATCCAGGTCGGGACGCAAAAATCGGTGTCCGGTGAGCGCCTTGGGTACCCGTGAGGTGGCGCACGGGCAGGCGCTGCGCCGATCAGCCGCAGCGTGACTGTTGAATTGTCGCTAGAAGGGGAGTCGTTCTAACGGGGTACAGGCACGCTGAAACCGGCTGCTGTGTTAGGGATGTTGAGCAGGGTCATCGTCATCGTCGTGCCTCCTTCAAGAACTGGCAGGGTGGGATACGATCTTTCCGTAAAACAGGATAGCATGAAACGGACGCAGGCGTCAACTGCTGCCCGTGGGTTGAAATGTCTAACGCGCCACGCTTGCGCGCGCGCCGCAGCGTAGCGTATAATTTTACTTTGATTTAGGCCACCGAACGCAATTGGGAGGCAACACAGGCATGGTGTCGAGCCAACTCTGGGCACGCAAGCTGACGATTAACGATGAGGACCTCGACGGCCTGATTAACCGGCTGCTGGAAGGCGAAACCCCGCTTTCCACCGAGGCACTGGCTCTGGAAGCCATCAGCGCCAAGCTGGTTGCCGAAGCCCAGGCCCTTCAAGAACGCTACCAGGGGGCTAAGGTCTATGACCCGGCCCAGCAATACGCTCTCGGTGACCGCTTGGTGCTGCCCGCGCTGGACTTCGCCACGGCGGAAGTCGTGGGCCTGCGTGAGGGAGACAATCCCGAATATGGCCCTTTCAACGTGATTCAGGTCAGGCTGGACGACAGCGACATACAGCGCGAATTTGCCGCTGAGCTGACAACACCGCATGTGCTCAACGCTGAGGACGACGGTGCCGTGCTGCTGCCCGGTGCCAACGAGTTCGATGCTGCGCAGGTGCTGGCTGAAAACCGCGAGCAGATGCTGGGTCTGCTGGAGCAGCGGCTGGCCGAAAATGACACGCTGGCCTCCGTCGCGCGGCAGTGGTTCCCCCGTGACCTAGTGCTGGAAGTCAACGAAGGCTACCTTAACTTGGCCGAGGCCGTGTTGGACATCAACGGCGGCGGCCCCCTGACCACCGAAGAAGTCATTGAGCAGATCGGCGGCTTGGGCAACGCACCGATACCGCTGCAAGTCTTCTCGCTCAATTACGCGCTCAAGGATGACAAGCGCTTCGATGAAGTCGGCCCGACCGGTGAGGTGCTGTGGTATCTGGTGCGCCTACAGCCAGAGGAAGTGCGCAGGGTACCACCGGTGCTGCGCTACACGCCCATCGCATACGACCGCAGCGTGTTGACCCCGGAGATGCTGGCCCTGGAGCGTGACCTGGGCGACGAGCTGTCCGGGCTGGAGCCAGTGACCGGACTGGAAACAGCGACCTTTACCCTGATCTACCCGCATCGCCGCACGGGCACCATGCCCCTCAACGCCCGTACCCGCGCCTTCTTCCCTGACGCTCAACGTGCGGACCGCATCTGCGTGGACCTGATCGACGGCCAGGACGAGGAAGTGTATCAGGGCTGGGTGCTGCCTCACGAAGGCTATGTTTTCGGCCTGGGCAAGTTCTACGCTAAGCACAAAATGCCCATCGGCGGCTATGTGACGATCAAAGCCGGGGAGCATCCCGGTGAGATCATCATTGATTACGGCGCGTATAACCCGCGCACAGAATACATACCGCTGATGTCGGTACAAAACGGTGACAAGCCCGCCTTTGAGAACAACAAGCGGGCGATCGGTGCGGACTACGACGACCTGATGATTATCGGCATTGAAAGCCTCGGTCAGCTTGACGAATTAGTCACGACGCTGAAAACCGAAACGCGCAGCCTGTCGTCATTGATGAAGCTGCTGCTGCCTATCCTGGGGCGGCTGACCCCACAGGGAACGGTGCACTTCAAGACGCTCTACAGCGCCATTAACCTGCTGCGCCGCACCCCGCCCGGCCCGATGTTGGCAATGCTTAACGCCAACCCCGACTTTGAAAACCTGGGCGATCACTACTGGACACTCAGCGAATAGAGGACGAAACGGCATGACTGCCAAACCCAGCGCGCTGGTCAAACCGACACTCGATACCCGTTTTCACATTGACTATGATTGGTGGGAGCGCACCCCCAGCGAGGACCTGCGCGTCTACCTGCTGACTCACCTCAAGCCGGAACAGCGGGAACGCCTGGCTCAAGCGCCAGAAGATCAACAGGTGGATTTCATCGATCCTGTGACCGCCGAGGTCAAACGCTTGAATGCCATGGGCCAAGCGCTGCTCAGCGCTGCCACTGCTCAGGACTTCATCACTGATGAAGACTCGCTGGTCGATGCCATCTTCCGCGTGTTCTTGCGCAATGACAACACACCGCTGTCCTCGCGGGAGCTGGAATCGGCTACCGGACGCCCCGCGCGTACCATCCTAAACCTGCTCAAGGGACGGCAGGTCTACAAGGGAATCCGTCCCTATATCGAGCAAAAACCGAAGTCGAGCTGACGCAGATGAGGAGGTGGCCGTGGGCCGCGTAATCAACACAGACAGCCCTGGAAAACGGCGCAATCAGCTCATGCGCACCTGCGCCGAACTGCTGCGCCGCCTGAGCCAGAAAGCCGATGTAGACGCTGAAAGCAAGGACATGCTGGCGACAGTCGTCTTCAGCCTGCGCGCCATTGATGAAGGCATCGAAGAGTCGGCGCAGGCCTGGGAGAAGCGCGATTACTGGATGAAGGCCGAGGAATTCCGTGAGCGCTGGCGTTGGGCCGGCCTCTTCGCTGACTCGCTGGCCGCGCTGATCTTTGAGGAACGTTGGGCCGACCTGCCCCCCACGATGCTGCAACTGCTGCCTCACTTCGCCGACATCAAGGTGAACAAGTACACCCGCAGCGAGACCCTCTGGCAGGGGGCTTACCAGAAGCTGATGCAGGAACACCCAGCCTAGCATCAGCCCAGCACTCAGGGCCAGGACCACACCCAGGTATCACTGAATTCACAGTTCGTTGGCGCTGGCTCATAATTGATGACCACATTCCCGACTTCGCCGGGCTGCATGGGCGTGGTCAGCGTGCCTACCCACTGCCGGTTCACGTAGTAGTACAACTGCTCGTCCACCCGGACGACTAGCAGATGTTGTGGGCCATCGACCCAGGGCTGCGTGCCGAACACGCCCGGCAGATAGCGGTCGCCCTCACGCAGGGATAAGCCATACGCGCCGCTGCGATCGCGGAAGGCCACGCCGTGCTGCGTCTCGCTGACGTTGCCCCACAGCAGGCCGCAGCCGACTAAGGCGTTCATGTCCGCTTGCAGCGTGAAGGTCGTGCTCAGCACCATGTCGCTGAACCGCGTGCCGCGTCCCAGCACAATGCGATTCACGCCGGGGGTGACCTCCCAGCCGCTGCTCTCCAACACGCTGAGCGTTTCCACGCCGCCCACCGGGATCAGGCCGCGTCGCTCCAGTTCTTGCACCGTGATGCCCAGGCTGCCCGGCATCAACTGCTGCGGCACAATGCGCGCCCCGTCGTCTTGCAAAGCAGACGTAATCACCAGTGACTCCAGTGTGGCGCTGACGCTGGCCCCCAGTGCGCTGGGGCTGCCGACGTAAAAGCCCATAGGTCCCACGCTTGGTACCGCGCCTGTTTCGTCTACGGCCTGGCCGATGAAGGCCCCGTTGTAGAAGGCGTCCACCGCCGCACCGTTGACCAGGGCCGCCAGCGTGAACTGAGTCTCGCCGGGGCGGATGGCCGGGTGCAGCGACCAATCGCGGATGACACGCTCGCCGTCTTCGTCGCGGGCTACCAAACGCCACTGTCCACGTTCATTGAGCATGAGCACCCGCCGCGTGCTGCCGTCGTCGGTCAGCGTCAGGCCCACGCGCCAGCCGCTGCGCCCCAGAACGTCCTCGAATTCTGCACGCACGTAATGTGTCCCTGCGTAAGCGTCGGCGTCATCCTCAACCACGAAGGCGTCCATGTCGGCGATGTCCAGCCGCAGCGCCAGCGCCCCCTCCCCTGCGCTGATGCTGAGCACATCGGATTCCGCTTCCCAGCTTGCTGCATCGTCGAAGGCCTCAAAGCGTCGCAGGTCGGCGTAGCCCTCGTAGAGCGTCAGCGCGTAGTTACCTGTGGTGGGGCCATAGCCGCTGACGATCACTGTGTAGGTATCGGCGCGCGGCAGGGTGATGCCTTGCAGCAGCGCGTCGCGGTGTTGGTCCGGGGCATAATCATCGCTGCTGAGCAGCTCCGTGCCGCTGCTGCTTTGCAGACGCAGCACCGGGTCCAAACCTGCGGCGGCCGGTACGCCGTCGGCGGGCTGATCGCTGCGCAGCAAGAGCGACACGATCGCCCCTTCCTGGCCGATGAACTGGTAGCTTTGTGTCGCACCGGGGGCATCAATACGGCCCTCTACAGCGATGAAGGGGGTCAGTGGGGCGGCCTGCGCGGACGTGCGCGGCGTGAGAGCCAAGGCCGCGAGCAGGGCCACGGCCCACAGCGCCACAGCCAACAGACGAGCGTCACGCATGTTGGTAGACATGGCGTCACGCATGTTGGTAGACATGGCGTCACGCACTGTCTGGCATCCAGGACGGAAAGCGGGCTTGCAGGGTTTGCACATAGGTCACAAAGTCCTCGTGCTTCATCTCTGCGCCATGCTCCCAGCGGAAGGACTCAGCGTTGCGCAGACGGCGCTCTTCACCAGCTAAGCGCAGGTCTTGGCGGGCTGCGGTCGCGGAGGCCGCCGCTGCCGCTGCTGCTGCGCGCTGGTCGGCGGCCTGCTGACGGCTGTTTTTGAGCAGGGTGAAGCGCTTGCTCAGCGGTAGATTGGGCAGGTCGTCCGGGGAGACGAAGGTATACACCGGGATGTGCGTACCGTCCTGCTCTAGGGACAGGGCCACGACAAACCAGCCCTTGGGCGCACGGGCACGGCGCGGAATCTCAAAGCGCCAGGTCAGCACATTGACGTGCTGTGCGGCGTTGATCTGGTGCTGCACGCTGTCCTTGAGCAGAATGCGCACCGCGTCGCTGGTCACTTCTAGGCGTCGGCCACTGGGCCAGCGGGATTTGAGTGCACCGTCCAGGTTCTGAATCAGTAGGGCACTGACCAGCAGGGCAGCGACCAGGGCCAGGATATTGACCGGCCCAGCCTGGGGCATGGCACCGTCTAATAGCGTGTAAAAGAGAACCGCCAGGCCCAGGAAGACCGCGATCACCAGTAGGCGCAGCCCGGCGTGTTCCGGGTCCACCGGCAGGCGGAGCGCGTCGTGTGGGCGGGATTCAGTGGGGATGGTGGGCTGGGCATCGGCCATAGTCTGCCTCCATCGTTCGGGCGTTCGTGCGCAGAGAGGATAGCATCATTGCCCGGTGATGTACAGGGAGTGCAGGCCGCAAGGAAACGATGCCCGCTGGCGAAGTTCGCGCAGCACCCGCTTTACGTGTACAATGGTTTCAATCGTTTTACAGGCTGTCGCTGGGCAGTCTTTGGTTGCCAGTGCAAGCAGGGTGTGAGATGAGCCGGTATGAAGCGTAAGGTCGAGGCCGATACCGACACGGGCACGACGAACAACAAAGTCAGTATCAAGGGCATTCGCGGCGGCCTCATGGTCAGTTTTGACACCGAAGAAGCCTGGCAGCCTTTGATCGACGAACTGACTACCCGCATTGACGAACGCCTCAGCTTCTACACGGGGGCCAATGTCACCGTGGACCTGGGCACGCGCGCCGTGCCTAAGTACGCGCTGCGGACGCTCAAGGCCGCCCTTGAGCGGCGTGGCCTGACCCTGGCTGTGGTGCTCAGTGCCAGCCAGACCAGCATCGATGCGGCGGTGGACCTGGACCTGCGTACCAGCGTCGGCGGCCACCTGCCCGGCCATGAACTCAATGATACCCTGCCCGATAACCCCGAAGAGTCCGACGTGCTGCCCGGCGTCATGGTCCGTAAAACCTTGCGCAGTGGCCGTACCGTACACAGTGACGGGCATGTCGTGGTGTACGGTGACGTCAACGCTGGTGCGGAGATCATCGCCGCGGGCGATGTGTTAGTATGGGGCGCGCTGCGCGGCAGCGTCCAGGCCGGGCACTACGGCGACACCGAAGCGGTCATCTGTGCGCTGGAGATGACGCCTACACGCCTGATGATTGCCGGGCATATCGCGGATGAAGCGGAGCGCCGCCCGTCGCTGCGCCGCCGCCGCCGTCCGCGTCCGGAGGTTGCGCGGCTGTACGAAGGCCGTATCCTGTTCGACGCCTGGGACCGCTGACATGAACGGAGGGCGTGGTAACGATGACATGTAAGATCATCACTGTGACATCCGGCAAAGGGGGCGTGGGCAAGACGACGACTACGGCCAACCTCGGCGTCGCCTTGGCCCAGATGGGTAAGCGCGTCACCGTCGTAGATGCCGACATCGGCTTGCGCAACCTGGATGTTATCATGGGCCTAGAAAGCCGTATCGTCTACGACTTGGTAGATGTGATCGAAGGTCGCGCCAAGATCAAGCAGGCCATCATCCGACACAAGCAGTTCCCGGAGCTGCACCTGCTGGCCGCCGCACAGACCCGCGACAAGACGGCTGTCAGCCCGAACGACATGATTGGCCTGGGGCATTATCTGCGCCGCGACAATGACTTCGTGCTGATCGACTCGCCGGCGGGCATCGAGCGCGGCTTTCGTAACGCCGTAGCCCCGTCCGACGAAGTGATGATCGTGACGAACCCGGAAGTCTCGGCGGTACGTGATGCCGACCGGATCATCGGCCTGCTGGAAGGCCAGGGCAAGGGGCCGGGGCGTTTGATCCTGAACCGGGTCAAAATGGACATGGTGCGCCGGGGCGACATGCTCAGCGCCGACGACGTGACCGACATCCTAGCGATCAAGCTGATCGGTATTGTGCCGGAAGACGAAGGCGTTGTGCCCGCGTCTAACAGCGGTGTGCCCGTTACTTTACAGCCCAACTCTAGGGCAGGACAGGCTTTCCGCAATATCGCGCGGCGCTTGACCGGTGAAGAAGTGCCCTTCATGCCGCTGGACAACGGCGGCGGGCTGATCCAGCGTATTTCGCGTCTCATCGGTGGCAATGGCCCCTAGACGCCATCCATTCAGGCAGTCTTGAGTGTGAGGTAAGTATGTGATGACCGGATTCTTCGACCGCATGTTGGGGCGCAATAAGAGCAGCGGCAGTGCGCAGCAGGCCAAACAGCGCCTGCGCTTTGTGCTGGTGCACGACCGTGTGAACTTATCACCGGAAACGCTGCAAGCCATGAAAGAGGAGATCCTGGCGGTGATCTCCAAGTACGTCAACGTCGCCAATGAGCAGGTCGATATTGCGCTTCAGCAGCGTGATCGCAACAATAACCTGATCGTGGCCGAGGTGCCCTTCTCGCAGCGGATCAGCGAGAACCCGCTGCCCACTCTCGAAGACGATGATGACCTAGACGAGACTCTCGTGGGCACCACCGCGTACCTGGATGAGCTGGACGAGAACAGCGACCTGAGCGATCCGGATACCCCACCTGATAGCCGTTTCTAATCCCCGCCTGTTTCCTTTGCGTTCAGGCAAGAAAGGCCGAATCGGGTAGGTTTAGCCGTCTCGTATGCGTCAGTACGGTAGGGCGCAGGCTGGACCCGGCTGCCCCTGAAACCGAACACAAATCCAAGTCATGCAATCAAGACAATGATGGAGTCTGCGAAACATGGACGTCACCCTAGGGATCGCATTCTTTGCGGGAATCGTATCGTTTATCTCACCCTGTGTGCTGCCGCTGGTGCCGGCTTACATCGGCTACATGGGCGGGCGCATGACCAACACGGTCGCTGCGCAGGTCAGCGTGCAGGCCGTTGATGGCGGCGCGGCAGCAGCGACACCGAACCGTTTGTTCTTACGCTTCAATACTGTAATGCATGGGGCTGCTTTCGTGCTGGGCTTCACCGCAGTTTTCGTCACGTTGGGCGTCATACTGACCGCTTTTGTGCAAGTCATCGGCGGCCAGAACGTGAACATGGTCACAGGCATCATCGGGCGCGTCGGCGGCGTGGTGATTATCGTCTTCGGCCTGCACTTCATGGGCGTGCTGCCAGGCATCTTCAACTGGATGCGTAAGCAGGAAAGCCGCGCCTTCCATCTAGGCCTGGTGATTGGCTTTGCCGTACTGGGCAGCGCCGTGCTGCTGTGGGGCTTCGCGGGTACGCTGGCCTACTGGGACCCGTATCTGTGGCGCGGCTTCGACGGCGAAATCGCGCGCACGGTGTGGGCACCCATCATCGGCCTGCTGAGCACTGCCGTCTTTTTGGCCTGGATGTTCCTCAGCGGCGCTTTCCAAAACCCGCAGGGCTTCATCGAAGACCAGACCGACGCGCTGGAGATGATGCTCTACGCTGATACCCGTCAGCAGATGGACGCCAACGCCAACAGCGGCCTGCTCAGCTCCGCGCTGATGGGTGTGGTCTTCGCGGCGGGCTGGACGCCCTGCATCGGCCCGGTGTACGGGGCTATCCTCACCATGTCCGCTGACACCGGGCAGGTGATGCAGGCGGTGCCGCTGCTGGTGGCCTACT
The DNA here is from genome assembly GCA_964457835.1 of uncultured Anaerolineaceae bacterium. Lineage (GTDB taxonomy): Bacteria > Chloroflexota > Anaerolineae > Aggregatilineales > Phototrophicaceae > CAYWGJ01. The sequence goes on from CAYWGJ010000011.1 coordinate 17,077, forward strand.
CGCTGGGCCTGGGCATTCCCTTCCTGCTGGCGGCGCTGATGTTAGACGGCGCGCAGGGCATGGTCCGCGCATTAAACAAGCGGATGCGCGCCATCAAGCTCGTCAGCGGCGGTTTCTTAGTGTTGATCGGCTTTGTTATCGCCAGCGGCGAGCTGCAAGCCCTGAGCACCCGCCTGGGCAACGACTTCGCCGACTTTTCCTTCCGGGTGGAGGAATGCTCCATCGGCTGGGTGGAGGGCGACATCTACTTCAATCAGTTGGGCGACTGCCTGAGTGGTACGGCAGACTTTGAGGCCCTGCGTGAAGCCAACCTGGAGCAGTTCGGCGGTGGTGAAGCCTACGCACCACGGCCAGAACGCGTGTCACTAGGCTAAGTGCCGCCTATGCAGCGCACCCTGTCGATACTCAGCGGGCTGGCGGCTCTGACTGCTGCGGCCCTGGTCTTCCTGGCCGCCGGACTGCCTGACCCGGCGGCCTTTGCTGGTGTGTTGGCCGATGCTGAAAGCGGGCGCTACGTCGCGCCGCTGCCCAACGCCTATGCACCGCCCATCGATGCACAGACTCTGGACGGCGCGTCCTTCAGCCTAGACCCGCGCCGCGCGGATGGTATCGGGCCGCTGGTCGTCAACTTCTGGGCGACGTGGTGCGGGCCGTGCCGTGCCGAGATGCCGGTGCTGCAAAGCCTGCACGTGTCGCACGCTGACTCCGGTCTGCGTGTGATTGGCGTCAACACTGGCGAGCCGCCCGAACTGGCTGCCGCCTTCGCCGAGTCGCTGGACCTGGACTTCACGTTATTGCTGGACCTCGATGGCCGTGTGCAGAGGGCCTATCAACTGCGGGCTACCCCCACCACGTTGATTATCGCGCCGGGCGGCCTGGTCACACAGGTGATCTACGGCCCCGTCAGCGAGCAGCATTTGCTTAACGCCCTGCGCCCCTTCCTGGAGCTTGACGAATGAGCCATCTGAGTCCCAACGAAGACGAAACCCGCCCTGGCCTTCCGAACCCCTACCCCGGCTGGCAGCGCCGCCTGGATGGTGTGCTGCTGTGGCTGACGCGGCATTGGCTGGGCATGCTGACCGGCCTGCTGGCGGTCTATGTGGGGCTGCCTTTCGCCGCACCAACGTTGATGCACCTGGGCGCGGAAGGCCCGGCGCAGGCGGTCTACAGCCTGTACACGCCGTTGTGTCATCGCTTTGCTTTTCGTTCGTTCTTCCTTTACGGGGAGCAGGGGGCCTATCCGCTGGCCTCCACCGGCACGGACTTGGTGCCCTATGAGGCGTATATTGGGCGTTCCGTCATCCCGGACGCCATGGGCGCTGGACAGGTGCCGCAGCCGCCCTTCAACGTGGAGGGCCTGCCGGAATTTACCGGGGTGCCGGTCCAGGCTGACTTTGACCTCAATGATCCAGCCCAAGCGTATGAGTTCGCTCGCTTGCAGATCGCGTCGGCGGGCTTTGTGGGCAATGAAACGATGGGCTATAAGATGGCCTTGTGCGAGCGCGACATCGCTATTTACGCGGCGCTGCTGGGCGTGGCGTTGATCTACCGGGTACCGGTGGTGCGGCGCAAGCTGCGTCCAGCGCCGTTGTGGCTGTGGCTGCTGTTGGGGGTGGTGCCCATCGGCCTGGACGGGGTGAGCCAGCTCTTAGGCTATCCGCCCTTCAACCTGTGGCCCCCGCGTGAGACGCTGCCGGTCTTCCGGGTCGTGACCGGCGCGCTCTTCGGCGGCATGATCGGCTGGCTGGCTTACCCGCACATCAACGTGTCGATGTGGCTCAGTGCGCGGGACATTCAGCGTAAACGGGCGCGCCTGGGGTTTGGAGACGCGCCCGCGCCTTATACGCCTACACCGCGCGCCGACGCGCCAGACTCAGCAGACCGATAATCGTCTTGCTATCTACAATCTCACCCGTGGCGATCATGCCCAGGGCTTCGGTGAAAGGCACGCGCACTACCTCGACGAACTCGTCGGCGTCGGCGTCCAGGTGCGCGGCTTGCAGCTCAGTACCCAAGTAGATGGTGATAAACTCCGTGGTGGTGCCAGGTGCGACGAAGAACCCGGCCAGGCGCTCCAGCTTACCAGGCTTGTAACCCGCTTCTTCTTGCAGCTCACGCACGGCGCAGTCTGCCGGGTCTTCGCCAGGGTCTAGGGTGCCGGCGGGCAGCTCCAGCGTGATTTGACCGGCGGGTAGGCGGAACTGGCGCACCAGCACCAGGATGTCGTCCACGTCCAGGGCCACGACCGCCGCTGCGCCCGGATGATTGATCTGTTCCCGCTTGGCGAAACCGCCATCCGGCAGTCGCACCTCGTGTACGTCCAGCTTGACGACGCGCCCCTCGTAGATCTTGCTCGTCTTAACGATGACTTCTTCCATGTCTACCATCGGTCGCAGCTCCTTTACGGAATAATCAACCGTTGGCTGTAATAGATGAGGTTGGGGTTGCTTAGGCCATTAGCCGCCACAATCGCGTCAATGGGCACCCCGTACTGCATCGAGAGGGTGAAGAGCGTGTCGCCCTGGCGCACGATATGCGTGATGCCGCCTGCGGTGCCACCCGTGGTGCCGCCCGCGGTGCCACCCGTGGTGCCTGTAGTTCCCCCAAGGGTGTCATTCGGCCCGAAGCCAGGCGCATAACCATCGTTGGGATCGCTGGGGTCCACCCCGCCTAAGCCGCCAGTGCCACCTGTGCCGCCGGTGCCACCCGTGCCACCCGTGCCGACGCCGAGGTTGGGGTCGGTGGTGCTGGTGGGCGGCGGAAAGACGCCGGTGGTGCCGCAGCCGGGGATCACCAGGCGCTGCCCGATGGACAGCAGCTGCGGGTTGGTGATGCCGCTGGCGGCTACGATCTGGTCAATGGTGACGCCGTACAGCAGCGACAGGCGGTACAGGTTCTGGCCGCGCCGCACCTCATGGATGCAGTTGTTACCGGGCAGCGGCGTCGCCACGATACCGGGCTGCGTGGGGATCACGCCGGGCTGGGTTGCTGTGAAGAAGCCTTCCGGCGTGAACGAGGCCGTCGGTGGGTTAAGCTGAGCGGCTGCGGTAGCGGTCTGGTTCAGGAAGAACTGCGTGGCGGCCAAAAGCGTTCGTGTCGCTCCCAGCACCAGCGGGTCCTGGGACCCTGGCGTAGCGGTCAGCTCTTGCGCGACGACCAGCGGCGTGGGCGTGGCGGAGGGCGTCTCGGTGACTGGATTAGCCCCCAGCAGGGTCGGCGTCTCTGAAGGCGTTTCGGTGGGGACGACAGTCTCAGAGGGGATCAGCGATGGGGTGGGACTCACGTCTGGCGTTTCAGTTGGCGTGAGGGTGTCGGTAGGAGTCAAGGTCGGCGTGGGGGAGGCCGACGGGATCGCCTGGGCCACTGGGGTTTCATCGGGCGAATCGTCGCCCGCTGGCTGCCAGCAGCCAGACGCCGTGAACATCAACAGGCTCAGCACCAGGAAAATCAAAACGGGACGTGGGACAAGTGTCGGTACAAGGTTCATCGCGCGACCTCGCGGTGTCAGCGGGTAGTCATAGACTATTATACGTGCTTGAGCGCGTTCCTACAATTCGCCACTCCCTGTTCGTTCACGGGGGTAATCCCGCGGGATGCAGCCCACCTGCATCCCGGCTGTTTGCTATGTCGTGCTTCCCCTATTCAAACCACGCCTAGACGATAATCACGGGCGGGCTTTCATCGGAATCGTCGTCGCGGTCGTCGCTGTAGAAAGGATCGTCCGCTGTGCCGCTGCCGTCGTTCTTGCGTTTGCCCGGCGTGGAAGCGTCCCAGCGCGTGGTGCAGGTGGCGGCCTTGATTGCCCCAAAGATCAGCAGCGGCACCACCAGCATCAGCAGCAGCGGCATCAGCTTAATGAAGAGCAGCACGCCAACGAACAGGAAGATCATGCCAGGCAGAAAGGGGCGGCGCATGGGCATGTGCGGGCCGTGCTGCGGTGGGCGGATATGTGGGCCATGGTGCATGGGGTGGCGGTGATGCATGGTCTTTTCTCTCCTCGTTAGGTATGCCTTGACAGGTATACGCGGAGTCACCACTGAAAGGTGCGGCCCGCCATGCTTCAGCGCTGGTATCTCATGCATTTCTTACACAGCCAGCACACCTGCCGCCACCAGGCCCAGGATCACCGCGCCTGCCGCGATGCGATACCAGCCGAACACGACAAAACTGTTGCGTGCCACATAACGCAGCAGCCAGCCGATCGCCACGAAGGACACCAGCGCTGTCACCAGGGTACCCAGCAGCAGGCTGCCGATCTCGTCGCTGCTGATGTCGCTGAGGCTCAACAGCAGGTCCAGCACCGTCGCGCCGCCCAGCACCGGGATCGCCAGGTAGAACGAGAAGGCCGTCGCGGTGGGGCGGTTCAAGCCACCCAACAGCCCACCGACAATCGATGCACCAGAGCGTGACACGCCCGGCACCAGCGCCAGCGTCTGCGCGATGCCCACGCCCAGCGCCTGCCGCAGCGTGATCTGCTCAAGCTGCACCGTTTCCGGTTGATTTTCGCTCGTGTCGGCCTCGGCTTTGGGGCGGTCCACCACCAAGAAGACGATGCCGCCCAGGATCAGCGTCACACCGACGACCGCCGGGCTGAAGAGCACGTCCTTGATGAAGTCTCGGAAGAGAAAGCCCATTACCGCTGCCGGGATCGCCGCCACGAGGATGCCCAGCCATAGCCGCTGCACGCTGAGGTCGCTGGTGACGCCGCGCACCTGTCGCCACAGGTCCGCGCGGTAGAAGGCGACGACGGCCAGCACCGAACCGATCTGGATGAAAATCTCAAACGTGCCCTCGATGCTGCCCTGAAAATTGAGCGCTGAGGAGGTGACGATCAGATGCCCGGTTGACGAAATTGGCAGGAACTCCGTGATGCCCTGCACGATGCCCAGTACGACGACTTTGAGCCATTCTTCCACGCGGCGTAACCCTTTCAATGTGCTGTTATCAGGCGCGGATTATAACGAGGTGTGGCCGGGAGTCGAGTCCAGGTTGTAAAAAGCAGTGGCCCCCGGTTATGCTGCACCGAGGGCCGGACGCTGGTTTTGTGGGGAAACTGACGGGCGGCTAGCGCGCCGCTTCAGGCAGCGGCAGCAGGCCTGCCCCAGCGCTGCTGTGGGTCAAGTGCAGGTCATCGACGAAGAGCGCACCCAACTTGCCGGTATAGCGCACCAGCACCTTGATGTTTTTGACATCACCGCTGATGAGCTGCGCATTGTCGGTGAACTGCTCGTAGCCATCAGTGGCCGTAGGCTTGACACGGATGCGCGTCTTTTCGTCGCTGTCGTTGTACTTCACCACCACCTTGATGACACCGGTGGGCTTGCGTGTGCCGCGCATCCAAACGCTGAGGTCCAGCGTGTCGTCAGCGGCGAAGGTGCGGCCTGTCAGGTCCACCTTCTGGACCATGCGGCTGTTCTCGCCCGCGCCGCCCCGGAACTTGAAGGCGCACTCGCCGCTTTGGGCCAGCCGCTTATCCACGTAGGTGTCGTTGTCTTTGTCCTTGTTGCACACCAGCTTATCAGCTTTGACGCTGCCGTTGCGGGTGATCGTCCAGTCATCCGGGAACTTGTCGCCATCGTTGTTGCGCTCCATGCTGTTATTGACCAGCAGGTCGCTCAGGTAGGCGTCCATGGCTGTCGTCATGTCCGGCATCACGTTGATCTCGCGGTCGGACGTCCCCTGCGGTGTGCCCCCCTGGTTGAGGTAATAGCGCATGTCGTAGGCCGTCAGCAGGTCACCGCGCGCCTTAGCGACGCCTTGCAGGGCGATCACAGCACTGGTGATGATGGGGCTGGCCCCCGACGTACCACCGAAACCGCTGGTGTAGAGTGCGTTGGGGCCGCCGTCGAACAGGCCGCCGTAGCCGGTGGTGTAGATGCTGTCGCCCCAGGCGAAGAGGTCAATGCGGGGTCCGGCGCTGCTCCAGCAGTGCGGCACGAAGTCCCAGGACTGCGCCGCGCCGACGGTAATCGCCCCGGAGTCACGCTTGGTGGGGTCGAACATGTCACCGAAGGCCGGGTCGTCCAAGTCCAGGCCGCCGTTAGCGCCCGCCTGCACCACGATAATCCCGGCGGCAGTAGCGGCCTTGATCGCGTCGTAGTAGGACGGCCAATACTCCACTGGCACATAGTAATCACAACCACCGCCGCAGTTGCAAACGGCGTTTTGCGGCCCAGCAATCTGCTGTTCCAGCAGCATCACGTCGCCTGGCTGCATCTGCGCAGCGGCCAGGTTGATCGCTTGTCCGATGTTGTAGTCACCGCTAAAGATGGGCGAAGCAACCTTTGTTTCGGCAGCAGGGGTGAGGCCGGTCACGCCGAAGCCGTTATCCAGCGCCGTGACCTGCCCGATGACGGCGGTACCGTGGTCGTCACCGAAGAAAGTGTATAGGTCCCCAGCGATGAGGTCGCTGGCATCAATCGGCAGGTCTTCGTGGTCGAAGTTCCAGTCGTATTCGATGTCCACGAACAGCACATCGCTGCCATCCGCGCCGTCAATACCGCTGACGCCGGTGAGGCCGATGCCCACCGGGGCGGCCTCACCGTAATCCTGGTCATTGCTGAAGTCCGGCGTGGCTTGGGTGCCGTCGGCAGTGGGCAGGCCCACGCGCTGAGGCGGCGGGGCCGGGCGCGGGGACGGATAGGCGATCTGCACGCCGTCCAAGGTGTTGAGATAGTCTACGTAAGCACGGGCGTCGCTGATGCTGGCGCTGGGGTTCAGGCGCACGCTGTACCACAGGTTCAGGTCCGCCAGGCCCGTGTTCCCGGTGGCAGCGATGGCAGCGCTGCGTTCGGCGTCCAGCTCAGCTTCTGGGCGCGTGAACAAGCGCTCAACGCCCTGCACCAGCGGACTTGCCAGCACGGCGCTGAAGTCTGTTCCGCTGGGGGCAGTCAGTGCGCCATCACGCAGGCGAACGGCGCTGCCTTCCACAAACTTGACCTCAATCCGGCTGTAGTCTAACGCCGAGTCGGGGATGTGGTGATAGAACAGGGGCTGGCTGTTTTGCGCGGCGGCAGGTGCCACCATCATCAGCAGCAGCACGACGGCAATCAAGATGCGACGATAGATCATGGGGTCTTGTCCTTATCAACTATTATGAGTGGCAGTAAAGCGACTCATAGTTATCATACTGGATACTTACGGTGCGCAAGTGTAAAGGTCTTGCAAAAATGCGCGGATCAAGGCAGCCGGAAGCTGAAGCCCCGCGCTGTTTCCTCGACGCAGTTGTCGCTCTCCGGGTTATCGAAAGGGTTCGCCACAAAAGCCTGGATGATCGACTGCGTGCAGGGATCGTCGGTCATGTCGTGACTCTGATACGGCAGCAGGCGGTACTGTGCTTTGCTCAGGCCGTTGAGCGCGCGATCGGCGTAGGTCGGCGGCGTGATGGGATCGAAGTCCCCGGCCAGCACCAGTGTCGGCACGTCACTGAGCACCGCCTCGCCCTGCACTGTCGGCGACGCGGGCACGTCCCAAAGCGTGCAGATGTCCGTGAAATAGCGCTGATCCAGGGCATCGAGTTGGCGTGGGTAGGCGCTGTCGGCACCGGCCATGTCCTCATAGCTGCTTAAGCTCAGCGTGTCGGCACACACGACGGAATAGTGCATCCCAGAGCTGAAATTGATCTCCGACAAGGTGATGGCATAGCGCCAGGCAGCGATCTCTTCGTGGTCGTCGTTCAGCCCGGCGAAGATCACGCGCGGCAGGTCCGCGATGCCCCAACTGCTGTACAGGGACGAAAAGGCGTATTCTAGGTAATGGTCGCCGCGCACTACCACGCGCGTCAGGCCGCCGAAGATGGTCTCGGTGCTGACGGTCACCGGGTCTCTGTTCAAGTCAGCGATCAGGGTGTAGAAACGCTCCTCCAGGCGCGGGTAGGCGTTGCGGCAGATCGCGTCCTCCTCACAGGTGATGAAGAACAGGCTCAGTGCGCGGTCAACGTGCTGTGGGATGTCCTGCACCCAGTTCACATCCGTCGGCGCTACGGACATCAGCACCGCGCTGCGTACCGCCTCCGGGAAGTCGCGCAGCAGGGTCAGGCCCAGTTGGGTGCCATACGAAATGCCGTAGAGGTTCCAGGTCTGATAGCCCAGCAGCCGCATCAAGTCGGCGACATCGGCGGCGTTGGTCGTGGTGTTGAAAGCCGCTAGGTTCACGTCATTGCTGATCAAGCGCGCACGGCACTCCTCGATGGCTGCCAGCTCGCGCTTGTAGACCTCGCGCGTGCTGTAGTTTTCGTTCAGGATTTGCGCGCGCAGCGTCGTCAGCTCGGCACAGTTCAGCGATGGACGCGAACTGCCCACACCGCGCTGATCGAAGAACACCAGGTCGCGCGCTGTGTTGAGCATGTCGAACTGTTCACTGCCGCTGATGCGCGCTAACGTAGCGGAGCCGGGGCCGCCGTCCAGGAAGACGACCGGGTCCGGCGCGGGGTTGGCGCTTTGCGCACGCTGTACGGCGTAGTGGATGCGCACCACACGGTCATTGTCCGCTGCGCGGTCCTCCGACACGACTAAGTAGCCGCACTCATACGCTACATCGCGCCAGGACTGCGGAAAGGCGCAGTCGGTGGGCTGCAAGTAAGGCGGGGTGGGGTCAGCATCCTGGGCCAGCATGGGTAGTGTCAGGATCAACAGAGCTGGAAACAGCAGCCATCTCAACAACATCACAAATCCTCATCACAACAATACGGTAAGCGCATTATACGGCAAAACACGCACCACTGATTCACCGGTGGACTCGTGCTACACTAAAAGGCGCAGGCATGACGACCGAAGGGGCTGCATCACCACATGACACTCGTAGGGCAAACGGCATTTGTCACCGGCGCGACGGGTTTTCTAGGCGGGGCACTGACGCGCGCACTGGCCGATCGTGGGGTGCAGGTGCGTGCACTGGTGCGCGACGAGGCCCGTGCCGATTACATCCGTGACCAACCCGGCGTAGAGGTCGTGCTGGGCGACATCACCGACGCCGAACGGATGCGCGATTTAGCGCGCGGCTGTGCGCTGGTCTTTCATGTAGCGGCGGCGCTCAACGGGACGTATGCGCACCAAACGCACGTCAACGTCACAGGTACGCAGCACGTCGTGCAGGCCGCCGCTGACGCCGGGGCTGCACGTCTGGTTCACATCAGCAGCATTGCCGTGTACGGTTATCGCGTGCGCGGCGACGTCACCGAAGAAATGCCGCCCCGTGCCCGGCATGATACCTACGGCATCACCAAAGGGCACGCCGAGGTCGTGGTGCGGCAGATCGCGGCGCTGCACGCCATGCCCTACACCATCCTGCGCCCCGGCATGATCTACGGCCCGCGCTCCGGGGCTTGGACCGGGCAGATGTTCCGCCTGGCGCGGCTGCGGCCTACGCCCTTCGTTGGGGATGGCAGCGGCTCTTGCTTCCCCATCCATGTGGACGATGTGGTGGGCCTGACGCTTCATGCCGCAGATCACCCGGCTGCCGCTAACCAAACCTTCAACATCACGCCGGACCCCTCTCCGACCTGGCGCGAATTCCTGGGGGCTTACAGTGCCCTGGCCGGGCATCACGCCTGGCTGCCCATCCCGCCGCTGCTGCTCAAGCCGGTGGCCTGGGGCGCGGGCCTGCTGATGCCGCCCGACTCACCCTTAAAGGCTCTGCCTGACCTGCTGCCCTTCAGCCAGCGCACGGTGCACTTCCGCATGGACAAAGCGCGCCGCCGTCTGGACTGGGAAAATCGCGTGGACCTAGAGACCGGTATTGCCTCTACCGCCCCATGGCTGCATGCGCGGGGCCTGCTGCGTCAGCGTGAGGCCCGCCGTTTCTTCGGGCGGCGCAAGCGTGAGTCAGCCTCATGAGCGCGGCGGCCGCCTTACTGTTGTTGTTAGGGATCAGCGGCCTGGTGGCGCTGCTGTGGTGGCTGCTGATCACTACGGAGGGCGTGTACCTGGGGCCGCGCGTCGTGATCGCACTGTATGACCTCTACGCACGGCGCTACGACGCTATCAAGGGCTTGCACAGCGAATACGAGCACTGGTACCTGGCCCACCCGCTGATGCAGCGCCTGACGCCGCAGCTCAACCCCATGGTGCTGGACATCGCCACCGGCACTGGGCGGCTGCCGCTGGCTTTGTGCAACCACGAGTCCTTTCAGGGACATGTCGTCGGCATTGACCGCAGCGAGCGGATGCTCACCGAAGCGGCATGCAAGCTGAACTGGGATATGGCGCGCGGGCGCGTGGAGCTGTTGGTCGGGGACGCGACGGCCCTGCCCTTCGACGATGCCTGCTTTGACGTGGTGTGCTGCTTGGAAGCGCTGGAGTTCATGTCCGACGCAGCATCGGCTTTGCGCGAAGGGCTGCGCGTGCTGCGTCCGGGCGGGCTGCTGTTGATTACAAATCGCGTAGGCCGCCACTGGATGCCAGGTAAGACCTGGAGTGAGGCACGGCTGCGTGCGCTGTTGACGGAACTGGGCGCGCAGGACATCCACTTTGAGGTATGGCAGGTGGATTACATCAAGGTCTGGTCGCAAAAGTACGGGACGAGTGCGCCGCTTGGACCCCGTCCCGTGATCGAGTTGATCCGCCCAGAGACGCCCGTCGTTACGCTGTCGGCACCGTCAGCGCCGCTAGACCGAAGTAGACCAGAGCCGCCGTCCCCGCCGTGAAGAGGATGCCCGGCAGCACCGCGACCAAGCCGATACCCGTGCTGATGTTGTAGCTTTCGCTGACCAAGGAGAAGAGGCCCACTACCATCAGCAGCGCGTTCAAGCTCGCCACGCCTAACACGATCCAGATGCCCAAATCCGGCCCCAAGGCATACAGCAGCACCAGGGTCACGGCGAAGAGCACCATGGCGCGCAGCAGACGCGGGAAAAGGAAAGCTGGCACGCGGTGCATGATGTAGGCCAGTTTACCATCCCCGCCCATGGCCTTGGCTACTAAGTGAATAGTGAAGCCCAGTACCAGCACCTGGATCAAGCCGACAACTGCAATCACGACCCCGCGCAGCAGAGTAATCGGGAAAGGCGTTGCACCTAAGGTGAGCGATTCGTAGTAGAAGGGAGTCGCTTCGGCTTCCTCAAAAGTGATCTGCCCCATCGAATTCTCTTCACCGTCGATCCAGTAAAAGGCCACGCCGGTATCGGGGTTCACGTTTTGATTGCCGGACGCGATCGCTTCATCGACGCGCTCCCAGTTGACCTCAATGCCGTTGACGTAGTTCTGCGCCAAGTAGACCTGCATCCAGCCGAGTACGATGCCGCCGATGAGCAGTACGGCCATGAACATGCCGAAGTCAAAGAGGGCGATACTGGAATTAACTTTGTCCAACTGCTGGTGATGCGCATCGCTTTTGGCACGCTTGAGCTTTTCATGCTGCTTCTTGACGGCTTCGCGCTGCACACTGTCGTCGAAGACCAGGTTCACGCCTTCCACCCCGGCGACGCCCGTGGCGGCTTCGGCCAAGTTCTGGAAGTAGGGGTCAAAGCGCAGGTTGGGGTTCAGCTCAGCGGCTTTGCGCATGGCCTTCATCATGCGGGCCATGTCCCCGTCCATCTGGGCGGCAGCAGCAGCGCTGAGCTTGCCCTGTGCCTGCTGGACAGCGCGCGGGTCCACGTCGATCTCCACCGGTTTCGCTGCGGTCTGGCTTTCATCCTCGGTCAGGATGGCCTGGGGCAGCTCGCCCAGCTTCTGACGGATGTACACGCCGGCTTTCTTCGCCATGGCACGCACTTCGTCAACGGGGTCATCTTCGGTCATGATGGCTAACTGGTGCAGCGCGCGACGGTCCGCGGCGCGTGCCACGGCTTTAATCGCCGCGATGCGCTGTGCCGGGTCACGGTGTTTAAGCTGTTTGAGGTCTACTTTTGTGGTCACCATAAGGTCCTCTTCACCTTCAGGGATGCTGCTGGATGAACTTGTTGGATTAGGCTGTCTTCAGGCTATCATAATTCAGCGCGTTGAACCCTTGACGTTGCGCTTGTGTTATAATTTTTTCATGAACTTGTGCACACAGCGTGACAAGCCGCTTACGTGGCGGACAAGTGTCTCTGTGTGAAGTGGACGCGCCGTCCTTGGAAAGAGACTCCTGTTATGATTGACCGCAGCATCCTGCCCAAAGCCATCCTCGCCGGATTCCTGCTGGCCCTGCTGGGCATCGGCCTGTTTGCCCTGGTGTGGAACGTGATGGCCGATGTCGCACAGTTTCCGCGCTTGATCGCCGCCTTGTGCATCCCGCCGGCGCTGATGGGCTTGGTTGTCGGGGCCTATGTGCTCATCGTTCGTCCCGGCCAGCCTGCACTGGATGACGAAGACCCGACCTTATGAACACCGGCAGCACAGGCCGCGTAGAAGGGGTATAGTGAAGCTGCTGTTGGCGCATCCGATGAGGCCGCTGCCCTATGACCCTATTCATTGAGCTGTTTCCCCTGGTTGAACGCCCTGCTTTAACGGCCTATGCCTTGCACCTGAACCCTGACACGCCAGACCCCGACCGCATCGGGCGGGCGTTGGCCCGGCACCTGACGCGGCAGCTCGGCGGCGAATGGCTGTGGGCCGAGACGCAGCTCTGGACGGAACTGGCGCAGCCGCTGAGCATCCTCAATGAAGAAATCGCCCTGCTGCGTGAGGCCCTGCCGCAGACCTATGCCGTGCTGGACTCGCTGCGCATGGTACAGGCGCAGCCGACGCCGCCCAGGGTCAGCGCTGAGTATGCCATCCACAGCGGCCTGGCCGCGTTGACACCGCAGATCAAGACCGCACTGAAGCCCTTTGACTTACGGCTGCGTGCCCGTCCAGGGGATGTGCTGGCGGAGCGAGAGATTGTGCTGCGTGCTTGGGACGTAGGCGGCGACCCGGCCATAGCCCTCAGCATCGCGACACGACTGCGCGGCACGGCTACGCTGCAAAGCTTGGCCTACACGCTGGATGACCCCGCGACCCAACTGCCAGGAATGCGCGTGATCGACATGGATGCGCCCGCCCCGGTGGTTAGCGAAATCGTGGGTGTACCAGGGACGGTCGGTCAGCAGCGCGAAGCCCTGGGTGCACAGCGCGCGGGGACTAGTTTGCGTCAGCGCATTGATGCGGCACCCGATGACGCCCTGTGTTTGAAGGTCATGGTAGGGCCGCGCCAGATGCTGCTGCCTGCTACGCTGCTCAATCCTCTGCTGCGCCCGGCGGACTTCGCACGCTTCAACCTGACAGAGACCCAGGGCAACATCGCGCTGCGACCCCAGCCGGACGCACGCGCTGCCATGGTCAAGGCGGCCTCGGACATTGCTAAAGACGCCGGACTCATTGACCGAGCCTATAATGCCAGCACGGCACCGCAGCGCTTCCTCCAGCCGGAATTTGACCCCTACGTCCGCTTTGGGCAGCGGCGTACCCGCCCCTACAACCCCAAGACCCTCTACGATGACTTCAGCCAAATGGACGCCTATCACCTGCGCGATTTATTCCGCCAAGGCCCGATTGAGGTGTGCGTGGTCAACGCGCTGGACCTGCACGTCGCAGATTTCATGGAGGCCTTGCAGCGTCAGCTCAAACGCAGCTTTGGCTTTGAGATCGCCCTGCTGCGCGAGCGCCGGGTGCGGGTCGTGTCGTTGGCAAACCTGGAGGCTGCCGTGCGCCTGGTGGAAAAAGAAGCGCCCGACCTCATCCTGGCCTTCCTGCCGGACGACAGCGCGCTGGAGTCCGACGCGGACACCGGCTATAACGAGAGCGTCGGCAGCAGTGTGGAGCGCTACCTCACGTCCTTGACGCTGGGGCGCGCCCTGCCCACCCACGTCATCACGCAGGCCATGCTGAACGACCCGGATGCCATGACCGGCATCATCATGGCGGTGTTGGCGAAGACCGGCAACACGCCCTTTGCGCTCAGCGATAAGCTGGACTTTGCCGATGTGGTGGCGGGCCTGGACCTGATACGCGAGACCTTCAAGACGCAGGACAACGACCGCTTGACGGCCATCGCGCGTCTGTACGCGGCTGACGGGCAGTTCTGGCGTTATGCGGTGCGCACGCATGAGCAGGCCCCCGGCGTGCCGCTTTATGTGTTGATGCGCGACCTCTTCCCGCAGCGGGATTTCAGCGGCCAGCGGGTGTTGATTCACCATGATGGGCCGATGGACGAGGCGCTGCGCCAGGCACTGATGTTGTGGGGGCAGGCCATCAGCGCGCAGTTCGCTATTGTGCAGATCATCCGCTACGGTGCGGCGCGGCTGTATGCGCTGATGGGCCGCCAGGTCAGCGCCCCGCCGCCGGGCAGTGCTTTCGCGCTCAGCGACACGCACGCTTTTTACGTGGCGGCCAATGACCCTCATCAGCCGACGCCGCAGCCGCACCAGGTGGTCGTCCAAGGCGTGACGCTGCCCCAGGCGCTGAATTCGCTGCGGCTGTGGATGCTGCTGTATTACGGCACGCAGAAGACACCGCAGGTGCCGGTAACAATCTATAACGCGGGCGGCTTGGCCTACTGGGTACAGCGCGGCGGGGCCTTCAGTGAGCCAGAGGGTGAGGTTCCCTTTTGGCTGTAGTCGGCAGGCTGAGTTATGCGCTTTCAGCCGCGGGCGCGCGCACGATGAAGATCAGATCATCGCTGGGGTCCCCGCCGCGCGGTAGGTCCACCTTGACCGAGACCATCCACACGATGCTGATGAGGTTTCCCGCGTAGCTGATCGGCGTCTGCGGCAGCGACACGCTGTGGCGGTAACGGTTGGGCAGACCAGGCTGGAGCGTGTCGGGGGTTTCGCGGGTGCTGAAGATCGTGTCGCGGTCCGTGTCGCCACGCCCTTCGGTGCGCCAGCCTATGGCGATGTCGATGCCCTTGCATTGCAGGGCTTCCATGGCGGTCACGGTCACGTCCAGTCTGAGCGTGCTGCCGGGTTCAAAGGCGGGTGCGCCCTGTACCAAGCCGTAATCGCCGTCCAGCCGAATGTCAATGCGCACGGCATCATCGCTGGAGGCGCGGCGCTGGGGTTTGTCGATCATGGTATTTCTCTCCTTGTTATGGGTCGTTAGGCCTTCACTTCGACTTGATAGAATGCTTCGTAGCGTGGTTTACCTTCAAATTGCAGCGAGACACGCAGCAGCCACCCGACCCGATGGTTGTGTTTCGCCATGGTGAGTGGTGCCTGCGCAGGCAGTCGGTATCCAGCTTTCAGCTTGATTTCGTCACCAGCGCTGTAGCGCTGAGCGGTGAAGCTGCGTACAAAAACCACGTTGTCGAAGTGCTCGTATTCGGTGTCAGTGCCCACGGTGCGGCTGACACTCTCGCGCAGCACCAGCTCCAACGTGCCCTCACTGAGCATGACCGGCTGGCGCACCGTCTGGTTATAGATGAGGCGCAGGGGCTGCCCTGGCTGCGCAATTGGGCGGTCGATGAGCATCACGCCCTCATTGAGGTACGGCCCCACCAGCAGGTACCACAGCTCTTGGGCCAGCCACAGCAGCAGCAGCATGGCCGGGAGGCTGCCTACTACCATCCCGATGGAAATGAGCAGGGCGCGTGTAATGGCTTGGCCTTCCGGCGACGACAGCGCGAACTCCCCCGACGGTATATCACGGAAGAGCGTGATGAAGACGAAAGCCAGCACCGCGCCCATACCGCCGATGATGAGTACGTTAGCCGTGATGCGATACAGCGGGGCCTGGGTGCGATACATGCGTCGGCGCGTGCCCGCCAGCGCCCGGCGTGGTATTGTCTGACCGTCAAAGGGGCTGTGTGCGAAGTCCTCAGCAAAGCTTTCGTGGTGGTACTTATAAGGGTGCAGCAGTATCTTCGCCATTGGTGTGTGCCTCCGCTGGTGGTGTGTTGTAGGGTCGTGTATCGAAGTCCTCGGCGAAACGGCTGTGATGGTGCTTATAGGACATGGCACGTCCGCTTTGCGATTATTGACATTAGGTTTTGACGGGTGAACGAACGAGCTACGCCACTACCTGCACCCGGAAGTCCTCGGTGTAATCCGGTAAGCCGCGCCCAAATTGCAGCGTCACGCGGAGGGCATAGCCCAGGCGGTTATTTTTGTAGACCTGGGTTGGCGGGGCATTCACGGGCAGGGTCAGGCGTGCGTCTACCTGAAAGGTGCGGCCCTCACGCAGCGGCTGCGCATCGATGGGCTGCTCAATGCCAGTCGGGCGCAGTTCGGTCTGGTAACAGGTGTCGGTGCCGCAGCCATAGCGCACCGACTCAATGACCATCATGGACACGCTGCCCCCAGTCAATTCCATGGTGCGCAGCGCTTCTTGTTCATAGCGGATGTCGAAGGACTGCCCCAGGAACACTGGGTGTCGGTCGATCATGACGCTGAAGTCGCCCAGGTGCGGCCCTGATTCCGACCGCCAGCGCGCCCGCAGCCGTTTGCGTTTGCTGGGCATCAGGCGCGCGCCCAGGATGCCCACCGGGATGATGGCAAAACTGCCGCATACTATGGCGAAAGTCAACGCGACAAACAGCGGCTCGTTGTCCTCTTCAGGCTGGCTTGCCGTAATTGACGTCATGGCGACAATCAGCAGGACGCCCAGCAGCACCAGCCCAAGGATCAACAGCACATGCGCGTTGCAGCCGCGTGCTAAAGCTTCATGTTCTTCATACAAGTGGATCGGAGCCTGCTTCTTGAAGGCCTCAAAGTCGCTGCGTTTGGGCGGGGGCGGCGGGCCGTCCGTATGGACGACCTGCTCCCAGTCTTCACCCACGCTGCGGAAGGTACGCGAGTCCTTTTCGCCGACGTCCGTGGCTGATAGATAAACGCGCATTGCGGGTCCTCCCTGTTTACGCCCCAAAACCGTGACTTATTCCAAGTACCAATCGATCGTGCGCGGGATGCAGGCGGTGTTGGGTGGCGCGCCGGGATTGTCGAAGAAGGCCCGCGCGATGTTCGCACCACAGCCTACGCTGCCGCTTTCGCCGTGGCCGCCCAGCGGGAAGACCACATGCTGTCCGTTTGTCAGCCCAAGCAGCGCGCTGTCGGCGTAGCGCGGCGGCGTCACCGGGTCCAGCCCACCGGAAATCAACAGCACCGGCAGATTGCTCTGCACTCGCTGCGACTCGATGGCGTCATTGGCCGCCACCGGGAAGCGCTCGCAATCGAAGAAGGGCTGCTCCACCGTGATCGCCAGCCACTCACTTAGGACATCCGGCGCGGCATCCGCAGCGGCATAAGCGGCGTCCAGGTTGTTGAAGGGTACCTCTTCGGCGCATTCCACCGCGTGATACATGCCTTCGCTGTCGCTGATGTCGCCGTATTCGTCCAGGTAATTCAATACCATGTCAGACTCATAGACCGAGTCACCGAAACCGCCAGTCTCGCCGCGCTCCCAGTCCGCCACCGTCCAGAAGCCGCTGAGGATGTCGTAGCCGTCCATGTAGTCGAAGTCGTCCAGTGGATCGCTCAGCAGCAGGATGCCGTAGGGCAGCATTCCGTAAGTGGAGCTGTTGTAGAGCGTGCTGAAGAGTACGTCGAGGATGCTATCTCCGTAAAGTTCCAGGTCAAATATCTCTTCGCCGTCGTCGTACTCAAATACTGGCGGGTTGAAGTTGTAAGCGTCGATCATTGCGTAGAAGTCGGCCTCCAGCGTGGGATAGGCGCTGCTGCACTGCGGATCGGCGGCACAAGCGGCGAAGAAAGCGTCAAAGGCCTCCGTCGTGTTGCGCACAGTCTCGGCGGCGTCGTCCACTTCTGGTGGGAACACCGAGTCGATCACCACGGCGCGCAGGCCTTCGGGATGGTCGCGCATCACGGTCAGGGCTAGGCGCGTGCCGTAAGAGATACCCCATAGGTTCACCTGCTGGTAGCCCAGGGCGATGCGTAGGTCGTTTACGTCGGCGGCGTTGGCGGCGCTGTCGTAATGATCTAGGTTCAGGCCCTCGCTCTGAGTCAAGCGCGTGTAACAGGCGGCCAGGGCGTCAACCGAGCCGCCGTCTTCTTCCATCTCCCAGCAGTTCAGGCTGGGCTGGCTGAAGCCGGTGCCGCGCTGGTCCAGTAGGATCAAGTCGCGGTTTTGACGCAGGGGGTGGCGCAGGTAATCCTCTAAGGCGAAAAAGGCACTGCCACCGGGGCCGCCCTCCAGGTAGATAATCGGGTCCGGCAGGGGGCTGCCGTTTTGCGCGGCGATGATCGCCACGGCCAGCTTAAGCTGTTGGCCGCCGGGGTTGGCGCGGTCTTCCGGCACGATGAGCGTCCCACAGCTTACATCGGCAGGCGTGGGAAAGGGGCACGCTGCTGGCTCGAAAGTGGGCGTGTAGCTCTGAGCATTGAGGGTTAGGTTGGCGCTTAACAAGGCCAACACAATGACGGCAAGTAAGCTGAGGCGGCGGTGCAGGGTCATGATGTGTCCTCTCGTGTCGGGTAAGTGCTCGTGTTGCACACGCACTATACACCCAACCAGGCCGCAGAGAAAATCAAGCCACAGCACCCCAGCCTCACGCATGAGATGCAGGGTATCGGCGTGCCAACTGATCCTTAAAGCGAACAGGGGCTGATTCGCTCAGGCCCCCGTGGGATGTCAGCACTCGATGTAGCGCTTCCAGGCATCTGGTCCGCTGCCGATGGCGATCACCAGGTAGCTGGTGCGCGGGGTCTTGGGTTCCCAGCGCAGGCGCATACCGGCCTCATGGGGCAGGCGGTCACCTTTACGGTGATTGCAGCGGTAGCAGGCGCAGGCCGTGTTGGTCCATTGGTCCTTGCCACTGCGTGAGCGCGGCACGATGTGGTCCACGGTGAAGTCGCCCTTGGTCAGCACCTTGCCCTGCTGCACCGTGCCAGGCGTCGCGCCACAGTAGATGCACTCGTAGTTGTCGCGCATCAGCACCCCCCGGCGGCTCCAGTGTGCACGGCGGCGGGGCACGTTGATGTAGCGGCGTAGGGCAATCACGGACGGAATGGGGAAGCGGTCTTTGACGGTACGTAGGAAGTGGCCGGTCTCTTCGACCACGATGGCCTTGCCGCCCAACAGCAGATTGATGGCACGCGGCACGGAGATAACAGCCAGCGGCTCCCAAGTGCTGCCGTTCAACAGGAGGACGCGGCTCTGCAATATAGATGGTTGAGACACGGTTGCCTTAACCTCGTCAGCACTCCTTATCCTTTGGTGTTCCAAAGCCTATTATAGCCGAAAACGGTTAACGCCGCTTTAAGCCTTTTAAGGACTTGGTGAACTGCTGC
This sequence comes from uncultured Anaerolineaceae bacterium, assembly GCA_964457835.1. Classification (GTDB taxonomy): domain Bacteria; phylum Chloroflexota; class Anaerolineae; order Aggregatilineales; family Phototrophicaceae; genus CAYWGJ01. The sequence goes on from CAYWGJ010000011.1 coordinate 36,215, forward strand.
TAATCGGCCCTATTCCCCCGTGACGTTCGGCACAAACGCCCCCTTAACGTTTGCGCTTCACCTCGCGGATTTCGCCGTCGTCGGTCAGGTAATAGTCTGTGCCCGTCTCGTCGCTGAGGTCCAGGCGGCGCTTGGGCTTATCCGGCAGTGGCTCGGCGAGGTGCACGTCATCCGGTTGATAAAAGGGATCATCGCGCCATGCCGCGGCACCAGCCACACGCTGCCGTGACGACTGTCCGCCGGGCAGCAGGTACAGGCCGCTGCTGGCATAGGCTGACCACCACATCAGCCGCCCGGTCAGCATCCCGGTATTCATGCCGACCGCGTTGCCTAACAGCTCCAGGAAGTACCAGGGAGCCAGCATCCACACCAGCGTGATCGCCACCCACCCCAGCGGAAACTTCAGGCCCATGTAGAGCACACGTCGCCAGGTGCCGCCACTGCGCAGTGCGGCTACCGTCCAGCTTCCCATGTCATAGAAGCCGTGTGTCACGTCCACTGGCACGGGTTCGGCGTCTGCGCCCAGCAGCAGCACATTGAGTCCCCGGTCAAAGACCGCTGCCCAGCGTGTGAAGAGCAGCGTCAGCCACAGGATACCAAAGCCCACCAGCACCGGCATTAATGCCAGGCCCAGTAGCAAGCCCGTGAGCAGCCCCATACCGTACAGCAGACCCACGAAGAACTGTACGTGCATCGCCACGAAAGCACGCACGCCATCGCGTAGGTTTTTCGCCCGCTGATTGTCCATGAGATGCTGCCTTTCTGCTTAGTCCGCCGGTGGGGTGATCTCGTCGAGCAGGGCCTGGGCCTCCGCAAAGCGTGGGTTGCGCCAAAGTGCGCCCTCAAGGTTAGCCTGGGCACGGGCAGTCTCGCCTTGTGCCAAGTACGCCCGCGCGATGTAGTAGTACAGCTCGTCTACGCCCGGTGCATCAGCTAGGGTCACGCGCACCAGTGCCTGCACCGCGTCGATGTGCCCGGCATCCAAGTATGTCTCGAATACGTCAAACTCGTACCAAAAGTAGCGCCAGGGTAGGCCCTTTTCCTGGCCCGCGTCAAAGGACTCCAGCGCGGCGTCCAGTTCACTCAGGGCATACAGCGCCGCGCCGCGATTCATGGCGGTGAAGCCGTCGTCCAGCCCGGCCTCCAGATCAGCATCCGCCAGGGCCAGCGTGTGCGCCGCGTTGGTCGGCGCGTCCCACTGATCGGGGCCGACCAGGGCCTCGACCGCTGCCGCGTCTGCCGGATCAAAGAGCAGCACGTAGCCCCGGTTGAAGTGCCGCCAGCGCTCCAGGGCATCTGCAACGCTGACCGGGTAGCCCAGGCCATCCGGCCCCGCACCCAGCATTGAGTCCAGGAAGTAAAACACGCCGGGTGACTCCGCACCTTCTAAGGTGGCGTTGTCGTCATAGCCGATGAGCACGGTGTTATGGCTCATCCAGTCACCGAAGGGCTTGTTGGGTGAGGGGGGCGTGTGTGCGTGCGACAGCTCCATGAGGACCGGATAACCTGCGGCAATCAGCACCTTGAGTAGGTCCGGGGTGCCGCCGGTGCGCGCGATGCCTTGCAGACCGTAGTCCGCCGCCACTGCGAGCGTTTCTTCCAGGCGCGCGCTGACGTCCTCGGCGTGCGGGGTCAGCGCCTGTGTCACTGCGCTGTAACTGCCGTCGAAGGCCGGGTAATGGCTCAGCAGGATGGTCGCAGCGGCGGCGGAACAACGGTTAAAAGCTTGATAGACTAGAGTCCCCCCGTCCACCTGTGCCGACTCTGGCGGTGCCGAATTCGGCTGCGCGGTGGCAGTGAGCAAGGACAGCATCAGCAGTAGGACAAGGGCAAGGGTGCGCATGTGATCCCCCTAACATGGTTGCGCTGTGGACCATTCACGTTAGTATAGCATGAACATCTCATCTTTTTGGAGGCATCACCATGACACAGCCCATTCGTTGGGGAATCATCAGCACCGGTGTGATCGCCGATGCCTTTGCCCATGCCCTATCACTGATCGACGACGCCGAGCTGATCGCGGTCGGTTCCCGCACGCAGGCCAGCGCCGACGCTTTTGGTGAAAAATGGCAGGTGCCGCGCCGTTATCCCAGCTATGAAGCGCTGGCTGCCGACCCTGATTTGGACGTGGTGTACATCGGCACACCGCACCCCATGCACGCGCCCAATACACTGCTGTGTCTGGAACATGGAAAGCACGTCCTGGTGGAGAAGCCTTTCGCCATGAACGCCGCCGAGTCCGCGCAGATGATCCGCCGCGCGCGAGAAAAAAGCCTGTTCCTGATGGAGGCTATGTGGACGCGCACCCTGCCCGCCCCACGCAAAGCCCGCGAGCTGATGCAGGCTGGGGCCATCGGTACTGTGCATCTGCTGCAAGCGGATTTTAGCGTGATGCTGCCCTTTGACCCGCACAATCGCCTCTTCGCGCCGGAGCTGGGCGGTGGTGCCCTGCTGGACCTGGGCATTTACCCGCTCAGCTTTGCCGCCTGGATGCTGGGCCTGCCGCATAACTTGCGCAGCTTCCAGCGCCCGGCAGTTACCGGCGTGGACGAGTCGCTGAGCGTTATCATGCAGCATCACGCCAGCGCACACGTAGCCGAGGGTGCGTTGAGTGTGTTGAGCGCCGGTATGCAGACGCACGGCCCGCGCACGGCCACCCTCGCTGGGGATGCCGGGCGCATCGTGCTGCACGCGCCTTTCCACGAAAGTCAACGTCTGACCCTGACCCGCGCCGACGGCAGCAGCGAGACCTTTGACCTGCCGGTGGACGGCAGCGGCTATCGCTACGAAGCTGAAGAGGTGGGGCGCTGCATTCGGATGGGCCTGCTGGAAAGCCCGGTGATCCCTCTTGACGAGTCGCTGGCGATCATGGGTACACTGGACAGCATCCGCGCCCGTTGGCAGATCGACACGCAATAAATAAAGGCTGTACTGCCAAGGAGGGAATGCGCTATGTCATTCGGCGAGACGCTGCAAAACACGCTCGTAGACCTGGGCATCGCTCAAGCGGATGTGCTGCTGGGCTGCCAGGACTTTCATCTGTGGGAGAGCCAACACCACCAGGGGGTGGCGTATCTGCCTAAACGCTATGCCCAGGCCATGCGCGCCATTGGACGCCGTGCCGGGCCGTACCTCTACGCGCGGGGCTGCTGCCTCTTCCCGGAGGTGAGGACGCACAAGACCGTTCTGGAGGCGCTGCTGGCCGCCGACAACGCCGGGCGTGCCCGCGATCATGAGGCCCGCTTCACCCTGCCCGCCGATGCCTTCGTCTTCGGGCAAACCCGCGGTTTTCAAGGGGATACCACCTGGCTGTACTTCCGCACCGACGACCCCGACTCGCGCAGCCGGGACGACCCACCGGTTTACAGCTATGCCTGGCGACAGGATGGGTCGCAGCGCCGCTACAAGCACCTCAGCGATTATTTTGTGGATACCCTCGCACAGATCACAGGCAGCCCGCTGCGACGGAAATTAGTGGCGTTGGGCATCCCGGACGGCGTGCCGCTGGTGGGCCTGCGCCGCGCGGAAATTGCTGCGCTGATGACGGCTCAGAGCGTGCAGTGGCTGCCCGCAGACTATCGTGTGTTTTTGGAGGAAATGGGCTATCATGCCGGGCTGCTGTGGGCGGACGCCGAGTCGGGTCAGCCGCCGCTGTTCGCCGGGGACCTGCTGCCTTCGCTCAAGACGCGGGCCGAGCTGCTGCTGTGGTCTCTGGGCGGGCCACTAGCGGATTGTGCCCCTAAGCTGGCCGATGCGACCTTCGTCTTCATGCTGCGCGCAGACCCGCCAACGGTCTACAGCTTCCTCACCGATCCCCAAGACCCTGCGGTTTATCAGTGCACGCCAGACGCTCCCACGCCACGGCGGATCGCGCGGAGCTTCAGCGCCTTTGCTGAACAGGAAGTCCAGCGCCTGGCAACCGGGCACTATGCGGCCCGGTGTGCGGCTCTGCCTGATTTGATGGTATAAGCACAAGCGCGTCCCCCCCCAAGGCGCGCGGTATCCTGGGGGGCGGACGATAACGGGGTGTTAGATCGCGTTGTTCTTGAAGAGACGCAGGAAGGTCTTGGCCCGGCTGGGGTCTTTGGTGTAGAAGTCGGAGCTGAAGGACTGTTCCAAGTAATCGGTATAGCCTTCCAGCTCGCTGGGGTCCATTTGGTCCAGGTTGCGGAAGCCCATGGACCAGTCACTGAAAGAGCGCTCGGTGATCTCTTCCTTGTGGACCAGCAGCACATGGTGATGACGCGGGTCATGGGCGATCTTGTCGTAAAGGCCCATCACCGCCTCTTCCTCGCCCTCCAGGGCCTGGATGAAGTAGCCGTTGCGATACAGCAGCATTCCGGTGATGTTCAGCGGCGCATTGTTCTTGCGGCTGATCGCTAGGATGTCCATTAATTCGTTTTCACTCATAGCGTGCGCAGAAGCACTGACATACGTAAGCGAGATGAGACCCATAATTCACCTCCAAGAAAAAGACACATAGAACCACACAGCAGCGGTCATAGGGCCGGAGCTTGTAGGTTTAGGGTAACACAAAAACCCAGGCGGCAACCCTTAAGATCAACATATACCATGTGCTGCTAAACCGATAAGCGTCCCTTATCGTGCAGCAATCCCCGGTAGAGCACGTCCAGGTCCGCCGCCAAGCGCTCGATGGCGTAGCGTGCTAGGATCGTCTGCTGTATGGCGGGCAGATCGCCGGGGTCAGCCAGGGCCACCAACACCGACTGCGCCAGAGCCGCGGCGTCCTCATCCGGCACCAAACGTCCCAGCGCGCCATCATCCAGCAGCGCCGCCGACCCACCGACCTGAGTCGCCACTACTGGCACCCCCGCTGCCATCGATTCAATGAGTGCCACCGGTGTGCCTTCGTTGCGGCTGCTGTTCACCGACACGTCCAGGTCACTGTAGACGCGGCGTAGGTCCTGCACCCAGCCGGTGAAGACCACGGCGTCGCCTAAGCCCATTTCTGTAGCCAGCGCTTCCAGCGCCGGGCGCAGCTCGCCGTCCCCCACGATTACGAAACGCGCGTCCGGGTGCTGGGCGTGGATCAAGGCTGCGGCACGCAGAAACAGCGCGTGGTTCTTGATGGGCACTACCCGCCCCACAATGCCGATGAGCGGTGCGTCCGAGGCGATGTTATGCGTCTGCCGGAAGTTCCCGGCCCGGCGCGGATAGTCAGCAAAGCGCGCCAGGTCCAGGCCCAGGGGCAGCGCCACCACCCGGTCAATGCGCTTGACGCCGTATACCTCGGCGATCTCGTGGCGCAGGTCCTCATTGAGCGTCACCACACGGTCAGCCAACGCAGCGGCGAAACGTTCCAGCCACAGGAAGACGCGCGTCTTGACCGGCCCCCAATAGCCATGGAAGCTGTGGCCGTGCATGGTGTGCACGACCACCGGCACGCCCGCCAGCCGCGCCGCCAGCCGTCCGACGAAGCCGGCCTTCATGGTGTGGGTGTGCACCACCTGCGGCTTGATCCGCCGCAGCAACCGCCACAGCGCCCAGGTCGTGTGTAGGTCCCGCAGTGGATGAATAGCGCGGCCCAAGGTAGGCAGGTAAATAGGCGTGACGCCGTGCTGCTGCGCATAATAGGCCATGTCGCCTTCGTCTTCGCCGACCGTGCCACACACCAGATAGCTTTCATAGTCCGGCGCGCTGAGCTTTTGTGTCAACAAAGTGACGTGAATAGTCGGCCCGCCAATGTTCAAGCGGGCAATGATGCGGACCAGGCGAATGGGGGCAGACTGCGGCAGCATGGCGATGCGTCCTCGTTTGCGGTTCCGTGCGCGGACAGGGTACCATGGAATAAGTCAGGGAGGCAGTGCTGAGCTGTAAACAGCTTCGGCAAACACACGGCATTGATTTACACACAGTTTACACCGCGATTAGGCGGCTCTAACGCAGCTATCGCAGGATGTTCACTGAGACCGTGCATGATGAAAGCTGCACAATGCAGAAAACATCGTTTACAGGAGAATGAAGGAAAACCGAGATGCGCACTAAACTGATGACTTTTGCAGCAGCCCTCGTACTGCTGCTGGCCGGGTTTGCCGCCGGGACCGCTGTGGTCAGCACGTTGGCCCAAACACAGCCAACCCCCCAGACTGTGAGTCTGACCGTCAATCAGGCCGCCGTTCCGCTCAACGAGATCGAAAAGGTTTACGCGGATGTCTACGCCAGCGTCAGCCCGTCTGTCGTGGCGATCAACGTCGTGGGCAACTTTGAGTCTGGCTCCGGCTCCGGCTTCGTCATCGACAGCGACGGCCACATCATGACGAATTATCATGTGGTGCGCGGTGGCGAGCAGATCAGCGTCAACTTCCTGGACGGCACCATCGCCCGTGCAGAGCTGGTGGGCATTGACCCCGCTTCGGACCTGGCCGTCATCCAGGTAGACCTGCCTGCTGACCGCCTTCAGCCCATCGTCTTCGGCAACTCCAGCGAGCTGGTGATCGGCCAGCAGGTGCTGGCGATCGGCAGTCCTTTTGGGCAACGCTGGACCATGACCAGCGGCATCGTCAGCGCCCTGGAACGCAGCATTGACGCGCTGGATACGCAGTTCAGCACCGGCGGCGTCATTCAGACCGATGCGTCTATCAACCCTGGCAACAGCGGTGGTCCGCTGCTGAACCTGCGCGGCGAGCTGGTCGGCATTAACGCGCAAATTCTCAGCGAAGAGCGTGCTAACTCCGGTGTCGGCTTCGCCATCCCCAGCAACCTGGCCGCGCGCGTCGCTGAGGAACTGGTGGCGACTGGTTTCGTCGATTACGCCTACATGGGCATCAGTGGGCGCAGCATAGAGTTGATCGACATGGAAGCGCTGGAACTGCCCAATAACACGCGCGGCGTTTTCGTCAGTGACGTGCTGCCCGGCACGCCTGCTGATGAAGGCGGCCTGCAAAACCCGCTGGTGATCGAAAACCCCAACGGCAGCTTCAGCCTGGAGTCGGCAGACATCATTACCGCCATCGACGGCACTGAGCTAAGCGGCATGAGCGCCTTGATCGGCTATCTGTCCGCCAACAACCGCCCCGGTGATGTCGTGACACTGGACGTGCTGCGCGGCGGCGAAAAGTTGTCATTGGCGGTGACGCTGGGTGAGCGCCCCGGCAGCAGCTAGCTGTGTCATAACTCCAATGGCCTCACCCATGCCCCCATCGGCTGAGGCGCTGAGGGGGCATCGCTGTTTTCGCTGGCATCGGGGTCATCGCTTTCAGCACTGTCTTGTTCACCGCTGCTCAGTGGCAGCAGAATCGTGAAGGTGCTGCCCTGGTCTACCTGGCTTTGCAGCAGAATGCGGCCCTGATGCAGGCGGATGATGCGTTGGGCAATGGGCAGCCCCAGGCCGATGCCGGTATACGGCTCAGTGCGGGTACGCGCGGCATCCACTTTGTAGAGGCGTTCAAACACAGCTTTCTGCTGTGCCTCCGGGATGCCCATGCCGGTATCGTTGATCTGAATCGCCAGGACTTGCGTATTGTGGCGGTAAGTCCGGACTCGGACCTCGCCGCCCGGCTGATTAAAGAGGATCGCGTTATCCACGATGTTGATCACCGCTTGGCCCAGTTTGCTCTCATCAGCGATGATGCGCGGCAGGTCAGGGTCAATGTCCAGGCGCATGGTGAGGCCGTGCGCATCTGCTGATTTTTGCAGGCGTTCCATGACTTCGATCACCAGGCGGTTGATGTCTGTGCGCTGGTAATGCATCTGCGGCGCGGTATCCAGGCGCATCATCGCAAACAGGCTTTCAAAGAGACGGGCCATCCGCACCGCCTGCTGCTCAATCACCGCGACACGCTCCTGCTGCTTGGCTGGGTCATTCATGCGTTGCAGCAGATAAACGCTGGTGGTGATAACGCTCAACGAGGTGCGGAAGTCATGTGAGACGTCCTGCACGAAGCGCGCCAGCAGCCGCTCTTTTTCCTGCTGTACAGCGCTGTCTACCGCTTGACGCTCAATCTGCTTGCGCTCGTTAATCAGGCTGACGATCATCAGTACTTCGTCGGGGGTATTGAAGATGATGCGCGCTTCAAAGCTGTCTTGTGTCTCATCATCCGACGTGGGCAGATCATACTGCACTACGCGCGTCTGTTGATCTTCCAGCACCGCGTGTAGGGCTGTCAGCAGCTTGTCGGAGACCTCCATTGGCAGTACGTCGTGCATCCGCAGGTCGATCAGCTCTTCGAGTGGGCGCACTGGGTCGAAGTTCTGTGCTCCTACGATTTCCAGATAACGGCCCTCGCGGTCCATGCGCAGAATCATGTCGGGGATGGACTCAAAGAGTGCGCGCGTCTTGGCTTCGCTCTGGCGTAGGCGGGCCTCCATCTGACGGCGGGCCTCAATGTTGAAGATTGACGCAGTGACAGTGTGGGCCTGGCCGCCGGGGGTGTAGCGGATGTGGCCGCGCGTGAGGTGCCACAAATGGTGCCCGTCACGGTGCCGCAGGGGATACTCCATCTCATATCGGGTGTCTTGGCGCATGATGTGCGCGTGATACTGCGCTTCTACATGCTCCCGGTAAGCATCCGGGATCAGGCTGCGGAAGGCCTGTGGGTCGTTGAAGCGCGTGTCGGTCGGGTCATAGCCCAGGCTGTGCAGCACGTTGGGGTCAACGTACATGCTGTCGTTGATAATGTGCCATTCCAGCACGCCGCCCTGGGTTGCGCTCATGGCGCGCTGATAGCGTTCATGGCTGATAGCAAGCTGCGAAGCCATGCGCTTCAGTTCGCTGATGTCGCGCGCAACACAGATCAACCCGACGACCTCATGAGCTTCATCGCGCAGCAGGCTGATGGTCATGCTGACAGGCAGGGAGCGGTGACTGCGTGTGAGACATTTACTTTCGCAGTGCACGACCCGACGCTCATCTTTTTCTAATTTTTTTAGGTCGATTTCCAGGCCCGGCAGGATGTCGTGCAGAGGACGCCCAATCAGTGCGGTCGCTGTATAGCTCAAGGCCTGTGCGGTCGCTTGATTCACGCGCTGGATACGCAGCGCGGTATCCGTCACCACCAGCAGCTCACTGATAGACTCGACGATGTTGTCCAGCTCTAAGCGTGATGCGGTAGAAGCCCGCAGCGCACTGATGGTATCGTGCAGCAGTTGGGTGTGTGCTCGTCCGGCGCGCATTCCCGACCGCAGTAAGCGTCCCAGCAGGAACATAAAGGCGCTGAGAAAGAGGATGATGCTGCTTTCCAGCAGCCACAGCACCGGGGCGTCGGCGGCTGTCAGGGGCCACAGCGGTGTGCTGGTGTGCGCCAAGAAGAAGACTATGGTCCACACCAGTAGTCCTACCAGAGTCAGCAGCCCCTGCCCACGCTGCGCCAGCATCAGGCCGCCAAAGGTCAGTGACAGCAGGATGGCCGCGAAGAGCAGCGAAGGAATCACACCGAAGAGAAAAGGCCCCACAGCAGTCAGCACCGTGATTAAGGCCCCACTTAAAGCCAACCTCAGCCAATGAAAGCCCCGGCTCAGCAGCACAAGCCCCAATAGCTGTGCGGCTAGCAGCGCCACGCCGTAAAGCATCAAAGGGGACTGCCCGCCGCTGACCAGGGTCGCAGCAGCTAAAAAGCCAGCGTTGGTGACGATGCCCAACAACAAAGCCTGCTGTATCAGCTTGATGATCTGTTTATGAGAAGGAAAACCCGGTTGAAGCGTATCCATGAGATGATTAATATTCGCTGTCTCATTTAACTTGCGGAGTGGGGTAAGGCGCATGATGCCTTACACTTTTGACTCTACTGCATGTTCAGACCCTGATACACAATGCCATACAGCTATTAGTACGCTGCTAATGTACAGCCCGGTCCAAAGCGATGCCGCCGCCAGCATTTTATGAGAAAAGTTAGACTAAAATTCGGAAAAAATTCATAGCGCTTCCCGCATTTATCCCAATTTTTCTATTATACTTAATCATAGGTGGCTTAGGCAAACACATTCAGGATTATACGCATCATGTACAAAATTCTGCTGGTCGATGACGACCCCAACATGCTGGATATGGTGGAACAGCTCATGGAGCATGAGGGGCACGCCGCCCTGAAAGCCCGGTCCGGCTTGGAGGCACTGCGCATTGCACAGTTTGAAAAGCCTGACCTGTGTATCATCGACGTGGGCATGCCTCACATGGACGGTGTGATGCTGTGCAAGACTATCCGCACCATTCCCAGCCTAGACGAAATTCCGATTATCTTCCTCACGGCACACAACACCAACTACAGCGTCGCCGATGCGCTGGAGGCCGGCGGTGATGATTACGTCAAGAAGCCCTTCGCCATGCGCGAGCTGGCCGCCCGTGTCCGCGCACACCTGCGCCGTGCCAAGCAGGCCGATAACATCCCCGTGCTTCAGATCATGCGTCGCACTTACCAGGTTTACCTCAATCAGCGCGAAATCCCGCTGACCCGCATTGAGTTTGATCTGCTTAACTACATGTGCCAGGAACCGGGCCGTTGGTATTCCACCCAGGACCTGCTCAGCGGCGTGTGGGACTACCCCGAAGACGTGGGCGATGCCGCCCTGGTGCGTAATCATATTCGCAATGTGCGCCGCAAACTAGAAGAAAATCCGGACAAGCCTTCTATCGTGCAATCACGCCACGGGCGCGGCTACGCGGTGCGCGCTCAAGTCCACATCGGCTAAGCGCTTAAGCGATGCGCCTTGCGTTTCTAGGGGCCAGCCTCACCGAAGGACTCTACGGCGGCAGCTACGTTGATGCTCTGCGTCAGCGGCTGCCCGCTTTGATTCCTGATGTTGAGATCATCAACGCCGGGGTCGGTGGCCGTACCATCAACCGCCTGTTGGACCGTATCGATGAGCTGTTAGACGACCACGCGCCGGATGCAGTTTTCGTGCTGGCAGGCAGCAATGACGCTATCGCCTACAGCAGCCCGGCCACCCGCAGCTATTACAAACAAGTGCAGGGCATCCCGGAAGGCTACATTACACCGCAAGCATTCGGTTCCGCCTACCGCGACCTGCTGACGACGATCCAGTTGGCCCAGGTGCAGGCCTTGGTCGCGCTGCCGCCGCTGGAATACAATCCCGCGCTGGCACAGGCTGCCGCGCAGTTCAACGCCCAGGCGCGTGATGCCGCGCGCGCCTTCAACCTGCCCGTGCTGGACCTGGCCGCTGCCATGACCCCCGACCCCATCCCCGAAAGGCCGCCGCTGGGCATTCACCACATCCTGACGATCGGCGAGCGCGTGCGTGCTGGGTGGCCGGATGACCCCGCCGACTACGAGCGCGAGCGCCAAGCACAGGGCTATCGTTACAGCTTCGACGGCATCCACTTCACACCTGCCGCCGCTGAAAAAGCCGCCGACCTCATCACCCCTTTCATAGTGGCGCAGCTCGTGTGAAGCCCCTGCATTACCCTGCTTTGCCGATAACCCGTTTCACGCTATAGTCTGCGGCAGATTGCCAAAGCACACCAAGGACCCTACTATGCCCGCATTTAATTACCCACCGGCCCGCAAGGCTGATGTCGTGGACGATTATCACGGCACCCCGGTCACCGATCCCTACCGTTGGGCAGAAGACCCCGACTCCGATGAGACGCGCGCCTTCGTTGCGGCGCAGGCTGCCTTAGCTCGCGATTACCTGGACGAGATTCCAGCACGCCAAACCCTGATCCAGCGCCTGACCACGCTCTACGACTTTCCCAAGCCCGGCCTCATCCGCGAGGCGGGCGGGCGGCAGTTCTACACCTACAACGACGGCCTGCGCAACCAACCCCTGCTTTACGTCAAGGACAGCGCTGACGCCGCACCACGTCTGCTGCTGGACCCGAATATCCTCAGCGAAGATGGCACCGTGGCGCTGGTCAACTGGCAGCCCAGCCCGGATGGCTCCAAGCTGGCCTACCTGGTCTCTGACGGTGGCAGCGATGCCCAGGTGCTGCACGTCCGTGACGTGGACAGCGGCATGGATCATCTGGAACAGCTCCAGTGGTGCCGCTTTACCGGGGTGGCCTGGGCACCGGACAGCACCGGCTTCTACTACAATCGCTACCCCACGCCCGGCACCGTCCCGGATGAAGACTTGCAAGCTTACAACCGTGTCTACTATCACGCACTGAGCACGCCTCAGGACCAGGACGTGCTGACCTACGAAGAGCCGGAGAACAAAGAGCTGCTCTTCTGGCCGCAGGCTACCGACGACGGCGAGATGCTGGTCATCAACGTGAGCATCGGGGCCATCAACCGGGGGATGCTCTATCTGCGCGACAGGGCTGCCGACAATGATGCCCCCTTCACCAAGCTGATCGACGCGCCCGACGCCGAATACCGCGTAGTAGGCAAGGTCGGGCGCAGGCTCTACGTCTACACCGACTGGGACGCGCCGCGCAGCCGCATCATGGCCGTGGACCTGGACAACATCGCCCGCGTGCACTGGCGCGAGATCGTGCCACAGGGCGAGGCCGTGCTGGATCAGGCGCAGGTTGTCGGTGGGCATTTGGTCGTCATCGCCAAGGAGAACGCTCAGCACCGGGTCCTCATCTACACGCTGGATGGCGCGCTGGCGCGTGAGGTGGCTCTGCCCGGACCGGGTACCGTGCCCATGATGCACGGTAAGGAGTCGGCGGACACCTTCTACTTCATGTACAGCAGCTATCTGACGCCCTTTCAGGTGCTGCGCTGCGAGGTCGCCAGTGGTGCCGTCACTGTCGAGGCTGGCGCGGACGCCCAGCCCATCAACGCCGACGCCTACGTCACCGAGCAGGTGTGGTATCCCAGCAAGGACGGCACACAGGTCTCCATGTTCCTGACCTACAAGCGCGGCCTGGAAAAGAACGGCGACAACCCCACCCTGCTCTACGGCTACGGCGGCTTCAGCATCAGCTTGATGCCCATGTACGCGCCGCAAATCCCCGCTTGGCTGGAGATGGGTGGCATCTACGCAGCGCCTAACCTGCGCGGCGGCGCGGAATACGGCGAGGAATGGCACGCCGCCGGGATGCTGGGCAACAAACAGAACGTCTTCGATGACTTCATCGCAGCGGCGGAATGGCTCATTGCCCAGGGTTACACGCGGCGCGAAAAGCTGGCGATCAACGGTGGCAGCAACGGCGGCCTACTGGTCTCAGCCTGTGAGGTGCAGCGCCCGGACCTCTTCGGCGCGGTGATCTGCCAGGTGCCCGTGGCGGATATGCTGCGCTATCACAAGTTCACCGCTGGGCGCTATTGGGTGCCGGAATACGGCAATGCTGAAGCGGACCCGGAGCATTTCAAGTTCCTGTACGCCTATTCGCCCGTGCACAACGTCCAGCCCGGCACGGCTTATCCGCCTACGCTTATTCTCACTGCGGACGGCGACGACCGCGTGGTGCCGATGCACGCGCTGAAGTTCACCGCTGCCATGCAGGACGCCAGCTCCGGCGAGGCTCCAGTGCTGCTGCGCTTTGAGTCGCGGGCCGGGCATGGCATGGGCAAGCCGACGACCAAGTTGATCGAACAGCACGCCGACGTGTTCGCCTTCTTGATGCAGCACTTCGAGATGCGCTGACGATGGCTCAGCGGGGCGGGTTGGGCGGCGGCACCTGCGGGTAACGCGACAGCTCGCCTTTGAGGTCGGTTTCCATCAACGTTTTGACCTCATCAACGGGCAGGCCGCGCCCGAAGAGCACGAACATCTTCGCAAGCGCGGCCTCGGTCGTCATGTCATAGCCGCTGATGACGCCTGCCTTTGCCATGGCAGACCCGGATGCGTAGCCGTTCAGGTCCACGCTGCCACGCCAACACTGCGTGCAGTCCACGATGACTACGCCGCGCGCGGAAGCCTCCGCCAGCGCCTCCAGGAAGCCGGGGGCGG
>CAYWGJ010000012.1:0-49625 GCA_964457835.1 uncultured Anaerolineaceae bacterium
ATGATGACGACATATAGGTAGCCCGCCAGAAACACCGGATCAGTCCCATTTTCGTACAGAAATGAACCCGAAACCGCTAACAACGGTAGATGCCACGCCCACCAGATCACACCCAAAATCACGCTGGATACGAACGCGCTGTGCCGCGCCAGCAACCAGTCCAGCGCGTAATCACGCCAACCGAGTTCTTCCGAGAATGGCCCGAAGATGAACACGAAGATCACCGTCGTCACCAGCATGCCGGGATTGCGCAGCATCTCCGCTAATGGTGAAGCATCCAGTTCGATACCAGCCAGCAGAAAAGTCAACAGAACGGTTGCCGGATACAGAAACAGGATGGGCAGAAACCAGATCGCACCGATGCGGCGCAGATCGAACACACGCCGCCAGTAATCGCGGATGAACGCCTGATCGTTGGTGCGGTAAACCATGATGATGCCCGCAGCTGCCGGGCCAAAGCCGCCCAGCACCGCCACGATGCCCACTTCCAGATCGGTGAAGATATTCCGCCCGGTCAGCGCGACGAAGAACCAGCACGTCCATGAAATACCAAAGGCGATGGCGATGAACCCCCAGGGGAACTTGTCTGTCAGTTGTTCCGGGACTGCGATAGGTGAACTGATTTCAGATGCCATAATTTGATCTCGCTTTTATAGGATTTTGCATATATAATACTTTTCATTTATAATGTGTGACGCGTGTCATTTGTAACATCACGCCACGACAAATGTCACTATCGGAGAAATCACCATGTCCCTTGCACACGCGATTCTCGGTTTGCTCACCGTCACACCGATGACCGGTTACGACCTCAAGACACAGGCGTTCGATAACACGGTTACACACTTCTGGCAGGCAGATCAGACGCAGATTTACCGCACACTGGCGGCAATGGCGGAGTCCGGCTGGGTGAAAAGCACGCTGGAAATCCAGGAAGATCGCCCCAACCGCAAGGTGTATCACATCACCGACGCGGGACGAGAAGAACTCATTCGCTGGCTACACACAGAACAATCGTTACCCGTCTACCGCGAGCCATTCCTGGTGCAGATGTTCTTCGCCGGGGAACTGGATAAAGAGACGATTCTGGCGCACATCATTCAGCAGCGTGAAGGACATAAAGCACGTCTCGCGCACTACGAAACGATCACGATGCCCTCGCTCGATGACCCGGAACTCATCCGCAAACGCATCTTCTGGCAGTTGACGCTGGAGATGGGCATGGCGATGGAACGGGCGTATATCGACTGGCTGGATCAGTGTGAGGCGGTCGTGCGGGGCACGGGTGAGGATTAACTGCGATACTGGCCGCAAATGAAAAGCCAATCTATATCTTGACTCATTTCTAATCTCACTTTATACTTTTGGAAACTGAAAATACTGATAGAGTTTTTATGGTATATATCAACCAGAGAATTGACGAAGCCGCCTGGACGTTGTTCACGCAACGCGGTTATACACAGGTCACGATGGACGACATCGCCGCTGAACTAGGGATGAGCAAAAAGACGCTCTATGCTGCCATTTCCGGCAAAGAAGCGCTGTTGCACCGACTGGTGCAGGCACGGTTAGAAGAAGCCGAAGCCTACACCGCCCAAATCGTGAACAATCCCGATCTATCCGCTTATGAAAAACTGCGTGGCTTGCCCGCTTATGCGCTGTCGCAGATGGCGATGGTTCAACCGGTGCTACTGGCGGATATTCGCCGCTATGCGCCGGATACTTGGGCGATTATCGAAGCGGCACGCGACCGTCTGGTTAACGAGCGCGTTGGTGTCGTCATCCGAGAGGGCATGGTGCGGGGCGAACTGCGCGATGATCTTGACCCGGCAATGGTGCAGAGCGTGTTGTATCACAGCCTGCGCGGGGTTATTACTGGCGCACTACCCATCACCGACCCTCTGCGCTTCGCCCAATTGCTGGAAACGACGATGCTCCTGCTCTATTCCGGTTTAGCGAAAAGAGAATCGCCATGAATGGTATTGAGAAGCAGTTGAAACAAGAACCCTGGATTTACCGCCACTGGCCCGCGCTGTGGGGCGTGTTGGCGGTTGGGTCGGCGCTGGCTTTATGGCTGGCGTTTGACGATGCTGTGTTTACCCAGCCCTATCGGTACGCCTGGGTGTTGATCCCAGTGGCATGGGCACATGAGTTTGAAGAATACTTCATCGGTAATTTCTGGCGCTGGTACAACCGCACCTGCTTCAAAAGCAAGGAGGACTTCTTCCCGCTGACGCGCCAGCGCGCCTTCCTCATCAACGGATCGTCAGCGATCCCATTGGTGTTACAAGCGTTTCTCATCAGCACCTTCGACTTCAATGCGCTGACGCTTTTTCTACTGCTGACCGTCCACGCCAACGCCTGGTTTCACATCACCTACACGGTCGGTGAAGGGCGCTATTCGCCGGGTTTCTGGACGTCGCTCCTGTTGTATCTGCCACTGTCTGCCTACGGACTCTATGACCTGACGATCATCACCGGCGCGGTGACTTTGCTCGGCTTTGTAGTGGGTTTTGTCGTGTCGCTGCTGGCGGGGTTCGGGCTGTTTGGCTATCTGCGGCGTATCGCGCAGAGTGAGCCGGAGCGGTTGTATCCAACGCACTGATAACAAGAAAAATGACAATTGATATGACACTTCTAGGCGTTATCTCACTGGCAGTGGGTTTATTGGCATCGTACTTACTTCTATTGTTTTATCGTTTTTCACGCCCAAACGCCGAAACCGCCGCCAAAACAGGCAGTCCAACATCGAAAACGAGAAACAGCAAACCGCCAGCCGACAGCATGACCGGGCCGAAGAAGTACCCGAGTATCCAACTGCCCGGCAGCCAGAGCGCCATCAAGACCAGCGGCAAGGGCCACAGCGCTGAGATAATACGCCATGCTGTCCCGCCCCATCTGACCGACGCGCTCAGTTGGGTGACTGCTACAGCCGCGATCAGCCCGATAAAGACCGGCACGAAACCGCCACCGACTAAAAGCGCCAGCAGGGACAATGTCCCCAGGACATGACTGCCGTGTCTGCGCCGGACAAAAGCCGCTGCCCAGACGACCATCCCCAGCCCGATCAAAATAGCGACAATCCCGGTGATGCGCAGATTCGGAATCAGCGTCATAGCCGGGAAACAGGCGTGCCAGACCGAATCTGGCTGGCAGGGTGTGCCAATGGCGTTGAACACTAGGCCATCAGGGGTGCGGCTACCTTGCATCACGGCAAAAAGGCCGTGCAGAGCGGCCAGCAGTCCAGCGTAGATGCCGAGAAAAGCGATGGTGACGTGAAGAGAATTCTTCATGCGCTTGCCCCTAAAAATTTCATAATTTCCTAAGCGGTCTTAGCTTGCTCATCCACTTTGTCCTGTAGGGCTTTCAGGCGCAGCATGTTTTCGCGCACGCGCAGGTCGCATGCAGTGGCCGCTAGCGGCGTATCGGCAGCTTCTTCGGCGGCGGCTTCGGTGGGGGTGGCTTCACCTTTCCGTCCGCATAACTCACCCTCCCAAAATACCCCTAATCTGTAGGGTTGTCAACCAGTTTGGAAGATCGGCTGAGGTGTTTGGCTTGGATGCGTGCAGCCAGATGGACGAAATCGGCTAGGCCGTGGACGACCTCTAGATTTCGCATACAATGAGGGGGTGTCGTCATGATCCCTGCGGAGGTGGTGATGCTGGTCGGTGATGGCGTCGGTCTTGCTGACGACCTGAAGGGGTTCTTGGACGAACCCCATGCGGACTCCGCATGGTGGCCGACGCGGCTCTGGCACGCAGCGACGGTTTGTAGGGCTTACATTTCCATCTCTGTCTGCCCACGCCCGTCTTCCCGGCTTTCACTTGCTTGTCTGTGTCTTGGCAGTAGGGACATTCGCTCATGCACACAGTTTAACCTACGTCCATCATTTTCACCACTCAATCCAATCATTCACCCGACATTCACCTCTATGTCCCCTCATCCCGCGTATCGACACCCAGCGCATACACCGCATTCTTTTTCCAGCCCGACTCGCGCGCCACATCCTTAGCCGCCTGCGACATCTTCTCCCCCGCCGCTAAACGCGCCTGTAACGCTGCACGGACCTGCTCGGCATCCCAACCAGACTGTGGCTTCATGCTGCCAGCAATCACCAGTGTGATCTCTCCTCGTGCTGGCTCTTCACGATACCGCGCAATCACCTCGCTGACCGGGCCGCGCGTGAACTCCTCAAACATCTTGGACATCTCCCGCGCTACACAAACTTCACGCGCTGCACCCAGCGTGGCCTTGATCGCCACCAGCGCGTCCATGAGCCGATACGGGTTCTCATACGCGATCATCGTGCGCCGCTCTTCTTTGAGCTGCGTGAAGAACTCCGTCAGCTTCTTACGCGGCAAAAACCCTAGGTAGATGAAGCTGTCCGTCGGCAGACCCGACCCTACCAACGCGCTGATGACCGCGCTCGCACCAGGCAGCGGCACCACTCGTACTTCCTGCCTCAGTGCCTCACGGATCAACTCATAGCCAGGGTCCGACACCCCCGGCGTACCAGCATCGGAAATTAACGCGACGTCGCCCAAAGCCAGCGCGTCGAATATCACCTCCAACTTGCTGAGCTTGTTGTGCTCATGATAACTCGTCATCGGCGTGCTGATCTCGTAGTGATCCAACAACACCCGGCTGGTGCGCGTATCTTCAGCAGCAATCAGACCAACGTGCTTAAGAACCTTCAACGCCCGCAGCGTAATGTCTTCTAAGTTGCCAATCGGCGTGGGAACGATGTAAAGTGTGCCAGGCATGGGGGGTCCTCCGAGGAATTCGCTGCGGCCAACGCGCTTACTGTAGCAGCATTGCCCCCATAAACCCAGGGTGCGCAGCACAGACCCCCACAACACTGGGGGAACGCCCCTGGCACTTTCCACTTACAATGGAAAAGTAAGCAGAACGGATAGACGAAAGATAGTGCATAGATGGAAATACTCTACACACTTTTTCTCATTCTTGGATTGGGGTATCTGCTGCTCACCATCTTCGGCGGGCTGGGCGACGCCCTAGACTTAGGTATGGACGGTGCCATGGAAAGCGTTGGCCTTGATACCCTCTTCGGCCTGGACTTCAGTGCCGACTCCGGTATGGGCGAAGCCACCGGCCTAGGATGCAGCGTGCTGGCCGCGTTTATGGCCGGCTTCGGCGTGCTGGGACTCGTCGGTGCCAGCGCAGGCTGGAACCCACTGCTCGTGATAGGCGGCTCAGTCGTCGGCGGATGGATTATGGGGCGGGGCTTCGCCACGGTGATGCGCTATGTCCTTGCCGGACAGTCCACCGAAGGCTATTCCAGCGACTCACTCATCGGCCTAAGTGCCCGCGTGACCATCAATACCGACGCGGGGCGCACCGGCGAAGTCATGGTGAACATCGGCGAACAAATCAAGTATGCAGCGCGTGAGATCAATGACGCCCCCATGCAGCGTGGCGATGTGGTGGAAATCGTCGATGTCGTCGGGCACGTCTTACACGTCAAAAAGAAAAGTTAAGCCATGACCAGACGTATCACAACAAGCGCCGATGTCGCGCCCGCAGTGCCGCGATGACGTCGCGGTCCGCCTTGCCAAAACTATAGGTATCCAGCACATCCTCTGCGACCCATGCCCAGTCCGCCACCTGAAGCGCCTGCGGCTCATCCGTCAAGCATTGGCACTCATAAGCGTGCAGCGTGATCCGAAAATGTGTGAAAGCGTGCTTTACCGAGACGAAATGCGCTCCCACCACCACCTCAATGCCCAGCTCCTCGCGCAGCTCGCGCTGAAGTGTTTTTGGCAGCGTCTCGCCCGGCTCCTGCTTACCACCTGGAAATTCCCACAAACCGCCCAACAAACCCTCCAGTGGACGCTGTGCAATCAACAGGCGGTCCGTATCATCACGCACGAGTCCTGCGGCGACATCATAATGTGGGATTGCGGCTTTGCGCCGCTTGACCGGACGCTCGTGCTGAGTGCCCCGCGCATAGGCCGCACACCCGGCCTGAAGAGGGCAGACATCACACAACGGCGCACGCGGCTTACAAACCGTGCGGCCCAGTTCCATCAAGGCCTGGTTGTAATCCCCTACACGCTGCGGCGGCAGCCAGGCTTCAGCCAATGCCCACAACTGACGCTGTATACGGCTCTGCGTCACGTCATCAGGTAGGTCCAGCAAGCGAGCAAAAACGCGAATCACATTGCCATCTAGGACGGGCGCGCGCTGCCCAAAAACAATGCTGGCAATCGCTCCAGCGGTGTAAGGGCCAATACCAGGCAGTGCCATCAGTTCAACCACGGTATTCGGAAAGCGTCCATGACGTTCAGCAACAATTTGCCGTGCCGTTTGGTGTAAATTGCGTGCACGGCTATAATAACCTAGACCTTCCCATTGTTTCAGCACAGCGTCCAAGGGGGCAGCGGCCAGTGCTTCCACCGTTGGATAGGCGGCTAAAAAGCGCCGGAAATAACCGCGCACCGTCTCTACCTGGGTCTGCTGAAGCATAATCTCAGATAGCCACACCGTGTATGGGTCTGGCTGGGGCTTGCGCCAAGGTAAATCCGCCGCGTGCTGGTCATACCAGGGTAGCAAGAGCGGCGCGATGCGATCCGGGTCCGGTCGGTCTGAGACCGAAGACAACTCAGGGGACATCTCAAAAAGTCTCCACACTCACGCATTTGCGTTGGCTCAGCGTGCAGATGCACCCAAAGCCGCTTATACTGCGTGCTAGGTGCTGCTCTTGAAGGACAACAGGTGATCGTATGGTACCGGTATACAACAAGCGTTTTGCAATCAAATTTCCCAACGGGCACAAAGCCGCCGCCGTGCGCGTACCCAAAGGTGCCAGTGCCTATGAAGTGATGCAGCATCTGGGCCTTAACCAAGGCCCCGCGCTTTTCATCACCGGCGGCGCATCTTACATGACCCAAGAAGACACGCAGCGCACCGTGCGCATCATCCGCGAAATTGCCGCCTTTGCCGATGCCCACAACACCACCATCATTGACGGCGGGACCGAGTCGGGTGTGATGCAAATGGTAGGAGAAGCACGCCGCGTTGGCAAGCATAACTTCACCCTCATCGGTGTGGCCCCACTGGGCAAAATTTCCTACCCCGGCTACGCCAACCCCGATGAAGAAGCCTACCTCGAAGACAGCCACTCCCATTTCGTTTTAGTCGATGGCGAAGACTGGGGCGAGGAATCGCACCTGTTGGTCGAAATGGCAAGCGCCGTATCTGCACGGCGCAGCCACTCAGTCATCGGCGTGCTCATCAACGGTGGGCGCATCACACAGCAAGATGTCTACCTGGCCGTCGCCAAAGAGCTGCCCATCCTGGTGCTGGAAGGCAGTGGGCGTTTTGCCGACGAGGTTGCCACCGCCTTCAAAACGGGTAAAGCAAACCAGGGAATCTTACGCGCTATTCTAGCCGGTGGTGACATCCAACTCGTCTCCACATTGGACGGTCCCGAAGCCATGCGCAGTAAGCTGGAAGCCCGCTTCAAGGGATAGGCCTTACGACACGATCATCTGTCATATGCCCTGTATCCTGTGCAAAGGCTGCTTTCCCTGGGCACCCTGCTCGACATATAATCAACGCATAGACACACAAGCGCGGTGAGGTGTGCAGTGGACGTAGGCACTGAAATCAACCAACAGTATCGCATCATTGAGCATATCGGGCGCGGTGGTATGGCGGACGTGTGGTCCGCGCGTGATGCACGCCTAGGGCGCATGGTTGCCATTAAAACGATCGCCCCAACCCTGACTACCGATGACATGGACCCCGTAGCAATGTTCAAACGCGAGGCCCAAACCATCGCCCAAATGGAACACCCCCACATCCTGCCCATCTACGATTTTGGCGATTTTGAAGGCAAACTCTATATCGTCATGCGCATCGTCACTGGCGGCGCGCTCAGTGACCTCATGGTACGGGGCCGCATGGCGATCGAAAGTGTGCTCAAGACCGCTAAGGCCATCGCCCAAGCCCTGGACTATGCCCACAACAGCAAAGTGATTCATCTGGACCTCAAGCCGCAGAACATTCTGCTGGACGGCTATCACTCGCCATATCTAGCCGACTTCGGCCTGGCGACCCGTCTCGATGTGCACGGCCAAGCCGTCAACCCTGGCAGCGGCACCTTGATGTACATGGCCCCCGAACAGCTCACCTCAGACATGCTCGACAAACGTGCTGACGTCTACAGCTTCTCGCTGATGATCTACCACATGCTCACCGGGCAGCTTCCCTTTGGCGGCACAGCACCCCTTGCCATGAAGCAGCTCCAGTTTCAAGACGACCTACCCAACCTCGAAGAATACCCTGCCTACGCTACCGAAATCCTACGGCGTGGTGTGGCAATGGACTTATCACAACGCCCTGACTCGCTGTTGGAAATGGTCGAAGAACTGGAGTCTGTGCTGCTGGACCAGATCACGCTGACGGACGACTGGGATGACTTCGGCCCAGACTTCAGCGGCTTCGGCGAAGGTGTGGATGCCTCCAATGCTGACCTACTGGAGGCCATCGACATCTACACACGCGCACACTTCGCCTGGGACGGCGGCCAAGGGCGCTTTCTACCCGGCGTGACACACTTCATGCTGATGAACGATTATTACATGCAGGCCGAAGAACACGGTCTGGAACTGGACCTGGAAGGTCGTCAAATGATGCTGCGCGGTGCGCTGGAATATGACCGCGACATCGACTTCTGGTGGCAGCAGCTCGATACGACCAATCAGCGCTGGGTGTGCCTGCACGCAGTACGCAGTCAAAACGCACCGGCACGCATCCGGGCACTGTACCGCCTAGAAACCCTGCCTGACCCTGAGGCGGGACGCATTCCACGCATGGTCGCGCAAGCTTTGCAAATCGAGAACGACGCCGATG
Organism: uncultured Anaerolineaceae bacterium; assembly: GCA_964457835.1. GTDB lineage: Bacteria > Chloroflexota > Anaerolineae > Aggregatilineales > Phototrophicaceae > CAYWGJ01. The sequence goes on from CAYWGJ010000012.1 coordinate 8,878, forward strand.
CACAGCGCGCGGCACTCCAAGTGCTGGCAACCCGCGCTAAACTCCTCAAACCAGAACGCAGCTATGAGATTAAGACCGAGTATCGCGGTGTTATGCTCAGTACCATGACCCGCCAAGGCGTCCAGATTCAGCGCGATGCACAATGGAATGACAAAGTGTATACCCCAGAAATTGACGTGTTGATCGCGCAGATTGCCTTAGAAGCAGACAAAGCCCCTGTGCGCGACTTCGCAGCGCGGGTCGTGGGCCGTCTGCGCTCCAAAGCGGCAGTGCGTTATCTGGGTCAACAGCAGCAGGCCGGTACACACGGGGCGCTGCGTGCACTGGCTTTGGTCCGCGACGAAGCGCCGAACCTGCCCCCAGAGGTTCCACGATTGGGTCGGGCCTATGCCTGGCTCGCCAACACCTGGCGGCGCATGACGGAACATGCCTTATCGCTCACCTGGCGTTTTCTCTGGGCGATGTTTGGCGCAGCCGCCGGCATGGGGGTCCAGGTCTTCACCACCTATCGCTCAGAGGCGATCTTCAATCCACAGCGCTGGGCCAACACCCTGTCCTTCGGCCTCTTTTTTGGCCTGCTTATTGGCGTGCTGACTCTGCTAAGTGACGAGATACCAGGGCGGCTGCGCGGCTTCTGGTCATGGGCTGCGCGCTTTGCAGTCAGCGTGAGCTTTGGCTTAGGCCTGGCAACCTTGACCTGGGGCCTGGTGTATTACATGTTCTACCAGCAGACTCAAATCGACTGGGATGTGCTCTTCTTCGGCGGCTTCGGCCTCAGCTTAGGGTTGATCCTGTCGTCAATGCTGCATCTGCGCGGCTGGGTGTCCTTTGCCCTTACCGCGCTGACGACCTTCCTGCCTATCTACATCCACTGGAACTACTACTGCCTACACTTTTTCATCTGTGATGCCAACACCACCCCGCCCTTCTCACTGGCTCCCATCCCACTGATTGGGCTGGCAGTGGGCCTGTTCACCGGCTACGTGCTGCGTCTTCAACAAGGCGAACGGCTGCGCCTCAAGTTAAGCCTGTCATCGCGTCTACAAGCAGTGCTCGGCACGGTGTTGGGCATGGTCGTCGGCTTTGCCCTGATGCTCAGCTTCGCGTTGATCTTCAGCACCCAAGGGCCGAACAGCATCACCTGGGTGGGGGTCGTCGGCTTGGGAACACTGGGTATTCTAGCGGGCCTGGCAAATTTCTTTTTGCCCCCCACGCTGCGTGCAGGATACGGCCTAGGCAGCCTGCTGACCCTGGGCGCACTGGTGTTCACAGTAGGCCCCGCACTGCAAGCCCCGGCCTTCCATCCAGCAGAACGCTTTACCCTGCTGCTGGCTTATGATTTCGGGGAACAGCTCTTCACCGCCGGGCTGCCTATGGCGCTGCTGCTGGCCTTGGGCGTGCACGCCATGCAGCTCAATCGTGACCTACACCGTTTGACCGCATGGGCAATGACACTCCTGCGCCGAAGCCAAGCGACAGCACTTGAGTCGCAAACTGCGCCGCCCGCCCCCCTACCTGTTATCAACCCCACGGCTGCACCCGCAGATAACAACGATGGCGCAGACGACGAAGACGGCACCGAAATCCCCACCAACAAGCTGCCCACCGATGCCCTACGCGCCGATGCGCCCACTACCCCCGACGCGCGTCCCGAAGCGGCTAAGGACGCCGATCTGGACCTGGATACCGCCGAGGTCGCGCGCCTACACGCTGAGGATCAGGTGGACGCTGAAGCACCAACCGGCGGTTTTATCCCCGCTGATGAGCACATGACCACCGAGCGCATCAACACCAGCGCGATGAAGCCAGATACATCCGTGCAGCCTATGCACGACGAAAAGACCGAGATGGATTTGCGATCGGCGCTAGTGCACCAGCAAGATGACGACCTCAGCCAGGACCTGGATACCGCCGAGGTCGCGCGCCTGCACGCTGAGGATCAGGTGGACGCTGAAGCACCAACCGGCGGTTTTATCCCCGCTGATGAGCACATGACCACCGAGCGCATCAACACCAGCGCGATGAAGCCAGATACATCCGTGCAGCCTATGCACGACGAAAAGACCGAGATGGATTTGCGCTCGGCGCTGACCCGTAAGCAGCCAGACGATGAAGATTGGGATGACGACGAGGTGGCCCGCCTGCACGACGAGGACAAATAGTGTGTGGTGGCTGTAGCAGGTTGAGGTTGAGACTCAGCGCTTGAGGAAGGCTTTCACCTCAGCGACAAGGCGCTCCATGTGTACTTGTTCATGGTAAGGTAAAGTCGCCAATGGAACCTGCTGGCCCATGCGCAGCACTAAGTACAACGCATAGACGCCAATCTCGTCATTGCCTTCCACACGGATGTGCGACACGCTGTAAAGTGAAAAGCTTTGCTGACGCACCACGACCGTTTCCGATTCACGGTCAAAGGTTATACGCACCTTCCGGCTCAGGTTCAGCAGAAAAAAGAGTGCCACCCCCACCAGTGCTACATCCGCCACCAGAAAGGTGATCTGTGCAGGCAGGCGCTGAGGGTCCAGGCCCCCCTCGTTGAATGCAGTGGCCGCGCTGTTAACCAGCAGCGATGACAGGGTAAGCAAGCTCAGCGCCAGAAACAGTAAGCTGAAGACACGCAGCCGGGTGCGTTTGTCCTCCAAGACCAGACGTCGTGAGGTGTGCTGTGTGATGTGCAGCATCGGGATGCAGGCCGCATCAACCGCCCGCGCTAAAACGCTGGCTGATCGTTTCCATGCGCGACTTATTGACGCCCATGTCACCATAGCCCAAGCGCGCACCAGAGCGGAAGTGAATTACGCCGCCGGTTTCGCCCTCTGGCACCAGGTAAAACTCGACATCATCGACAAAGCGCAGCATGGCACTGCGGAACTCAACGTGCAGGTAATCATCCGTCTGTGTGACTACAGTACCGCCGCCGATGGCGTCGATCACCATGCGCAGCCGCGTCAGGGCATCTGCGGTGGTGCCGGTATAGAGAATAGGACTCATAGCCGGACCGACCATCGTATCCTGCTGACTGTGGACACAGTTGGGTGAACGCGGGCACGCAGACAGTTGACCGTCTGTAACGCCGAGATTGTCTGGACGTGAGCTGATGGCCGGTACCACGATGAACGCAGTGAACACGTAACCACCGACGGCTAAAACCGCCAGGATGAGGAGAATTTCCATGAGACGCTTTCGCCTTTGAGTTTGCGTTTTAGTTTCCATAATGGCAGTCTAGCGCCGCTGCCCAACCTACAGCTAAACAGCACCTGAAGGCTGACTAAGTGTCGGCGCTGTCGGGCTGCTCTTGTGGCGGGCCGTCCTCGCTATCCGCTTCAGACACGGGGGATACAACCGCCGCCTGTTCGGTGGTGCGGGCCGTGTGCAGGTCAACGCTGCCACTCTGTAGCTGTGCCGACATGCCATTGGATGTGCCCACTGTGCTAGGAGGCATTGCGCGAAAACCCGCATAGGGGGCGATGTTACGCCGATAGCGTGGGCTGGATGAGCTGTAGGGATACGTTCGTGCGTCGTCTACCACCGCATTAGCAACCGGGGACAAGCGCAGCATTTCCAGACGTGCGTCTAACGCCACCTGGGTCTTGATCTGCGCGTAACTGTATTGTGACGCCCAAATCACGCCCGCCGTGGGCATTAGCACACTCAGCACCGGGATCGTCTCGGCCTGAAGCTGCGCAACCGTACCGGCCACGCCCTGACGGATGAGCGAGGCCACCATCTCCAGCGCATCCGGCAGCAGGACAAAACCATGCAGACGCAGCCAACCGCGATCCTGTGCGGTAATCAGTGATGCAATAACGGCTTCTGCACTGCTGGGTTGTGCGAAGAAAACCGCCCCTTTGTCGGTGGGCATCCGGATATACATCGGGTAATCGAGCATGTGTCCTGCCTGGCGCTGTGCGATTATGAATCACTGCATTGACGAAGCATAAATGCAACTATGTAAATTATACCCCTGACTCATGGATTTGCAGCATAGAGATTATGGTATGAAATCGCAAACCCTACGGGGCCATCAGCCGCGTCAACCGCCGCCACGCATCGTCTTATTGCGCATGAAAGCGTGTACACGCGCAACCGCCTCAGCCTCTCCTTCAATGATCAGCAGATCGCGCCGAATAGACATCACGCCCACCTGCCATTATCAGGTAATTCAACCAGCTCACGGACGGTCTGCCCTTCACGGAAAGGTATATCAATCGTTTTAGCCTTAGCGATGTCACGCAGGGTAGCAAAGAGCTTAAGAGTCTTCGTTGTAGTGAATGCATGCGACGAGATGCCGCCCATCGATTCTGGGGGAGACGATGAAAGGGTCATACGCGGTCTGCTCCAAATAAACCGTCTATTGGTGAAAAGTATAAACCGAGATGGCCACAGGACAAAATGGGTCTTCTGGCCGCCACCGATCACACGCTCAGCCTACGCCTCGCCCACACCCTCCCGGATACCCGTCAAGTAATGCTAAAATGGCATTATTGCTGGAAGTTCGATGAACCGATTTACCGGAAGAGACCCATGGACCGAGTCCTAAGAAGTCTGCTGAGCATGATCGCTTTTGTGGCGCTGGTAGGCGTGGCCTGCAACCTATCCAGCAGCACACCGCCGGCCACCTTGGCACCAGAAGCGCGCCAAACCGACGTGCCGCTGCCGACCCTGGGCTACAGCACACCATCGACCAATGACCAAGGGACGAATGCACCAGTACCGACCGCTGCCCCACCGACCGGAGCATATCTCTACAACATGCTCAACCAAGTCGAAGCAGCGCGGTTAATGAACCATATCTATGCGTTAGAAGGCAGCTACACGCGGCATGTCAACTCCCTCAGTAGTGAAACCCAGGGCATTAACGCCGCTTACCGCTACATCAGCAGCCAATTTCAGGCTGTTCAAGAGCAATCACGCGGGAATTTCGTAACCTTCCCGCATCCTTTCCGAAGCTACACCAACTTCGGCGGCGAGGTACAAGAAGCCCTGGTTCACAACGTCGTTGGGGTCATCAATGGCACCCAACCCAACACCCCCGCTATCGTCATCGGCGCACATTACGACAGCCGTACCGACGACCTGAGTGACGCAACTGGCTATGCCCCCGGCGCGGACGACAACGGCTCAGGGGTGGCCGCGCTTATCGAGATGGCGCGCATCCTCAGCCAAGTGCAGCCGCGTGCCACGATGATCTTTGTCGCTTTCGCGGCTGAAGAAGTCAACCGACAGGGCAGCAGCGCCTTCGTTCGCGATTACCTGGACGCCTTCGGCATCGAAGTCAAGGTGATGATTAATCTGGACACCATCGGCAGCGTCAATGACTCGCTGGGCAAGATCAACGACAGCCAGCTTCGCCTCTTTTCTGCTGGCCCGGACGACGATTCCCCGTCGCGGCAGATGGCCCGCATGATCGACTTCATCGGCGACAATCACCAGACCGATCTAGAGATCGTCTATCTCTCCGAAGTAGACCGTGAAGGGCGCTATGGCGATCACATGAGCTTCAGTGAAAAGGGCATCCCGGCGGTGCGCTTCATTGAGGCCCTGGAGGATAACGTCAACCGTGAAGGCCGCGATACCTCCGACAAAGTAGAGCCGCATTACCTACGTAAATCGACACGTACAGTCCTCACCGTGGTCATGGCACTCAGTGATGGCCTGGACGCGCCGCAGAACCCAGTCGTGCGCGAAATGCCTGGCGGCACACGCCGTGTCGCGTGGGAACCCGTCGACGGGGCAACCGGTTATGTGGTGGCGTTGCGTCGTGCGGGCGAGACAACCTTTGAACAGCTCTTCTACGCGGATGCCGGGGCCACCCGCTACGAGTGCGACTGCTTCACGTCCGCACTTTACGAAAGTTTCGCAGTGGCGGCCATCAACACAGAATCGCTCATGGGGCCGCTCTCGCGTGAGGTCCGTCTGCCCTAAGCAGGGTGTGCTAGTATTCCATCACAGCACGCTGTGGGAACACCATCTTGGCCCCGCTCAAACCGCGCTGAAGGGCGCTGTGATTGGCCCGCTCAAAGTCGCTATGCAGATCACGCACGGTGTTGCTCTGGTCCACGGAAGGTTGCAGCGAATAGATCACCACTGTCAGCGCCAGCTCACCCACGATCATCACCAGCCAGCGCTCACGACCGATCAGCTTGCGGGCCAAACCGGTGCGCGGCGGACGTTCATGCTGCCACAGTAACCGCAGCACCTGCCGGATCACGACCTGGGCCTCGTTGGGCGGCTGTCCTATACTCAACAGTGGACGTGGATTATGGTGCCTAAAGACGATGACGAACTCAGGATGAGCCTCGAAATGTGTGCGCAAAAAGCCTGTATGCCCAGGGGTTGCGGCTTGACGCCAAGCACTGCTCTTCGGGTCGCGCGCGATCAAACGCTCCACGATCTTGCGACGATCGCTGTAATGCCCGTACATTGCATTGAACTGGGCACGGTTTAGCTTGCCCGCGGCGAAGTCCTGCGCCACGCTTTCCATCTTTTGGCGGATGTGTTCTAATGTAAACTGTGGGTCATCTTCGTTGACCTGAAAATCGTCATCGGGGGGCGGTGTGGGGGGCGGCAGGTTATCGGTGTCGTTCATGATGACGCCTCGTCACTGAAAAGGGCACTTAAGGATCAGGCAGCAATCAACGCATGATGCAACCATGGTAGCATGAAATGGGCTGCACCGCGCAGTGATTTTGTTTTTTTTCACTTTTAACAGAGGAACACAGCAGGCCTATGATCAACTGGCAGCACTACGGACTTACCTTTGCCCCCGACGCGGTGAATATCGCGCGCACGCATCGCAGCCGCCCCCCTTATCAAGCGGCCTGGGTGCAGCTTGAGGGCACCCGACCCATTCACAGCCTGAGTGACGCGGTGCAATGGGCGGGCCTACGCTGGCGTTTTCTCGCTGACAGCACAACAGATGCTGCTATCGCGGACCTCACACAGCTTCTGCACGATCGCCCAGAAGCCGATGCTCAGACCACGCTCTACCATCTGCTGACTCTAGCGCAGGCCATCGAACTACTGCGTGATCATCCCAGCCTGCATGAGACACAGTGCTCAGACTGGTTAACAGTGTTTGGCGCTCAGGTAAACACACTGACTGGGCGCGCCTTGCCCGAATACGCCGCACCCTGGTACACCGCACTGATTTTAGCGGCTGGGGCCATCCTGGAAGATAGCCAGCACTTGGAAACAGGGGCCGCCGCCTACCGCCAGCAGATCGAGGCACTGCACCCCACGGGCTACGTGCCAACGCTTGTAGAGGGCGGCAGCGGCTTCGCGCAGACCGTACAGTATACCGCCGGGCTGGTGCTCAGCGCGGAGATCGCGCAGCACGTTGGCCTAGACCTGTGGGCCTACGCCAACCGGGGCGTTTCGGTGGTTACAGCGGGACTCTATCCGCTGTATTACTTCTACTACCCGGAACAATGGCCCTGGCACGAAGGCCTCACGGAAGCCGACACGCAAGGCGCACTGCGGCATCATGCGGGCTATCTGGAAATGCTCAACGCGCAGATCGGACGCCCCACGCGCGCCCTGGACCTGGTGCTGGACGAACTTCGGCCCATCTATGACCCAGTCGGCGGCGGTCTGGTCACACTGACGCACGGTGTGATGCGCTCGCAGGGCGTCCTGAGTCGCTTGTTCGGTAGAAAAGGCTGAGACGATGCCGCTGGACCTGCTGCAACGCCGCTGGCTGCGCGCCGCCCTGCTGCTGATCGTGGCTCTGCCGGTGCTGCTAATCGCTATCAACGGGCTGTTCGTGCGGCCTTATTACGACGACTGGTGCTTCATCCGCAGCGCGCAGGCACATGGCTTGTGGGGGGCACCCATCTACTACTACGAAACCTGGACCGCGACCCTCAGCTCATCCTTTGTGCAGAGTGCCGTCGCGCTTTCCGGGCCATGGGCCGTCGGTCTGATGATGTTACTGCTGACGATCGGCTGGTGGGCAGCGCTGATCTGGCTGGCACGCGAGGCGGCGCTGTGGCTGAGTCTGCGCGATGCAGCCTATATCAGTGTGCTGGGTGGCACGCTGCTGACCTTGGCCGTACTCAGCGGCTTACCGAACCTGACTCAGGCACTGTATTGGGCGTCCGGTGCAGCAACTTACGTCACGCCTATGCTGCTGCTGACGCTGATATTGGCGCTGCTTGTGCGGCGGCTGCGCGGCGTGACCGGACGGCTGGTGCTGGACCTGGCGGCTGTCGCCACATTAACCGCAACAGCAGGCTTCTTCGCGCCGACTTACGCCGCCGTGCAGGTGACACTCTTCGTGCTGCTGACCGGTCTGCTGCTGCTGACCGCCCACCCGACGCAGCGCCGGGCAGTGCTGCCCCTGCTGCTGACCGCGCTTGGCGTGGCGCTGATCGTGCTCGTGGTCTACCTGACAGCGCCGGGCACTTCAGCTCGTGTGGATGGTAACGCCTATTACCGAGAGGGCCTCAGCCTGATGGACATGGGCCTGGAAGCCGTCGTGCAAACCTTAGCATTTTTGGTCGGTGCGCCCACGATTTTTGGCCCCTGGACTCTGCTGTTGACGCTGCTCACAGCCGGTATCACCGGGTATGCCCTGACGGAGAAAAGACTCCCCCTGCTGCGGCGTCACTGGCGGCAAGTGCTGCTGCTGAGCGGCAGTATACTGACTATCTTGGTACTGGCAGCCATGTCCACGATTGCGTTTGTTTCGGCGACGGCATTACCAGCCCGTGCCTTCCCTGTGATCCAGCTTCCTATGGTTCTGACGACCGCTGTTTGGGGCTTTGTACTGGGTCAGCGTTTACGCCATGCCGCTGCGCCACCGGATCGGCTGACGCGTAATGCCGTGATCCTGCTGACTGTGCTGCTGATATTGGGGCCAGGTCTTGCCACTGTTGAGGCGCTTTCCATGACGCCCCAGTTCATCACCTTCCAGCAGGAATGGCACACCCGCGACGCCCTGCTGCGTCAACAGGTGGCGGATGGTGAACGCAATGGGACGGCTGCGCCCTTTACCTACAACATCGCCGACACAGCACAGGTCGAGCGCCTGGGCAGTGACCCGACGCGCACCTACAACCAATGCGCCGCTGAGTATTACGGATTCAATACCCTAACGATCATCGAGGGGGAATAACATGCCGTTGGACCTGCTGCAACGCCGCTGGCTGCGCGCCGCGCTTCTGCTGATCGTGGCTCTGCCGGTGCTGCTAATCGCTATCAACGGCTTGTTTATGAGACCAATTGCCGATGACTGGTGCTTCATCATGTCAGCAAAAGAGCACGGACTCTTCGGCGCACCTCTTTACTATTACCAAACCTGGACCGCGACCCTTAGTTCATCCTTCGTGCAGAGTGCCGTCGGGCTGAGCGGCCCGTGGGCCGTGGGCGTGCTGCCGGTCCTGCTGCTGAGTGCCTGGTGGTTAGCCCTGACCTGGTTAGCGCATGAGGTCGTGTTGTGGTTGGGATTGCGCTACAGCGGGTTTCTCTCCCTGTTCGGCGGCACGCTGCTGCTGCTGAGCATCTTAGACGGCCTGCCCAACTTGATCCAAGCTGCTTACTGGACATCCGGTGCGGCCACCTACATTACCCCCACGCTGCTGTTGACGCTGATATTGGCGCTGCTTGTGCGGCGGCTGCGCGGCGTGACCGGACGGCTTGTGCTGGACCTGGCGGCTGTCGCCACATTAACCACAGTGGCCGGGTTTTTCGCACCAACCTACGCTGCGGTGCAGGTCACGCTCTTTGTACTGCTGACTGGTCTGCTGCTGCTAGCCGCTGATGCCACACAGCGCCGCGCACTGCTGCCGCTGCTGCTGACAGCGCTGGGCGTGGCCTTGTTCGTGCTGGTCGTGTACTTGACGGCACCAGGTACCGCCATCCGTGCAGACGCCAATGCCCGCTACCGCGAAGGACTCAGCCTGTTGGACATGGCTTTACAAGCTCTGGTCTTTTCGGCTGGCTTCTTCGGTGTTGCGGGGGCTTTATTCAGTCCCTGGACGCTGCTGCTGACGTTGATGAGTGCGGGTCTTGCGGGTTATGCTCTACTTCAACAATCAACAATCTCACGAGTCCGCCAACGGGGGCGTTGGATCCTGTTGTTGAGCAGCATGATAATCATTATTATTGTACTATCGGCAATTACCACAACGGTGGTCATCACCGGCGATACCTTACCGGCGCGTGCTTTTCCCGTGGTGCAGTTTCCGATGGTGCTGACAGCGGCGATTTGGGGCTGGGTGATGGGGCAGGGACTGCGTCGCCCGACACAAACGCCGAGCCGGTTGCCTATTCAAAGCGCCATCGCATTGGCCGCGCTGCTGGTTCTGGGCATCGGCCTCAACACCTTGGAAACGCTTCAGCTCAGCCCGAAGATGCAGACCTTCCAGCAAGAGTGGCACGCTCGCGATACACTGCTGCGTGAACAAGCAGTGGAGGGTCAGCAGCACGGCCTGGCACCGCCCTTTACCGATGACATCGCGCTGATGGCTTGGATCGAGCCACTTGGCGATGACCCCATGCGCGGATTCAATCAATGCGCCGCTGCGTACTACGGTTTCGAGACCTTACGAATCACAGACGAAAGCTAACCCCTATGCCCACTTATACCCCGTTGACCGCTGAACACATCGACGCCCTACGCAGCCTGCTCACCGACGGAACGCTCAGCACCGCCCAGGCCGACATCGCCCTGCACGCCAGCGACGAATCGCGGCACCCGGCCCACGACGCCGAAGTCGTCATCTGGCCGCAAACTGCCGAAGAAGTCGCGTCAGTGTTGAACTGGGCTAACGCACACTGTGTACCGGTCACACCGTGGGGCGTGGGCACCGGCTTGGAAGGCAATGCCATCCCCGTGAAGGGCGGTATCACACTGTCGCTGGCACGCATGGACCGCATCATTGAGGTGCACGCCGACGACTTCCAGGTGACGGTGCAGCCCGGCATCGGCCACAAAGACCTGAACGAGGCGCTGGCACGCTACGGCTTGTTCTTTCCCCCGGACCCCGGCGCTAATGCCAGTGTGGGCGGAATGCTGGCGAACAACGCCGCCGGCATCCGCACGGTGAAGTACGGGGCCACGCGCGACAACGTGCTGCGAATGCAAGTCGCGCTGGCGGATGGCCGCCTCGTTGAGTTTGGCTCTCGCTCAGTAAAACAGGCCTCCGGCTATGACCTGCTGCACCTCTTCGTGGGCAGTGAGGGTACTTTGGGCGTCATCACTGAAGCCACGCTGAAGCTGGTGCCGGTGCCCACGCTGATGAGCGCAGTTGTGGCAGCCTTTCCGGACGTGGCCTCTGCTGTGGAGACGGTCGTAGCAGTGCGCGGCAGCGGCCTGGACCCGGCAGCGCTGGAGTTCGTCGATGCCAAGCAGTGCGCTCTGCTGCGCGATCATGCCGGTGTGGACCTTACCGAGGAACCGACGCTTTTCATGGAGTTCCACGCCGCACACGAGTCGGCTCTGGAAGACGGGCTGGCGATGGTCCGTGACATCTGCGCGGAGATGGGAGCCACGCGCATCCACAGCACTATGGACACCGCCGAGCGCAATAAGCTGTGGCACGCCCGCCATCACGCCTATGAGACCCTGGTACGTGCCTTCCCCGGTAAGCAAATTTTCATCGGAGATGTGGCCGTGCCCATCAGCGCCTACCCGGAGTTGATCGCATTCATTGAGCAGACCGTAGCCGAATCAGGAATGGATGGCACCATGAAGGGCCACGCCGGGGACGGCAACATCCATTTTGAGTTCCCCTATGCTGATGATGCTGAATTCGCGCGAGTGCTGGCCGCCAACGATCGCATCGTGCACAAGGCGATCGCGTTGGGCGGCACCGCCACCGGCGAGCATGGCGTCGGCCTGGGCAAGGCGCACCATATGCGCCATGAACACGGCCCAGCCCTGGACGTGATGCGGACACTGAAACAAACGCTGGACCCGAACGGCATCTTGAACCCAGGTAAAGTCTTCCCACCTGACGAAGCGTAAACCAGAGAGCGATCAGCAGGGGTAAGGTGCAGGGCCGTCTTGCGTAAAAGCGGGCCTGCACCTCTGTAGACCGCGCCCACTTACTGCTGCGTACCGCCAATCAGCACGAAGCCGGACCATTCCGCCACAGGCCGCCCCATCAGGGCCATGTCGCGCTTTGCCTGTGACAGCGCTGCTACTTCGCTCATCTGACCCTGCGACCGATAGCGGTAAAACGCCTCCATCAGTTCCGCAGTGGCGAAGTCATCCGCGTTCCACAAGCTGGCAACCACACCGCGCGCCCCGCCGAACAAAAACGCACGGATCATCCCTTCCAGCTCATCCCCAGCACTCAACTCGCTGAAGGCAAGCTGACAAGCAGAAATGGTCACTAGCGGGGCATTGTCCAGCGACAAAGCATAGATGTCCGTCACAGTCAGCCGCCCATCATGATCCGGTGCATCAGGTGCCAACGCAATGTAAGACGCCAATGCGTTCGCTCCATCAAATACCCCATGCGCGGCAAAATGCAGAATGTCCGCATCCACCAGCGATGTGCTAAGGTTAGCAACCTGTGCTTCCTCTTCCGGATAGTACGTCAAGTTGGGCACAACACCAGCGATGTAAGCGTACTCCAACTCGATCCCGATTAAGGGCACCAGGTTCGGGAACGCCGCACCCGAATAGGTCATCATCAACATCTGCTCGCTATCGGTATTTACCTCACTGTTGATCCCTTGCAGCAGGGTGTAGACCGTGGCACTAGGTGCATAGGCGATGTCGTGGTTCTCGATCAGGTAGTTCCCGTCCGCATCGCTGAACACATCGAAAGGTAGGTAGTTCAGCTTGCCAAAGGGAACAAAGACCAAAGTGTCATAGCGGCTGATGCTGGTACTGATCGGCTGAATAAGCTGCTGCTCAAGCGCACTGACAGCATCTGGGGCCTGCCCTTGCGCATTGTGCAGCGTCTCGATGTAGCCGTCAATGTCCACACGCAGATCATCAACTCGCAGCGGCACCACTTCAGCCCCGTTCTGGTCGATCACTGTGATAATCAAGCGGGGATTCTCCGTCACCCGGCGCGTCCGCAGTCCCTCTACAATGTAGTAAGATACGAGGGCGGTGCCCTCAGGTAGCGAGGCTTGCACCGCGGCCAATGAGGCAGTTTCCACGTCGATGAACTGCCGTAAACCGTCACCGGACAGCGAGTCTTGAAGGCTCTGTAACTCGGCCAAACGGATATTGATGGCGTCATTGGTGCTGCTGAGTTCACCGGCGTCACCCGTGGTCGCGCGCACTTCATCCAGTTGGCGGCGCAGACTGATGATTTCATCACGCAGCGTCAGCCAGCGCGTCACATCCGCATTGCCCTCGACCGGCGCAAAGTTCGCGTCTTGCAGGGCAAACAAGTACGAACGCGCCCGGCTCTGTTCGGCGTATTGCAGCAGCAGTGCTGTGTCCTCTTCTGGGTCCAACGAGAAACGGAACAGTGACAGCATGCGCACAAGACGGCTGTAGGGCAGCAGGAACAACTCCTGGCTGCCAAAGGCACGCCTTGCGCTGTCATCGCTGATCTCCCCATATACGAAGTTCACCAGCTCGGCAGCAGATTCGTAGTTGTCGCGGGCACTGCGCAGCGGCTCGGTGGCGTTGATGTTGCCTGCCTGCTGAATGGCGTAGTGCTGATATTCAAACACCAAGCCCTGGTTAATGAGGATTTCCGCTTGCAGATAGGGAGCTGCGTCAGCATCCAGTAGGCTCAGCGCAGTGTTGAAGTTGCTGTGTGCCAGGTCATACTCCCCGACAAAACCGTGGTAGCGCCCAAGGTTGTTATGAGCTTCTGCCATGCCAAAGGAATTCCCAATGATACGATAGCGCTCCAAAGCACGCTGGAAGTTCTGCGACGGACCGCCTAGTTCTGGGCCGAAGTTCACGCCGGGGTTGTTCTCCAGCAGAATCATGCCGTACTCGCCAAGTTGATTGTACACATCCGCTTGCCCAACAACGTTGCCCGCTTCTTCGTAAGCCGCCAACGCCGCCAGGTACGCCGTGATCGCCTGGTCAATCAGGTCTGCACGGCTGGTCTCGTCATCACTACGCTGCCACGCCAGCACCAGCGTATCGGCCAAGAGCGCCTCCGCTTGACCGATGTAGAAGGGGTTCTCCTGCGCGACTGCGGTCGTGCGGGCGATGGCAGTTAGGGCCTGCGCTGCGTCCAGCTCGCCGCGCTGCTGATAAACCCGTGCGATACGCAGGTCCACTTCGATGCGGTTCAATGCCTCGCCCAATTCCTGAAATCCGGCGCTGGACTGCGTGTAGAGTGTCAGTGCGACTTCGCTTTGTCCCTGGATTTCTGCAAGCCGACCCTCGTAGTACTGGATGCGGCTGTCAAAAGACAAGGGGGTATTCAGGCTGCGCGCCTCATCAATAATGCTCAGGGCTTCGGTGAAGTTCGCCTGATCGATGTTGATGCGCAGCCGGGCCTCGATGCTGTTGATCGTGCCCAATTCATGCCCCATGGCGTTGTAGTAGTTGGTGCCTTGTGCCAGCAGGTTCAGGGCTGCGCTGTATTGCCCGCGTTCGATGTTGATGTCTACCCGCGTCATGGTGACATCGGCCAGGCCGCGCAGGTCATTGATCGCGGTCGCACGCTCTTCCGCTGAAGCCAGCCAGGTATTAGCCTCGTCCCATTCACGGCGCAGTTGATGGTAGCGCGCCTGCTGAAGGCGTGCTGAGATGTAACCCGGTTGATTATCCAGCGCGTCGAACTCGCGGTTGGCAATCTCCACCGCGATATTGGTGTCGGCATCCCCACTGCGACGCAAAAGCTGGACTTCGGCCAAACCGCTCAGTGCCTTCGCCACGTCCAGCGGCTGGCGTCCCTCACAACTACCGCTCACAATGTCATTGAGCACCACCCGCGCCTGTGGACCATTCCCCAAGCTGATGTAATAATAGCCCGTGTATAGGCGCAGCAGGTCCGCGTCCTGGCAATCGGATAGGTCGAAGAGATGATTTTCATAGAGCTGCACGATGGCGCGCGCCGCCCGTAGATCACCCGCCTCACGCGCGATATCGGCTTGCTCCGCTTGTGCCCGCACGCGGTCCGCCAAGGTCTCGGCTCGTGCTTCGGCTTGGGTAGCATAGTCCATCGCGGACTCGAAACGTCCGTAGTATTTTTCATGGCGAGCAATCCCCAACAGCGCACGGATTAACTGATCCGCCGTCGCCACGTCGTCAGCCTCGACAACCAGACGATACAAGGCCTGCGATTCCTCATATTCACCGCGCTGGTAGCGGATGTCCGCGACGACCAAGCGCGTCTCTACACCTTCAACACTGCCTTCCGACTGGTTGAAGAAACTGAGCGCCGCTTCGTAGGCCTCAATGGCCCCATCGGTATCACCGGACAGGTTGAGCCGCTCCGCAGCCATGGCCTCGATGCGCCCCTGGGTCAGTGTGTCACCGGCTGCCGCACTGACACGGCGCGCCTCGTTGAGATACGTATCAGCCTTGGTCAAGATTGGCGGGCGTGTACCGGCACGACGCAGGTCCAACCACTGCTGATCGGTCATCTGGGCTTGTAATGCACGCGATCCATAAAACAACGACAAGCCGTGGTGCCTGCTGTCGCCCAAAGCATCTCGAAAGCGCGTAAATGCACGCTCGAATTCGACGACCGCCTGCCCTGGCTCACCAATGGCATAAAGCACCAGACCCAAACGCAACTTGGCATGAGCGATGGCCTCATCGTCAGCCGCCTGTGCTTCTTCCGTCTCGACTAATTGCAGCACGTCATTACCCACATCGGGGCAGGCCAGCAGCAGTGCTTCAAAGACCAGGTACTCTCGTTCGGCCACAATAGCATCCGCATCGCAAGCAGAGACCTCTATGGGCGGGGCTGCTGTAGGCTGTGGGCTGATCGCCTCGACGACAGCTTCATCGGTCGCCTCGGGTGTCACCTCAGCGAAGTCGTCGGCGCTGTCCGTGCAGACGCTGCTGCGCAGAGTACTGTAATAATCCTGCTGCACCGCGTTTGCTAAGATGTTGCTGGCATAAAGCGCTACCAGTTGGTCCAGCACGTAGCGCTGTTCGTTACAGCTCGCAACAACGCTGACACGATAATTGACGAGAGCTTGATCGAAGCTGTTGGCGGAAGCGGTGTAAAGCGTTCCATCCAGCCGCTGCTCAGCACGCGCACGCTGACGCTGCCCCTGCTCAGTGAAGCCGCGCGCCAGGTAGTAATTGTCATTACTGCGCTCAAACAAGCCGATCGCATCGGCCAAGTATTGGTCGGACAGCACCTGCTCCGACGCAGTGAAGTTTAGATAGCTCAACGACAGGTAATAATAGTTTACACCTAGGTTCAGCCAATCACTGACTTCGTTCAGGTCATCAATCGCGCGCCCCATGACGGCATTAGCCGCCTCATACGTGCTGCTGAGGTAGTAGCCAATGCCTAAGTAAAGGCGCGCACGCCCACGACTCTGGGCGCTGTCTGCACTGTTGGCCGCCACTCGCGCAATCAGAATGAGGCGGGCGCGCTGTGTCGGATCGCAGCCGCTAATACCGCGCTCAGCTACAATGAGCGGTACCTCAAACAGACGTTCCGGCTGCACACAGATATTCACCTCAGCCAATGCGTCCTCTTCGCGCTCCCCAAAGAGACGGCGCTCAACGCTGGCGAGCCGTTCGTTCGTTTCCTGCACCTTCTGCGAATCACGAAGCTGCCCATAGAGCGTCGCCAAGAAGATGAGTACCTGGCGCTGTTCGATCAAGGACAGATCACCTGCCTCACGCAGGGTATCCAGCGCGGTCTCAGCCGTGAGCACCGCGTCCCCAGGAATGCCACGTTCCGCCTGCAAAAGCGCCAAGCCATAACGCACACGGCCCTGATAGATCGGCAGGCTGGACCTTTCGTTGGTAGCCTGCCCCATAAACGCTTCGGCCTCGTTGATCTGCCCGCGCGCCAGGTAATTAAAGGCCAGGTAGACCAGGGCACGCGCGGCCATCTCAGTGCTGCCGCTCTGGCGATACAAAGCCAGTGCCTGCCCATAACGCCCCTGAGCAGTGAAGAGATTCGCATCGCCCCCCTGTGCCTCTAAAACCAGCCCATACAGCAAGTTGTAGAAGGCCTGCTGCTGTGGCTCCTCCGCATTCAGACGCAGCGTATTCAGGGTTTCGGCCCAAGTGCTGAGCTGTGCGCCACAGCCAGGCAGTGCACGCTCGAAGTCGATCAGGTCAGCTTCTTGTAACGCGCTCACGTCGTCGATACTGCATGTGCCATCCGTGATCGCATCTGCTGGGGCATAGCTGTATTCTAAGAATGGTGAGACGTTCGCCAGGCTGCGATACAGTCTGCCCAGTTCATCGAAGCTGGATCGGGTATTGCGTTCCGCAAAGCGTGTGTAAACATCGCTGAGGTTTGACAGCGCCTGTGTGCGCTCGTCTTCGTTGACTTCCGGGTGCTGTAAAAGGTTGTCCAGTGCTTCTTCAAGAACGGCGATAGTGGTCTCATACTGATTCTGATCGTAGGCACGCTGGCCGCGCTCATACAGCACACGCCCCAGCACTAATGACAGGTCATAGCGGCGGGCAATGCCCTCGGCTTCAGCGTAATATACCTGGGCGTCGTTGTGGCGGCGTTCCAGGGTATACGTGCGCCCAAAATAATAGCGAGTCATCGCCTGCATTAGATAATCTTCGGTGACGACGTAAGCAGCAATGGCGCGCCCCAAAGCAGTACGGGCATTGAAGTAGTCAGCCGCTTCCACATATGCCAGCCCGATCAAGGTCTCCAGATAACCGCGATCCGCACCTTCCGTACCGACTTTCTGCGCTTCAGCAGCGTCGATCAAGGAGGGGCCACAATTCGCAATGGTGGCTTCAATGGTCAGGATGTCAAAACGCTGGGCAAGGTCACTCAAAGGACAGTCTGCCTGTGCGACACTGAAGTGACTCGCTCCCCAGACTAAAGCGGAGATGAACATAAAACCGAGTATTAAATATAACGCAAGACGATGCATCATCATTCCTCAAATTGTTTTGTCATCCAATGTGTTGCTGATCCTAAACGAGTGTGTTAAGCTGTTTGTGATACTCGGAAAAATAGTAACATAAAAGTTCTTGCAGGCGCAAACAAAGCGACATAAGGTGATCTTGCTGTGAGCGGAAACGCAGAAGAACAAACTAATCACCCATCACCATCCCTGCCTGAAGACATGCCCACTTCACGACTGCCGCCTATGGCCGATTTAATCGAGAATTACAGCCAAAAACTGCGTCTCTTTGCACAGCAGATCAAGATTGGGCAGGATGCAGACACGTCTGCACAGCAGGCCGACCACAGCCCCGAAAACGCTGCTGATACGCAAGCAAACAGCGCAGGCGAAACCACATTAGCAGAAGTTACTTACGATTTACTGCGCATAAGAGATCAGATTGAACAGCACCTCACCGGGCCGAATGAACTGGACGGTAAGGACTTCACGCGCTTGTATGAGGGGGATGCGCATTTTTTCAGAGGCCTAAAGCAAATTTACGCGATGCGCCGCAGCTTGGGCTTCAGCGTGGACCAGTGGCGCTATACCCGGCATGACATCGACAGGCAGCATTGGTGGTGGTTTAACCCCGGCACGGTGCAGCGCAGTGACGACCGTTTCATCTCGCAGCAGAACTCGCCCTGGCGCATCGCTGCCGTGCTCATAGTTATCGTGGCAATCGTGCTGTTAATCGTGTCGGCAGTCGGCTTCGTTGGCGATGAACAGGTACTGGCCGCAGCGATCAGTGTGGTCGTGCAGCTCGTCGCGGGTGGTTTTCTATTCTCCTCGTATACCGCTGGCCTCGCACGCTCCATTGGGCACACCGCCTCCAACTTTGTCAACTTCTTTAGCTCCATCTTCGGCATCACGCAGCGCGACTCCCTGCATGAACAACCGATGATCCTACCCCAGGAAGCACGCTTCTTAGGGTCCGCTTTGGTCATTCTGGCGCTGGTGGTGCTGCTGCCCACCGTCTTACGTTGGGGCGCGGGACAACTGTTCACCCAGGCAGTACGCACCGTCGAAGACGGCATCAACCTCAATGAAGGCGCTTTCTACCTGGATATCTATAACCGCCTGGACCCGAATAACGCCGAAGCCGCCACCAATCTCGCGCAATTAGGATTGCTCTACCAGGAAATCGGCGACATGGAAAGAGCGGCCAGCATCTATGAACAAGCCATCCAGTACGACTCCCGCATCGTGCTGGCCGTCGATCAATTGGCCGAATACTTGATCGACACTGAAGACTACGACCGGGCCATCGCTCTGGAAAACCATGCCCTGCGACTGCTGGCACAGCATCGTGATAAGCACAAGCGTCTGCCTATCTCAGATGCACAGGTCGATCAATGGTATCACCGTGTGCTGGTCACACGAGGCCGCGCGTACCTCAATCTGCAACAGCCAGGGGTAGCCATACGCGACTTCAGCGAGGCCATCGACTTCGCCCAAAACGAATCGCCCCAGTTGTTCATCAACCCCATAGGAGCTGGCACCCCGCCATCCGGCCCCAACGCGATCAGCACCTTAGAAGCCTACTTCCGGCGTGGTGCCGCTTTCCTGATGCGTGCACAAAACGAGACATGCAGCCCGGATGACCTCGCTGACGCACGCAGCGACTTCTCCGCTACCTTTCGTTTTCCGCAAACCGCAGTCAACCTGGGTGATGAGCTGGCTTGGCGTGAAACCGCTCGGCGTGCTTGGAACCTCCTTTCAGATGAAGATTGTGATACCATCAAGGAGCGTAATTTATCATGGCTTACCCGCATCGCTTTGTAGCAACAACCACCATGCGTGTCGTCTTGGTGCTGCTCGCCAGCCTGATGCTGCCCACATCTGCGCAGGACGACAACACCCCGCTGCAACACTTGGTCCTAGAAGTAGGCAGTGATGCCGAGTTGCTGCGCGCGCAGAGTGATGGCTCCTATTCCGAACCCGTGGCCTTGGTTGCGGGCCAGATCGTGACTTCTCTCGATGTGATCTCGGCAGGACGCGACACCGTGCGCCTCCTGTGCAGCGATAACACCATTGACAATATCATCAGCCCTGAAGTGCGCCCCCCCTGCTTGGAAGTGGTTGATACTGCGGTTGCCTTCAGTTTTGACGGCATCGAGATCATGGGGCGTGCGCGCAACAGCAACGTGCTGCACGTCGTCAGCCCACGCAACAGCCTAGTGCTCAACAGTCGTCCCAGCATTGAACTCTCCGAGGACCCCAGCCAGGCAGGACGCACCATACGCATCGAACTGCGCGAATTGCGCACCCAAACTACCCTGTGGGAAGAAACAGTGACTCAGCAGCGTGTGGACTTTCCGCTGGATTCCCCCCTTTTCGCCTACGATAGCAGCGGTGCTCAGCGGCTGCACTACCAGCTTTTCGTCTATGAAATCGACGCTGCTGGCAGCCCCAAACTCATCCCCGACCCAACAGGTAATCAGGGATTTTGCATCGTCAAAGGGGAGGACCGCTTCTACATCGAACAGGGTGTCGAAAACTTGAACAACGCACCCTACCCCTCTTCGCTGGACAGCCGCGCGACGCAGTATGTTGTGGCCGTGTATTACTATAACCAAGGGCTGTATGCCGAAGCGCGCGAGGTGTTGATGAATCTGCTTGACACGCGCAGCCGCTTGTACACCCCGCTCTCAAGCAGCACCGGCAGCATCGACCAGTCCCCGATGTTCTACCTGCTGCTGGCACGCACCACCTACGCCATGGGGCTGACAGCGGAAAGCAGCGCCGCCTATGCCCGCGCGGAAGAAGCCGCAGCGATCATCGGTGACAACCTGACCTTAGGTCAAATCTATGAGGACCAAGCCGACATTGAGCGCGGCACACTGCCGCGTATCGACCCAGATCGTACAGCAATTGAGAAAAGCCTGTATGACATCTACATCAGCGCCCGTGATGCTTACGCCGCTATCGGCTTCCGGGATGGCGTCGCACGCATTGACAACAAGCTGGTCACTGCACCGAACACGCCATCCAGCCAAGACTTCTGCGACTAAGACCGACAAATGAACCGCGTCCTTCTGCTGGAGCCACAAGACACCGGCTCCAGCAGGCGGTCAGCCCACCCTGACGCTGAAAAAGCGGTGCTTAAACCCTTGACAGGCCCCGTCACCCCCGATACAATGCGCGCAATTTACACGCCACGGTAGCTCAGTTGGTAGAGCAACGCACTGAAAATGCGTGGGTCGCCAGTTCGAATCTGGCCTGTGGCACACGAAAACGCCTGGTCTCATGGTGAGCCAGGCGTTTTTGGTTGGTGTGGCTGTCTATGCGGCTTAAGCCTTCAGGCGCTTCTGTGCCTCAGCACGTACCATGCTGATAATCCCCATCAGGCCTTGGCCTTTACCCATAGAGATTTCCCTGCCGAACAGGTCATAAACCAAGGTAGTATCCAGCTTGGCGACATCTTCCGGCGACAAACCATTGTAGCTCTCCGCCAGCACCACGGCCATCGCCATCGCAGACAAGCCCTGCGGGTTCAACACATCGAAGTAGAAACGCAGCGTCCCGTCCGGCTGATCTTCAGCCCACACATACGCATCAGATTCACAGAACTGGACGTGATTTTCCTCTGGGTGCGGCTGGGTACTCACAGCCTCCGGCACGCGCACCAGGTCGAAGCGGTCAGCGATCTCAATCAGGTATTCAGCGCGCTCATTGCGGTCAGTGATGAAGCTGAACTCGTCCAGCAGTTCTTTTAGAGGATCAGGATATTCTGGCATTGCGGATCATGCTCCTTCATCGTATTTCGTCAACAACTATTGTACTGAAGACAGCCCGGCTGTCACCGTCTGAACAGGGGCAGGCCCTCCGGCGTAAAGCTAACACTCAGGTCCAGCCCAGCCGCCACCTGAAAGCGCACCGGCACCCGATACAGCGGGACGACCTGTTCAGTGCCGTAACGCGACTCCAGCGCACGCTGTTCCTCTGCTAAGCCGCTGACCAAGAGCGCTGCCTGCACCGTGCCGGAGTCCAAAGCAGCACGTACCGCGTTAGGCGTCATGACACGCACACGCAGCACGAAACCCGCCTCGCGCAGCTGCGCTGTCAGCACATCCACGCCGGGAAAAGACACCACAGCCAGCGCCAAGCCTGTGCCATCCGGATACCCCGAGTTCGCTAAAGCAGTACGGGTTTGGGCCGGCAGCACGGCATCTTCGAGCCAGACCCGCTCTAAGCCGGGAATGTTGGCCGCCGCAACAGCGGCATCCACATCCAACGCCGCGAGTAACAACATGCGTAAGTCAGGGTCAGCAAAAGGACGGGCGTCAGCGTCCAGCACCAGGCTGAGCTGTGGCATCAATGCCCCGGCCTGCCAGTTAAGCCCTTCACCGTCCGGAATGCTGCCATAACCCACTAACACGTCATAATCGCGGCCCAGAGCGGCAGGGTCCGGATCAGCCAAGAGTGGCACCACCACCTGCGCACCGTTTTGCAGTGCGGCCAAGTCTGGTACCGCAGCGGCGGCCTCCAGGGATAGGGCATAACGCAGCGGCGGCAGCGACTCGGGCGCTGGTGTGGGCGTCGGAGTTGCGGGCAGTTCTACCGGAAAGGGCGTCGGTTCCGGGCCACATGCCGCCGTACTGACGCCCAGCAGCAGCGCTAAGGCTGCCCATCGCCACATCAAGCCGCGATCCAGGTCGTCAGCACGCGGTCAGCCATGCTGACGGCCACCCCCGCGTTGAAGAAAGCCAGCAGCGAAAACGCCAGTGCCGCACCGCGATCATCACGCCCACGCAGCAAGGTAAACAAGCCCGGCATAATCACCACGAGAAAAATCATGTAGAGGATGTAAAGCCACACGCGGCCATCCGCGGGGCGCTGACCGCTGAGCAGCATTACAACACCCACCACCAAGATACCCGCCGCCAGCAATGAGATCGTGGCGACCGCGCCCCAGAAATTGCCGGAAAGCGGCTGATCACGTCCCGCGCTCACGGCGGACCACACCCCCAGAATGACCGAAAACATGACGTATGCGTTGAAGAGAACCGTGTGGATGTCACTCAAGCCCATAAAGCTGCGCCCTTTGATCGTCTAACCGTCAGTGTGGGCGCTATTGTACATGGTTCCGCCCGCCGACTGAACGGTCAGCGGCCCGCCAGCGTGCCCGCAGATCATCGTATTTGCGCAGCTCGTACCAGGCCATGAGCACACTCAAGCGCAGGCCGTGCCAGCCTTCACGCCAGCCGCCCAGCGTAAAGTAACGCCATTTGAACTGACGGTAAGGCTGAAGCAGGTAATTACGCAGCTTGGGCCGCACCCCCTGCCCATAGAGGATGTCGGCCTCATAGCGAGCGTAGCGGCGCTGCTTGTCTGCGAAGTGAGCGGCGTCGCGGTAGTTGTGATGCACCAAGGGCGTTTTCAGCGTGCCCAATGGCCCATCAAGCACTACGACCTCATGCACCCGTCGATCTGGATCATAGCGTGCGGCTCCGTGCTTTAGCAGCCGCGTCTGATAATCCGGGTACCAGCCCGCGCCGCGTGTCAGCTTGCCGAAGATGTAGTTGTGGCGTGGCATCCGCCAGCCCGCGTGATCGCCCGCCTGCACGATGGCCGCGCGGATTTCATCAGCCAGCGCAGGCGGCACACGCTCATCAGCATCAACGAAGAACACCCAGTCCGTTTCTAGGTTTACAGCGTCTAGGGCAGCGTTACGCTGACTAGCATAGTCGCGGAAAGCGTGTTGGATGACCTGTGCACCGACTTCACACGCCAATGACACAGTGTCATCGCTGCTAAAGGAATCAAATACCAGGACTGCATCCGCAAAAGTCAGCGATTCGATACAGGCGCGGATGTGTTCGGCCTCGTTCAACGTTAGGATCACAGCCGTGAGATGCGGCATCCTGCGGCCTCACTCCACCTCGGTGCTAATGAAAGCCAACCGCGCGTTCAGCAGATTAATCAGGGGCGTCGTAGGCACCCTGATCTGTGTACCGCGCCGCCCGGCACTGATGACCAGGTGCTCAGCATCGGCGGCAGGGCTGTCCAAGAAAACCGTCCAGCGCTTATCCCGCAGGGCTAGTGGGCTGATGCCGCCGACTTGCAGCCCGGTCAGCCGCTCAGCATCAGCGTGCACAGCCATGCGCAGTTTCTTGATGCCCGCCGCTGATGCCAACGCTTTGAGGTCCAGGCGGCGGTCGCTGGCAATCAGGGCCAGCAGCGGCTTGTCGGGTGCATCTGGGGCCTGCACCACCAGCGTCTTATAAACGATGAAATAGGGCAGGCCCAGCGTTTCCGCGACTTCTTCGGCGTCCTTGATGGTGTCGGGATAGCTTAGGGCCTCATAGGGCACCTTGGCTGCGTCCAGGACGCGCATGGTGTTGAGCTTGTCAGCCATGTGCTTACGCCGACTTGCCCTCAGCGGTGGCCTGTGTGTCCGCTTCTTGGCGATCACGCGCGATGGCGTACAAGCCTACCGTGCCAATCGCGCCCAGCCCGGCCAGAAACATCAGCAGCGTGAGGCCCTCCGGCACTGCACTGGACTCGCCAGAGTCGCCGTAGTCAGCGGCTTCAGCTTCGTTATGGCTCTCTTCAGCGCCAAGTTCGGCCTCGGCACCCGCCGACTCCCCTTCAACCTCGGTTTGTTCGGCAGCGTCGGCGGCCTCATCTTCCTGAGCCAACACCGGGGCCGCGATCACCCCAACAGCCAGCAGCAAGATCAGCAGCAGCAGATAGCGGTTACGCATGAGACAGCTCCTCTTTAAGTGGGTGCGTGCGTTGCAAACTGGTCCGCATTGTACCACAATCAAGTAGGTTCGGGCTGATGACTCTGCATCCAATCGACTGCCGCCCCTAATCCCGCCCAGCCAAGGAGCAGAAATGATGCATGATAACCCCTTTACCGGCTTCCCAAAATCCGGCACGCAGTTTCTGCGGGAACTGCGCGACAACAATAACCGCGAGTGGTTCGAGGCGCACAAGCAGGCTTTCGTGGACCAGGGCTGGTGAATGCCTGGACACAGGTACAGACAGCAGACCCCGCTTACGCACTCAGCGATCCAGAACTCAAGCGCGTGCCGCGCGGCTTCGACGCTGAGCATCCGCGCGCGGGCTGGCTGAAACACAAAGGACTGGCGGTCTATTCTCCACCCATCCCGCTGGACGTGGCGCACAGCGCCGCTCTAGTAGATGCCGTCATGACGCACTTCCATCACATGGCACCGATCCAACAATGGCTCTTTGGCATACTGGGCGAGATCACCGAATAGTGGCAGCCGGGCATCCAATTCGCAAGCGTGGCATTGCCCACGCAGCCAAGCCCAGATACACTGGGTGATAATCGCGATGGTTATGGAGAACACATGCCTGTGAAGTGGTACGATTCACCGTTTATGATGCTCATCATCTTTCTAGTGCTGCTGCTCTTCTTCGTTCTGACAAGCAGCCTTTTCTTCTTGGTCGTAGCGATCCCGCCGCTGCTGTATCTTATCCTGGCGGAGATCGAACAGCCGCAGCTCATCACTTCCCCCATGGCAGCCTCGTTCAATAATCGTGCCACGCGCTATGTGCAGCGCAACGAAGCCATCCGCATGTACAGCGTCGCCATTGAACGCAACCCGCGCTATGCCCAGCCTTACCTTAACCGGGGCTTGCTTTACATGGAGCGTGGACGACACGACGAAGCCTATAACGACTTAAGCAAAGCGCTGATGCTGCGCGATGACCTTATCGACGCCTACGTCGCGCGCGGGCGCATTCACCTGCTGCGAGGGGACAAGCTGCCGCTTATTACGCCCTAGGATCAGTGAAAGAAGCCCTACGTGCCTGGGAATACTTGGTGGCGCATCACCCACGCTACGCTGACACCGAAGTGCTTGCCGCCGAGTACGGCGCGGTGGGGTCGCTTTTGGACACGGCCCGTGAGGTCGCGTCCCGCTGGCAAACCGACCGTGCTGAAC
Organism: uncultured Anaerolineaceae bacterium; assembly: GCA_964457835.1. Lineage (GTDB taxonomy): Bacteria > Chloroflexota > Anaerolineae > Aggregatilineales > Phototrophicaceae > CAYWGJ01. The sequence goes on from CAYWGJ010000012.1 coordinate 34,788, forward strand.
GCGAAGCCGCCCGCACGCCCGGCAGTGGTCTTTCCGCCACGGACGAGCGCCTGAACTGACCGAAAGGACGATAAGCCAATGTCGAGACGTCTTTTGCTGCTGCTGGCCGCCGCCGCTATTCTCGTAATTGCGGGAGGCATGCTGCTCGTCAACGTCATCCAAGCCCCGGAGCTGTCCGGTGTGACGCCCTCACAGACACTGTGTCGTGAAGCCGCCGCCGGTACCGACTGTCTGCGCTTCCCCACCATCAGTGGCCTGAGCCTGAACAATAACGCCTTTAGCCTGCCTACGGATTTTGAGGGTGAGCTGGCGGTCTTCGTCGTGGTCCCTTTTGACGAAAACCAACAGGTGACAGCGGCAGCCTGGCTGAACCCCGTGCGCGCGCTGGCTGAAAGCGACTACCCAGGGTTAGGGTATTACAACCTGGCTGTCTTCCCAGAGATTGAAGCGGGCTTTCGCGTGGTGATCCGGGCCGGTCTGTTGGTCGCTATCCCCGATGATGACTTGCGCGCGCGCAGCATCACGGCCTTTTTAGACGATCGCCCCGCCTTCCTGGAAGCATTGGACCTGCCCGATGCCGACGCACTGGCGGCGCTGCTGTTGTCAGCGGATGGCGAAATCCTGTGGCGTTTCGTCGGGCCATACAGCCCAGAGGCCGAGGAATCGCTGCGGGCTGCCTTGGACCGCCTTTCATCGGACACTTAGCAACCTGTAGGTAATGTGGCGCATCCCGATCAAACAGCTTGTCGCAGCCTAACACGCTATCCTGGTACGAAGAGTCCCACTATGATAGCCGTACAGATCGGAATGCCTTACCGCACAGGCAGTAAGAAAAGTACAGCATGACCACCCTACCCTCTGAAGCCGTCAAAGCCGAAGCGCAGCACTTGGGCTTTGCTTATGTTGGCATCACCCATGCCCAACCCGCTCCCACGCTGCACGCTTATTTACGCTGGATTGACGCTGGGATGCACGGGAGCATGGGCTACATGGCACGAGAAGACCGCATCGCCCGCCGCCGTGACCTCAACGTGGTGCTGCCCGGCGCGCAATCGCTGGTCATGGTGGGCCTAGACTATGGCGCACAGGTCCCCGAATTCCTGCTCAGCGATCCTTCACGCGGGCGGATCGCCGCTTATGCCTGGGGCCTGGATTATCACGATCTGATGACGCCGCGCTTAGAACAGCTCGCCGCCTTCATCGCGGACCTCAGCGCTGACGCGCCGCCCACGCACAAAGTCTATGTGGATACCGGTGCCATCTTAGAGCGCGCACATGCGCAGCAGGCCGGTATGGGATTCATCGGCAAGAACACCCTGCTGATCCATCCCCGGCGGGGCAGTAGTTTCTTTCTGGGAGAGGTTGTGACCACAGCGGCTTTCGACATCTACGACGCCCCCCTACCCAAGGCTACGATGTGCGGCACCTGCACACGCTGCCTCACCGCCTGCCCTACGGAGGCCTTCCCTGCACCGCATGTCCTGGACGCGAGGCGCTGCATCAGCTATTTGACCATCGAACACAAAGGATGGATCGACCCGACACTACGCCCCTTGATGGGCAACTGGGTCTACGGCTGTGACGTATGCCAAGACGTGTGTCCCTGGGAACAGCGGTTTGCGCGTCCAGCCACGGACCCCGGCCTGCATCCTATCCATGTGGAGACGCACGCCGCCCCACCGCTGTTGGACCTGCTCACGCTGAACAATGAGACGTTCAAAGCACGCTACACCGGCAGCCCCATATACCGAATCAAGCGCGAGCGACTGGTACGCAATGCCTGTATCGCGGCGGGAAACTGGGGCCATCGACGCGCGGCAGAGGCACTAGACACCCTGCTGCACGACGACTCCGCGCTGGTGCGCGGACATGCAGCCTGGGCGCTAACGCAGGTCATCGGCCTGGATGCCACCCGCTCCCGCCTGGAATCGCTGCGCGACCACGACCCGGACCCGGACGTGCGCGGGGAAGCGGCACGGCTGTTAGAGTGATCGATCGCTGAGCTGCGCTTTCAAACCCAGCATAAGAAACAAAATTACACCACGTCTAGCGGCGCCGGCGCCAGTTCCGGACGTTTGGCCCCTGGCTTCAGCCGCCCAGCGGGACGCTTGTGGTCATGCGGGAAGAAAAGCAGCGCGTCGTGTTCAATCGCCCAGGCCTGCCAGCGCCGCTTGGACTCCAGCGTAACCAGCGGCTCCACGTCATACGCAGTCATCCAGCCTAGGCGCTCAAAATGCACGGCATAGCTCGCTAGGTCACACACGAACATGGCGTGCTGGCCCTGGCTTTCCATACGCACGGACATGTGTCCGGGCGTGTGGCCGGGCGTTACCACACCGAACACGCCAGGTGCCAGCTCGGTGTCGCCGTCCAATAGGCGCATCTGCCCGGTATCCAGCAGCGGCGCGTAGTTCATCGGCAGATAAGTAGCGGCGGTGCGCTCGTTGGGCTGCATAGCGTCTTCGTACTCACGGCGCTGCACGACGTACTCGGCATTGGGGAAAGCGGGTATCACCGCCCCGGCGTCGTCCCACTGGGTATTGCCGCCGCAGTGATCGGCGTGCAGGTGCGTGTCAATCACCAGGTCGATGTCTTCCGGGCGAAAATCCAAACGGGCCAGCGCGTCGATCAAGTCACCATGGGGCCGCGTGATACTCCAGATTTTGCGCGCGCGTTCGTCCAGCTTGCGCCCCAGCCCGGTATCGATCACGATGCGCTTGCTGCCAACTTCCACTAATAAGTTCAGCAGGATCATCGGCACCAAGTGATTGTCATCTGGCTGTAAATAGCGCGCGTACAGCGACAGCGGCACCAGACCGAACGCACCACCGGGGTCTACATAAACGGTGCCGTCAATGATGGGGTATATGCGCATATCGCCCAGTTGAATCATGCAGCTTGTCCTTTCCGTGATGCGCTCATTCGGCGACGTCGGCCAGCATATAGCGGGCCAGCAGGTGCGCGCTGTGCTGGATGCTGTCCTGATGTGTGCGCTCGTAGCTGTGCGAGGCGGCGATGCCCGGTCCCGCCAGACCCACCCGCGCGTCATTACCCGCCCGCCAGAATGCCGTACCGTCCGAGGCATAATAGATGTACAAATCCATCTTGTGCGGAATGTCGTGAGCGTCGGCCAAGTCACGCAGCTTGTTCACCATGTCGAAGTGATACGGGCCGCCGCCGTCCGCTGCGCAAATGCTCACGGAGTACTCGTCACTGTTCTGTCCCTCACCGATGGCCCCCATGTCCACGGACAGCAGCTCATATAAGCCATCCGGGAAGCCCGCCGCACCCCCATGCCCGACTTCTTCGTAGTTAGCGACCTGGAGGTATACATCCTGCGGCGGCGTGACACCAGCGGCCTTAATCGCCTTCAACGCGCCATAGATAGCCGCAACGCCGGCTTTGTCGTCCAGAAAACGTGACTTGATGAAGCCAGTTTCGGTCTGTTCCACACGCGGGTCCAAGAAGACGAAATCGCCCACACTCACGCCCAGGGCTTCGGTTTCGGCGCGGCTGGACGTGCGCGCGTCTAGGCGGACCTCCATGGTGTCCGGGGTGCGGTCTGTGGTGGCGATGTCACGGTTAACGTGCACACTGGTGTTCACCGGCACGAAGGTCCCGCGCAAGCGTTGGCCGTCGCGTGTGCGCACGGTGACGCCTTCATTTTCTGCACCGGCATAGAGCAGACCACCCAGCCTGAGCACCTTCAGCTGCCCGTCTGCTTTGATCTCGCGGACGATCAGGCCGAGCGTGTCAGTGTGGGCCGTCAGGCCAATGGGCCGCGCGCTGGACTGCCCCTTGAGCTTGCCCATCAGCGCCCCTTTACGTAGGGTCCACAGTTCCAGCATCTCCAGGGTAGCCAACTGCTCATGGACGAAAGCCATCGCTTCGGGGTGATAGCCGGTGGGACTGGGAATATTCAGCAGCTTCACCAAGAAGGCAAGCGTTGTGTCCATGTCTATGGTCAGGGTGGCGGTCATGTACGGGTCTCCTTGCGCAACAAAAAGCATTCCAAGAATGGCAGCAAAATCCACACGCCATTCTAACAGATTAAGCCCTGACCCGCCGAACGGCCTGCGCTATAAGCCCTCAAAGAACTCGATCAATTTGTTCAAGGCCTCATTATCTATAGGGGCGTTGTAGGGGCGATAAGCAGGCAGCGCGGCAAGTTGACGAATCTCATTGATGAGTCGCTCAGTATAGAGACGCCCAACGAAAAGGCGGATCTCATAGTCGTTCTTCAGGATGATACAAGCACCGCTGCGCTCATGTTTGAGAGTTTCCACGCGGCGGATGTACCCCCCGTAAATCGACGCGGGCGGGTGCTGCTTACGCACTTGCGGCAGCATGATGATACGCCGGTTCGTGACGCCTAAATACAGCGCGGGAATGGTCGAGATCAACTCACCGTGCGATTCGCGCGCGATCTCGACCGTGTAGCGCCCTATGATACTTTCACCATCTTCAAGTAACTCGGCTTCGCTGAGCAACGCATCCTCCGTCAACCCAATCAGGGCTGGATCCGCTTGATGGTCTGTATGAGCCGCGTGATGCTGTCATCCAGGTGTGCGCGTTCAAAAGGCACGCGGGTGGCGCGGTCAGCACCCATGGGCAGTTGGTCCACAGGCTCAGCAATTGCCAACACGACCGGTTTGTCTCGATTGTTGAAATAACGCCAGATATGCCGTAGATAGGGCAGCTCAAGTGATTTCTGGGTAACGAGGACGACCAGCATCCGGCACTCCAACCGTGCCTGTTCGATAGCAGCACGCCACTCTTCCTCACCTGGCGTCAAATATTGATCGACCCACACCTGCACGTCGCTGTCATACAGGGCCGTAACCAAGGCCGCCACCGTCTGCTCCCAGTCGGTGCGATCGTATAGAAGTAAGGTGTGCGTTGTTAGGTCTCCAATCGCTGACTCGGGGGGATGGGTCAAAACCGGTGACGGGATCGCTGTGGTAAACATCGACGTGATGTCGCGCCGCTGCCGCGTTGCGTTCGTCTCATCCGCGGGCAGTTCATCCGTGCCAATACGCACATGAGGGACGTCTTCGGGATCAGTCGTGTATTGGATCACGATACCTGTGCCCACGCGAATAATATCCCCAGGATGCAGGGGCACCATCTCACTGATTTCAACGCCATTCAGCATCGTACCATTGGTGGACCCCAGGTCTTGAATATAGTACAGGCCGCCATGGCGGGTTAGACGCATATGCTGCCGGCTGATCTCTGGTTCCACAATAATGACGTCATTGTCTGTGCCCCGCCCTACATGGATTTTCTCACCGTCCAATGGATAAATCGCCCGCCCGCTTTGCGTATTGGACGTCACGACGAAAAAGGCCTGTTGGTCTTCATGCAGCAGCCGCGTGACCGCATTTGAGTCCAAGCCGCGCTGCTGCCCCAGCTTATACTCAAGTGTGATGCTGTCGCCCAGTTCGATAATGCTGTCATTCTTCAGTGACCAGTCGTCCGTCACCCGTTGACCGTTGACGAAAGTGCCATTGATCGAATCTAGATCATACAGCGCATAGGCGCTTTCCGACTGCACCAGCCGACAGTGTTCCCGGCTGACTTCGTTATCTTCGATGATGATGTCATTCCGCCGCCCGCGTCCAATTTGGATCACGCGCTTGTTGAGCGGATACACTCGGCCTGGTTCCGGGCCGCGCCGCATGATGAGTTGTGCCATGATCGCTTCGGTTTATCCCCATGCGTAAGAAGTTAATTTTATCTATTGTAGCAAAATAGACACACAATGTGCAGCTTTTGACGTGAAATTTACCCCAATTGTACAACGATGCTGACAATTAGGTGTTTGAGTGTAGTTTGAATAGCCCGGTGGCGGGCTGACGATCGCCCACTTGTTTCAAAGAAACATGTTAGACTACAAGTTAATGAGCAGAATCGTGAGTAAGGAGCAACCAATGTTAGCAATGCGAAAATTGCGTCTCGTCGCCTTAGTGGGCACCCTTGCCCTCTTGATCGTTCTAACGGCTGTGCCCGTTCTCCCCCAATCAAGCAGCAGCGATAGCTGTACGGTACTCATCGACAGTGCGCTGGCAGAGGTTGGGGATAACTGTGCAGGCACAGAACGCAATGCCAGTTGTTATGGCTATAACCGTGTCAACGCCAGCTTCACGACAGAGGTCGCCCCTGATTTCTTCAGCAAGCCGGCTGACCGCGCTCCTCTGGCCGACCTGCAAACCATTTCCACAGCAGCACTAAACCTGGAGAACGGCGAATGGGGTGTTGCCCTGCTCAACGTACAGGCCAACGTCCCCAATACACTACCCGGCCAGGCTGTGACATTCATCTTGATGGGTGATGTTGAAATCACCAATGACGTTGCGCCCGAGGATCAATTCATCAGCGATACGCAGGTCGAAGTGGTGGCGAATGCCGGTTCTGCCGTAAACCTACGCACTGGTCCAGGCACCAACTATAACGTAGCAACCGCCATAGATGATGGCACCCCCTTAATCGCCGACGGCGTAGATGCTTCTGGGAGCTGGCTGCGGGTTTCCGTTGATGATAAGCTGGCCTGGATTGCTCGCTTCTTGGTGTCCGGCGAGGGCATCGACACGCTGCCTACGATCACCGAAACGACGCGCACACCCATGCAGGCGTTTTACTTCAATACCGGCATCGGCACCACCCAGTGCACCGAAGCCCCCGACTCCTTGATCGTCCAAAGCCCGGACAACATCACCGTCGATCTCACGGTCAACGGTGCTGAGATCAACCTCGGCTCCACAGTCATCCTCGTCAACAATGAGCTGAGTTACGCCGACGCCAGCACCAACAGCGACCTTGTTGGGCGCTACGGCAGCACCCTCACAGGCCGCAGCATCCCAGCAGATGCCACCTGCCAAGTAACGGACATGATTATGCTCGATGGCCTGGCAGTACTCAACGACCGTAACTCATTACTGCCTGTTGGGCATGTGATTAGCTCAGTCGCCTGTATTGACACACAAGGCCAGAACCTACTGACGACACCATGGCGCGGGCTGCGTCAGCTCACGCAGGACGAGCTGCAAACCTACGCCATCATTGAAAAGATGCCCACCAGCATCCTACCCAAAAACGTCAAAATCCCCACCGACCAGGAAATTCTGCGGGAATACCGCCTCTTATTCCCTGATACCCTAGACCCCACAGAGACCCCGCCGGGGGGTGAAGGGGACGATGGTGAAGCAACTCCCACACCCAATCCAGGGGGTGACCCGATACCCACACCTACCGACATCCCGCCAGAAGTTACACCAGCCCCTTAAAGCCACACTGTACGCCCAGCCGCCCCGGTCACACACCGGGGCGGTATTGTGGCTGTACCTGCCTTAGCTGTCCTCGGCACCGTCCTCAGCATCCAGCACCGCCAGGAAGCGCGGGTTATTGATGCTGAGCTGATCGCGCACGTCCGCGATAAGCAAGCCTAACAGCAGCCCCTCATCCCCATCATAACCACCACTGCGTATGGTCTTACACAGGGCCGCACGCCGCCTTTGAAGCCCTACATAGCGTTCGGATAAATCACCAGGTGGTGGTGTATCGCGGCCCTCCAGCGCATTGAGCCGCTGCCAAGATTCGGCGGCGTGATGCGGCCCCAAGGCTATTTCGCGCTCAGCAATCTTCAGCACGTTAATCGCTACCAGGGTTTGGAAATACAGCTTGCGGTCGCTGCGCACGGCGGACACTACCTGCCCTTCCATGTGGATGCGCGCCGCTGCGATGAGGTCTTGTAGACTGGGTTGTGCGTCCATCGTCTATGCAGCTCCCGTTTGTTGAATAAGGCGCAGCGCTTCCATTTGCATCTCAGCGGAACGGCGGCCCAGGCTCAGCAGTTCCACGCTCTGCTCCTGTCCGGAGAGATGCCGATCGGCCTGGGCTAAACAGATCACCCCCCAGCGGATGTTGCCCACGATCTCCCACCAATCCGCAGCGCTGCGGTCTACGCTGCTGCCGCTGGCCTGCTCATAAGCGCGGATGAAGCGCTCGCGGTCGCTGATGCCCCCCGCCCGCAGGTGCCCCATCCCGAAGCGCCAGTCGCGCATACATAAATAGCCGATCTCTTCCAGCGGATCACCGATGTGAGCGAATTCCCAGTCAATCACCGCGCTCAAGCCATCTGCGTCTACTAACATGTTCCCGATGCGAAAGTCGCCATGCAGCACAGTGATCCGCTGTGAGGCTGGCGCGTGACGATCTGCCCAGCGCAGCGCGAACTCGAAAGCGGGCACACTAGCACCCAAGCGAGCGAGCGTGGCGTAGGTCTGGTCAATGACGCTGCGTACGGGGTTGTCATCTGTTGGGTGCGGCAAGAAGTCTAGGTCGGCGGCGTTCATGGTGTGGATGCGAGCAAGCTGCTCGGCAAGCTGTTCGGGCAGGACCTCACGCGCAGCGGCCAGCTCCGGTGCAGTAACGACCTTCCGCCCGATGGAAATGCCCGGCATGGCTTCCATGGTGAAGAAGGGAAAGCCGAGCACAGCCGGGTCCTCACATAGGTCATATACGCGCGCCACCTGGACCCCGGACTGGTGCGCCGCCGCCATCAAACGGAATTCCTGAGCGCGGCTGAGGGCGTCGGGGTTCATCTGTGTTGGCAGGTCGCGGCGCATTACCAGCCGCTGAGCCTGCCCCTCCCAGGTGGCCGTAAAGGCCCAGGTATCCCGTGAAGCCCCACCTGGCAGCGGGGTTAAGTCGCTGATGACGACCGGATGGCCGCGCGCCATCGTGAGGTAATCGGCTAATTGGGTCTGAAGTGCGTTTATATCATCCACAAGCAATAACCTTATCAGTCTGTACCACGCCATTAGGGCGATGCGGTCACAGTAGGCTATAGTGTGCCCATTCTATGTGATGTGCCGCGGAAACCCAACGCAGTGCATCAATTGATACGCTTATTTTAACTGCTCAGGTATACCAAAGAGACTACGGTATGTGTCAAGGACTTTGAAACAACTTCGTGAAAAAGATTAGGATGGATTTGCCACCCGTGGAAGCGGGTTGATCCAGACCACTGCGGGAGCGCCCTTCACCTGCGCTGCACCCCGCGAAAATCGCGCTGGACACGCCGGACCTGCCCGCGATCCAACCTTCGGAACGCACAGCCAGCAATCTGCGTCACCTGGGTATGCAGGCTGTCGCTCAGGCGCTGCGTCAGCCGGGCATGGGCAATGAGTCCAAGTTGGCCGACAGGCGGTGGCGTCAGCTTCGTCGAAGTACCGTGGATCATCATACCCTAATTGTAGCGCATGATGGGGGCCTATCGCTTGTGTTACATTGAATAAGGGTTCGCTGTTGAGGCGTATGCCCAGAAATCTACTGTGGTGGTTCGTGAGTAATACAACGGGGCGCGGCATGGTCGCAGCGCCCCGAACGGTGTGGTGTACTCACGCCTGGGGATTAGTCCAGAGCGAAAGCCCCCGGACGCAAGTCAATGTAGAAGTTGGGGTGTGCAGTGAAGGTAATGCCTTCGCGCATCCCGTAGAACTCCACGCTCTGGTACAGCGGCGCGAAGGGCACGATCTCGTCCAGCAGCTCGGCGATCTGGCGGTAGTTGTTCAAGCGCAGTTCACTGTCCAACGAGGATGCGGCCTCGGCAGCCAGGGCACGGTATTCCTCGCTGGGCTGGAAGTATTGGCCCATCCAGGAGTCCCAGGTTTGTACGATGCTGCTGGTGGCAGCGTCACCACTGGTACCGAAGCTTTGCAAGGTGGCGACGTTCTGGCCAGACAGTGAGCGGTCCGCCCAGGCGGCGGTGTCCAGGGGTTCGTACTCCACCGTGATGCCCACCGCTTCCCACATGGACGCGATCACGTCGGTGACGAGCTGGCCGTTGGTGTAGTAAGCGTTGGGCGGGGTAAAGGCCAGTGGTTCACCGGCATAACCGGCTTCTTCCAGCAGGCGCATGGCTTCATCGGGGTCGTAGGCGAAGATGTCGCGGGTTTCGTCGTAGCCAAACTCACCTGGCAGGTAGTAGTCGTCCATCACGCGCACCCGCCCATCCCACAGGGTTTCAGCGATGATCTCGCGGTCGATAGCTAGCGACAGCGCCCGGCGGATCAGCGGATCGGCGGTCAGGTTGCCTGCGTTCGTGTTGAAGTAAATCAGCATGAAGTTGAAGACCGGCACAGTTTCCACCTTCAAGCCAGCGTCACCTTCGATCTGCTCGATCAGGTCCGGGCTGATGGTGGTGATGAGGTCTACTTCACCGCTGCGCAGGGCGGCCACGCGGGTGGCGGTTTCCGGGATCACGCGCACAACCACGCGATCCGCGTCGGCCTGACCCATCCAGTAGTCATCGTGGCGCACCATCACGATGCGATCCCCGGCAATCACTTCTTCGACACGGTAGGGGCCGGCACCCATTGGCGCGGTCTGAACAGCGTCAAAGCCGGCGGCTTCTACGTAGGCCTGCGGCATGATAGCGGCGTAGGGAGAGGCCAAGCGCAGCGGCAGCAGCGGGTCTGGGGCGGGGGTGGTGATGGTCACTTCCAGGTCGCCGGTCGCTTCCACGCTTGCGATGTAAGGCAGGAAGGTGCTGCGGATGAAGCTCTCCTGATCGCTGAAAAGCAGGCGGTTCAGGCTGAAGGCGGCATCTTCGGCGGTCATCACGCTGCCATCGTGGAAGACCACGCTCTCACGCAGGGTGAAGACCCAGGTGGTCTCATCGGTGTTCTCCCAGGCAGTCGCCAGCATTGGCTCCACGTTGCCTTGAGGGTCCGTATCGGTGAGTTGGTCGAAAATCATGTGGTAGATGCGGTTGCCAACGATGGCACCGGGCACATGGTGCGGGTCATAGCTGAGCACTTCGGCGTTGATGCCGATGGTCAGCACCTTTTCGTCATCTTGGGCCACGGCCACGAACGGCAGCAGCAGAGCCATCAACAGCAGTAGAGACAAGACCTTCAGTGGACGATGCATTGCGTTCTCCCTTGTGTAGTCGTGATGTAAACGTAAAACGGTCAACGGGGCAGGTGGCATCCTCAGCGCAGTGTGACGTCGCTGAGGTCGCGCAACCAATCCCCGATGGTCCCAACAGAGAGGGTGAGCGTAACCAGCGCCATTCCAGGCATGGTGGCCAGCCACCACTCACTGGACAGCAGCTCACGGCCTTCGTTAATCATGTTGCCCCAGGACGGCGTCGGTGGCTGTACGCCGATGCCCAGAAAACTCAGCCCGCTTTCCAGTAAGATAATGCGCCCAACGCTGAGCGTTGCCAGTACCAGCACCGGCCCAATGATGTTGGGCAGCAGGTGGGCGCGCATGATGTGCAGGCCGCTTGCCCCGCTTGCCCGCGCTGCGATCACGAACTCGCGCTCGCGCAGCGACAGCACCTCACCGCGTACCACACGGGCGTAAAGCGGCCAGGTGGCCAGCGCAGCCAACCCCACTAACACCGGCATCGACGTACCCAAAACCAGCGCCACAGCCACCGCCAGCAGCACGAAAGGCAGTGAAAGCTGTACATCCACTAGGTACATCACTACCTCATCCACCCAGCCGCGCAGATATCCACCGAGCAGGCCTAAGGACGTGCCCAGCAGCAGGCCCAACACCGTAGAGATCGCGCCAATGACCAGCGACACTTGACCGCCGTAGAGCACCCGGCTCAACACGTCACGGCCACGGGCATCCGTGCCCAACAAAAAGACCTCTCCATCGGCACTGCTGAAGTCAAAGGGGGCCTGAAGCCGGGCGCGCAGGTTCATGGTGTTAGGGTCGTGGGGGGCGACCTGTTCAGCGAACACTACCGCGAGCATCAGCAGCAGCAGCACGCAGATGCTGAGGTTGACCGCCCAGGTAGAACGCCGCAGCCAAAATTTCAGCAGGCTGGTGCGGGGTGGCCCGGTCTGAAGCGGAGACAGGCTGAGTGATGGCGTTTGCGCCTCAGTTATGCGGCTTTGGATCATGGTGTTAGTCTCATTCACGGCGGCGGATGCGCGGGTCAATGGCGAAGTACAACAGGTCTACACCTAGGTTAGCGATGCCGAATGCAGCAGCGGAAATCAGCACGATAGTCTGAATGACGGGAAAATCCCGGCCACCAATCGACTGCACGGCCAGCAATCCAATGCCCGGCCAAGCGAACACTGTCTCCACGATGGCCGAGCCGCTGAGCACCGCCGCAACTTGCAAGCCGACAACCGTCACGACGGGGATCAACGCGGTACGCAAGGCATGGGTCAGTGTGACGCGGCGGGGCGTTAACCCTTTGGCTTGCGCGGTACGAATGTAAGGCTGGCTGATGACTTCCAGCAGCGATGAGCGCGTCAAGCGGATGAGGATGGCAAGCGAGTACAGCATCAGCGTGATTGTCGGCAGCACGAAGTGCGCCAGCGTGTCGCTGCCGAAGGTTGGTGTCCACTTCAAGTAGACGCCAAAGACCAGGATCAGCAGGATACCAACCATAAACGACGGCAGCGATTGTCCGGCCAGGCTGAGGCCCATAATCAGGCGGTCAATGGGGCGATTGCGTCGATACGCCGCCAGGATGCCTAGGGGAATGCCCAAAGCAACGGACAGCACCAGCGCCGGGATGCCTAATTGCAGTGTTGCAGGGATACGCTCGGCCACGACTTCCAGCGCCGGGCGATTGAACACGATCGACGTGCCCAGGTCACCCGCGGCTAAACCCTGTAGATAGACCACGTACTGTATCGGGAGGGGTTCACTGAGGCCATACGCCGCACGTATGCGGTCGTAGTCTTCAAGGGTAGCGGTTTGGGGCAGCATCATGGCTACCGGGTCCCCGGTTAACCGCCCCAGTAAAAATGTCAACGTGACGACACCAAGCAAAGTCAGCAGTGTACGCAGAATACGGTAAAGCAGAAAAGACATGCCCAGCCTTGTTTACGATGAACCAACAGATGAGCGCTAACCACGCTATTAAACCCGGTGTGAGTTAATTGCAAATTGTGCTCAAGTTAAGCGCACAGCGGATTATTATTATGGTAAGTTTAAGATTTATTTGTCACAGGCGGGTAATTCACCGGCTAACCCGAAGTGGTCATTGCATCACATCCGGCTGGGCAGGCCTTGGGGGTTGTGATCATCAGGAGTTAGTCCACCCGCAGCTTTATGGAACAACAGGTGTTCAGGCTGCGCGGCTGGCCGGGCAGGGGCAGCAAAGCACGCTGGCGCACAAGGCCCCTTCAGCGCTTAAGGCTGAAGGGGCCTTGTGACGTGTAAGGGGGTTAGTCGCCAGTGGCGGGCGCACTGTCCATGGGCAGTACGTCCGGCCAGACCGACGCGCCGTGCTCGTAAGCGTCAATGCCCATGGCGTGCGCCTCTTCGGGGATGCGCAGTACGCCAATAGCCTTGAGCACCATGAACATGGGCACACACGTGACTGTCACCCATAGAGAAATGGTCGTGATCCCGACGAGCTGCGACATCAGCAGCGTTGCGCCGCCGCCCATCAGTAGGCCGTAGTTTTCTCCCACCAAGCCCTCAATACCCAGCAGACCCACGGCCAGCACACCCAGCGCACCGCACACGCCATGAACTGAGAAGGCTCCTACGGCGTCATCGATCTTCAAGCTTTCTACTACACTCACGGAGATCACGACGACCGCGCCCGCTGCTAGGCCGATAGTCAGCGCACCCACGGGGGAGACGAAGGCACAGCCCGCCGTGATACCTACCAACCCCGCCAACGAGCCGTTCAGGATGAAGGGGAGGTCCCATACGCCGGTGCGGAGGTATTGCACGGTCATGGCGGCCAGAGCACCCGCAGCAGCGGCCAGTGTGGTGTTGACTGCCACCAGCCCCAGCGCGTTGACGTCACTGGCGGCCAGCGTGGAGCCGACGTTGAACCCGTACCATCCAAACCACAAGATGAATGTGCCCAGTGTGGCCAGGAACATGTTGTGCGGCTTGGGCGGCTTGCCGAACTCACGACCGACACGCGGCCCAACGATGGCAGCGCCGATCAAGGCGATGATTCCGCCGGTCATGTGCACAATGCCGGACCCAGCGAAGTCCACGAAGCCCTGCTGATACAGCCAGCCTTCACCCCATGTCCAGAAGACGACCAAGGGGTAGATGACGGCACCCAGCAGCGCGCTGTAGATCAGCTTGCCCTTGAAGTCGGTGCGCTCTGCCATAGCACCAGTGGCGATGGTGGCCGCAGCTCCAGCAAAGGCGAATTGGAAGAAGAAGCTGACGAACAGCGCGCCATCGCCGGGGTTAGTGCCGTCCGCGCCACCCAGCAGCAAGGTTACGCCGGGGAAGATGCCGCTGCTCTCTGTGCTGCCGAAGGCGATGCCAAAACCGACAATAAAGAACATGATGCCGGTCACACAGGCATCCATGAAATTTTCCGCCATGGAGTTAACCACACCGGTCTGACGGATCATACCGCCTTCCAACATGGCAAAGCCGGCCTGCATGAAGAACACCAGAAAGCCGGCGATCAGAATCCAGGTCATGTCTAGGTTGAACTGCACCTCTTCAGCAGTGAGCGGAGCGGCTTCTTCGACGACGTCAGTGGTTAGCTCGGCGGTGCTTTCGTCAGCGGCATCTTGGGCGAAAGACCCGCCCGCTGCGGCGAATAAGAACAGCGTGCCAATGCCGACTGCTAACAACGTGCGTAACATCTTTGACCATTTCATCGCGGTTATCCTCTCTTTGTGACATCGGTACAAGGGATGACGACAAACGGGAGTTTAGCCAGATGCTAGGGAGGCTGTTACGTCAATATGCGCTAAAGTTTGGTGTACTGATTTTATTGGAATTTAACAAATGTGGTCGTTGACGGTTATAGAATATTGTACTGACCCCCTGAGATTGGACACGGTGCTAAATGCAGTATCATAGTCCGTG
>CAYWGJ010000013.1:0-45385 GCA_964457835.1 uncultured Anaerolineaceae bacterium
CTCGCGCCATGCCGCCGGTGCAGCCTCCGCCGCAGCATTTGCCGCCGCGTGCGCAGCCCCCACGTCCTGGCCTCATGCCGCCTTGGTGGGCCTTTGCGTTGATGTTCATTGTGGTGCTGGGCTGCGTGTCGGCGGTTGTGCTGGCCGTATTTGCTCTGGGCAACAGCCGTGCTGCCAGCGATATCGGACCTTCTGCACCGCGCTTGATGGTGACGCCGGCCAACACGCTGCCTGGCGGCCAAGCGGTAAGCATCTTAGCGACACCGACGCTGCCGGAAGCCTTTGTGCCGGATGCGCTGCAAAGCCCGCTGGCCTTTGCGCTGGATGGCCCAACACTGCCATCACCTGATGTCACGCCGACGCCCGCCCCAGTGGACATTGGCCGCACAGTGCTCGTCATTGACGTGGGCGATCAACAGCTCAACGTGCGTGATCAACCTGGCGTCAGCGGTACGACAGTGGTGTTCCGCGCGCCGGAAACAACGCAATGGCTGATAGTCGATGGCCCGCGCCAAGCTGACGGCCTCACCTGGTGGCGCATCCAAGCCCCGGATGACCCCGCGCGCAGCGGATGGGCGGCGTCCAATTATCTGCAAGCCCTGCCGGACGAATAAGCCACGGAGTTCTGCACGATGCACGACATCCCTGCCGAGCGCGCCGCTGAACTGCGCCGCCTGCTGAATAACTACAGTTATCATTACTATGTGCTAAGTGCGCCTTTGGTCGGCGATGCCGCATACGACGCGCTGTATCAGGAACTGGCCGCGCTGGAAAACGATCACCCGGCACTGCTTACCCCTGATTCGCCGACTCAGCGCCTGGGTAGTGATCTGAGTCCCGACTTTGCCAAGGTGCCGCATCCCGCGCCGATCTTGAGCCTGGCGAATGCCTTCAGCGAGGATGACCTGCACGCTTGGGAAACGCGCAATCGCAAGCTGCTGACGGCGGATACGACACTCGATTATACGCTGGAACCCAAGCTCGACGGCCTGACCATTGTGCTGACTTACGAGTACGGTCTGCTTACGCGCGCGGCCACGCGTGGCAACGGCACCTTGGGCGACGACGTGACAGCCAACGTGCGCACTATCCGCAGTGTGCCGCTGCGGATTCCCGTCAGCCCGCAGAGCGACTTAGCGGCACCCGCACGGCTGGTCGTGCGCGGTGAGGTGCTCATCCTCAAGTCGGATTTTGCACAGCTTAACGCCGCACAGCGCGAAGCAGAGCAACCCGAATACGTCAACCCGCGTAATACGGCGTCCGGCTCATTAAAGCAGAAGGACTCGCGGATCACCGCCGCGCGGCCACTGACGGCCTTCCTGTACGAAGTCGTCGATGCTGAAGGCGTGCCTGGTTCAATCATGGACTCACAGTGGGAAATGTTGGGATACCTGCGGGAAATGGGCTTCCGTATCGCGCCTGATTCACAACATTATCCCACACTATCCCACATTATCCAGCAGATATCCACATGGCAATCGCGCCGAGATGCGCTGGATTATGAGATTGACGGGCTGGTGGTCAAGGTCAATGATCGGCGGCTGGCGGCGGAACTGGGCATCGTCGGCAAGGACCCACGCGGCGCGATTGCCTATAAGTTCCCCGCGCAGGAAGCCGTGACTCGCATCTTGGATGTGAAGCACGGTGTCGGGCGCAGTGGTAAGCTGACCCCAACTGCGCAGCTCGCGCCGGTCTTCGTCAGCGGCGTAACGGTGAGCAACGCCACCTTGCATAACTACGAGTTCACCCGCGAGAAGGACATCCGTGTCGGGGACCGCGTGCGCATTAAGCGCTCTGGTGATGTGATCCCTTACGTTATCGCTGTGGCGGATATCGACGCGCGCACGGGCGAAGAACAGGCCATCATCCCGCCGGAACGCTGCCCTTTCTGCGACTCCGCAGTGGTGCAGCCTGAAGGCGCGGTGGATTTCTACTGCTCAAATCCACTGTGCCCGGAGCGCGTGCTGCGCAGTCTGGAGTTCTTCGTCTCGCGCGGAGGTCTGGACATTGAGGGCCTAGCGACGCAGACGATCAGCGCGCTGCTGGATGCCGGGTTGATCGTGGATGAAGCCGACCTCTTCAACTTGAACGCTGATGATCTGGTTAAGCTGGAACGCTTCGGTGAGAAGAAAGTCGCTAAGCTGTTGGCTGCTATCGAGACGGCCAAGACGCGCCCGCTGCATCAGCTCATCACGGCGCTGGGCATGGAGGGCGTTGGTGGAACGGTAGCCGCACTGCTGGCGGATGCTTTTGGCAGCCTGGACGCGCTTGCCACTGCGGAGACAGAGGCGATCGAAGCCATTGACGGTATTGGGCCGATCTTGGCGAGCAACATTCGCGCCTGGTTCGCCGAGCCACAGCATCAGCGTCTAGTGGAAAAGCTGCGCGCGGCAGGCGTCCACATGGAAGCTGAGCGTACCGCCCCTAGCAGCGACCGCTTCGTAGGCAAGACCTTTGTGCTCACGGGGACGCTGCCTACGCTCAAACGTGCGGAAGCGGAAGCACTCATCAAATCCCATGGCGGTAAGGTGACGAGCAGCGTGTCAAAGAAGACCGATTACGTATTGGCGGGGGAGTCGCCGGGCAGCAAAGCGGAAAAGGCGCAGAAGCTCGCAGAGACTGGTGCGCCGATTCAGATCATTGACGAGATGGTGTTCTTATCCATGCTGCCTCGCTCGTGACATACTTCACGTTGCAAAGCCTGAACGTTGCTGCTATGTTTCCCGACTTAATTGCTGGGACACCACGACGGTTACATGGAAGACATCCTGCCTTACCTCATCATTGGCTTTGCCGCACAGCTCATCGACGGCAGCATGGGCATGGGGTACAAAACCAGCACAACGACGCTGCTGCTGAGTGCAGGGGTGCCCCCCCTGCTTGCCAGCAGCAGCGTACATACGGCGGGTGTATTTACCAGTGCGGCATCAGGGTACGCGCACTGGCGCATCGGCACCCCGGACCGCAGCTTGATTCTCCGCTTGGCTGTTCCTGGAATCGTAGGTGGCATTGCTGGGGCTGTTCTGCTGAACCTTACACCTGTAGCTGTCATCAAGCCTCTGGTGGCCCTCTACCTCATGGTGATGGGCCTGTGCATCGTGTTGAAGTCCCTCAAGCGCCTCAAAGATCGTCGTCAGCAGGTAGATACCCGCGGGCTGGGTATGTTCGGTGGCTTCTTCGATGCGGTGGGTGGCGGTGGTTGGGGGCCGATTGTCACCTCTACACTGGTCGTCAACGGCCATGATCCACGCAGCACGATCAGCGCGGTAAATATCGCGGAGTTCTTTGTTACGGCGGCTCAAGCAGCGACCTTCGTAGCGGTGCTGGCCGCTATGGACTGGGCGGTGATCGTTGGCCTCATCATTGGTGGGGTGATTGCTGCCCCGATTGCAGCCTATATTAGCCAACATCTGCCGGTTAAACGTTTGATGCTGTTGGTGGGATTACTTATCATGGCGCTTAGCGCCCGCACACTCTTTTTATCCATCACTGGAGGTTAAAGGCATGGGCATTGTCAAGCTGCACGCCGGGCGCGATAAGCCCGTGCGTAACCGTCACCCCTGGGTGTTTTCTCGCGCAATCGCCGAGGTCAGCGATCAGCCGACACCGGGCGAAGTTGTTACGCTGCTGAACTCAGAAGGCACTTTTTTAGCGCGGGGATACTTTAACCCCCGTTCACAGATTCGCCTGCGCCTGCTGACCTGGGCCGATGAGCCAGTCGATGCAGCCTGGTGGGAGGCGCGTCTTGCGCAGACGATCGGGTTCCGCCTGGCCGACCCTTGGCTGGAGACCGATGATCCGAACGCAGCCTATCGCGTGGTCAATGCAGAAAACGATGGTCTGCCTGGGCTTGTGGTGGATCGCTATGGCGATTGGCTGGTGCTCCAGGCACAGACCCTGGGCATTGACCAGCGCAAACGGATGCTGGCCGACCTGCTCAGCCAGCGCTTCGCGGCACTAGGGCACCCGGTCAAAGGTGTTTATGAGCGCAGCGACATGGACCTGCGCGGCAAAGAAGGACTTCAAGCGGCAGTCGGCGTGCTGTGGGGCGATGAGCCGCCGCCAACTGTGACGATCATCGAGCATGGCCTGCGCTTCCATGTGGACCTGCATCGCGGTCACAAGACCGGTACCTATCTCGATCAACGCGACAACCGCCGCCTGCTCCATGAGCTGGTGCGTGGTATGGCACCCCCGGCAGATCGTCCGCTGCGGGTGCTCAATACCTTCAGCTACACGGGTGGCTTTGGCATCATGGCTGCACAGCCAGGTCGCACTGAGGTGGTCAACGTGGACAGCTCCGAGGATGCGTTGGCTTTAGCCCGACAAAACTTCGCTGAAAACAACCTGGACGCTGCTGGGGTGAGCTATGTGGCGGCAAATGCTTTTGACTATCTGCGTGAGGCTGTGCAGGCGGGTGAGCGCTTTGACGTAGTGGTTCTGGACCCGCCCAAGTTTGCCCACAAGAAAGAACAGGTTGATAAGGCTGCACGTGGCTACAAGGATATCAACCTCAGTGCGCTGCAATTGATCGCACCAGGGGGCTGGCTGCTGACCTTTTCCTGTTCCGGCGCGGTCAGCCGGGACTTGTTCCAGAAGATCGCATTCGGCGCTTTGGCTGACTCTGGACGCGATGCACAGATTTTACGCTTTCTGGGGGCTGGCAGTGACCATCCCATTGCGTTGACCTTTCCGGAAGGCGAGTACCTCAAGGGCCTGCTGCTGCGCGTGGAGGGTACGTAAGGTAGGAGTAAATGGTTGACAAAGTGCGTCCAAGGCGTTAACCTATGGGCTACAGTCATATAACCACACACAACAGCGATGAACTGGAGTAGTATGCGCTGAAACGGTCCCTAGAGAGCCGCCGGAAGCTGGAAAGGCGGTGTTCACGCCAGCGCAGAATGGACCAGGGAGCTGCACGGGTTAAAGGCATTACCTGGGTAATGCGTAGTAGTCCGTGCCGGAAACGCCCCGTTACCATGGCGTCAGGTATCGACTGCAGTCAGTCGGTGCCTGATAAAGTGTCCACAGTGTTTTGTCCTGTGGGAATCAAGGTGGCACCGCGAGAGTCCCGTCTCGTCCTTGAGCGAGTATGGGGCTTTTTTGTTGGCACAGTGATTCATGGAGTGGTTTCAGCGATGACCCAGCCCGCTCAACGACCCAATTCCCGCACGCGCAGCCGCAGCGACCTAATCCCCAATCGTGATGACGCACTTAAGCTCTTCAAACAGGGCGACTTGGTACCCGTCTACCGGACCCTGCTGGCCGACCTGGAGACGCCGGTCTCTGTTTACCTTAAGCTGGTGCAGACCGGCGCGGTGTCCTTTTTGTTGGAGAGCGTGGAGGGCGGCGAAAAAGTCGGACGCTACTCTTTCATCGGCGTGAACCCACGCGGCCTGCTGCGAATCAAGGGTGGCCAGGTGACGCGCACCTGGGACGATCAAACCGAAACACGCCCCCTTACGCCTGAAGAAGACCCCCTGCACGTCATCAAAGCGGAATTTGAGCGCTGGCAGCCGGTGCCGATTGACGGTTTGCCCCGCTTGATCGGTGGGGCGGTAGGCTATCTCAGCTACGATGTGGTGCGCTTCTTTGAGCGTCTGCCTGACACCGCCGCCCAGGACTTGGACGTGCCCGAAGCCGCCTTTATGCTGCCGGATACGCTCGTGGTTTTCGACCACGCCAAACATCAGCTTATGGTGATGGCAAACGCGCAGAACACGGGTAACCCTGAAGCGGCCTACAATGATGCTGTCGCCCGCATCGACCAGATGGTGGCTGCGCTGGGGCGGTCTTTGCCTCACATCTATAACAGCGGGCCTATGCCGGACGACGATGCGCTGGATTCCAACGTGACCCAGGCGCAGTTTGAGGCTAATGTGCAGCGTGCCAAAGAATACATCGCAGCCGGGGATGCTTTCCAGATCGTGCTGTCGCAGCGCTTGACCCGCCAAACGGTCGCACCACCGATTACCATCTATCGCGCATTGCGTGCATTAAACCCCTCTCCTTACATGTTCTTTCTGGATTATGGCGACTTCAAGCTGATGGGCGCGTCCCCGGAGATGCTGGTGCGCTATGAAGATGGTATCGCCACTACCCGCCCGATTGCTGGTACCCGCCCGCGCGGTCAAGACGAAGCAGAAGACGCAGCCCTCGCCGAGGACTTGCTCAGCGATGAAAAAGAACGTGCTGAACACGTCATGTTGGTGGACCTGGGCCGCAACGACATCGGGCGTGTGTCGGAATACGGCAGTGTGCATCTGACGGATATGATGATTGTGGAGCGTTATTCACATGTGATGCACATCGTCAGCCAGGTGCAGGGACGTGTCAAGCCAGGTATGGACGCTTTTGATCTGCTGCGTGCGACCTTCCCGGCGGGTACGCTGAGCGGTGCACCGAAAGTTCGTGCGATGGAGATCATCGAAGAGCTGGAAGGGCTGCGTCGTGGGCCGTATGGCGGGGCGGTGGGTTATTTCAGCTTTGATGGCTCTATGGATATGTGTATCACCATCCGCTCACTGCTGATGCAGGGGGACCGGGTGTATTTACAGGCGGGGGCGGGCATCGTTGCGGATAGTGATCCGACCCGCGAATTTGAAGAGACGCTCAACAAAGCGCGGGCGCTTTCCGTTGCGATCCGCTTTGCTGAGCAGGGATTGATGTAGTTAGAATTTTGGAATGAGGAGCAGCAATAATGCATGTTAAGCGTGTGATATTTATCCGACCAGCGGAAACGAACTGGAACCGACTGGAACGTTGGCAGGGTTGGGTCGGTGCGCCGATTAATACCCATGGTCGTTTGCAGGCTGAAGCCCTGGCGAACTTCGTGCGGCATATAGGCCTCAGTGCGCTGTATGCCAGTGACCTACGCCGCGCTAAAGACACCGCTGAGGTGCTGGCGCAGCGCACGGCACTGAGCGTGATCTATGACAGCCGCCTGCGTGAGCGTGATATGGGCCGTTGGCAGGGCCTTACGCTGGAAGAGATACGGGCCTGGTACCCGGAAGCATACAACGAGCTGCGCTGTGATCCGGCATGTTTCAAGATACCCGGTGGCGAGTCCTTAGAAGAGGTGCAGGCGCGTGCTTTGGCCTTTTTTGACAACATGCTGCCAGATGCGCCCGGCGAGACGATCGGTGTAGTGACGCATACCTCGGTGATCGGGGCGCTGTTTGCGCAGGTGATTGCCGATTATCAGCCATCCGAGCACAAGTACGGCAATACCTCGGTGACGACCATCAAGCGTGACTCCCTGGATAGCCCATGGGAATTGATCGCCTTTAACGACACCTTTCACCTGGAAGGGTTGACCAGTCGCTATGCCAGAGAATTTGAAGTCGATGAGGATGCCTAACCTGATGATGTTGGTAATCGACAACTATGACAGCTTTACCTACAACTTAGTGCAGCAGTTGGGCGAGATGGGTGCCGAGCTGCATGTGGCGCGCAATGACCAGATCACGCTGGACGAAATCCGCGGGTTGGCTCCTTCGCACATCGTGATCTCGCCAGGTCCGGGCACGCCGGATAACGCCGGTATCTCGCTGGAGGTGGTGCGCGAGTTCGGCGCGAGTACGCCTATCCTGGGGGTGTGCCTGGGCCATCAGGTCATCGGACAGGCCTACGGTGGTGTTGTGAGCCGGGCACCACGCTTGATGCACGGCAAGACGAGCATGATGTATCACAAAGGCGACATGCTCTTTACGGGTGTGCCCAGCCCCTTTGAGGCTACACGCTATCACAGCCTCATCGTTGAAGAGGAAACCCTGCCTGACGTGCTGACCGTAACAGCTTTCACGGAAGCGGGTGAGAACATGGCGATGCGTCACCGGGAACACCCAGTTGTTGGTGTGCAGTTCCACCCCGAAAGCATTTTGACGACGCATGGCCCGCGCCTGCTCAAGAACTTCCTGGAAAAACAGTTTATTGCGGTACGGCCTTGACACCGCTGTTTATTGATACCGCCAAGGAGACGAATAACTGTGGATATTCAACGTGCAATTGATATGATCGGCCGTTTCGGTCATCTCTCTATCAGTGAAGCAGAAGGGGTGATGAACGAGATCATGCAGGGACAGGCCAGTGATGCGCAGATCGGTGCGTACCTGATGGGCCTGCGCATGAAAGGCGAGACAGCTGAAGAGATCATCGGCAGCGCCCAGGCCATGCGCGCCAATGCGGAGCGTGTGCCGACCAAGTACGCTGGTAATGAATTGCTGGATACCTGCGGCACCGGCGGTGATAAATCCGGCACGTTTAACATCAGTACGACGGTGGCTTTCGTCGCCGCTGGGGCAGGCGTACCGGTTGCTAAGCATGGCAACCGTGCCTCGACCAGTAAATGTGGCAGCGCTGATGTACTCGCGGAGCTGGGCGTCAATATCGACCTGACGCCGGAACAAGTGGGACAGTGCATCACTGAAGTCGGCATCGGCTTTCTCTATGCCCTGAAGCTGCACCCGGCGATGCGTCATGCTATTGGTGCACGCCGTGATATGCGCGTGCGCACCATCTTCAATATCCTCGGTCCGCTGACTAATCCTGCCGGGGCGCGTACCCAGCTCATGGGCGTCTTCGCAGCAGACCTGACTGAAATGCTGGCTCATGCACTGGGCGAGCTGGGGGCGAAGTCTGCGCTGGTCGTCAGCGGCTATGGTGGCTTGGACGAGCTGACGACGACTGGTCCCAATAAGGTTAGCCACTTTGCAGACAGCCATGTCACGACTTACGAGCTGGACCCGATCAAGCTGGGCTTCAAGGGGGCCAATATCACCGAGCTGTTGGGAGGTGATGCGCCGACCAACGCCGCCATTTTGCGCGGGGTGCTCAGTGGTGACATACAAGATGCCCGCCGTGACGTGGTACTGCTCAATGCTGGCGCGGCGCTCTTGGCGGCGGGTAAAGCGACAGACATTGCGGAAGGCATCAAATTGGCAGGTGAAGTCATCGATAATGGGGTAGCATTAGCGAAACTTGAAGCGCTGATACGCTATTCCCAGGAGATCGGCCATGCCTGAAGCGGATTTTGCCCACACGGGGACGATCCTTGACAAGATTCTACACAACAAGGTGATTGAAGTCGCTGAGCGCAAGAAGTACATCGCGCTCAGCGAGCTGGCGGCTTATGTGCAGCAGGTCAACGTGGAGGACCCACCGCGTGACTTTGCGGCGACGCTGCGACGGGAGCATGAGGTCGCGTTGATCGCAGAGATCAAGCGTGCTTCACCCAGCCGGGGCGTCATGGTCGAAAACTTCGATCCGCTGCACATCGGGCTGACTTACGCTCAGAACGGCGCGGCAGCGATCTCAGTGCTGACGGACCCGGCCTTTTTCCACGGAGACCTCAAGCACCTTTTTGATGTGCGGTATGCCGTGGACTTGCCCGTGCTGTGCAAGGACTTCGTGATCGATCCCTATCAGGTCTACGCGGCGCGCTCTGCTGGGGCGGATGCTGTGCTGTTGATCGTGGCGGCGCTCACTGATGAACGCCTGGCTGAGCTGAATGCGCTGATTGAAACCCTGGGCATGGTGGCTCTGGTCGAAGTGCACGATGAAGCCGAGCTTATGCGCGCCCTGCGCATCACCCCACGTGTGATCGGCATCAACAACCGCGACCTGAAGACCTTCGACGTGGACCTGGAGACGACCGGGCGCTTGGCGCAGGCTGTCCCACAACACGTCGTGTTGGTGGCTGAGAGCGGCATCAAGACAGGTGTAGACGTGCAGCATATGGGACGTCTCGGTGCGCACGCTGTGCTTGTCGGTGAAAGCCTGGTCACTGCACCAGATATGCCCTCTGCGGTGCGCGCCTTGAGCGGTCAAAAACGGGCAAGATCATGAGTGCGGATGCGCCGGTGCGGGTGAAAATATGCGGTGTGCGCAGTTACGCCGATGCCTATGCCGCCGCTAAAGCCGGGGCGGACCTGTTGGGCTTCAATTTCTATGCGCGTTCCAAGCGGGTGATCGAGCCAGATGCTGCGGCTGACATTTGTGATCGCCTGCGTGCGGAATTGAGTGAAAGCTGTCCGGTGTTGGTCGGTGTTTTCGTCAACGACTCGGTGGGGCGCATTTCCGCGCTGATGGAACAGGCGGGCTTGGACTTTGCCCAGCTCAGCGGCGATGAATCCGACGAGATGCTGGCTGAGCTGCGCGGCCTGGCTTTCAAGGGCATCCGCCCCATGAACCGTACACAGGCGCTGGATGATGCAGCGTACTATGCCGAGCATTTGCCGGATAACCCGCGCGCGCCGTCGCTACTGCTGGATGCATATAAAGCGGGTGAATACGGGGGCACGGGTCTGTTGGCTGCTGATGAAATCGCGCTGGCAGTCAAGGACAAAGTGCCGCGCTTGATGTTGGCAGGCGGCCTTACGCCGGAAAACATCGCAGCGCGGGCACAGGCCGTGCTGCCCTGGGGTGTGGATGTCGCCAGCGGCGTAGAAGGTGACACGCCTGGCCGCAAGGATCACGGCAAGATGCGGGCTTTCGTGCAGGCTCTGCGCGCGCTGTGATGTCTATCCTGTTGGATGAGGAACGAGGATTATTGTGATGACGTATATCAAAACGGATGTGGCGAATGTGCCAGATGCGCGCGGCTACTTCGGCGAATTTGGCGGGCGTTTCGTGCCGGAAACGCTCATACCGGCGCTGGATGAGCTGACGGCAGCCTACAATGCAGCGATGGCCGATCCTGACTTCCATGCGGAGCTGGCTCATTTGCAGCGTACTTACACTGGGCGGCCTACCCCTATCACCTACGCTAAGCGCTTGTCGGACCACCTAGGCGGTGCACAAATCTACCTTAAACGGGAGGACCTGGCGCACACTGGCGCGCACAAGATCAACAATGCGCTGGGGCAGGCGCTGCTGGCTAAGCGGATGGGTAAACAGCGTGTCATCGCGGAGACAGGCGCAGGACAGCACGGCGTCGCTAGTGCGACGGCGGCTGCACTGCTGGGCCTGGACTGTCACGTCTATATGGGCAGTGTGGACATCGCGCGCCAGCGCCCCAATGTCTTCCGCATGAAGCTGCTGGGTGCCGAGGTGATCCCAGTAGAGAGCGGCAGCAAGACGCTGAAAGATGCCATCAACGAAGCCATCCGCGATTGGGTGACCAACGTCCGCACGACCTTCTACCTGCTGGGGTCAGCGCTGGGGCCGCACCCGTATCCGATGATCGTGCGCGACTTCCAGAGCGTGATCGGGTTTGAAGCGCGCGAGCAGATCGTTGAGATGGCTGGGCGTCAGCCGGATGCTTGCATCGCCTGCGTGGGTGGTGGCAGCAATGCCATCGGCCTGTTCCATGCCTTCCGCGACGACGAAGACATAGACCTCATCGGCGTGGAGGCCGGCGGTCACGGCGTGCTGAGTGGGGAACATGCCGCCCGTTTTGCCGATCCTGCCATCAGTCGCCCCGGTGTGCTTCAAGGGACTCGCTCCTTCGTGATGCAGGATGACGCGGGACAGATCATGAACACGCACAGTGTCTCCGCTGGGCTGGATTACGCCTCTGTCGGCCCGGAACACGCCTACCTGCGTCAGCTTGAGCGGGCACACTATACCCTGGCTACTGACGATGAAGCCTTGCATGCCTTTCAACTTCTCAGCCAGCTTGAGGGAATCATCCCGGCGCTTGAAAGTGCGCACGCGGTTGCTGAGGTCATTAAGCGCGCGCCTACGATGTCGCGCGACTCGGTCCTCTTAGTGAACCTTTCCGGGCGTGGCGATAAGGACTTGGATACTGCGATTCGTGAATTGGGGATGGAGTAAGGCCCATGCCCATTGAGCAGCGTCAGGTGGTCGGCGCAATTTTGATCTGTCATGATGGGCGGCATGTGCTGCTTCAGCAGCGTGACGACAAGCCCAATCTACGCTATGCTGGTTATTGGACCCTGTTTGGTGGCGCGGTAGAACCTGGCGAGTCGCCCGATGAGGCCGTTCGGCGTGAGCTGCAAGAAGAGTTGGCAATGGACGACATTCTGCTGCGGCACTGGCTGACCTATGAGTGCACGGTGCGGTCCATTCCTGGGCAACGGGTGACGACCAACAGTGTCTATGTGGGGCGGCTGAACCGTCCCGCCGCAGACTATCCACTCTACGAAGGGCAGGCTAAGCACTGTTTCACACCGGATGAAGCGCGCGTCTTGACTTTGGCTTTCGATCAAGACTGGGTGCTGGCCCGCTTTTTTGATGATGGCATGATGGAGGCCACCCTATGACATTGATCTTGGCTTGCCCTTGGCAGCCGCGTGGCGAGCTGTCACGCCTTGAACGTTATCTACCCAAGCTGCGCACGCTGTTTAGCGACATCATGATCGCGCTGCCCTCCATGGAAGAACTCAGTGTGATTGGCGCGCTTCAGCGCTTAGAAGTCAAACATGACTATTATGAGGGCTGGAGCGGGCGGCATCGTGCGGTGGGTATGGCGTTGGAGCAGGGTGCCGATCACGTCTTCTACGTGGACATGGACCGGCTCATCCGCTGGGTGGAAACGCGCCCTGATGAATTAGCTCAGGTCGCGCAGCAGATCACGCAGACGGATATGCTGATTGTCGGACGCACTGAGGCCGCCTATGCGACACACTCGCGCACCTTGACTGACACCGAACGGCTGACCAACACCTTCTTCTCGCACTTAATGGGCCGCGCCATCGACTTTTCCGCCGGCGCACGTGGGCTGAGCCGCCGTGCTGCTGAGTGGGTATTGGCGTATTCACCGGGTAACGCTTTGGCGATGGATGTCGGTTGGGCGGTGTTGGTACAGCGGGCGGGTTATACTTGGAACTACATGACCGCCGATGGCCTGGACTGGGAAACGGCAGATCGTTACCGTGCGCAAGCCGCCACTGCCTCACAGCAGCGTGAGCTGGCGAAGAAACAAGACGGCGATGCGGCGCTGTGGGCCTTTCGCGTGCAGGTCGCGCAGCAGATCACCGCGTATGGCCTGGATGCGCTGCGCCGAGAACTCCCCAACCCCTTATCGGAGTGAATGCACTTTTAGGATTACCTGTGACTGAGCAACGACTTACACAAGGTCTCGCTGCGATCCAAGCGATGTTTAGCGCGGTAGATTCCGCTGGGCGCGCCGCTTTTCTGCCCTTTTTTCCAGTCGGTTATCCCACGCTGAGTGCCTCGCTTGACGCCATCGTAGGCATGGCTGAGGCCGGTGTGGATGGCTTTGAAATTGGCATCCCGTTCAGTGATCCATTGGCGGATGGGCCGACAATCCAGGCGGCTTCACAGGTGGCGCTGGAAAACGGTGTCACCGTCAGCATCGCGCTGCATGCTGTGCGCCAGCTTCGGCAGCGGGGCGTTACCCAGCCCATGCTGATGTTCAGCTACCTGAACCCGATCCTGAATTACGGCGCGGCGCGCTTCGTGGCAGATGCCAAGGCCGCTGGTGCCGATGGATTGATTATCCCGGATTTGCCGCCGGAGGAAGCGCACTTGTTCGCTGCCTGCCAGGAAGCGGACATGGCCTTAGTCTTCTTTCTGGCACCCACCAGCAGTCCAGAGCGTATTGATCTGGTGGGTCGTGCTGCTACCGGCTTTATCTACGTCGTGTCCGTAACGGGCATCACGGGGGCGCGCACGGCCCTGCCGCCGGACATTACCGACTTTATCGCACGGGTACGTCAAGGTACGGATCAACGCCTGGTGCTGGGTTTTGGCATCAGCACACCAGACCAAGCCCGCATGATGAGTGGCTTAGTCGATGGTTTCATTGTCGGCAGTGCTTTGGTCAAAGCGGCAGCCGATGGCCCAGACGCAGTGCGCACATTGGCTGAATCGCTGCGCCAGGCGCTGGAGGGTGGCGCGAACTGAATTTTTGACAGGTGGGTGTGCGCGCAGTATGCTTTGCGCAGTTTCGGCTTGACGACGACAGCGAGTGACTCGTGTACGTAGTGCAGCGCCTTCGCATCCATCGCTATTATTTTGCGAACCACATAGCAGGGTGTCGGCTGGGCTGTGCCGCAGCGTGACCTTGGTGGGTCAAGCTGTATAGAATGACAAAGGCGCAGGGCGACCGCTCAGCGCCTTTTTTGTTGGGTCAGCACATAAGGAACAGCGGGTATGTTGAAACTCAGGGGTATACGTGGTGCGACGACTGCCGATGCAAACAACGAAGCGGCCATCCTGGATGCGGCGCGGACGCTTTTGGTGGCCTTGCAGGCGGCCAATGGTTTTGATCTGGACGACGTAGCAAGCGTGATTTTCACCATGACGC
This sequence comes from uncultured Anaerolineaceae bacterium, assembly GCA_964457835.1. Classification (GTDB taxonomy): domain Bacteria; phylum Chloroflexota; class Anaerolineae; order Aggregatilineales; family Phototrophicaceae; genus CAYWGJ01. The sequence goes on from CAYWGJ010000013.1 coordinate 14,234, forward strand.
CTGACCTGAATGCCACGTATCCGGCTAAGGCGGCCCGGTTGCTGGGATGGCATCATACGCCTTTGTTGGGTTGCCAGGAGATTGACAATCCCAACGGCAGCCCCCTCACGATCCGCGTGCTCATCCACTGGAATACCACGCGCAAACTGGATGAAATCGTGCACGTTTATCAACGTGGGGCGGCTGCCCTGCGCCCTGACCTCAACAGTGACCTGACGACCACACAGCCCATGGAGGGGAACCCACAATGATTGTGGTGATGCAGTCGGGGGCGACCTCCGCACAGGTCGCGGCAGTCATCAGCCGTATTGAGGCGGACGGCTATCGCCCGCACCTGGCCGAGGGGGAGACGCAGACCCTCGTCGGCATTATTGGGCAGAGCAGCACACCGCTGGATCACGCCGCCTATGCCGCTTTCCCTGGCGTGGCGCAGGTCAAGCCTGTGGCACTGCCTTACAAGCTCGCCAGCCGTGAGTATCATCCGCTCAACACCCAAGTTACGCTTAATGGACAGGCGATGGGTGGACACAAGGTGCTGGTGATCGCGGGACCGTGCGCGGTGGAGAGCCGCGCACAGATCGTTGAGTCAGCGCACGCAGTGAAAGAAGCCGGGGCGACGGCACTGCGCGGCGGTGCCTTTAAGCCGCGTACCTCGCCCTACAGCTTTCAAGGCCACGGTGAGCAGGGGCTTCAGTGGTTAGCCGAAGCCCGCGAAGCGACTGGCCTGCCGGTCGTCACGGAAGTGATGGACCCGGCCTTGGTACCCCTGGTGGCGCAATATGCTGACGTGCTGCAAATCGGCGCGCGCAACATGCAGAACTTTACCCTGCTGCAAGCCGCCGGGCAGAGTCTGCACCCGGTACTGCTCAAACGAGGTATGAGCAGCACTATTGAGGACCTACTTATGGCGGCGGAGTACATCTTAGCGCAGGGCAACCCGCAGGTGATGGTCTGTGAGCGGGGCATCCGTACCTTTGAGACTTACACCCGCAACACTTTTGACTTGAACGCCATTGCCGTGCTGAAGCAGCTCACGCATCTGCCGGTGATCGCCGACCCCAGTCATGCTCTAGGCAAACGCGAATACGTGGCGGCGGTGTCACGCGGAGCGATTGCCGCCGGGGCGGATGGCCTGATTGTTGAGGTGCATCCGGACCCAGATCAAGCGCTGTCTGATGGCCGCCAGAGCCTGACCTACCGTCAGTTTGAAGCAATGATGCGCGACGTGAAGCGTATCGCGTCGGCTGTGGACCGGGAGGCTTAGCGGGTGAGCGCTTTCCGCACGGAACACCTGAGTATCGTTGGGCTAGGCCTAATGGGGGGGTCCTTGGCGCTGGCGCTGCGGCCTTTTGCGGGCCATATTACGGGTGTAGACCCCGACCCCGACGCTCGGCAGCAGGCACTTGAACGGGGCATTGTTGATGCGGCTGCCGATGATCTGCAAGCGGGCGTCAAGGACGCCGACACGGTGATCCTGGCCGCGCCGGTGCGCATCGTGCTGGGCATGGTGCGTGACCGCATCGGTGCGTATCTGCGCTCTAATACGCTCTTGATCGACATCGGCAGCACCAAGCAGGATATCTGTGATGCACTGGGACGGCTGCCCATTGGCGTGCAGGCGGTAGGCGGCCACCCGATGACGGGTAAAGAGGTTAGCGGCCTGGATGCGGCAGACCCAGCGCTGTATGTCGGGCGGCCTTTTGTGCTGTGTCCCACGCGGCGCACGACGCCTGCCGCCCGCCTGCGTGCTCTGGACCTAGTGACCGCGCTGAACGCTGTCCCGGTGGAGATGGACGCTGCACGTCATGACCGCGTTGTGGCGGCGATCAGCCATGTCCCCTATATCGTCAGCGCGTCGTTGGTGGCCACAGTGGCCGCCGAAGCTGGGGGCGACATGGAAGCGGACGTGTGGCGGTTGGCGGCGGGCGGCTTCCGCGACACCTCTCGCTTGGCAGGTAGTGACATCCGCATGATGAGCGACATTATCGGCACCAACACGCAGGCGATCGCAACCCTGCTGGCGATGTTCCGTGTGCAGATGGGCCTGCTGGAAACCATGCTCATCAGCCATGACGAACAGCGCCTCACGGATGCCTTGACTCCGCTGCGCGAGGTGCGGCGGGCTTGGGCCGATTACTATGGGCACAATAATAACGATGTGGTGTCCAAACCGGAGGCTAAGCATGGCGGCTGATACACTGGAATGTATGCAGATTCAGCCGGGGGCGGCGCTGCGCGGTCGGCTGCGCGTCCCCGGTGACAAGTCGATCTCGCACCGCAGCGTGATGTTTGCAGCGCTGGCTGATGGCGTGTCACAGGTGCGCGGCTGGTTGGCCGCCGGGGACACCGAAGCCACACTCGCGGCAGTGCAGGCACTAGGTGTCCGCGTGGATCGGGCTGACTCACACACCCTGACGATCCATGGTGGCAGGCTGAACACCCCTGACGCGCCGCTGAACCTGGTCAACGCTGGGACGGGAATTCGGCTGTTGGCGGGCATCCTAGCGGGACAGCCTTTCTCGTCCACACTGGGCGGCAGCGCCCAACTCCGCCGTCGCCCCATGGGTCGCATCATCACGCCGCTGACGCAGATGGGCGCGCGCATCGGTGCCCACGAAGGATGTGCACCGCTGCGCATTGATCCCGCGCCGCTGCACGGCATCCGCTATGTGATGCCGATTGCCAGTGCCCAGGTCAAGAGTGCCGTACTGCTGGCGGGGCTTTTCGCCGAGGGGCCAACTCAAGTGGTTCAGCCCGGTGCAGCCCGCGATCATAGCGAGCTAATGCTGCGCAGCATGGGGGCGGACTTGCTTACTGAGGGGGACACCGTGACTCTAACGCCGGGCCAGGCACTGCGTCCGCTGGACCTGACTGTGCCAGGGGACATGTCCTCGGCGGCCTTCCCGATTGTCGCAGCGCTGACCGTGCCCGACAGCGATCTGACCTTGACCGGTATCAACCTGAACCCGACCCGCACCGGCCTGCTGGACGTGCTCACGGCCATGGGGGCTGACCTGACAATTACCGAGACGGGCACGGAAGCCGGTGAGCCGGTTGGCACGATCCGGGCACGCTTTGGTACGCTGCGCGCTACGGTGGTCAGCGGGGCGGTCGTGGTGCGCATGATCGACGAATTCCCGGCCTTCATGGTGGCCGCGCTTCAGGCCGAAGGCGAAACGGTCGTGCGTGATGCCGCCGAGCTGCGCGTCAAGGAGACCGATCGTCTGGCCGTGATGACTGCCGAATTGCGCAAGCTGGGCGCGCAGATCACCGAAATGGCGGACGGTTTCCGCAGCGTTGGACCGCAGCGCTTGAACGGCGGCACGGTGCAGGGGCATGACGATCACCGCGTAGCAATGGCGCTGAGCGTGGCGGCGCTGTCTGCTGCGGGGCCGGTGCAGGTACAGGATACGCGCTGCACGGCGGACTCTTATCCCGGTTTTGCGGACACACTGCTAGAATTGGGTGCATCCGTGCAGACGCAGCCTTGTGCAGAAAGTGACGCCTTATGAGCACAAACCGTACCACGCGCGTGGGCATTATTGGCTGGCCGTTGACCTTCACGCTCAGCCCGGCCATGCACAACGCCGCCTTTGATGCCCTAGGCCTAAACTGGCACTATGACACTATGGCGATCCCGCCGGACATCGCGCGGATGGGCCTAACGGAACCCCAGCGCCACGGCTACGTCGGCATCAATGTGACTATTCCACATAAAGAGACGCTGCTGCCTTATGTGCGGGCTGACGACATTGCCAAGGCCATCGGCGCGGTGAATACTGTAGACCTGCGCACGGCCTCCGCGACCAATACCGATGCGGGCGGTTTTATTGACGACTTAAGCGCGCACGATCTGGTGCTCGATGGTGCGTCGGTGATCGTGTTGGGTGCAGGCGGTGCGGCGCGGGCTGCCGTCTTTGGACTGACGCGCGCCGGGGCGCGGGTCTACGTGGCAAGTCGCAGCCCAGAACGTGACGAGTCCATGCTGACAGATATGCGGCTTCGGCTGCATGACGAGGACCTCGCGGCGGAAGTGATGCCCCTGGCGGATGCTCTGGAGTGTGTGCCGTCGCTGGTGGTCAACTGTACGCCGGTGGGGGGCAGCTCGGATACAGGGGCGTCCCCCTGGCCGGACACACTGCCTATGCCACGCGGCGTCACCGTTTATGACATGGTGTATCGTCCGGCGCGTACCCGCTTGATGCAGCAGGCGGAGGCAGTCGGTGGGCGCGGCATTGGCGGCCTGGGAATGCTCGTGCGGCAGGGTGCCGCGTCTTTCCAGTACTGGACGCGCCAGGATGCCCCGCTGGATGTAATGTTTGCAGCAGCGCGTCAGGCGCTGACTGCGGTCGATGGTGGCGAGTAGATACGGGAAAATAGCGATTATGGCGATACGATTTTTCACAGCAGGGGAAAGTCACGGGCCGATGCTTACGGCCATCCTGGATGGCATACCAGCGGGGCTTCCCCTGGATGCCGACTCGATCAATGCACAGTTGGCGCGACGGCAAAAGGGTTACGGTTCCGGTGGGCGGATGCAGATCGAGAAGGACCATGTGCGCATTACCGGTGGCCTGATGAATGGACTCACGACGGGCGGCCCCATTGCCATGCTGGTCGAAAACCGTGACTTCAAGAACTGGCGTGAGAAGGACATCCCGGCCATGACCACGCCGCGTCCCGGTCATGCCGACCTGACGGGTGCGGTCAAGTACGGCTACAGGGACCTGCGCCTTACGCTGGAGCGTTCCAGCGCGCGTGAGACGACCATGCGTGTGGCAGTTGGCGCGGTGTGTCGTGAATTGTTGTCTGCCTTCGGTATCGAAATTGGCGGCTACACGGTGCAAATCGGAGGCGTCATGACCGCAGTGGACCCGGCCATGGACTACCCCGCGCGTTTTGCCGCTGCGGAAGCCAACGACGTGCGCTGCCCGGACTCGGACTCGGCGGAGGCCATGCACGCGGCCATCCGTCAGGTGAAGATCGATAAAGATACGCTGGGCGGTGTCTTTGAGCTGTTCGCGCTGAACGTGCCGCCAGGTCTGGGTAGTTATGTCCAATGGGACCGCCGCCTGGAGGCGCGTATTGTGGGTGCGATGGTCAGCATACAGGCGATGAAAGGGGCCGAAATCGGTGAGGGCTTCGCTAATGCTGGGCGGCGCGGCTCTGAAGTGCATGATGAGATGGACCTGGGATCAGATGGCGCACTGATCCGGCGGACGAACCGGGCCGGTGGAATCGAGGGCGGCATTACCACCGGGGACCCGATCATCGTGCGCGTGGCGATGAAGCCGATTTCTACGCTGCTGCGCGGCACGGACTCGGTGAATTTAGCAAGCGGTCAGTCGGAACAGACGACCTACGAGCGCAGCGATTTCTGCGCGCTGCCACGTGCGGTGCCGGTCGGGGAGGCGGTATTGGCGTATGTGCTGGCTGATGCGCTGGTCGAGAAACTAGGCGGCGACAGCCTAGACGAGATACGCCCGCGCTTTGAGGCTTTGCGCCGGGCACGTCTGGATGATCTGCCCATGGACAATGTGCCCTGGCGGTTTGGCTATGAATGATGCGCGTCCGCATAACTTGATCCTGACCGGATTTATGGGCACAGGCAAGACGACCATAGGCCGCTGGGTGTCGCTGCGGTTGATGATGCCTTTCGTGGACACGGATTACGCCGTGGTGGAGCGCACAGGTATGGCGATCCCGGCGATTTTTGCCCAGCGCGGCGAAGCGACCTTTCGTGAGTTGGAACGTGCGGTGATGGCGGATGTATTGCGCAGGCGCGACCAGGTGATCGCAACGGGCGGCGGCACTCTGGTAGACGCTGCTGCGCGTGAGTCCACGGAGCGTGAGAATTTGGTGATCTGCTTGACAGCGGCACCCGAAGCGATCCAGGCACGCATAGGAGGGGATACCCTGCGGCCCCTCGCCGCGGATTGGATGGTGCTGCTGGAAGCGCGTACCCCAGCTTACGAGTCCTTCACATACCATATCGACACGACGCACATTTCCGCCCAGGATGCCGCCCAGGAGGTGATCGCTTTATGGCAGCGCGCATCCCAGTAGCGACACCCCAACCGGAGTCGGGCGCGGGCTACGACATCCGGATTGAGCACCATCTGTTAACCGACGGCCTGTTGGAAGGTGTGGGATTGGGCGGGCGGGCTGCGATCGTGACGAATACAACGTTGGCCCCGCTCTATGGGGAGATGTTGGCGGCGCGTTTGCCGGGTGCCGCGCTCTTCGTGCTGCCGGATGGCGAAGCGCATAAGACCCTGGACAGCGTGGCGCGGCTCTATGCAGATTTCGTGGCAGCGGGCCTGGATCGTAAGAGCACGGTTGTGGCCTTGGGCGGCGGCGTGATCGGAGATACAGCAGGCTTCGCGGCGGCGTCCTACATGCGCGGCGTAGATTTCGTGCAGATGCCCACGTCGCTGCTGGCAATGGTCGATGCCAGTGTGGGCGGTAAGGTCGGCGTGGATTTACCAGAAGGGAAAAACTTGGTCGGAGCCTTTAAGCAGCCGTGTGCAGTGTTGATTGATCCCCAGGTACTGCGGACCCTGCCCATGCGTGAATGGCGCTGTGGCATGGCGGAGGTGCTCAAACATGGCCTGCTGGCGGACCCTGCGCTGCTGGACCCTACCCTGCATGATCCAACCCAGGCGGAAACACTGATTGCGCGTGCGGTACAGGTTAAGGTGGATGTGGTCCAGCGTGACCCCTTTGAGCGCGGCGAACGGGCGCACCTGAACCTAGGTCATACCTTTGCTCATGCCATCGAGCAGGCGACTGCTTACGCCTGGCCGCACGGGGAGGCGGTGGGTGTAGGCCTGTTGGCGGCAGCACGCTTATCGGAGTCACTGGGGCTGTGCGATTTGGGGCTGGCTTCCCACGTCGAGTCTGTGCTGCGTGAGGTTGGTCTGCCGACGCGCGCGCGCGGCCTAAACCCGGAAGCGCTCTATGCAGCGATGCAGACGGATAAGAAGTGGGTCAACGGACGTTCGCGTTTTGTGCTGCTAGAGGGCATCGGTGCGCCCTTGGTCGTCGAGGACGTGCCGAAAGCGGCTATAATAGAAGTACTTGAATCGCTTGTGTAGGCAGGTGCCACCATGACCAGTGCCCATATTCTGCTGCTGCACGGTCCTAACCTGAACCTCCTGGGGGATCGTGAACCGGACATCTACGGCAAGCTGACGCTTGATCGCATAAACGATCTGCTGCGTGCCTACATCGCACCCTACAATGTCGAGCTGCGCGTGCAGCAGTCCAACCATGAGGGCGAGCTGCTAGACATGCTGCATGTCTCACGGAATTGGGCCGATGGCGTGGTCTTCAATCCTGGTGCCTATACCCATACCTCGCTGGCCCTGCGTGATGCCATTGCCGCGATCAAGGTACCGGTAGTGGAGGTGCACCTCTCCAATCTGCACGCCCGTGAGCCTTTCCGGCATCACAGTATGATCGCGGCGGTGTGTCTGGGGCAGGTAAGTGGGTTCGGCTGGCGCAGTTATCTACTGGGTATGGATGCACTGCTGCGTCACCTAGGCGTGATGCCGGACCCCAGCTTGTAGGGAGTTGTCAATTTCGTCGGGCTGTATTTAGTGCCAATGGCTGTAGGGTGCTGAGGGGTACCGCACTACACTGTTCGCACTTTGGCAGAAGTCACTCATAAGGATGTTTCATGACGCGCAACGATGTACTCCGCATGATCCAGGAAAAGGACGTGCGTTTCGTTGATTTGTGGTTCGTGGATGTGTTGGGTGCGGTCAAGCGCGTGACAATTTCTGCTCGGCAGATTGAGGCTGCTGTTGACCTTGGTGTGTCTATCGACGGCTCCGCGTTGGATGGGACACAGCGGGTAGCCGAGAGTGACATGCGCATTCAGCCAGACCTGAACACCCTAGCGCTGCTGCCTTGGCAGACAGGCGGCGGAGTTACAGCGCGCATGATTTGCAATGTGCATACCCCTCAGGGTGATCCCTTCATCGGTGACTCGCGCAGCGTGCTGATCCGTGCTCTGGACCGTGCACAGGCGCAGGGGCTTCACTTCAAGACAGGTATGGAGCTGGAGTTCTTCCTGTTTCCCCTGCGTTCCGATGGCCTGCCAGACGTGGCAGCAGTGCAGGGTGACATCGACGGTTACTTCGACATGGCCGGGGAACAGGTGCAGGGAGTATTGCGCGACATGCTGGTCACGCTGGAAGCCATGGGGGTTCCGGTGGCGGGCAGCCACAGCGAAATTGGGGCTTGCCAGCACGAGATAGACCTACAGCACGGTGATGCACTGCGCAGTGCGGATCATGTTTTAACAGCGCGCGTGGCGATGAAAGCTGTCGCGCAGCGCCACAAGATGCACTGCACCTTTATGCCGCGCCCTGCTATCGCGCTGCCGGGTTCCGGCATGCATACTCATCAAAGTTTACACGCAGCCGACAGCGGTGCAAACCTTTTTCATGATCCCGATGACGAGTATGCTTTATCCCGCACTGCGCGTGATTTCATGGCCGGGCAGCTTCACCATGCGCGTGGGATGTGTGCTGTCTTAGCGCCGCTGGTGAACTCTTATAAGCGCTTGGGGACCAGCTTTGAAGCGCCGGTGTATGTCACCTGGGCACACGTCAACAGCGCAGCTTTGATCCGGGTGCCGCATGTGCGCAGTGCAGAAGCGCGGCAAACACGCTTAGAGCTGCGCTGCCCGGACCCTTCAGCTAATCCCTACTTGGCCTCGGCGGTCATGCTCATGGCTGGGTTAGATGGCATCACCGAAGGGATGCGTGTGAGCCTGCCCGCGCCTTATGAGGAAACGCTGCTCGCTGATAACCGGGCACGGCGTCGTCAAGCGGTGCTCATTTTACCCGCGTCGTTGGAAGAGGCGCTGGTTTTGTTGGAAGCAGACTCGATAGTGATGACTGCACTGGGACCCTACATTAGCGACCGTTACTTGGCCGCCAAGCGTCAAGAAGTCCAAGAATACAAAGAGCAGGTTACGTCCTGGGAAATGACGCGCTACATTGAGCGTTATTGATGCGGCCTGTGAAGGTGGTTAAAATGCGCTGGCGTCGTTGACGTTTGTGAGTTGATGGATTTGGTGCAGCACTACGTCGGCATCGCCGGGTGTCACGACCACAGATAAGCTGCACCATGAGGGTCCCTGCGCCAGCCCGAAGACTCGTATCCCTTGCAGCGTGCGCAGCACATCAGCACTCAGGCCAGAGTAGCCGTCCAAACCAGCACCGATCGCCGTCACAATGCTGACCGGGTGTACCGTCCAGGTGAGGTCCAGTGCTTCGCTGCGCAGCCGGGCGCGCAGGTTCACTTCGATGCTTTGTGCTGCATCTGGACTGATGCTGGTAGGGATCACAAATGCCATGAAGCTGTGTGCTGAGGACTGCGCGGAGATCATCACTTCGGCGCGGCTGCTGGCGGCGTTGAACAGCACTTCATCGACTAAGGCCGCGATTTGTGCGATAGACCCACTACGCTCTGCGGCCAGGCCGATGCCTCGAATAGCGGTTGCCGCTTTGATCTGTGGGTTGCTGCGTGCTGTCGCTGAGACCAGGGTGCCGGGACTTTCTGTGTGGTAGATATTGCGAATGCGCAGCGGAATCTCATGGCTGCGCAGCGTGCCGACCATGCGCGGATGGACCAAACGCGCGCCGAAGTAAGATAGTTCGGCCATTTCTGCGTAGGACAGTGCCGGGATCACCGCCGCACCGGGCACTTGCGCGGGGTCCGCCGACATCACGCCATCGACGTCTGTCCACATCCACACTTCGTCTGCTTGCAAGCTTGCCGCAATGACAGCAGCAGAATAGTCGCTGCCGCCGCGCCCTAAAGTAGTTTGACGGCCATCGACAGTGCCGCCGATAAAGCCTGTGAGCACCGGCACGATGCCGCGTTCCATCATAGGCAGCAGGGTAGAAACGACGCGCTCGGCAGTGCGGCTGAGGTCAGGCTTAGCGTTGCCAAATACCGCGTCGGTGATGATGAGGTCGGTGGCATCAATGGACACACCGCGCAGTTTGTTCTGGCGCAGCAGTGACGCGAATATGCGCGCGGAAAGCCGCTCGCCCATGCTGGTTACGCGATCAATGCGCGCCTGACTCAGCGCGTCCTCAAGGACATCAGCGATGCCCTGATAAAGCGTAAGTAGATCAAAAAGCAGGCGGTCAATGTCTGCTTGCAATGCACTGCGCTCCTCCGGGGCGAGGGGCAGGCGTTCGATGAGGGCCAAGTGGCGAGTGCGCAGCGTAGCAACGATGCGGCGATAGCCCCGGCTGTTGCCTAGGTGCGCGAAGTGAGCAGCCTCAATCAAAGCGTCAGTGATGCCATCCAGGGCGGCCACGACCAGCACCAGCCGGTCCCAGCGTTGCGCAGCCTCCAGCACGATGTCTAGTGCTTGGGTCAAAGTCCTAGTTGTGCCAACGGTCGAGCCGCCGAACTTCATAACGAGGGTGCGCATGGTCCATCCTGGATGCTTGGCGCGCTGCGGGCACTGTCGCCCTGACCTTCGCGCTAGACTTCACTGCTGCTCAGGATATAATCGCCTTCAGGCAGGTCAGCGTAGCATCTTGCTAATGCTTTGTCAATGTTTTGCAAGATGCCGCCGCTTTGCCTATTATTGAGAGGCATGGTGTACGCGATCCTGTGACACCTAATCGATAAAGTCAGAGTGTATTAGACCCCTATGTCAGATTACGCAGAACCGACAGAAACCGCCGTCGTCCAGCAGACCGTCGTCGGCGTGCGCTTTACCAAGGTGGGCAAGCTGTATCATTTCGATTACAGCGGCTTCTCAGACCTGAAGGCAGGCGATCACGTCATCGTTGAGACCCTGCGTGGCCGCCAGATGGGACAGGTGATGGGTTTTACCCCCGCCGACCCCGACCGCGAGCACAAACCGATCATGCGTGTGGCAACGCCTCGTGACTTGGTGCTGCGTCAGCATTGGCAGGCTAAAGAACCGGAGGCACTGGTCATCTGCCGGGAAAAAGCGGCGGAGTTGGGCAGTTTTGAAGAAGTCAAGTTTGTCGCTGCACAGTACAACTACGACGGCAGCAACTTGACCTTCCTGTACAGCGCTGAAGACAAGATCAATGTAGGGCGGCTGCTCAATGAGCTGCGGCGTCACTTCAAGCAAACTCATGTTGAAATGCGGCAGATCGGTCCGCGCGATGTGGCGAAACTGCTGGGTGGCTACGGTGCTTGTGGTGAACTGCGCTGTTGTAGTACCTTCTTGACTGACTTCAGCCCGATTTCCATCAAGATGGCGAAGGCGCAGGGTATTTCGCTCAATCCCACGGAAATCACCGGGATGTGTGGGCGGCTGCGCTGCTGTTTAGTGTATGAGTACGAACAGTATGTTGAAGCGCGTAAACAGCTCCCCAAGCGTAATAAGCGCATCGGCACACCATTGGGCGAGGGCAAGGTGATTGATGTGCTGCCCTTGCAGGACTCGGTGGTTGTGTACATCGAGGGTGAAGGGCGGCAGACCTTTAAGCGTGAGGACATCATCCCGATCGAAGAGTTCGAAGCCCTGAAGAAGAAGGCTTCAGAGCCATGCAGTAAACACGGCGATGATGAACCCTGTGAGTGCGGCCAGAAGCCCGGTACGCGCAACCAAGACCGTGTAGCTGCGGCGACTGACACTGCTTCAGACGACATCCCCACCGCGGAGTCCCAATCCACGGTGGACCTTGCGCAGGGTCCTGACGCTGAGTCACAGTCTCCTGGTCGTCAGTCAACCCCTGGCGGCGACAGCAAGAACCGTTCGCGCCGCTCACGTTCGCGTCGTTCAAAGAGTAAGTCAGGCGATAAGCCCACCGAGAATCGCGATGCCCAGGGGGACGAAATAGGAAGCAGCGACAGTAAGCCCAAATCATCACGCTCGCGCCGCTCACGAGGCCGACGAGGAAAGGGAAAGAAACCGAATGACGGAACAACAGGAACTTCCGGATCAGCCGGAGGAAGCAGCAGCAGTGGAGACAACACCTAAAGTTGAGCGGGTGTTGGGCGTTTTTGCCCACCCCGATGATCCGGAGTTCTTCGCTGGGGCATCTTTCGCTCGCTGGGCGGATCGCGGTGCAGAGGTGACCTTCGTTATCGCCACCAACGGGGACAAGGGCAGCGCTGACCCTGCTATGACCAGCGCGCGCCTGATGGCGATCAGGGAGGAGGAAGAACAGAATGCAGCCGCGGCGCTAGGCGTGAAAGAAGTGATCTTCCTGCGCTATCCGGATGGCACACTGGAGCCAGATTTGGCGCTGCGCCGCGACATTGTGCGTGTCATTCGCATGAAGCGGCCTGATGTCGTTGTCACCTGTGATCCGACCGTGTACTACTACGGCAATCGCGGTGTTAATCACACAGATCATCGGGCTATTGGCGCGGCTACGCTGGATGCAGTATACCCAACGGCGCGCGACCGCCTCAACTTCCTGGAGTTGGAGCGTGACGAAGGGCTGGACGTGCACAAAACGCCCTATCTCTACATCGCAGGTGCGGCGGAACCGGACACCGTCATTGACGTGAGTGACTATGTGGAAACGAAGATCAACGCGCTGCGAGCACACAGCAGCCAGATCAGCGATATGCAGGCTATGGCCGAACGTATCCGTGAGCGGATGCTGGACCCTGCCGCGCCACATGACCAACCGCGTTATATTGAACGCTTTCGAATGATCCAATTAAGGTAAACCTATGATCGACTACAAAGCTGAAGCTGAAGCACTGCGTGATGAACTGATTGCGCTGCGGCGTGACCTGCATAAGCATCCTGAGACCGCCTTTGAGGAAATTCGCACGGCGGGGATCGTCGCGGAGTCGCTGCGCGAGCTGGGCCTGGAAGTTCAGCCTGGCGTGGGGAAAACGGGTGTCGTGGCGGTGCTGGAAGGGGCGAAGGACGGCCCGACCGTGCTCATGCGTGCGGATATGGACGCTCTGCCTATCCAGGAACTGAACGAGCGCGAATACGTCTCTCAGACGCCGGGCAAGATGCACGCCTGTGGGCACGACGGCCACACAGCGATCGCCTTGAGCGTGGCGCGTATCCTGAACAAATACCGTGAGCAGATGACTGGGCGTGTCAAGTTCGTGTTCCAGCCCGCTGAAGAAGTGGCGGGTGGGGCTAAGGCTATGATCGCTGACGGTGTGCTGGAGTCGCCGCGCCCAGACGTCAGCTTGGGGCTGCACCTGTGGAACATCATGCCATTGGGGGTGGTGGGTGTTGCGGATGGCCCGACGATGGCCGGGTCTTCGACCTTTACGATCACACTTAAGGGGCGCGGCGGACACGGCGCACAACCGCACTTGACGATCGACCCAGTGGCTGCCGCTGCGCAGCTTGTGGTTGCTTTGCAGACCATCGTCGCACGCAACGTGAACCCTGCTGATACGGGGGTGATCTCTGTCACGCAGATTCATGCTGGAGACACGCACAACGTCATCCCGCAGTCGGCCGTGCTCAACGGCACCCTGCGCGCCTTCCGCACCGAGGTGCGCGACATGATGACCGAACGCATGGAACAGATCACCGCCGGGATCAGTCAGGCAATGGATGTGGACTACGAGTTTGAGATGAATCACCTGACCATTCCGGTGGTCAATAACGCAGCGGTTGGTGCTAAGCTGCGGGCACGTTTTGCGACTGTTGCCGGTGTCGATCGCCTGGACGAAGATGCACGTACCATGGGGGGCGAAGATATGGCCTTTCTGATGGATGATGTGCCGGGTTTCTTCTTTTTTGTTGGGTCGGCTAACAGCGAACGCGGCCTGGATTACGGACATCATCACCCGCGTTTTGACTTCGACGAAGAAGCACTGCCGTTGGGGGCAGCGCTCCTGGCCGCCGCCGTCGGTGAATACGTGCTGCCCGAAGACGCGTAGTTGGGATTAGGCCAAATGGCGGCGCAGATCGGCGATGTACTCAACTGGGACTCTGGGCTTGGCTGGTTAGTGCTTTCCGGTGGCAGCGATGCCACCGGTGAAGTGCGGGCACAAGCTGTGCTGCGAGGCAATGCGATAGAACGTGTGGCATATCTCAGCTTGAGTTACGATGCCGCTGATGATCTACTTGATGACATGGAAGACCTAGGTGCGCCCACCGGCTACGTGGTCAACATCGTGGCGGAAGAAGATGACGTGATCCGTAAGCAGATTGCCGAGGCCAGTATTGTCATGCTCAGCATGGACTCGCCACCTGAAACCCTACGTCACGCGCTGGTTGGCGCAGCCTTAGATGGCGTGCGTGATGCGCTGCTGCGGGGTGCGGTGGTCCTGGCTGAGGGCAGCAGTGCCGCGCTGATGGGGGCGTATTTTCTAACTGAAAATGGCGGGACTGGACAGGGATTTAGCTGGCTGGAAAATGCCCTGGTGCTGCCCGGCCTGACAGCGCTCGCTGGGCACGGTGGCGTACAGGCGCTGCTTCAAGCTCAACCTCTGGCGCTGGCACTTGGTATTGCACAGGGTTCCGCGCTTGTGCTGGGGCCAGATGACAGCATTGAAACCTGGGGGGATGGCGAAGTGACTATCGCCTTAGGGCGTGACTACAGCAGCAGTGAGTAATCACTGGCTCAGTTTGACTACACTAAGGGAGGATACATGCCTGCGACGATTATCATCGGTGCGCAGTGGGGCGATGAAGGCAAAGGGCGTGCGGTCGATTGGCTGGCGTCTCAGGCGGATGTCGTGGCACGCTTCGGCGGCGGTGACAACGCTGGGCACACAGTTGTCGTCAGCGGTGAGGTCTTTAAGATGCACCTCATCCCGTCGGGCATCCTGCATGCCCAGGCGGACTGTGTGCTGGGAACTGGTATGGTCGTAAATCCGGTGAACCTGGTCCAGGAAATGGATACCCTGGCCGCTTTAGGAGCGGATGTTTCGCCGCAGCGGCTGCACCTCAGCACCCGCGCGCATCTTATCACTCCGGCACATATTGCCATGGATGCTGCCCGTGAAAAGGCACGCGGCGACCAGAAGATCGGCACGACGCTGCGCGGCATTGGTCCGGCCTACCTGGATAAAGTTGGGCGGCGTGGCATCCGGGCTGGGGCTATGGCGGACGTCGAAACCTTCGCGCAAAGCCTGAGCGCGAACTTACAAGCGGCCAATGACGAGATCACACGTATCGGTGGAGACCGGGTAGACGTGGATGCGGTGGTCAGTGCTTACGTCACCGCGGCGGATCGCCTGCGCCCTCACCTGACGGATACCACCGCGCTGCTGAGCCAGCGGCTGCGTGAGGGTGCATTGCTGGTGTGCGAAGGTGCACAGGGTACCCTGCTTGATGTGGACCATGGCAGCTATCCCTTTGTGACTAGTTCGTCGCCCTCAGTTGGCGGCGCATTGGCCGGTTTGGGCTTTGGCCCCAAGCACGTTGAGCGGGTAGTCGGTGTGGCGAAGGCTTTCAGCACGCGCGTGGGATCAGGGGCTATGCCCACGGAGCTGGATGGCCCGCTGGCGGATCGACTGCGGGGCACCGGCGAAAACTTCTGGGATGAGTTCGGCACGACGACTGGTCGCCCGCGCCGCTGCGGTTGGCTGGATGCCGTGATGCTGCGTTACTCAGCGGCGGTCAACAGCTTCACCGATCTGGTGTTGACTAAGCTGGACATCCTCAGCGGCTTTGAAGAACTGCAAATCGCGGTGGCTTATGAGCTGGACGGTCAGCGCCTGGATTTTCCTCCTGCGACGGTAGAAGAGCTGGAGCGCGTTTTGCCGATCTATGAAACGCTGCCCGGCTGGTCAGAGGACGTGACGCAGTTGCAGCGCTTTACGGACCTGCCCGCCAACTGCCGGGCCTACATCCGGCGCATCGCTGAATTGACGGATACGCCGGTGATGATGGTGAGCGTCGGGCCGGAGCGCGATCAACTGATCCACTTATCCTGAACGATCTGGCTGAGAGAGAATGCGGTCATGAGTGACAACAGCTATCACCTGAGCTTTGAGCCGCCGGTGGACTCGTCACCGCAGCGGGTGGTGTCCCTGGTGCCCAGCATGACTGAGACCCTTTTTGAGCTGGCTTTGGGTGATCGAGTCGTCGGTGTCACGGACTACTGCATCTACCCCAAAGCGGAGGTTGCGCGTTTGCCACATGTGGGCGGCACGAAGAACGCTGATGTCGCGCGCATCATCGACTTGAAGCCGGACCTGGTAATCGCTAATCAGGAGGAGAACGCTCGCGCTGACGTCGAAGCGTTGGAGGCCGCCGGGGTGCCCGTCTGGGTGCGGACGCCGAGGACCGTGCAAGAGACCTTCAACCTGATGTGGGACATCATGGAGCTGTTCGAGACGACGGCTATGGTGCCCCGCGTGCGCTTGATGGAATACACTGCCGATTGGCTGCGCACGCTTTCCGGGCAGCAGCGTGAGGAGGGTCTAGCCCCTAGGGTTTTTGTCCCGATCTGGCGTGACCCCTGGATGACGGTCAATGCCGAGACTTATGTACATGATTTGGTGAGTTTGTGCGGCGGCATCAACGTGTTTGCGGAACGCGAGCGGCAGTATCCGCTCAAGGCTGATCTGGGCGCTGCGCCGCCGCTGCCTGAAGACGACCCGCGCGTGCAGGGGCGGGACCGACGCTATCCGCGCGTTACGCTGGAAGAAATTGTTGCATCACAGCCGGAGGTCGTGCTGCTTCCCAGCGAACCCTATGCCTTTGCTGAAACGGACGCGGCATTTTTCAAGACACTGGACATACCGGCGGCAAAATCTGGGCGGGTTCATCGCGTTGATGGTACACTACTGACTTGGCATGGCACCCGTACTGCTCGCGCGATGGACTACCTGCCTAATCTGTTGATGCCGATGGATGAAAGCCAGTCATGAGTTATCTGGACCAAGACGAGGATTTTGAACATGATCTGCTTCAGGTGATTGCGCATGACCTGAAGACACCCATTAGTGCTGCCAAGAGCTTCATCGAGTTGATCGAACAGGCGGGGCCGCTCAACGAGCAGCAGCAGACCTTTTCTGCGCGCGCTGTGGATGTACTGCTGCGCATGGAGCGTTTCATCAGCGACATGATCGAGTTGTCCAATATCGAAGAGCAGAGCGGGAAGATAAAAATGTCTCGTTGTGCCCTGCGTCCTTTGGTTGATGACGCGCTGTTGATGCTTGAAAATGTCATTGAAGCACGCCGGATCACTGTGCATATCTTCATCGCTCCGGATGCAGAGACCTTGATCGGGGACGAGCGCCTGCTGCGTCAAGTATTTACCAACCTGCTCAGTAACGCGGTCAAGTATAACCGTGACCAGGGTGAAATATGGGTGCTCGCGCGTCGTGAGCACGCCATGGTGCGTGTGGAGGTGCGTGATACAGGTCGCGGTATCTCTGAACAGGACCAGGAACGGGTTTTTGCGCGCTTTTTCCGCGTGAAGGACGACGGCTATGAGCGTGTCAGCGGCACGGGTCTAGGCTTGGCAATCGTTGATCTGGTTGTGAAGCGGCACAATGGCCGTGTCACATTGGAGAGCAAGCTCGGCGAAGGCACGACTTTTCGTCTGCTGCTGCCAGGGCCACCGCCCGACTCTTTCCAGGCTTTCAGCCATGAGATGCCCCCCTTTGCTGGTGAGCGTGCCGACGGCATGGACGATTTAATGCAGGACCCGCCGGAAATCCTGGATACTGACTCCGGCGATGAACAGTTCTGAACCCGGTTTGATCCGACCCTGGAAAGGCACGAACTGGCGCAGCATCTGACCGCTGCGCCGATTTTTGTTTGGCTTAGTCCACCATGATTAGGACCAGCGTTATCCGGTCCAGGCTGCCGCCGGTGAGCACCGAATAGATCGTGTCCGTCGTGAAGCGCAGTGTCTCGCCTTCACGGATTTCAGTATGCACGGCGTAGCTGCGGTTCTGTTCAATCTGTGTCGGGTCGTAAGGCAGTTCTACCGTGAAGGGCACACTGCCACCCTCTGCGCTGATCGTCTGGCTGCTGATGACCTCAGCGGGGGCGTCCGCTAGAGAGATATCCTCCAGCGTGACGGTGATCTGAGCATCTGGTGCCAAGGCGATGCGCTCCCGGTAGCGCACCTCCACGGTGACAACGGGCAGTGCTTCAAAGATGAGCGTCAAGCCATCTTCGCTGCTGAGCGTCAAGGTATCCGCCGTGACGCTGTAGCTGTCAGCGATGCTTAGCGCTTCCAGATAGGCCTGTTCCTGAGCCGTGATGTCACCGGGGCAGGCCATGCGCGTGCTGGCCGCCGCACCAAAGCTGATGTCGGCACCCGTGATTTCATAGCTGGCGTTGTAGGTGTTGCAGCCCGCTGAGCCGAAGCCGCGCGTGTCGTCGAAGCTCAGCGTGATCTGGGTGTTTTCAACCAGGACTTCATCGTCAATGCTCATGAGTGACCAGTGCTGAGCAGTCACGCGGTACACAGCCTCGAAGACCAGAGTCTGCCCGTCAGCGGTGCTGATGCTGAGCGCATCGGCAGTCAGGGTGTAGATTTCGGCCTGTGTCAGGGCATCGAGGAAAGCCTGTTCCTGTGTCATGATCGTTTCAGGGCAGGCCATCATAGTGATCGCAAGGTTAGCGTCGAAGCTCAGCGTTTCGCCGTCGGCAGTGTAGCCCCCGCTAAAACTGTTGCAGCCTGCTGACCCTCCGACCATGCTGTCCGCGCCAAAGCTCAGCGTGATCTGGGTTTCTTCTACCAGTGGCTCGTCAGCGATGCTTACCAGTGACCAGTCCGCATCATTTAGGGTCGGTGTGCGGCCCAAAACCAGGGTCTGGTCGGCGTCACCGTAGGCGATGACCAACTGCCCAGCATCTAGGCTGTAACCCGTTACCGCACCCAGTGCGTCCAGGTAAGTCTGCTCCTGGATCATGATCGCATCAGGACAGGCCATCATGGTGCTGGCTCCCGTGCTCAGGGTGAGGGTGCCTCCCGCAGCGGTATAGGTTGCGGTGTAGTTATTGCAGCCCGCTGAGCCGCTGACCTGCCCCTCGGCGTTGAAGTTCATCGTGATCTGCGTGCCGTCAAGCGGTGCTTCACCGTTCAGGCTCAGCAGGGTCCATTGGCTGTCTGCAAGTGGGCCGCTGTCCTGCGCGGACATCATGCCGCCCAGGGCCAGCATAGCGATGAGTGTGACGATCCATACAAGGTGCTTCATGTGAGTTTCTCCTGTGTGTAAACGGTTCTGTGGGCAAGACGCCGGGAAGATTGAAAAAGTTCCAACACTAACACATTTATTATACAGGGGCTATCTGAGGGGGTTCTGAAGAGACGTGAGTGGGGATGTGCCCGGCTCTGCGAGGGGGGCAGAGATCGGTATTCGATTCGCTGCGTCCAGCGGTACCTCAAAGTGCCACGGGCCAACGATGCGCGGATGCAGCACTATGCCTCATGGTGCGAAAAGGTTGGGTTTTATCGGACGCTGATTATACTTTCAGCACAGATAATGTTCGCAGTGTGGGTCCATGCTTTGTATGATGAAGGAGTAGTATCATGACGGATGAAACGTCCCGTCGCATCGTGGTTGAATGGGAGGACATCAGCCCCAGCCTGGCTATGGCGGCGACGCACAGCGGTCTGGATTACATGCAGGCCCTGGTGGATGGCAAAGCGCCTGGTGCTCCGATTGCCGCCCTAATGGGCTTCAGTCTGCGCGAGGTCAGTGAGCGCCGAGCGGTGTTTATCGGTACGCCGGGTGAACAGCACTTCAATCCTATGGGCATGGTGCACGGTGGCTATGCGTCTACACTGCTGGACAGCGCGCTGGGCTGTGCTGTGCATACGACGCTGCCTGCGGGCATGGGCTACGGCACCGCACAGCTCAACGTCAACCTGACGCGGCCCATTTTGCCCGATGTTGGCGTGCTGGTGTGTGAAGCCCAAGTGCTGCACCGTGGCAGTCGCATGGCAACCGCTGAAGCGACGGTCAAGGACTCACGCGGTAAGTTGTATGCACACGGCACCGCGACTTGCTTTTTGTTTGCGCTGAGCGGCGCATGAGCAATTGTGGTTTGTGCCCAATGCGTGCTGTGCAGATATACCTCTTGTCGCTGCGGTCTACAGCCGATAAAATGTTAAGTTGAGTTTAAGAATGCAACCGTGATAAGCAAACACAGGGGGAATCATGCAGCTCATTGAGCTGAAGGCATGGGTACAGCAGCACGAGGCACAGATCACTGCACAGCTTCGGCACCTAGTCGAACTGAACACATTTACGCGCAACACCGCTGGTGTCGACGCAGGCATGGCGATGTTAGACCAGATAGCTGTTGGCGCTGGCTTATCCATTGAGCCAGTCAACACGCGCCATCGCTTGATCCGCGCCGGGAATGGGCAGGCCAAGCCGCGCGTGCTGCTCATCAGCCACATGGACACCGTTTTTCCGCCAGATGGGGACTTTCTGCATTACGAAGACCTAGGCGACGGCTTTGTGCGTGGACCTGGCACCGGCGACATCAAGGGCGGGCTGTTGGTCGGTTTCTGGGCGATGCAGGCACTGCGCGAACTGCTGTCGGATTTCGACGTGCAGATGGCGGTTAGTGCGGATGAAGAAATCGGTTCTCCCGGCCTGCGCGAATGGTATCAAGGCAACGCGGCTGATGCCGATTACGCCATCGGTCTGGAACCGGGCTTTCCGCAGGGAGAGCTGACACCGGAGGTGCCGCTGGGCGTAGTGTATCAGCGGCGTGGTTACTGTGCTGTGCGCTTTACCGTGCAAGGCCGCACCAGTCACTCCGGGGTGCCGCATCTGGGCCTCAACGCCATCGAAGCCTTCGCCCAGCGTGTGACACGCCTGCACGCACTCAATGCGCCAGAGCAGGGCATATCGGTGAATGTCGGTATGGTCAACGCGGGGACCGCCGCTAACACTGTGCCAGGCACTGCTGAAGGCGTCGTCAGCTTCCGCTATGAGCGCCTGAACGATGGCGAGGCGCTGCTCGAATCCGTCAAGCAGATTATCAGTGACAGCTACGTCAACAACGAACACCTGGGCATTCGTGACAGTGCTGAATACACAGTTGACGTCTTTTTACCGCCGATGGAACACAGCGACGCCAACCAACGCCTGATCGACGTGGTGATAGCCCAAGCCGATAGCCTAGGGCAGAACGTGGTGCCGATTGCGCGTGGCGGCGGCAGTGATGCCAATCACACCAGTGCGGGGGGGGTGCCATCTATCTGTGGGATGGGTGTGCCGACCCAGGCTATCCACACGCCGGATGAGACGATCTATCTACCTGGCTTGTTTGACCGCGTTGCATTACTCGCATCCACCTTGTACCGGCTCTATCATCCAGCCTGAGGCGTAGCGCTTTCCGGACAAAGGCACTAGCATTAGGCACAGCTTGACGACTTTGTACGTCCCTGGAGACCTTATGCGCTCGATCTTGCGAGTCCTTTTCGGGCTGCGTGTGCTGTTCTGGAACGCGGTCAAACCCCATACCTGGTGGGTCAACGTGGACGAACCACCGCCTCGCGCCGTGGTCGGTAATGAAGTCAAGGTGCGCGGCTGGGCCTTCAACCCACTGGCGGAGATCGTGCGCATTGACGTCTACATTGAGGGACGTCGTTATGCTCAGCTCAAGACTGGTCAGGCGCGCCCTGATGTAATGGGCCGCTTTCGGATGCCGAACGCGCGCTACAGTGGTTTCAGCGGCAGTTTCGTCTATGAGACCACCATTGATCGCCAGATCGAGTGCCTGCTGCGTATCACGGACGACGTAGGCGAGATCACCGAGGCGGTTGTGCCGATTACTGTCCACGCCTCAATGCCGGACGCTTCACCGGAGTCTGATCAGCACCTCGTGCCTGATGACAGCCCTGAGGGGGCGGTCCTGGATGCTATTCTGAGTGAGTACAGCCTGCGTTTTAGCGGTCAGCCCATCATCATCGACTGGGAATCTGGATTGGACCCCATGCAGCGTCGTCCTGGCTTGTGCACGATCGTGCGCCGTGACTCTGATCTGCCAGACTTCAGTGCCAGCGTGGACTTGGTATTGGTTGGGCAGGGGCACCTGCGTCACATTGACATGGCGGTGCGGGTGGCGCGGCGCGGTGTGGTCGGTGTGGTTGCCGCCCGTGGTGACGATACTGCAGAGTACAAGGTTCAATGGCAGGGGGAGGTTGATGACCCGATGAGCGAGCGCGTGTCGCTCATCATCTATGGTTTGCAGGATACTGAGCTGATGCGTGCTATGCTGAAAGTGATTCCTGATGAGCCGATAATCGAGATCGTTGTACTGCACCCGATGGGGGTGAGCCTGCATGACCTCATAGCTGGGGACCCGCGCATCAAGGAGATTATTCTCGCGCCGGAGATTAATAGGGCGGTAGCCTTGACGCGGGCTGGTCAGTCAGCGCAGGGGGATATACTGGTCTTTTTGCATGGGGATGCATTGCCGCGACCGGGTTGGTTGGGGCCGTTGGTCGCGGCGCTGCGTGATCAGCCGCGGGCTGGTATCGTCTTAGCAAAGGCCCTGGCAGCGGATGGACGGCTGCATGAGGCGGGCGGGGTGCTGCTGCGTGATGGCGATCTGTACCGTTTTGGTCACAGTGATACACGCCCAATGCTGCCCTTGTATACTCACACACGGCCTGTTCATGGCGGCAGCCTAGGGGCGTTTGCCATGCGCCGTGATTATTTCGTGCTGCTGGCCGGTTTTGATGCGCGCTTCAACCCGGCGGGCTGTGGGCTGATGGATGTGTGCCTGCGTGCGCGTCAGCACTCGGATCAGCCGCGCGAGGTAGTCTATCAGCCGGAAAGCGTGGTGCAGTTCAGCCGAAGTGTGCCCGTGGTTCCAGACGCTGAACAGATGCTTTTCCGTGAGGTTTGGCGCGAGACTGCCCGTACCGCGCCCCCCGTGCCCAGCAAGTATGACTATCGTGATCTGGCAGGGTTGCTGGCGATCGTGCCTGGTCAGGTGCGTGTTCTCGTTGCGGTGGGCGATCTGTTGGCAAAGGTGGTGTCACAGCGCGCACGGCGGGTGATGCAGCTCATCGCGCTTGTGCAAGAGCAGGGCGCTTACGTCAGCGTCCTGTCCACTGTGATTGACGGGACGTGGTCGCGGCGACTGCGGCAGTCGGGGGCAATCGTCTTCACAACGTCAGATGCTGATCCGCTGCCTGATCTGCTGGGTGTGGTGTCCTATGCCGCAGTTGTCGCTTTTGGTTGGCAGGTGCCGCATGACCAGGTGCTGCCGCACATGACGGATACGCCGCGCTTGATGCTCGATCTGGACACCCTGCCTTTTGCCGAGCGTGTGCGCAGTGAAGCGGGTTTGCTCGACGTAGCAGGCAGCGCAGACATGGTGCATGAGCTGAACATCTACGGTATCGCAGCAGCCATTGCGCTGCGCACAACGGCACAGGCGGCACTCTTGAGCGCGCTGCTGCCTGCGGGTACGCCAGTTGGTCAGGTGCCACTTGTTGACGCATTGCCCGTGTCACAGTATACCTTTAGTCAGCGTGAAGGGATGCTGATCTACGCCGATTTGACCGACCCGATCAACGCCGCCGTAGTACGGTATTTGGGCCAGGAAGTGCTTCCGCAGGTGGACCCAGCGCTGTTGGCGGCGCACCCTGTATATTTGCTAGGGTCAGGGGCAGATGCACTGCGCGGTGCCTTTGGGGACGGCGTTTTGCTGCGGGTGATTGATGGCTCAGTAGACCTGCTGCCCTATTTGCATCAGGCACGGGTGGCTGTTGTTGGGGCTTTCACACCAGACGCGCTGCACGGGCTGTTGCTGTCTGCCATGATGGTCGGCACACCCTGTGTGGTTGACGCTAACGCGCCACTAACCTCTGTTAACGTGCAGCATGAACAACACGCCCTGATCGCTGAGTCCGCGTGGCATTTTGCGCAGGGCTTATCGCATTTGCTGCGTGATGAGGCGCTGTGGATACGCATTGCCGCCCATGCTTACGAATACGCGCTGGGGACACATCACCTTGACATGTGGCGTGATGCCTACCTGCGCTTGATGTTAGGGACTGCACCCGCGCCTCGATAATTCCGTATACTGAATCTATAATGGGACCTGCTGAGCGACCGGACGATCAACACACTAAGGCCATGCCATGAGCAAACAAGCACTGAGCTTTCAACAGGTGATCCTCAAGCTGCATCAATTTTGGGCCGACCAGGGCTGCGTGATCTGGGAGCCATACAACGTCCAGTTGGGCGCAGGTACTGGCAACCCCGCGACCCTATTGCGCGTGCTGGGGCCGGAGCCATGGCGTGTGGCTTACGTGGAGCCGAGCGTGCGCCCGGATGATGGCCGCTTCGGTGAGAACCCCAACCGAATGCAGAAATTTTACCAGTATCAAGTGATTCTCAAGCCGGACCCCGGCAACCCGCAGGAAATCTACTTGGAGTCGTTGGAAGCTTTGGGCATCAACCCGCGCGAGCATGACATTCGTTTTGTAGAGGATAACTGGGAAAGCCCCGCGCTGGGTGCCTGGGGCCTGGGCTGGGAAGTGTGGCTCGACGGCCAAGAGATCACACAATTCACGTACTTTCAGCAGGCGGGCGGCCAGGAAATGGAACCGGTCTCAGTGGAGATCACTTACGGTATTGAGCGCATCGTGCTGGCGCTGCAAGACAAACAGTCCGCCTGGGATATTGACTGGATGCCAGGTCTACAATACCGCGAGTTGTTCCTGCAAGATGAGATCGACCACTGTCGCTACTATTTCGACATTGCCGACGTGGACGCGGTGAAGTCGGTGTATGACGCTTACATCAGTGAGCACGAGCGGTCGCTGGCGGAAGAGGCGCTTATTCCAGCTTATGACTATGTGCTGAAGTGCAGCCACCTTTTCAACGTGCTGGACACGCGCGGCGCGATCGGTGTGACAGAACGCGCGACCTTCTTCCGCAAAATGCGCGAGATGACACGCAATGTCGCTAGTGCTTACCTGGAACAGCGTGCACGCCTGGATTACCCCATGATGGCGATGGTGGCGCAGTGGGGCGGTCCAACGATGCAAGAAGCCGCCGCGCTGCCTGACGCACTAACCACTGCCGCTGATTTCCTGCTGGAGATCGGCGTGGAGGAAATGCCGCCCCAAGACGTGGACGCGGCCATTGCTCAGCTCAAACAAGCGTCTGAGGCGCTCTTCGAGACACTGAACCTGTCGCATGAAGGTATCGAGGTGATGGGTACGCCGCGCCGCCTGGTGCTTAGCGCTAAAGGGGTCGTCGCTAGTCAGCCGGACACTGAAGTTATCGAGAAAGGGCCGCCCACCAATCGCGCCTTCGACGCCGATGGCAAACCGACGAAGGCGGCGCAGGGCTTCGCGCGCAGTCGGGGTATCAGCGTGGATGACTTGACTGTTGAGGAGATTGATGACGGCAGCTACGTCATGGCGAAGGTGCAGCACATTGGGCGTCCGGCCACGCATGTACTGGCTGAAGCCCTGCCCAACCTGGTGGCTGGGATTAAGTTCGGGCGTGCTATGCGCTGGAACGAGTCGCGAGTGGCTTTCTCGCGTCCGCTGCGCTGGATGGTGGCGCTGTTCGGTGGACAGGTCGTCCCTTTTACGTATGCCGGAATCGCCAGCGGGCGCGCGACGCGGGGCCTGCGTCCTTTTGGCTCCCCAGAGCAGACGCTGGGTGCAGCGGCGGACTACTGGGCATTCATCGATGCGCAGCAGATCCTCCTGGATCGTGACGCGCGCCGTCGGGTTATCAAAGAGCAGATTGATGCGCTTGCGGCAGAGGTCGGCGGCGTCATCCCGGATAATCCCGGTCTGCTGGATGAAGTGACCAACTTGGTCGAGCGCCCGACGGCACTGCGTGGCAGCTTCGAGGCACGTTACCTGGACCTGCCGCGCGATGTGCTGGTCACGGTGATGCGCAAGCACCAGCGTTATTTCCCGGTGCAGGACGTCGATGCTGCGCTGATGCCGTATTTCGTGGCCGTGCGTAACGGTGACGCTGAGCATCTCGACCTGGTGACCGCCGGTAACGAGGCGGTGCTGCGTGCACGCTTCGCGGATGGTGAGTATTTCTTCAATGAGGACGTGAAGAAGCCGCTGGCAGAGTATCTGCCACGTTTGGGCACGTTGACCTTTGAGGAACACCTGGGGTCCATGTTGGAGAAGAACCAGCGCGTGGCGGGCCTGTTGGCCGGGATCGGCGATCTGCTGGGCATGGACTCCACCGAGATTGCCATTGCCGAGCGGGCCGGCGGCATCGCCAAGGCGGATTTGGCAACCAACATGGTTGTCGAAATGACTTCGCTGCAAGGGACTATGGGCCGCGAGTACGCGCTGCGTGAAGGCTATCCGGTTGATGTTGCCAACGCGATCTTTGAGCACTGGCAGCCGCGCAACGCTGACGACAGCCTGCCGAAATCACCCGCTGGTGTGCTGCTGGCCCTCACGGATCGTCTGGATAGCTTGGTAGGGTTGTTCGCGGCGGGGCTGGCACCACGTTCCACAGCGGACCCATATGGACTGCGGCGCGCGGCCTTAGGCGTGATCCAGATCGCTGCTGACAAAGCCCTGGACGTTGATCTGGTACAGGCGGTTAACCTGACTGCCGCTGCGCAACCCATCCCTGTGAGTGATGAACACAAAGCTCAGGTGCTTGAATTTATTGCGGGCCGCCTGACCGTGTGGCTGCAAGATGCAGGCTGGGCACCGGATGTCGTCAAAGCGGTGCTGGCGGCGCAATCCAGCAACCCCCACCGCGCGCTAAGCGCCGTGCAGCAGCTCAGCGCGTGGGTGGCGCGCCCGGACTGGGAAGGCATTCTGGACAGCTTCGCGCGCTGTGTGCGCATCACCCGCAGCGAGGACACGCAGTATGAGGTAGACCCGGCCCTGTTCCAGGAAGCGGAAGAAAGCGCGCTGTACGTGGCTTATGAGCAGGGGGTGGCTGATCTGAAAGCTGATGGCGACATCAACGCTTTCCTCAACGCCTTCCTGCCGATGGTGCCCGCTGTGACGCGCTTCTTTGGCCAGAACCCCGGTGAGGGTGTGCTCGTTCACACGGATGTGTTGCCAGTACGCAATAACCGTGTCGGTCTGCTGCAAAAGATCAGCGTCATGCAGCGGGGCCGTGCGGACTTGAGTCAGCTCAGCGGTTTCTAAACACGCGTATCGGACAGCGGCTTGCAGCATGATACGATGCAGGCCGCTGTTTGGCACAGCATCATGGACCCATACAACATCCAATAGCGCTTTTGTGTAAAGGGACTGTCTCATGGTCGCCAGCGTTGGAATCAACAACACGTCTTCTGCGAAAAAGACCAACGGAATGCGCCCAGTGAACCTGAGTACGGATTTGGGGCCGCTGGCTGATTTGATTGAGTTGGTCTTTGCCAATACGATGGACAGCGGTGGGCGGGCAGCACTGCGTGAGATGCGGATGCTCAGCCGCTTAGGACCTGGTGCGCATTTTTTCAGCCGGGTAAATGACCTGGCGCTTGGCGTTCAACAGGGCTTTGTTTGGATCGAAGATGGTAAGCTGATTGGTAATGTGTCGATTTACCCGGCTAAGCTGCCCCACGTGCCCAGTACCTGGATTGTGGCGAATGTGGGTACTCATCCGGATTATCAGCGGCGCGGTATCGCACGGCGCTTGATGCAGGCAAGCATGGCCCAGATCAAGAAGCTGGGCGGGCAGCAGGCCGTGCTTCAGGTGGATTACGACAACTACGGTGCGCAAGCGCTGTACGCGCAGTTGGGCTTTGTCGAAGAGCGTGCTTGGACTGTGTGGCGGCGCGGTAACGTGCATCGCCTGCCACCGCCGCCAGAAATTGACCGCGTGTTTATCGCGCATCGCCGCCGCAACGAGTGGCAGGCCGAGTATGCGATGGCCCAGCGCCTGCGTCCACAGGAACAGGGCGGGCTGGGCTGGCTGCGACCGACGCAGCCTCAGGCTTTCCGGCGCAGCCTCTTGCGTCGTTTGGATGACTTGGTGAACCTGCGCAGTGTCGAACACCTGGTGATCCGTGATATGGAGAGTGGCGTGCTGCACGCTTCGCTGAGGGTAGAGCGCGGCATGGGTACCACCACACGGCTGGTGTTGATGGTGGAGCCGCGCCTCGTTGGCCTGTACGACGAAGCGCTGATTAGTACAGCAGTGCGGCGTTTTGGCAGCGAACCCTTGCGCATTGAACACCCCTATGATGAGACGACGACGAATCAGATTTTGGAGCGCTACCACTTTCGGCGCTATCGCAGCGCGCTGCACATGCGTTGGGATGTGCGCTAAACGGGCGTTGTGACCGATTTGATCCGTAGTGGAGAGGGCTGAGATGCTGCGACCGCTGTTCTACCTGCAATATGCCTTTCGCAGCTTGTGGCGCAGCCGCCGTTGGTCAGCGTTTGCGATCTTCTCTGTCGCGGCGGGCGTCGCCACGGTTGTTGCCCTGCGCAGTCTGGGCCTCGCCATTGGTGATTCGCTCATTGACAGCGTGCGCACACAGCTCAAGGGAGATATGCAGCTCAGCATCGGTTCTTCGACCGGCTTCTTTTCGCTGTTGGGCACGCCGCCGGAGGACCTACCCGGTTTTAGCCCACGTCAGCTTGAAGGCATCGACACCCTGGCTCAGGGGCGCGGCTGGGCGGTAGATACCTACAGTGTGTACAGCAACCGTCAGGTCGCAGCAGTCGGCAGTCAGGGGGCTGGACGTCTGCAATTTGCCACGATTATCTTGGTAAACCCAGCACGTTATCCGCTGTCGGGTGGGCTGCGCAGCCTTGATCCTCCAGGACAGACCCTCGCTGATCTCATTACTGCGCCGAATGAAGTGGTTGTCAGCCAGAACTTTGCTGATTTACAGGGTGTTGGTGTGGGAGATCGACTGCGTGTGAGTGGCACGGAATCGACCTTCCGTATCGTTGGTATTGCGCCCAGCGACCTTGAGGCGGGTTTGCAGCAGATTTTCGCTGCTTTCTTTGGCTTCGTGTATTTCGACGTAGCAGCGTCTGAGCCGCTGCTAGGGATTAACCCGAACCCGAACCGTGTGAGTGTGCTGCTGCCCGGCCAGCCGGAAGCCGAGACGATCGTCGAGGCTGAAAACGATCTGCGCCGTGTGATTCCTCAGGGTAACGACTTCATACGCATTGAGACTGTACCTGAACTTCTAGAGATCAACAGCTTTATCGCGGACCTGCTGGGGCGCTTGATTGTTATCATGGGGTTGGGTGCGGTGCTGATCGGCGGCGTTGGGATCATCAACACCATGCTGGTGATGGTGCGTCGGCGCAGCAATGAGATCGCGGCTTTGAAGACATTCGGCCTGAAGCGTGGGCAGGTTGCAGCTCTCTTCATAGCAGAGGGTTTGCTTTTAGGGTTGGCGGGCAGCGTGGTCGGCAGTGTGATCGGCGTGCTGCTGAGTGGTTTGGCGAATAACTTTGGCGCGGCCTTGATCCAGCAGTCACTGACCTGGCGCATCTACCCGGAGGCGCTGATTTTCGGTCTGGCCCTGGGTGTGGTGGTATCGGTGGTGTTTAGCGTGCTGCCAGTGCTGACGGCGGTTCGGGTGCGTCCAGCGGTCATCTTGCGTCCGAATGAAACCCACATTCCAGCGTCCGGCTGCCTGGACTCGGTGCTGGCACTGGCTCTGGTCGTGATTGCTATTGGCGTGATTGCCGGGCAAATTCTGGGCAGCATTCTATTTGGGATGATCGGTGTCGCGGTGACGCTGCTGATTTTGGGTCTGTTGATCTTGCTGCTGTGGGTGGTGGTGTGGCTGGTGGGTAAACTGCCGTCGTTTGGGATTGTTGACCTGCGGCTGGCGCTGCGCAATCTATCTACACGGCGCTTTCGCACGGCGACAACCCTGTTGGCTCTCAGTGCGGGGATGTTCGCGTTGAGCAGCATCACGTTTTTTGGCACCGGTGTAAGTGACATTATCCGCTTCACGTTACAGGATTCGCTGGGGGGCAATGTGTTGATCCTTCCGGTGCTGCCGCCACCCATTTCGCAGCCGCTGATAGACGCCCGTTTGGACACCATCGAAGGCTTGGAAGCACGCACGCAGTATCGTTTTTATTCCGGCGCTGCCCATGTTAACGATGTGCTGCGCTTCACCAACATTCTCGTGCGTGATTCGGATAACCCCGATCTGGGCGGCCCGGTGCTTTCGGCGGGGCGTCAGCTCACAGCGGCGGATCGTGGGCAGCCGGTGGCCCTGGTGCGCGCAGAGCCGGACGGTGCGCTGCGCAATCTCCAGGTAGGGGAGCGCATCGTAATCGATGTAAACGGTGCTCCGCGGTTTGATGTGGAGGTCGTGGGGATCATGGCCCCTGAAGACGTAGGCGATTTGCAGTCGGCGGTGTTTTTTGGCGGTGATGTCGTGCTGCCGCCGGGCTTGCTGGATGTGCGGGCGGATTTTGTACTCAACTTGGCATCTATTGCACCGGAGCATCTCAATGAGGGCCTACTGAGCATTGCGTCGCTGCCGCTGGTTTTTGCGGTTGATGTGAGCTTCATTGACGGTCTGGTCAGCCGCTTCATCGCGCAGTTCAGCGCACTGCCGCTTTTGGTAGGACTGTTTTCCCTGGCAGCAGCGGCGGTCATTCTGGCGAATACTGTTGCGCTGGCTACGCTGGAGCGTCGCCGACAGATCGGTATCCTCAAGGCTGTGGGGCTGAAGGGTCGGCGTGTGCTGTATGTCATGCTCTTAGAGAACGTGCTTGTCAGCGTGTTGGGTGGTGTGCTGGGTATCAGCTTGAGCGCGGTAGGGGTGTGGATCATGACAACGGTCGGTTTGGAAGAGGCGCAGTTGATTCCGGCGGGTGCTGGCCCTATTGCGCTGCTGTTGATCTTGGCGGCGGTTGGTATTGGCGTCTTGGCAACCCTGCTCAGCGCGTCTGTTGCGATACGTGAGCGGGTGCTCAACGTGCTGCGTTACGAGTGAAGACTTCGCCTTGACAGACGATATAGCTGGCGATACACTACTAACGTTACCGAAACGGGCCTGTAGCTCAGTTGGGAGAGCGCTACAATCGCACTGTAGAGGTCAGGAGTTCGAGTCTCCTCAGGTCCAAGTCACGTACACTAGGCATATACACCTCATCGGGGAACGGAAACGTGTAGTAGAGCGTACCTGTTCCTTCTTTGATTACGATCTTCGCCACAAATCTTTCGATGATCCGCCGCGCAACTGCACGTTCTTCCTCATCTATCAGCGCATCCCGCATATAGTTGATCCAGCCTTCTAACGCTTCGTCGCTGATCTGC
>CAYWGJ010000014.1:0-42341 GCA_964457835.1 uncultured Anaerolineaceae bacterium
AAACGCCGACGCCCGCCGCCACGCGCACCCCACCGCCCACACTGACGCCGGACGCCAGCCCCACCCCGACACCCTTCCCCTGCGAAGGGGACGGCCTCGTTGTCGAGGTGGCGCTTGACAGCGCGTCCACTGGGGAAACGCTGCCCTACACCCTGTATCTACCGCCCTGCTATGGCGAGACCGCGCTGCGTTATCCGCTGCTGCTGCTGCTGCCGGATGCGGATGCGGCGCAATGGACCGAACTAGGCCTGGCAGATACGCTGGATCGCGGCGTCCGGCTGGGGGTGCTGCCGCCCATGGTCGTCGTCATGCCTGCGCTGGGCAGCATCGGCCTGCGTGACCGCTTCCCGCCGGACCCATCCTTCGAGACCCTGCTGATTGATGAGCTGCTGCCCGAACTGGAAAGCAACTTGTGTCTGTGGGAAGACCGCGCACAGCGCGCCATCGGTGGCATCGGGCGCGGCGGCTTCTGGGCGATGAGCCTTGCCATGCGCCAACCAGACCTGTTCAGCGCGGCAGGGTCGCACAGTGGTATCTATACCGAAGACCTGGACCAAGTGCCGCCGCCCTTCAACCCGCTGGACATCGCGCGTAACTCCATACTGCTGCCCAGCGCGGACCTACGGCTGTATTTGGACAACGCCGCCGGGGACAGCCTGGCCGCTGCGCAGCAGCTCCTCTCCGATCGCATGACCGCCCGCCAAGTGCGCCATACGTACATCATCAACCCGGTAGGCGGCCACAACAGCGCGTATTGGTCCAGCCACCTTTCGGCTTACTTGAGCTTCTACGGCGAGGCCTGGCCCCGGACCTACAGCGGTCTGCCTACCTGCCTGGAACCAAGCCCATAGCCCTACATCATGCAGCGGGAGCGACCTCAGTTTCCGGGGCCGCGTCCACCTTGCGCTTCCACACCAAGCCAATGACCGGGTTACTGCGCGATTGGAGATGATCCAGCAGGCTCACCATCAGGAAACCAACGATCAGCAGGGCGATTGCCAGCCCGATATGCCCGGCACCAAAGCCCTCAATGATCTCAGTACCCGCGCTGGCTTCTTCCCAGATGCGCCGCAGTGACCCAGCCATGAAGCCTACCAGCACCGCCACCGTAACGTGCTCGTGGTGCTTCAGCAGGTAGCTGAGGATGCGCGAAAACGCAATGATACCAATCACCGCGCCGACGCCCACCGCGCCGATGCTCACGATGTCGAAGCTCTTCACGGCACCTAGCACGAACTCATACTGCCCCAGAATCAGCAGGATGAAAGAGCCGGAAACGCCGGGCAGGATCATGGCACAGATCGCAATCGCGCCGGAAAACATCAAGGTGAGCGGGTCGTGCGAAGCATCTTCCAGCAGGGGCAGCCCCACCAGCCAAAACGCGAACACTGCGCCAGCAATCAAGCCGATAACCGGCAGCAGCCCCCAGCGCACCTTGATCCCCACCGCCAGGATAGACGCCAGAATAAGACCGCCGAAGAAGGCGAACACAAAAGTCGGCTGCGTCTCCAGCAGATCATGCAGCACCGAGGACAGCGCAAAGATGGCTGTCACAATACCCAGCCCCAGCGCAATCAAGAAGCGAATAGGCACATGCATGAACAGCGCCTTGAAATCGAATTTCAGCGCCAGGCGGATCGCCGTTAGGTCAAAAGACTTGATGCCGTCAATTAGGTTCTCGTACACGCCCAAGATGAAAGCCATCGTCCCACCAGATACACCCGGCACGATGTCCGACGCACCCATAGCAAACCCGCTGAAGTACAGCCGGGCATACTGCCGCGGGGTTTTGGGGTATGAAAGCTCGGTGTTATGTTCCATGCTGTGTCTGCTCCGTGATTTATCTGCTTGCCGCTCAACGACAATGCTGTGCGTAGATGCAATTATTTTCCATCATACGTTACAATCAGCCGCGTGAGTATGCAGGACCCGTAAAGGCTAACACGCTGAAGGAACAATACACATGCCCACCCAAAAAACCTCACGCGGCCCCTTGTGGTTTGCCGATCATCGCCGTGAAGACCTGCCCCCGCTGCTGCTGATCCATGGCGCGGGCGGCTCTCACCTGGACTGGCCGCCCGGCCTGCGCAAGCTGGGGTCGCTGGCCGTGGACCTGCCCGGTCATGGCAAGAGTCCAGGTCCGGGCCGCCGCAGCATCCAGGACTACGCCGACGACCTGCTGGCCCTGCTCGACGCGCTCAACCTGACTCAAGCTGTAATCATGGGGCACAGTATGGGCGGGGCCATCGCCCAGACTATCGCCCTCAGCGCCCCGGACCGTGTGCGCGGCCTGATCCTGATCGGCACCGGGGCCAAGCTGCGCGTTCACCCGGACATCTTGGCGCGCGTCGCCACGGACCCGCAGGCCGTTGCCGCCCAGCTCAAAGACTGGATGTGGGGCAGCAGCACCCCCGACGCCCTGCGCGAAACCGGTTATCAGCAGATGCTCAGCGTGGACCCGCTGGTGATCCAAGGGGACTACGCTGCCTGCGACGTATTCGACATCCGCGACCGCATCAGCCAGATCAACGCGTCGACCCTGGTTATCGGCGGCACCGAAGACCAAATGACACCTCACAAGTTCAGCGCTTATCTCGCTGAAAGCATCACCAACGCGACCCTGGTCACGGTGGAAGGCGGTGGACACATGATGGCCTTAGAACAACCAGAGGTTGTCACAGCAGCGGTGCAGCGCTGGTTGACGGCCTTGTAGCTTTTGCACAATCTGCTGCGTAAGCCCATGTAACACATTGACAAGGCGGCCAAGAGCACGCATAGTACGCCCTGCATACAGATAAACGAAGGACGAGCAGAGCCTATGAGCGCCAAGCGTAAGACGACGGTGGCCGTGATCTTTGGCGGGCGCAGCGTGGAACACGACGTTTCTGTGGTAACCGGCAGCCAGATCATGCGCGCCTTTGACCCAGCGCGCTACGACGTGGTACCAATCTACATCACGCGCGACGGCAAGTGGTATACCGGTGAGCCGCTGCTGGACCTGAATAACTACCCCAACGAAGTCACCAGCCACAAGGGGGTCTACAGCGCCATCCTCTCGCCCAGCACCCAGCACCACGGCTTGATTATCAACCCGGTGTCTAACCGTTTCCAGAAAAACAGCGTACAACGTCTGGATGTGGTGTTTCCCGCGCTGCACGGCACCCATGGTGAAGACGGCACGCTGCAAGGCCTGCTGGAAATGGCCGACATTCCCTATGTGGGCGCTGGCGTATTGGCCTCCGCACTGTCAAACGATAAAGCCTACACCAAGATGATCCTGCGCCAGCATGGCATCCCAGTAGCCCCGGACCTGAGCATCACGCGCGCAGAATGGCTGGACAACCCCGAAGCCGTTCTGGCCCACATCCGCGCACAAATGCGCTTCCCGCTCTTCGTTAAGCCGGTCGCGTTAGGGTCTAGCATCGGCGTGGCACACGTCAGCGACGAGCAAAGCCTGCGCAGCAGCATCGACATCGCGGCCAACTTCGACCACCGCGTCCTGATCGAAGCCGCCGTCAGCAACGCGACGGAAGTCAATTGCGCCGTGATGGGCCAGGGCAGCCAAGTCGAGACCTCCGTGCTGGAACAGCCGGTAAGCTGGCAAGAATTCCTGACCTACGAAGAGAAATACCTGCGCGGTGGCGAAGGTATGAAGAGCGCCGAACGCATCATCCCCGCCCCGCTGAGCGAAGACCTGACGCTGCAAGTCCGACAGTTGGCTGCCGCCGCCTTCCGCGCCATTGACGGTCGCGGTACAGCCCGTATCGACTTCCTGGTCAGCAGCGAAGACGTGTATGTCAACGAAATCAACACCCTGCCCGGCTCGCTGGCCTTCTACCTGTGGCAGGAAAGCGGCATGAGACCGGTTGAGGTTGTGGATCGCCTGGTGCGCCTGGCAACAGACGCTGCCGCCGAGAAACGCCGCACAAGCTACGATTATCAGACCGACCTGATTAACTTGACGGCCCAACGCGGCCTCAAAGGGGCGAAAGGGACGAAATCCAGCGCCAACCCTCGCGGCCAGGCTGCCGCCAGCCAGCGTTAAGGCATTCCTACTGTGGGGCATTCGCCTTATGCGCCGAATAGTTTTACAATGGCAGCAGGTCGGGCCACCTTAAGGGATCAGAAACATGGCTGTACCACGCCTGCTGACTGTGTTTATCCTGCTGCTGTCGGCATTGACGCTGGCCGCTTGTGACAGTCCAGCACCGCCAACACTGAGCGGTGCTGTTGTGCCGACACGCATCACGCCAACCCCCACCGCCACGTTCACGCCGACGGACACCCCCACGCCAAGCGCTACGCCCACGGCGACACCTACGCTGACGGACACGCCAACTCCCACAGCCAGCCCCACGGCGACCGCTACGCCTAGCGCTACCGCCACGGCGACC
The DNA here is from genome assembly GCA_964457835.1 of uncultured Anaerolineaceae bacterium. Lineage (GTDB taxonomy): Bacteria > Chloroflexota > Anaerolineae > Aggregatilineales > Phototrophicaceae > CAYWGJ01. The sequence continues at coordinate 4,395 of CAYWGJ010000014.1, forward strand.
GAGTCCGCGACACCAACGCCGACCTTTACCGCCAGCGCCACACCGCTGCCCCCAACCTTCCCCCCCACGCTGACGACAGAGCCAGACCTACCACCGGACCCAGGGGTCATCACGCCCATCGCCATCGGCGACGCCATCGCCGGTGAAATCACCTTAGAAAATGGCGTATTGCGCTACGGCTTCAGTGGCAGCGCTGGGCAGATCATCAGCATCAGCTTGGAAGCCGATCCCGACAGCAGCTTGGATACCCTGCTAATCCTGCTCAATGGCGACGGCAGTGAGACGTTGACTGAGAACGACGACATCACAACCGGCAGCACCAACAGCCTCATCAACGGCTTCACGCTGCCCTATGACGGTGACTACATCATCCAGGCCACACGCTTTCAGCAGGAACTAGGCAGCACCAACGGAACCTTCCAAATGACGCTGACGGAAGGGTTGTTAGTGGTGGTCGATACCCCCACCCCCGAACCAGATGACGACACCAACGGCTTGGGTGCTGAAGCCATCACATACGGCCAAACCGTCGCAGGGTTCATCGATGATGAAACCCTCTTCCACTTCTACCGCTTTGAAGGACGCACAAATGAAGTGATCCGGATCGACCTCACAGCCCTCAGCGGCAGCCTGGACACACTGCTGCGCTTAGGCCTGCTGAACGAAGCCGGAGAGATCGAATACCTGGAACAAAATGACGACATCACACCCGGCACGATTACCGACAGCCGCATTGCCGGTTTCGTGATCCCAGAGGATGGGACTTACGTTATCGTCGCTTCGCGCTTCGACGGCGAACTGGGACTCAGCAGTGGGGAATTCGAGCTGTTCTTAGACCTGATAGGCAGCGCCATCCGCCCTGGTGACAACGTGGAAGGCTTACTCAGCGCTGAAAGCCGGGTCTATACCTACGTGTTCCGAGCCGCTGAAAACAACCTGCTCAACGTCACGATGACGATCATTGAAGGAGACATTGCGCCGCTCATCGTTATCATGAACGCAGACGACCAAAACCTGGCCGAAAGCACGCTGAAGGACTCACAAGCGGTGATCGAAGACTTCCCGGCACCCTATGACGGCTTCTACAGAATGTACGCCACTTTCATCGACGCCGATGAGTCCCCTGGTGAAGGCGCGTTCACACTGAGCTTCGACATCCAAACACGCGATGAACGCGACATCCCTGATGCGGACGACGACACCACCCGGCCCAGCGGAGCCACCGAGGACGACCCGCAAGGTCAAGCAGTGGGTGACGAGGCACTGCGTATCAATGAGCCGATTGAAGGCCGCCTAGAGGAAAACGCGCCGGTGCAGTACTACCCCTTCAATGGCCGCGCTGGCAGCTTTGCCCGCGTGGAAGTCACCGTGGAAGGACTCGGCTTCATACCGCTGCTGCTGCTTGTAGACCCCGAAGGCCGCGAAATCGCACGCAGTGACCGCTTCAACCGCCTACGCCGCACGGTAATTCTGGACAACATCCCCCTAAGTGAAACCGGCACCTACACGCTCGTCGTCACCAGTACACCCACCAGCCCCGACCGCTTCGGCAATTATACCATCACAGCACAACGGGGCATTGATGCCGAAACGAATGCTGCAATCCTCAGCCAAGCCGTCAACCTTGGCGACACGATCACAGCTGACTTCACACGGATAGATCAACAGCGTGTTTACACCTTCTACGTGGACGAAGCTGTCGAAATCCTGCTGGACATGGAAATCGCCGATGGCAACCTAGAACCCGTGTTAGCCCTGAACCGCAGCCCCATCAGCGATATCCTTCTCATCACCCGCCAGCTTGGGCCACGCACGCTTTTTCTCGAAGAACCGGGCTTTTACACCATGACCGTGCGCAACGCCAGGGGCAGCGGTACTTTGACGCTGAGCCTGGACAGGGCAGAATAAATGGAGTGGTCACAATGCGCACCATTGGCATGATCGGCGGCATGAGCTGGGAGTCGTCACGGGAGTACTACCGCCTGGTCAATGAAGGCGTCAAGGGGCGTTTGGGCGGCCTGCACTCCGCCGACTGCTTGATGTACAGCCTAGACTTCGCCGAAATTGAAGCGCTGCAAGTGAGCGGACAATGGGACGCCGCTGCACAGCTCATGATCGCCGCAGCGCAGCGCCTCGAAAAGGGCGGTGCGGACTGCATCGTCATCTGCACGAACACCATGCACCGCATGGCCGGTGACATTGCCGCCGCGGTGGACCTGCCGCTGATCCACATTGCGGATGCCACCGCCGACGCGATCAAAGCCCGGGAACTCACCCGCATCGGGCTGCTGGGCACCATCTTCACCATGGAGCAGGACTTTTACCGAGGCCGCCTGGAAGCTCAGCACGGGCTGGAGGTGCGCGTGCCGGATGCCGCCGCACGCCAAGCAGTGAACCGCATCATCTATGAGGAGCTGGTGCTGGGCGTGCTGAAAGATGAATCACGCGCTGTCTACGTAGACATCATTCAGCAGCTCGCCGCAGATGGCGCGCAAGGGGTCATTCTGGGCTGCACGGAAATCGGTCTGCTCATCAAGCCGCAGGACAGCCCACTGCCCGTTTTCGACACCACCACGCTGCACGCACAAGCCGCGGTAGCCTTTGCTTTAACAGACCCGAACTGATGCCATCGCACAGGCCGCCCGCAGGCATTTAGGACTCCTTGCCCACAAAGCGATACCCCACCCCATACTCGTTGTGAATATAGGTGGGATACTTCACATCCGGCTCAATCTTGCGCCGCAGATGCGAGACGTAAATGCGCGGATAGTGGTGCTCGCTGTGGTATTCCGGCCCCCACACGTTCTCCAGCAGTTCCTTAAAGCTGAGCACCTGGCCGCGATTCTGTACAAAAATGCTCAACAGCTTGAACTCCGTTGGAGTCAAGCGCACATCCTGGCTGTTGACCCGCACACGGCGGCTGCCGATGTCCACGTAGAGGTAAGCATCCTCATAGTGGTCAAACTGGGCCTTCTGCTCATGATCGGTAATCTTGGCACGGCGCAGTAGGGCATTGATGCGCGCGTGAAACTCGATATCCGACAGGGGCTTGACCATGTATTCATCTGCACCGGCATTCAAACCGGCTGCGATTTCATTTTCGGACACAGCGTGAGCAGTCATCATCAAAATAGGCACGTCCGATTCATCCCGGATATGTCGGCAAACGGTCAGGCCATCCATGCTGGGCAGCGACACATCCAGGACGACTAATGCCGGCTTGCGGCTGCGATAGGTCGCCAATCCCTGGGCACCATCATAGGCCAAGGTGACCTCATAGCCATTGACCTCTAAGTCGAGCTGTAAGAGGCGTGCGAGTTCTTTGTCGTCTTCAATAATCAGCACCGAAATCGCCATTGACGTGCTCCATGAGTTCCTAGTTGACGTGGCAAGTCTAATTCACAAGCTGCCACAACGCGCATCAATGCACCGCCTGTTAATCTTCAAGCAACACATTTGTCCCTATTCTAACACACTACGGCTGTAGGCATATGCGACATAGATACCTCTAGCATAGGTCTACCGCGGTGAGAAACCACGGCGCAGGGTCCACCATCGCACTTTGGACCAATACACATAGAATGGGGGTAACTTGTCAGCGAGTCACTTAGGAAAGCTCATGTCCCAGGTCCATCAAGCCCGTATTCAACGCCTGCGCGATGCGGGGTATAAACTCACAAATGCTCGCTTAACGGTACTGCGTGTCCTGGAAGACGCAGGCGGCCACATGACCTCCGCGCAAGTATTGGACGCTGTAAACGCGCATGACGCACGCATCGGGCGGGCCAGTGTGTTTCGTGCGCTGGACCTGCTTACAACGCTGACCATCATCCGCCCCACCTACATCGACAGCAGCATGACCCCAACTTATGTGCTCATGCCGGAGGGCCATCACCACCATGTGATCTGCACAAGCTGCCATCGTGTGTTTGAGTTCGATGACTGCGGCTTAAACGACCTCGCGCAGCGCCTAGAAGCGGAGCATCACCTGAAAATCACCGGGCACCTCTTGGAGTTCTACGGGCTGTGCGCGGCCTGTCGGTCTAACGATGTTGTGGACGACACCAATTAGGTCAGCGGCAGGACCAAGGTAAAAGTGCTGCCCACATTCACTGTGGACTTCACGTCTACACGGCCTTTATGCATGGCAGCGATGCCTTCGACCAAAGTCAGGCCAGCCCCAGCTCCTTGGTCTTCGGTGTGCTCGCGGTCGATCTGGTAGAACATCTCCCAGATGTTGTTCATCTCGTGTTCCGGGATGCCGCGCCCAGCATCGGTCACCGAGATATTGATGTAGGTCTGGCGCTTCTCCGCACTCAGCGTGATCGTGCTGCCCGCGTCGGAAAATTTGGCCGCGTTGACCAGCAGCTCGCGCAGGGCAATGCTGAGGTATTCCTCATCGGTGATGAAAGACGGCACATTAGGGGGTAAGTCAATCACGAGCTGGTGATTTTTCAGTTGATCGGTCACGCTTTCAACAGAGCGGTCTACGATGCTTTGCAGGTCCTCACAGACCGCACGACGCCATTCAAAGGTCCGCTGTGCATCCCCCGCCTCAAGCTCCACCAACATGATAAAGTTTTCGACCAGTCGGCGCAGGCGCTCGGCGCCGCTGTTGATGCCGCGCAGGAACACTACAAGCTGATCGGGACTCATATCCTCAAGGTGATAGTCTTTGGTCATGTCCGCGTAGGCTACCACCAGGGTCAACGGGGTGCGGAACTCGTGGTTGAGGATAGTCAGTATTTTGCGCTTTAGCGTTGACAGCTTGCTGTTCTGCGCCTGATTAATGGCCGCGTATCGACGCAAGCGTGACTCAATAGCAATCAGCAGATCATCGGCATCGGTCGGTTTGACGAGGTATTGATCCACGCCCTCGATCATGCCTTCGCGAATGTCTTCTTTTTCGCCGCGTGCCGTCAGGAAGATGAAAGGGATCGTCACCCACTGCTCATGATCGCGGACATGTCGCAGCAGCTCCATACCGTTCATATGCGGCATCATGATGTCGGAAACGATCAAGTTCGGCGGGTCATCCGGGGTACTGCGCAGGATGTCCAGCGCCTGAACGCCGTTCTCCGCTGTGATGACCTCGTATCCATCCATTTCCAGGATGTCGCGCAGGCCAATGAGGAGGTGCTTGTCGTCTTCCACGATGAGCAGGCGTGCTTTTACCATAGTTTATCGATCCACTTTTAGCATTCTGACGTATTCAGTGTACCAGAAAAGCAGCAGATACAACGCGTAAAGTATAAAGGTTTGCTCGTTTGTCTCACAGACCAGCTAAGGCCAACAAGTCACAGAGCAGGGCGTAGCCCGTTTCCTGTGCCCCAGCCCCTGGCCCTGTCAGTGTCACCGTACCCAACAGCCGGGTTTCATAGCTGATAGCGTTGGTCACGCCCGACACTGCCGCCAGCGGGTCGGTGGATGGCAGCCGCAGTGCCTGCACCCTTGCCCCCTGCGCGCTGACCTCCGCTACCAGCTTCCACACCTCGCCGACAGATGCTGCCGACGCCACATCCGCCGGGGTCAGGTGCCGAATGCCAGAGACCGCTACATCCGCCAAGGTCAGCGGGCGATCAAAAAGCAGCGCCGACAGGATCATGGCCTTGGCAGCAGCGTCCCAACCATCAACGTCAGCACTAGGGTCGGTCTCGGCATAGCCTGCCGCCTGAGCCTGCGCCAAAACATCCGCATAGGCCAAGCCCTGATGCATGGCGCTGAGCATAAAGTTGCTCGTGCCATTCAGGATGCCACGCACGCGCTGAATGCCCGCAGCGGCCAGCGGCTCACGCGCTAAGCGCAGCGTCGGCGTGCCCGCCATGACCGTGCCTTCAAAGGCCAAGGTGCGCCCCGCCTGAGCAGCACGCTGCATCAATCCAGGGTAATCAAGCGCAAGCGGCCCTTTGTTGGCCGTGACGACATGCAGCCCAGCGTCGAACGCGGCGTAGAAACTGTCCAGGGCGGGCTGGCCGGTTTGGATGTTGGTTGGGCTGGCCTCCACCAATACATCGGCATCAGCCTGGGCGATCATGTCGCGCGTCAATAGGTCGCGGACGAGACCCGGCGAGTCCGGATACTGCGCCAGCGCCCCCGCATCCAGCGCGGCTAACAGTGCCGGGACGTGAAGTCCATGCGGATGCATTAGCGTGCCATGCGAACCGGTGACGGCTCCTACCACCACGGGCGCAAAATCCGCACGAGGCGACAGGTTCAACAGGGTCAATAAGCCGCGCCCCACGCTGCCTAATCCAACCAAGATCAAGCGGGGCTGCGTGCTGCGTGCTAGGGACATGTGGCCTCCTTGAAAGTAGGGGCAAGCACCTATGAAGAAGATAAGGGTTAACCGAAAAAAGTCCATTCACTAAGGCTGGCGCTTGTTTATAGGGCGTCTTTTTGTTACTCTTTATCCACAGTTAACCAAAAATTAAACAACAACTTGCGTATTCATTAGTGTTGCTGTGCATTTGATGTAACCATACTAAAAGCAGTGAAAGACCAACAAGATGACCGATACTCTCAACCATAACACGGAACCGACACCACAGTTCGACCAAGCCTGTGTAGAGCTGGTCCGCCGCTGGGAAGTAGGCGATCTGCCCTTCAACGACGCAATTGTGCTGCTCACCCAGTATGAACAAGATGCGCAGGCGACAAGGCACTTGGCAAACCAAGCGCGTGCCCAACATCTGCTTGGCTACCTTCAGCACTTCCGCGGCAACCTCAACGCCAGTATTCATCACTATGAAAAAGCACGCAACATTTTTATGAAGGTGGGCAATGCGCGCCGTGTGGCAACCATGGACCTCAACAACGGTGAAAACTACCGCCTCAAAGGGGACTTTGCCCGCGCCCGACGCTTATACCGTGCTGCCTATGAAGCCGCACGCCAGTTGAATTATACCACCGTGCAGACCATGGCCGCAGTCAATGAAGGGCTGGCACTACTGGCCGCTGGGCAATATGGCAGCGCTTACGAGCTGCTGATGGAAGGCTACGAACTCACCCAAGAATGGACCGACCGCCTAGATGCCCTGCCCGGTCTGCGCTGCGAAATCAACCACGCCCTCACCAGCATTTACCTGCATCAGGGCAAGCCCCAGCACGCCTGGGAAGCAGCACACCGCGCCTATGACGACGCCCGCAGCAGCGGCGATGGCAAACTCAACGGCTTTGCCTACCGCGCCCTCGGCGAAGCGATTACCGCCCTTGGGCAAGCCCCGGAAGGGTTCAGCGATGACCCCGACGAGTACTTCCGCTTGTCGCTGACCGTCTTCCGTGATTTGAACATGGAGGCGGAAATGGCACGCACGATCTTCGCTCAGGCGCGCAGCTTGGCCCTGCGTGGACGCCGCACCACCGCCGCCCGCAAGCTCCAGCAGGTGATGATTATGTTCACCGAGCTGGGGATGATGGACGACACCGCGAAAGCAGCCGAGGCACAGTTGGCCGTTATCTAAAGACCGCGTTATCATCCACACATTACAACGCAGCAAGAGCAGCCACCAATTCCCTGGGTTGGTGTGCCGCTTACTTGCATTTCCGATAGAATTGAGGCCCCATGCCGGATACACCGAACCCCAATGCTCAAACGGCTGTTGACCCGGCCCTGCGCCGTCAATGCGACAGCATCCTCAACGCATGGAAGGGCGGCAAAACGCCGCATCAAACCGCGCTGGACACCCTGAGCACCCTATCTCAAGAGGCGCATCTAGCGGGTCGCATTGGGGATGAAGGCTACGCTGAGGTCGTGACAGGCATCTTGCAAGGCTGGCGTGGCAACTTCACCATCAGCATCCAGCACTTCGAAAAGGCGCGGGACCTCTTCGTGCGGGCTAACAACCGCGAGCAGGTCGTGCGCTGCACACTCAACATCGGTGAGAGCTACCGGCAAAAGGGCAGCTTCACACGCGCGCGCCAATACTTCAACACCGCTTACCGCGCTGCCAAGGAAATGGAACACATCCCCCTACAAGCGACCTCACGCCTCAACGAAGCCTTGATGCTGCTGAGCGTAGACCATGCCGACCCGGCACGCACTGCCCTCTTAGAAGCCTATGCCATGACTGACGGCATCTGGCAGCTCGGCGGGGACGAAGCGAACGACGACATCCGGCGTAAAGGCGTGCGCGGCGAGGTCTGCCATTCGCTGGCGACCCTGGCCCTGCGCGATGGCGACAGCGCGGCTGCCTGGGTCTATGCCGAGGAAGCCCTGAGCTTGGGCCAAGCGCTTGAGATGCCGCTGCGCCTAGGCATGGCCTATCGAGTCATTGGGCAGATCGTCACTGCCCTGGACGCGCCCCCCGGCCCCGGCTACAGTGACAACCCCGACGAATATTTCCAGACCGCCATGGAACACTTCCGTGCCATCAGCGCCGACGGCGAAATTGCCCGCACGCTTTACGCACAAGGTTTGAGCCTGCAAGAACGCGGACGCACCACGCTGGCCGCACGTCGCATCCAGCAGGCCATCGTGATCTTCTCGCGCTTGGGTATGGTCGATGACGCCGCCCGCGCCGCCGATGTACAGCTCAAAATGCTCTAGCACTATTCCGCGAGCCATGATGTACAATCACAGCGATTAACCGTGTACACCCACCACCGGGAGTAGCTGTGCGTACCCGATCTTTCATCATTCTTCCCCTGCTGCTTGCCCTAAGTCTGCTGGCGGCTTCTTGTGCCCCAGCGGATGTAAAAGGTCCACCTGCGGACGCTGCCCAACCGATCCAAGCTACCGTGGTACTGGCCCAACCCGCAGCCCCGCTCTACACCGCTACGCTGACCCGTACTCCCTCGCTGACACCCAGCCCGACGCCCAGCGCTACACCCACTGTCACACTGACGCACTCAGCCACGCCCACGCCCACACCCACGCTTAGCGCAACACCCAGCGATACGCCCACAGCCACGATCACGCCTTCCCCCGCGCCGACACTGCCCCTGATGACCTTGACGCCCTTCCGTGTCATGGGCGCACCTAACGCACTGGCTTCGGCGGTGGCACCCTTCACCACAGCAGAGGGCTGGAGCTGCGGCGATTTTCCCTGTGCTGACGACATCGACGGCTTCACGCAGCGGATGCAAGTGCCGCCAGGCTATGCACTGGATTTCGTCGGGCGCTATCCAGGACAGCCGCAGCAGATCGCCCTCGGTCCAGACGGGCGTGTCTATGCCACGCTGCTGCTGAACGGCACGCGCGAGGGAGCCGTATATGCCATGGACCCAGCGACCGGCGAGTCCTCGCGCTACAGCCAGTCCACCTTGACTGCACCCTTCGGCCTAGCGTTTCGTCCCGGCACAGATGAGCTGTACGTCAGTGGGCGTCTATCCCTGCTGGACGGCGGCGGCTTGTGGCGCATTGATCCGGGCGGCGGCACCGTGTCCGTCTTGAACGACCTGCCCTGCTGCTTCAGCGTGCTGAGCGGCCAGCCCAACGGCCTGACCTTTGGACCGGATGGCTATCTGTATCTCGGCGTTGGCGCGCTCACCGATCACCTGGAGCCGCCCAACCCAGAACGGATGCGTTACGCCGAACTGCACCCCTATGAAGCCGCCGTGCTCCAGGTTGACCCGCTGCGCGCGGAGGTAGTCGCGGTAGTGGCACAGGGCATCCGGGACCCGATGGACATAGCTTTCGCGCCGTTGGGCACGCTCTACGTCAGTGACAACGGCCTGCTTGAGGGACCCGGTGACCGTATCCTGCGTGTGGCATCGGCGAGCGCGGCGTCGTCAGTGCATTTCGGCTGGCCCTACTGGCGCGCGCGTGGCTGTACGGACTGCCCACTCATTGACGCCAGCCTCGACATCCAGCCTGACCTACTGCGCTTCCCCGATTACACATTGCCGCGCGGCCTCCTGGTCTACACAGGCGGCCAATTCCCGCGTGAGCTGTACGGCAATCTGTTCGTGGCGCTGTGGCACAATCCGGAGTTCGGACAGCGCGTGGTGCGGGTCAACCCAGTAACGCTTCCCAGCGATCCAGACGCCCTGGCCGCCTACACACCGGAGCCGTTCGTGACTGGCTTGATCCGCCCAGCGGACCTGGCCCAGGACGTAGACGGCTCCCTGCTCATTGCGGATTTCATCTACGGTCACCTGTGGCGCGTGCACTACATCGGGGAAGACATTCCCACACCGACCCCGGCAGATGCCAGCGCGTTATTCGCTACGTCTACGCCAGCGCCCTAGAAGTAGGCGGCGTCAGGCGTCCCAGAAGGTAAAGCCGTATAGCGCGCTGATGACCTGCATCTGTTCGCCCTCATTCATTCCGTTGTAGAAGGGCAAACGCAGCAGGCGATCGCTGATGTCTTCCGTAACCGGGCAGTCGCCTGCTTTACCACCGAAGTGCCGCCCCATGTCCGAGAGGTGCAGCGGCAAATAGTGAAACACGCTCAGAATGCCGCGCGACTTCAGGTAGTCGATCATGGCGCTGCGCACAGACAGCGATGGCAGCAGGATGTAGTACATGTGGTAGCTCTGATCGACGTGCGGCGGCACAGTGGGCAGGGCGACGTTGTGCGACTGCGCCCAGGTGGGCAGGTGATGCTGATAGGTCTCCCATAGGTGTTTGCGCCGCGCCTGGATGTCCTCACGCGCTTCAAGCTGGGCCAGCAGGAAGGCCGCCAGCATGTCCGAGGGCAGGTAGCTAGAGCCAATGTCCACCCAGGTGTATTTATCGACCTGGCCGCGGAAGAAACGGCTGCGATTGGTGCCCTTCTCACGGATGATCTCAGCACGCTCAATCAGGCTCTGATCATTGACCAACAGCGCACCGCCCTCCCCGGACATAAAGTTCTTCGTCTCGTGGAAACTCTGCGTAGCCAAGGTGCCGATGGTGCCCGTGTAGCGGCCTTTGTACTGGGCGAACAACCCGTGCGCGTTGTCCTCCACCACCGGGATGCTGTGACTGTCAGCGATCTGCATAATCGCGTCCATCTCAGCCGGGACCCCCGCGTAATGCACGGGTACAATAGCCCGTGTGCGCGGTGTGATGAGGTCCGGCAGCTGGGTCTCGTCCATGTTAAGCGTGTCCGGGCGCACGTCAGCGAAGACCGGCACCGCACCACGCAGCACAAAGGCATTGATCGTGGTCACAAAGGTAAACGAAGGCACGATCACCTCATCGCCTGGCTGGATGTTCAGCAGCAGCGCCGCCATCTCCAGGGCGTGGGTGCAGGACGTCGTCAGCATGGCGCGCGGCACCCCCAACGCTTCTTCCAGCAGGGTGCTGACGCGCTTGGTAAACGCACCATCCCCGGAGATATGCTTCTCTTCCAGGATGGCCTGCTCAATGTACTTCAACTCGTGACCAGCAATGTAGGGTTTATTGAATGGGATCGGGTAGCGCGTCATTTTGGGCCGCCTCAGCACAACACCATCAAGGATCAATGTACCATTTATGATACCACAACTGTACCTGCTGCGTCACAAAACCCGCCCGCTGATACAGGCGCTGCGCGGCGATGTTACGCCCCTGCGTGACCACGGTCACGGCATCCACGCCCTGCGAAAAGGCCCAGGCCGTGCCCTGCACCACCAGCGCCTTGCCCAGGCCACGCCCCCGCGCTGACTCCGCGACCCCTACCAGGCCGATGTCGCCGGTGTTATCGTCGCGCAAATGCAGGGTGATGAACCCCGCGGGGCGCGCGTCCAGCTCGGCAATAAAGACCGCATCCGCCCAACCCGCACCGCTTTTTTCCGCCCAGGTCGCATAGAGGCGGTCACAGTCAGCACGCGGAAAGCGGGGGTCATAATAGAAGCGCGAGTCGGTATAGCTGTGGGCTGCAATCTGTTTAAGCGCCTCCACGTCGGAGTCCTGGTGTCGGCGCATGGGCAAGCCATCAACAGGTTGCACAGCCGTCTGAGTGACGAAGCTCACGCGGATGTCGGTCTGATGCCAGCCGTGTGACTCGGCACTGTGAGTGGTCGTGAAATCGTCAGCATCCGCCAGGAAGTAAGCCGCTGCGATACCGTTCTGCGCACACCAGGCATCCACCGCCGCCGCCGATTCCGGGGTCATGCGATGCCCCACAACGCGCGCGATGCGCCGCCCAAAGAAATCCGTATCCCAGGGCAGAAACACCGCGGGGGCACTGTCAATACTCATGGGGCCTCTTCCGGGGGTTCAGCGGTCATGACCGACTCGCGGACGGTGTAGGCGGGGCGGTTCATCAACCGGAAGTACATACGCGCCAGGTATTCGCCGATAATGCCGATAGCGAAGAGCTGTGCCCCGGAAAAGATGGCGATGATCGACGCGGTGAAGGGAAAACCTTCAACCGGGCTGCCTTCGAGCAGATAACGCCCGATGACGTAGACCAGCACCAGCAGGCCGAAGCCAGTCATGGTAATGCCTAACATGCTGGCAAGCTGAAGCGGCAGCGTGCTGAAGCCTGTGACCATGTTCAATGAGTGCACAACCAACTTGCGAAAGGTGTAGTTTGAGGCCCCGTAGCGCCGCGCCTCATGGCGCACAGTCACGGCAGTGAAGCGTGTCGTGCCCCAGGTCAGCAGCACGTCGATATTGACGGTGGGTCCCTGATAATTGGCGAAGGCGTCGCGCAGATGCGTGCGGAAAGCACGAAAGGCGCTGATGCTGCGAGCGGTGTCCGCGCCCATGGCGTTTTGTAAAACCAGCTTGGTCACCTGTGAAGCCAGCCCACGAAACAACGTGTGCTGCTCTTTTTCCGGCTTGCCATAGACGACATCCACGCCTTCGGCCAGCTTGTCCAGCAGCACCGTGATCTGGTCCGGCGGGTGCTGCAAGTCATCATCCATGGTGACGATCACCTGGTGCTGCGCCGCGCGGATGCCACACAGCAGGGCGTTGTGCTGGCCGTAGTTGCGCATCATCTTGTAGCCGCTGACGGTGGGGTATTGGGCACTCAGCGCCTGGATGACGTCCCAACTGTTGTCGCCGCCATCGTCCTCCACCAGGATGATCTCATGGGCCGGGGCCAGCGTCGGCAGCACAGTCTGGAGCTGGGCGACGAGTTCGGGCAGGCTTTCCGCGCCGCGATACACCGGGATCACAACAGAAAGCGTTGGACGTAAGGTGTCGGTCAAGGCAGCCTCATATCTGCTGATAGCGCTCGATCAGAGCACGGTGTACGCGGTTGGTGACGCGCAGTACGGCGGTGTGATCTGCTTGACCGACCACTCCTCCTTCTTCTTCGTAAGCGTTGCGCAGGATGCGCCCCCAGTTGCCCGTGCTGCGTAGTTTGGGGTCCACGATGTACTGCTCTATCGTCTCGGCAGATTGACCGCTGGGCGGCACCAGCATCCGCTGGAAGCTCATGTATACTTCGTCAATGTCGCGCGGCATGATCCCGGCAATGTCAAAGAGGTGCCTGTGCATGTAGATGCGCTTCTTTTCGTAGAACTCCACCAGCGGCATCTCCGTACCCAAGGCCGTGCGCAGGGTCATGTCAGTGCACTGCCGGTCGGATTCATCCTGCTGGGCAGCGAATTCGGCTGAGGTCAGCGGCCCGATGATCTCCCACAGCTCGCGATCAGCCATCATCGGTGCCAGGTCGGTGCCGTGGGCACGGAAGTAATTCTCGATCAGCGCGTGGGTGAACTCAAAGTCGGTGAGCACAGCAGCCTGACGTGAGGCGCTGATATTGACCGGCATCCCGGTGCTTTCCAAGGTACAGATGCGCTTGGTGCTGCCCAAGTCTGGACGTAGACGACCAATGGGGTTATGCATAGCCGCAATGCGCGACCCCAAGCCGCTTTCACACAGCAGGCCACGCGCCATCGCGTTGACCCGCTCACTGTGCAGCAGGTCGGCGTAAGCATCCAGGCCATGATCGGAAAGGTGCGGCGTCAGCGGGATTTCCAGCATCCGCCCGGTAACGGTGGTCCGGCGCAGGTATTCGCGGGTGCACAGCAGCTCAGCGTCACACACACCATTGACGAACGGCCCCCCCTTCAGGAAGGCCCCGTTGGCGATGGCCGTGGTACTGCGCAGCATCGTGTAGAAAGCCAACAAGCCCAGGGCTTCGCTGCGGGCGGCCAGGTCCAGGTGAATGTGCGTGCCTTGCAGCCGGAAGACCTGCACCACGTTGGAGTCCGGGCTGATGCCGTAGCGTGCTTTCGCCGCATCCAGCAGGCCTTTATTATGCGGAAACTCCGCGTTCAGCCCAACCATGAGGTCCACGGCGGTGTTGACTTTAGCATTTTGCGTCAGCGTGAAGTTGCTGTACACCGGATAAGCGGAAAGGATAGCGGTATGCAAGCCAGTCGCCTCGCTGGATGCTGCGACCGAGGCCAGGATGCCGTCTAAGGAGTGGCGGGTGCGCAAATAGCCGATGCCGGGCGCAACGTGGGCTTCCACCTGGCATTGGCTGGCTTCGCGGTCGATCTGCGGCGTGATCCCCAGGCGGCGGGCGTTCATCTCGTAGCTGCGGATGAAAACCTGCATCTTGTCTTCGTCGGGTTCACTGCCGTCTGGGTACAGCAGGCCCAGCTCAATTTCCGCGCCTAGAGCGCGCATCTTCGTAGCCGGGGAGTCGGTTTCGGCGATGTTGCTGTGGTTGACGCTGGGGTTCAGGTTGTAGGGGGTTAGACTTTGAGCCAGCGTCTTACCGCTGCGATAGCGCGCACTGACCGCACTGCCCAGCACAAACCGGTGCGCATTCTGCTGGGCCAGCACGATGTTAGCCTGTGCGGAGTCATCCGCGGCGTAGTAGGTGCTCAGTGGCAGCCCGACGATTTCGCCCAGCAGGTCCAGCGGCAGCGGGCCATCATGCCCCTTTGCAGCCAGGTCCTTCAAAGCGGCATTAAACTTACGTTTGCTCTCTTCAATGAGCTGCCAGGGCACAGCATCGCTGTAAGCCAACAGGCGTTCATTGGTGGGAAGTGGCGTCTGCATACGAGAACCTTCGCTCTGCCATGTGGCCGATTAAGACCAGACCGGTTGGGACCAGGCCGGTTTGCACCAGGTGCACGTTTATGCTTATCTTATTTTGAGCGATGCTTTCAGTCCGCGCAAGGTGGAGTCTTTAGGCACAATGTCCCAAAGTCAGCCGCATTTTTTCGTGCTATAATACCGAAAGTATCTTAACACATGCACAGCGAGGAGCTTACAGTAATGTCATATGAAAAGCTTGTGGTCCCCAGCGAAGGCCAGAAGGTCACGGTGTCCGATGACGGCACGCTGCACGTGCCTGATCACCCGATCCTGATGTTCATCGAGGGTGACGGCATCGGCTACGACATCATGACGGCCAGCAAGCGCATCTGGGACGCAGCAGTCGAGAAGGCCTATGGCGGTGCCCGCAAAATCTCTTGGATGGAAATTTATGCTGGTGAAAAAGCCGCCAGCGTCTACGACGGGGATTACATGCCCGAAGAGACTTTCCAAGCCATGCGGGACTACCTGATCGGCATCAAGGGACCGCTGACTACGCCCGTCGGTGGCGGTTTCCGCAGCCTGAACGTGACCCTGCGCCAGGTGCTGGACCTCTACAGCTGTGTGCGCCCGGTGCGCTGGTATCCCGGTGTGCCCAGCCCGCTGAAGCACCCCGAAGACGTGAACGTCGTGATCTTCCGTGAGAACACGGAAGACATCTACGCTGGCATTGAGTTCGAAGCGGGCACCCCGGAAAACGCCAAGTTGGAGGCTTTTCTGCGCGATGAAATGGGCGCGACCGGCTTCTTTGCGGGGGCGGGTTTGGGCATCAAGCCGATAAGCGAGTTCGGAAGCAAGCGGCTGATCCGCGCCGCCATCCGCTATGCCATTGAGCGCGGGCACAAGAGCGTGACCCTGGTGCACAAAGGCAACATCCAGAAGTTCACCGAAGGGGCTTTCCAGCGCTGGGGCTATGAAGTCGCTGAGCAAGAATTCCCCGAAGAGACCATCACTTGGGAAGCCGTGGCTCGCAATCACGATGGCAAGGTGCCGGAGGGCAAGATTCTGGTGCAGGACGTGATCGCCGACATCATGTTCCAGAAGATGCTGCTGCGCCCGCGTGAGCACGACGTGATCGCCACCACCAACCTAAACGGTGACTACCTCAGCGATGCGTTGGCAGCGGAGGTTGGCGGCGTGGGTATCGCGCCAGGGGCCAACATCGGCGACGCCGTCGCGCTGTTTGAAGCAACCCATGGCACCGCGCCTAAGTACACCAACCTAGACAAAGTGAACCCTGGTTCGCTGCTGTTTAGCGGTGTGATGATGCTGGAGCACCTCGGCTGGTTTGAGGCGGCGGAACTCATCACCGAAGCTTACAAGCGCACCCTGGAACAGAAGATCGTCACTTACGACTTCGCCCGCCAAATGGAAGGCGCGACCGAGGTGAAAACCAGCGAGTTCGCCACGGCCATCATCAAGAATATGGGCTAACCCTACCCCTGACATCCCCAGTACACCGTGACAAGAGCCGCGGGGGTTGTCCTGCGGCTCTTGATGATTGGCGTGCTTAGGCGATGTCGTCGCCGGTGTAACGCACGACGTAGGTCCGCGCCAGCTTATCGTGGAAGCCCTGCTGATTGTCGTCCACCAGCGCCCACAACCAGCCCAGCATGAAGAGTGCAGAGTTGATGCCGTAACCCGCATAGCGGATCACCGCGTCCACGGCGTTGATCGGCGTGCCATCCACCTTGACGACCTGAATGCGCATGAACATCTTACCGGGAGTCTGGCCGTTATTGCGTGTGAGGAACAGCCAGTGATAGCCCGCCCCCACCATGAAGCCGATCACCCCACCGATAACCGGGCTGTCAGCACCCAGCGCGCCGCCAATAGCCCCAACGAGAATGGTGTCCACGATGAGTGCCACCAGGCGCACGCCAAAACTCGCCAGTTGATAGCGCGTGCGGCCGTATTCATAGCTGTCACTTAGTAGCGGGCTGTCACTCAGGGACGAGTCGTTTTTTGTTTTCATCATGGCAGCGATCCTTGAAATGTGCAGTGTCCTAATGCCTGTACGCAAAAACCAGGGCTGGGGTCGCATTCGTGCGGATTCGGGAGTCAGGGTAGAATAAACAAGAGCTTAGACGCGGCCTGATGACACACGGAGAGAGACCCATGCGCTTGCAAATCCGCACTATCACACTGACCTTGCTGCTGTTGGCGCTTGTCAGCCTGCCCCTGCTGGCCCAGGACGACGGTGAAAACAGCGCCGACGACGCTACGGAGACCAGCGATGCGACCGAAGAAGTGGCCGACGTACTCAACGGCAGCGCGCCGGAAATCCTGAGCCTGGAACCTGAAACCCTCACCATTAGCGGCGGTGTAGGCGTGGGGGAAGTGCTCGTCAGCTTTGACGACATCGACGGCGATGCCACCACCTTCGTGTGGTCCATGGTAGACACCAACCTGACTTCTTACGTGCTGCCGGTGGGTCTGTTCAATCAACTGATAAGCGGCACCGAAATTCCTGTCGCCTTTGCCTGCGGGGCACCCGGCACTTACGCCGACATGGAACTAGTCGTGCAGGACGTGTACGGCAACGAAAGCGAAGCGGCCAGCTTCAGCCTGGTGTGTGCAGAAGCCGACAGCAGCGAGACAGGCGTGGCTGAGGCCGAGACCAGCAGCACAGCCGACGTGGACACGGCTGCCGATGAAACGGCAGCGCTCCTTGGCAGCGCACCGGAAATCGTCAGCATCAGCCCGGACCCAGCGGTGATCGCTGGTGCGGGTGAGATCGCCGTCACCGTGGTTTACGCCGATGCCGACGAAGACGCCACTCGCTTTACCTGGACCCTGATCGACAGCGCCAACCTGCTGAGCTACGAGCTGCCAGGCGGCACCTTCACACAGTCCGTCGTGGGCACGGAAATCACGGTGAATTTCTTCTGCACCAACCCGGATTTCCGCGCGGAGATCGCGTTAGTCGTGAGTGATGCCATGGGCAACGAGAGCGATCCAGCCAGTTTTGAGTTGGTGTGTGAGTAGAACCGCTGATGCCACCCATCGCAAACCCGGTTCTGCTGGACCTGCCGGACCACTTTGAGACGGAGCGTTTGATCCTGCGTGTAACCCGCGCTGGAGACGGGGCCGCCGTAGACGCCGCCATGCGCGAATCCGCTGCGGAGCTGCGACGCTTTATGTCCTGGGCGGACCCACTGCCCACGTTGGAACAAACCGAGGCGCGAATGCGCGAGAACGCGGCTTACTTCATCCTGCGGGACCCGCGCATGGACTTCAGCCTCTGGCGGCGCGATGACCCGACGCAGTTCCTGGGACTCATCGGCCTGATGTTCTTTGATTGGCAAACGCCCAAGTGCGACATCGGCTACTGGATGCGCACCCGCGCCAGCGGCCAGGGCTACATGACCGAAGCCGTGCGTGGGCTGACGGATTACGCCTTCACCCACCTCCAGCTGGAGCGTATCGAAATCTGGTGTGACGCGGAAAATATCGCCAGCGCCAAGGTCGCGCTGAAGGCGGGCTACACCCAGGACTCGCACAAGCGCAACATGATGCGTGGCCCCCACGGGCAGCTCGTGGATTTCCTGGGACATGCCCTGCTGCGTGCCGAATGGCAGGCCCAACAAAGGTCCTAACCAATGCTGAGGCACTGCATGGCGCGGCTTCAGCCCCTGCTCAGGCAAGGCCGCTACCCTTTGGCGGTTTGAACACCCAAACAGTCAAAGGAGCGGCATATGCAGGGCAAAGTAGTCCTTATCACCGGGGCCACCAATGGCATCGGATTAGAAACAGCCAAGGCGCTGGCAAAGATGGGCACGCGCGTCGTGATGGTAGGCCGCAGCCCGGCCAAAATGGACAAGGCCGCCGAGGCCGTCCGTGCCGAAGCCGCTGGCGCGCGAGTCGATACACGAATTGCCGACCTATCGCTGATGGCGGAAGTGCGCAAGCTGGCCGCCGAAGTCGAAGCCGCTTACGACCGCCTAGACGTGCTCATCAACAACGCCGGGGCTTTCTTCAACAGCTACCAAACGACCAGCGAAGGCCTAGAGATGACCTTCGCGCTGAACCATTTGAACTACTTCCTGCTCACCAACCTGCTGCTGGACCTGCTCAAGGACAGCGCTCCCGCACGCATCATCAACACCTCGTCCGGCGCGCACCGCATAGGCCGCCTCAACTTCGATAACTTGCAAGGGGAAAAAGGCTACGGCGGCTTCCGCGCGTATGGACAGTCCAAGCTGGAAAACGTCCTCTTCACCTATGAGCTGGCCCGCCGCTTAGAGGGGAGCGGGGTCACGGCCAACGCGCTGCATCCCGGCTTCGTGCGCACGGGCTTCGGCCATAGTAACGGCGGTATTGTCAGCTTCTTCACCGGGGCCATGCAGCGATTCGCGCTCACCCCGGCACAGGGCGCGGCCACAACGATTTACCTGGCCTCCTCGCCGGAAGTCGCGGACGTCAGCGGCAAGTACTTCGAAAAATCGCGCGCAGTGCCCAGCTCTAAAGCATCAATGAACGAGGCCGACTGGGTACGCCTGTGGCAAATCAGCGAACAGCTCACCGACCTGACAGAAAGCGGCGCCGTATAAGTCGAGCTGCGCCCCCGCCGACTGTTTGACCGACGGGGGCGGCTGCGGTTCTGTCTAGCTCAGGACAATATCCAGGCTGCGGGTATCGCGCAGCTCAGCCAGTT
This sequence comes from uncultured Anaerolineaceae bacterium, assembly GCA_964457835.1. Lineage (GTDB taxonomy): Bacteria > Chloroflexota > Anaerolineae > Aggregatilineales > Phototrophicaceae > CAYWGJ01. The sequence goes on from CAYWGJ010000014.1 coordinate 23,966, forward strand.
TGTTGACAAGGACATCAACCGGCAGTGCACCCAAGTCTTCATCACTGCTCAAACGGACGCTGACCGTGCCGTCGGCGACGTCCTTGTCGCCAACAATCAGCATCACCGGCACCTTCTGCTCACGCGCGTGACGAATTTTACTGCCCATCCGCCCAGACCCCGTGTCGATCTCCGCGTGCAGGCCGCGCGCCGTGAGCTTCGCCTTCACCTCTTCCAGGTAGGCAATGTGCTCGTCCGTCACCGGGATCAGCACAGCCTGCACAGGGGCCAGCCAGATCGGAAAATCGCCGCCAAAGTGTTCAATCATGATGCCAATGAAACGCTCCACGCTGCCAAAGAGCGCGCGGTGGATCATGATCGGGCGCGGGCGGGTGTTGTCACTGGCGACATATTCCAGCTCGAAGCGTTCCGGCAGATTGTAGTCCACCTGAACGGTGCCGAGCTGCCAGTCGCGTTTCAGCGCATCCTGGAACACTAAGTCCAGCTTGGGGCCGTAGAAGGCCGCCTCGCCTGCCTCCACCGTATAGCGCAGACCCAGCTCTTCACAGGCCTGGATGATCGCTGCCGTCGCCTGGTCCCAGTGTTCGGGGTCACCGACATACTTGTCGCTCTCCGGGTCACGGGTCCCCACGCGCGCGCGGAAGTCGGTCATGCCCAGGGTGCTAAAGACGTACTGCGCCAGCCGCACCGCCCCCTCAAATTCTTCCAGGAGCTGATCGGGCGTCACGAAAAGATGCGCGTCGTCCTGGGTGAAGCCACGGACCCGCGTCAGGCCGTGCAGCTCACCGGACTTCTCATAGCGGTACACCGTGCCGAACTCGGCCATACGCAGGGGCAGATCGCGATAAGAGCGCATCTCGCTCTTGTAAATCATGATGTGATGCGGGCAGTTCATCGGCTTCAGCAAGAACTGCTCGTCGTCCACGTCGATAGGCGCGTACTGGCTGTCGCTGTAATAGGGATAATGGCCGGAAGTCTTGTAAAGCTCAATGCTGCCGATGTGCGGCGTGACGACCGGCTCATAGCCCGCATCCAGCAGGGTCTGACGCAGCCAGCGCTCCAGCGTATCGCGGATAATAGCCCCCTTAGGCTTCCACAAGGGCAGGCCTTTACCCACAAGCTGACTGATGGTGAAAAGGCCCAGCTTTTCGCCCAGAATGCGATGATCGCGCTTCTTGGCCTCTTCTAGACGGTGCAGATAATCCTGGAGGTCTTCCGGCGATTCCCAGGCCGTGCCGTAGATACGCGTGAGCTGCGTGTTCTTTTCGTCGCCGCGCCAGTAGGCCCCGGCGGGCGGCTTGAAGCTGATGCTGATGGCCTTAGGGTTAATCTCCTTGGTGCTGGCAACGTGCGGCCCACGGCATAGGTCGGTGAAATTACTCTGCGTGTAAATCGTCAGGCGCTCGGCAGGTTCAGCGATCTGCGCGCCATTTTCGTCCACGCGGCCACTCACCAGGTCCTCGATGAGTTCCAATTTGTAGGGTTGATCGGCAAACAGCGCGCGGGCTTCGTCCGGCGTCACCTCGCGCATGGCGAATTCATGTTTGCCGCTCAGCAGCTTCTTCATGCGCTTTTCCACCCACTTGATGTCCTCATCGGTGATGGGACGTGGCAGTTCAAAGTCGTAGTAGAAGCCGTCCTCAATGGGTGGACCGATGGCGATCTTGGCCTCAGGGAAGCGTTCCAGCATGGCCTCGGCCATGACATGGGCCGTGCTGTGGCGGATGCGATACAATAAACTGTCTTGGTAGCGTTCTTCAGACATGGTGACCTTGTGCTCCTCAAAAGGTGTGCGTTGCAGGCGCGAGCAGATGATAACGAATAACGCGCACAGACGTGAAGTCATAACCCCTCAGTTTGGTGTGAGGGGCCAGTCCTCGCGTCTGTACGCACTGACAAAGCAGATTGATAGGTGAGTCAGGGGGTATCCCTGGATGTGACGGGGCACCGGCCTGTGTGGGCGCGTTTACTCCGCCTCCGCCTCATCGACCACGAGGACCTCTTCCAGGACGACAGCAGCCACCTCTTGCGTTGCGCGGCGGCCACTGCCGCCAGTAGTCGACATGTCGTCGTCGGGGGTCTCGGTCACACGGGTGAACAGGCTCTCGAAGGTCTCCATCGCAACCAGGTTGTCGATGATGTCTTCGATGGTGTCACGGTCGAGTTTTTCGACCAGCAGGTGCGGAGTGTCCAGTGTGGCAAAGCGGACGGGGATCGTGCCTTCTACCATTTGGGTCAGCTCATAGCTGAGGTTCATCTGGCGGTGGAGGTACGATAGGGTCACGAAGAGGGCGGTGTACATGGAGCCACCTTCCATCTGGACGATGACATCGCGTGCGTCCTCATCACCGTCATGCACCTCAATCCAGACGTGCAGAACGGTTTGAAACTGCGCCAAGAAATGCTGTTCGGGTGTCACAAGCTTGCTCCTTACGATCAGTCAATGCGCCGTACAAATACGGCGGGTTATCATTGGGGATCAGCTCCCTTGGTGACGCACCCCTCTGATGTTGGGTCTGCTCAGGCACTTCATGAGATTAGGCTAACAACTTGCTCACAGCATAAGCGATTTTAATGCGGAATGTCAAGCTGTTGAGCTGCGTGCTCGCGTCGCGCCCCGCTACCTGAGGCGCTGCCGACATCCGTGCATTGTGTACAGGGGGCTGAGCCTAAATATGGGGGCAACTCCCTATAGCGTGCGTTTGTAGAGCTATATACAATAGAGTAGTGATTAACCTAGTAAAACTGTGATCGCCTGGCCTAAATAAATCGTGAGCTTTCAGTGAATGGTATATTGGCCTTATTGGCCTTCATCGCGTTGAAATAGAACTTCTTTGCTGCTCTGGGTGCAGCCGCAGCCTGTGCACCCTCACCACTGCTTTGTTACCCACACCCTACGATGGCTGTTTTTGTCCGTTCAACGCACAGCGTCAGGAGGTACGCATACCGTGACACTCACAGCTTATGGTTCCACGGCTTTTGCACAAACCGCACGCCCTAATCAGCGTGAGCTGATCTTCCATGGGGATACCGTGCGTTTAGCTGCACAGATCGATTATCCCACCAGCCCACCGCCCAAAGTGGGTTTTCCCTTGATCTTCGTGCTGCCTCATGCGGGTGCGCACACCCGGCGTGATTACGATCACTATACCGCACTGGCCCTAGAATGTGGTTATGCTGTCTTCCGCTGGGATAAGCGCGGCAGCGGCAGCAGCGGCAGCAGCGGGCGCGGCTCCCCTTTGCAGGACGCCATCACCGCTTATCAGACGGCATTGGCCCAGCCCGGCATCAACCGCCAGCATGTAGTGATCTTGGGCCAAAACGAGGGCACGCTGATGCTCAGTGACATCTTCGCTGACTTAGAACGCACCCAACCCCCACGCGCCGCGGTGCTCATCGGCAACCTGTTGGACCGCCACGACATCCTCAAGGTACGCACGGAAGTGCGCATCTTGATCGGCGAGGACGACTGGATTTCGTCCACAGTGTACGGCCACGAACCTTGCGAAGCGCACCAGGTCGCTTATGGTTTTCGCTCACAGTTCAGCGACGCACATAACGCCGACCGCCTGCTGCGCGACACGCGTTACAGTGACTCGCGGATGCACACTGGCGCGCGCCAGCTTCTGAAGGACTGGCTGACAACCCTGCTGGGCACCCAATAGCTGGACATCTAGGCATCACCCAGCCTGCACGCCGCTCGCGCTTCTGTGTTATGATTTGCCGACCATCATGATGCAGAAGCGCACTGCGCGCAGGGTCAAAGGGGTTAGGCGTGGATTTTCGGCGTTACGTCAAGGTGCTGCGGGCCAACCCCGGTTTTGCACGGCTGTGGGGAGCACAGGTCATCAGCCTTTTGGGGGATTGGTTCAACACCATTGTCCTCTCTACGCAAATCGCCAAATACAGCCCGGAAAACACCGGTTTAGCCGTGGGTCTGCTGCTGCTGGCCCGCTTCTTACCGCCCGCAGTGATGAGTCCTTTAGCCGGGGTGCTGGTAGATCGCTTCAACCGCAAGCAGCTCTTGATCTGGAGCAACCTGCTGCGCGCGGGTGTGGTGTTGGGCTTCCTCGTCGCGCTGGACCGCCCCGATCTACTGTGGGTACTCTACCTGTTGACCGTGGTACAGTTCGTGCTGTCGTCGGTGTTTGAGCCGGGACAGTCAGCTTTGATCCCTTCACTCGTGCAAAAAGATAACCTCGTAGAAGCGAACACACTCATCAGTGTGACCTGGTCGTTCATGTTGGCTTTGGGCGCTGTAATAGGTGGTTTGGTCACCACTTTCGTCGGCCCAGCAGCTGCCTTGATCGTGGACGCGCTGACCTTTCTGTTGGCGGCGGCACTCATCACGACCGTGCCCTATACCCCACGCCGCAAACGCCCTCGCACTGCCGATGCCGCCACACACGCGCAGGAAGACGAAGACGACACGAGCTTCGCCGAAGGCCTGCGTTTTTTGCGACGCAACCCGCGTATTGCGACTGTTCTAGGAGTCAAGTTTGGCGGCAGCCTGGGCAACATTGACGCGCTGATGACCATCTTTGCGACGCAGATTTTCGTCCTGGGTGCGGATGGTGAGCTGTCATTAGGCATCATGTACAGCGCCTTTGGTGTGGGCGCGGTCGCTGGACCACTACTGCTCAACCGCTTCAACGACGGCAGCGTGCCCGCCCTGCAACGGATGATCATCATCGGTTTTGTGATGGCAGCCGCTGCTTGGCTTCTGCTGGGCGTGGCCGGGACGTTGGTGGTATTGTGCCTGGGGCTGGTGCTGCGCGCCATGGGTACATCCGTGAACTGGACCTACAGCACGGTCATCATTCAGAAGAGCACGCCGGATGCCTACTTAGGCCGCACCTTCTCCCTGGACATGATGGGGTTCTACATTGCTACCGTACTCAGTATCATCGTTCACAGCACGCTGATTGACCTCGTGGGGACGCAGCAGGCACAGCTTGTGGCCCTTGTGACGGTGCTGCCCGCGCTGATCCCGGTGGCGCTGTGGGCACACTTCACCCGCCACACCGAGCGCAACCCCGCGCCACTGCCGTCCCCTGTGGGAGATTAGCACCCGCGTCTTGGATCGTCTGGTCTCTCTAGGTCAAGGCAAAAGCAACCATGCGATCAATGTAACGCACACAGCAGGGTTCTGTCCCGATATCAGCCTAGAACGACAGCAATGCTCAGACAGGCGGCACGCTGCGCACGCGCGCCAGCAGAGCACGGGCCTGCTCTTGGGTTTCGACAAAATACACGTGAGCTGTTGCGCGCGGCTCAATGCTCTTCACGGTGTCGAAGATGCGCTGAATCACTTTGCTGGCCCCAACGATCACCACCGAGCCGGTGCCGTCCGACCCCATCTTGGCGACTTCCCGCGCGAACTGAAGCCCGCTAGCGCTGATGATCTCGGAAGCGTTGAGGCGGCCCTTTCGGATGTCCACGATGGCCGCCACTTCATGTTCTACGTCGTCGGTGATGTACTTGATCTTGCGGAACACGTCGCGCAGTTCATCCCACTGCCAGCGTCCATTGAAGATGCACAGCAGCGTTTCCAGTGAGTCATCATCCCAGTACAGGTCGATTGCCATATGCGGTATGCCCCTTGACACATTGGCTGTTATTGCAGTGAGTATAGAGCACACAGCTTATGACAATCTCAATAGGCCTTGAACGCTGGGTAAACGCGGCTCGACTCACATGATGCTAAACATAGCCGTAGCCGATACCTGGATGAAGATAAAAGTACAGGCACAAAGCAGCACGACCAACAAAATGTAGCTGACGATCAAGGTACCGCAGCCCTGCCCCGCCCCGAAGTCATAAGTCTGGCCGATGCGCTCGGAAATCCACCAAAGCATGGCAATAAAGCCGAAGATAATGCCCAGGCTGATAAGCCCACTGAGCGCCAACGCATCCGGGATCAACACCGGTAGGATGATCTGCGCCGCGAAGCTGCCCATCGTCAGCACCAGGTTGGCAATCAGCAGAAACATCGTCAGTCTCTTAACCAAGGTCGGGAAGGTACCGTCGCCGCCCATCATCGCCATCGCCACAAAATGAATGGCGGCGTATTGGATCAAAAGCTGCACCAAGCTGCCGATTCCCACGCCGACGCTGACGCCCAATATCAAGGGCACGCTGGCCGCCACGAAAAACTGCTGAATGGACTGCGTGGGCAGCGGGTTGGCAACACCTGGTGCTGAAGCCTGTGCTGAGGCGGTGCTCACTAGGCTGCTGAAGGCCACCAAAGTAATAATGAAAACGACCATCGTCACGCCGACTTGCACCAGAAGGTAGATCGCCAGGTCAGTCAGCGCTTCGCCCCACGTAGCCTCACCGGTTGCGGCAAAATCACTGTTTTTGGCTTTAGTCTTCGGCTTATGCCCGGCCTCCACCTGGGCGATCCACGCCGATGCACTCATACCGGTGACGTTTTGCACCACGTTGGTGAAGCGATGATCCTCGCTCATGTTGGGGTTGGCTTTGATCGCGTTACGCAGCGCTTTTTCCGCCTTTTTGTAGTCACCGCTGACTTCCATCGTCAGCGCGCGGTCCAAAAAGCTCTCGGCGCGGGCTTCGTCCTTGGCCGAGACCGTCACGCTGTCAGTACCATCGTCATCCAAGTCGTATATGTCATCAGCCAACACGTCGTACATCGCGTCGTCTTCGGCATCGTCACTGTAATACGCATCAGAGCCGCTGTCATCGTCGTAGAGGCTGTCGCTGTCATAGGCGCTTCCCCCATAAGCAGCGGCACTACCCCCCCCGCTGTCCGGGTACCCACCGTCACCGATGCTGCTATCCTGAACAGCGTTCTTCTTGACGTAAACCCCGGCTTTATAGGCCAGGTCGCGGATTTCCGGGTCTGCGTCATGGCGATAAACCCATGCCAAATGTGGCAGTGCGGCACGGTCTTTGCTTTTTGCCAGAGCTTTGACCGCCTTTTTCCGGTTTTCGGGATCGCTGTGTTTAGTCATCTGTATGACGCGCTGGTCAATCATAAAACCCCCTAGCTGTGCTGGATACTGTAGCGCTGTGCCATACACCCATTATAGGATGAGTCACCGCAACTCTGCACAAAAAGCCCCGGCACTGGGGGGATTGCCCAACGCCGGGGTGGTCAGCCGGGGTGAGTCGGCCTTTACGCTGCAACGACAGCGTAGGCGGTGCCTTCGTAAACCACGATCAACTGCTGACCCAGCGCAAAATACGGGGCCAGTGCGGGCAGGCGGTCCAGCAGATCGAAGTACGCATCACTCAGGAAGACGATCTCAACTAGCGTCATGCTGTCCGGCGCGTAGGCGCTGTCAGTCCAGGTATCATCTAACAGCAGGAAGGTCTTGCCCTCGACGGTTTGCACGGGACCGCGTGCTGCCAGCTCGCCGGGGTCGTCCACGTCGCCTTCACCCGCGTCCGTGGCCGGGCCTTTAGGGGCAGCGAACTGCATGTCGGGAGCATCGGCGGCGCTCATAGCGTTCATGTCCACCGCGCGATCCACGGCAGCGGCCCCGCTCACCTCGTCATCAAAGCCGCCGAAACTGTCCTCCGCTTCTTCCATGGCACGCTCCCGCCCGGCCTGAGTGAGGATGTCGTCTTCCTCAATCAGGAAGCTGGTGTAGGGTGTGATGATCCCGTAGCGCAGGCTGAGGCTGACGATCGAATCGACCAGCTCCGAGTTTTCGCCGTTGAGCCGGATCGTGTTCAGCAGGTCACCGATGCGCCGGGTGGCCCACAGCCGCGCGATGAAGGCCTCGCCGTGCGCTAAGGCCGGAAAGCTGAGGTTAGCGTAGGTGAGGCTGCGCTGTGTGCCGTGCTCCGTGCCGCTGAGCGTGACCGTGACCGACTCGCCGCCGCGATAGCGCCCGACAATCGTCACCTGCTCCCCAGCGAAGATGTCCGAGAGGCTTTGCGGGTACAATAGTTCGGCAATCACACCGTCAACGCTGAGCGTCACGTCGGTGAGCACAGGCGAGTCGATCTTGTTGTAGAGGCTGGCAACGGCTTCGTCGATGCGCTGGCCGGGCCGCACATACGTGCCCGCACCTCGGAAATCCCGCACGATAGCGTCCAGCAGCAGGGTGTTGACGTCATCCCCGACGCCAAAGGTGAAGATGCGGGCATTGGGCTTATCCGCTTGGCCCAGGTTGCTGAGGATAGCCGCGGTGTCAGTGATGCCTTCGGTGGCCTCGCCGTCAGTAAGGAAGAGCAGCGCGGTAGGCCGTTCTGCGACCAGCGCCAGCGCATCCGTCAGCGCGGCGTTGATGTTGGTGCCGCCTTCGGCAATGAGGCCGTTCATCCAGGTGATGGCGTTTTCCGCTTCGGACGCGGCCAGCATCTCCAGGCTGTAGACGCGCACGCCAGTGCTGAACACCACCAGGTTAAAGCGGTCCTGCGGATTGAGGCTGCGCAGCACGATGGCAGCGGCATCGCGGGCCTGATCCCACTTCACGCCGTCCATGCTGCCGGATTGATCCAGCACCAGCACCACGTCTTTGGGCGGCACAACCTCACTACTGACTTCCAAGGGTGGCTCGATCAGCAGCAGGAAGAAGCCGTCTTCAGCGGCGCTGTCCCGGTAGGTGAGCAGCTTGAGGTCTACGTCGTCGCTGGCGAGGCCGTAGTAGAGCGTGAAGTCGGTGCCGGGCGTGAAGCTGGCCTCATAGCCGGCGGTGAAGCCGTTTGAACCCTCGCGCACGATGGCGAGGTTGTGCGTGGGCGAGTACACCGGCCCGATGGCGCTGCTTTCGCGCACCGTCACGCTGATGCTGAGCAGGTCGGCGCTGCGAGCGCCGCTCATAGGGTAGTGGTAGGCGATGAGGCCGTTATCCTGCACCAGAAGCTGTGAATAGCGAATCTGTACCTGGCGCGATTCACCGGGCGGAATGGGAAAGACGTTGGCCTGCACCGCCTGCGTGCCGACGTATTCCAGCAGGGCGGGGTCGCGGTACTGGCGCACGATCTCGTTGTAGATGGCGCGGGCTTCCGCGGCGCTGAGGATTTTAGCCTCATAGGGGCGGCCATCAATGATAAGGATGAGGTCATCAACGGCGGACTCGGCAGGCAGCGGAAAGATGAAGGTGCCCTCAGCCAGGGCATCGCCGGCGTTAGTGAACTTCAGGTCGGCGGTGGTGCGGGCAACCTGGTCGGTGATGTCCACGGTGACGCGGTGATGGTCCAGGCGCAGCCATGTGGGATCAGTGAACACACCGGGGTCGATGGGTGGGCGGTCCACAATAATCTGGGCGGATGCCGATTGAGATGTTAAGATTGTGCTAAGCAGTAGTAGGGTCAGCAGTGGAACCATCGTGCGAATCGCTTGCCGAACGAACATCAGTTTGTGTCTCCTTCACTCAGTGTGCGATACCTTCACCAGCGAGACGCTGACCATGCGCCGATGGTTCCCAGAAAGCCCAGATGAAAACTTAGTGAGCACGCGCAGCCTTAACGCACCAGGCCCAGCGATCCGCCTACAATGAATACTAGATTGTTCTTGAATGGAGTTGCATCATGTTCTCAATGTGGTACTACGCCAATGCTCAGCGCGTTGAGATGTCCAATCCCCCGGTAGAGACTGTCCGTGCCTGGCTGGGTGCCCTGGATCACGAACGCCGCACCTGCTTTCACATCAAAACCGACGCCGGACGCTTGTCGATTGCACGCGGCGAACGAGGCCGTGTAGCGGTCAGCTTCCGGGCGCAGGGACAGCGTATCCCGCTGCGGCTGCGGGACCCCTTCCACCCAGACGGTACGCGCCAGTCGGTGCGCGTCTACAGCGGCAGCAGCGACTCCGTGCCGCTGCATTTAACCGTCAGCGAGAACATGGCTTTAGATGTGGTGCGCTACTTCATTGACCACCGGTGCATCCCAGACGGCCTGGAGTGGGCGCAGGCCTAGCTCGATTTACTCCGTATTAACATCGTCATCTGCCAGTGACGCCCCGCTGATGCGCGCCTCGAAGCGGGCCAGTGCGTCTTGGAGCTGCTGCTGGCGCAGACTGTGTGTGAGGTCCCCGCGTGTGCGTTCCAGCACGCCGCGCACCACGTCGGTCTGGCGGCGCAGGCCGTGCGTCAGCGCGTCGGGGAAGTCGAAGGTTACCAGCTCGTCGTAGATGGCATCCATCCAGGCCAGCAGTCGCTCAGCCTCGTCGCTGTGCGCATCGCTGCGGCGCATGATGTCCAGGATGAAGCGGCGCAGCTCGGTAGCGGCTTCGGCCAGCCCCCGCAGATAAGTGGACGGCTCCACTCGAAGCGATTCCGCGTCCGGTAGAGGGCGCTGGCGGATGATGGCGTAGGTGGCGTGCGCTTCCACCACTTCCTTGAGCGCGTCCTGGGTGTAGCCACTGTGATACAGGTCCGGGTGATCGGCGACGGTGGCGCGCAGCGCATCAGCGGCCTGCTGGACCTGATGCAGCTTGGCGTCGGCGGCGGCCCAGTCTTGGCGGTGTATGGCGCGGATGCACTCCGAGCAGTGGCGGATGAGTTCGCGCGATTGGCGGATGGCGTCGTCGCGGGCGGCGTTCTTGACCTCAAACTGTGTGCGCAGCGAGTCGCTGATAGGGGTGAGGGCGTCCATTCGGGCTGACCTTTCGTACAGTATCGGCGGCGTTGCAGCCCATGGTATCACAATGCGGGGACCGTTCACGCAGTCGGGTTTACGCAAATAAGAATGCCTCCTTTACAAGTCTGCTATCCCTCTATATAAGTCTTTACAGCGCATACATGAGTAAATCATGTATGTTAGTAGTAGGTAGTATTTTGAACTGCCTGCTGTCAGTCAACACGTTCCATTATATTAAGGAGCAAACCTCTTGAACCGTTCTCTCCACCGCAGCATTATGCTCACCCTGGTTCTGGCACTGCTGCTGAGCCTGTCGATAGGCAGCTTCAGCGCCCAGGACGCCGCCTTGGACGGATTCGATCCCTTCACCGGCACCACCGACGTGGACACCCTGCGTGCCCTGGCCGCTCGCGATGGCGATGTACGCCTGATCGTCGAACTGGCCCCGTCTGTGATCGACAGCAGCAGCGAAGTCAGCCGTCAGGCCAGCATCAACGCCGCGCAGAATACGGTGTTGGGTGCCATGGCCGCTCACAGCGTCAGCGGCATCTGGCAGTATAAGTACACGCCGCTGCTAGCGATCACCACCGACGCCGCCGGCGTGGCCGCCCTGGCCGCTATGCCACAGGTCGCACGCCTGCACTTTGACGCCCTCAGCCGCCCGACCATGGACACCAGCACCACCCAGATCGGTGTCTCAGGCACAGGCGGCGCTTGGGAAATGGGTTACGAGGGTACCGGCTGGGCCGTGGCCGTGCTGGACACCGGCGTGGACAAGACCCACCCTGCGCTGAACGTCATCAGCGAAGCCTGTTACAGCACCAATGATGCCGGTGAAGGCTCCTCTTCGGCCTGCCCTGGTGGCGTTGAGGAAAGCACCGCCGTCGACTCGGGTCTGCCCTGTGACCTGAACATCATCGGCTGTGACCACGGTACGCATGTGGCTGGCACCATCGCCAGCACCGACACCACCTACACCGGCGTGGCCCGCAAGGGCGACATCATCGCCGTGCAGGTCTTCAGCGAATTCCAGAGCGCAATTTATTGCGCCGGCTACCCCAATAACGAGTGCACCCTGACCTGGAATACCGACCAAATCAAGGGCCTGGAGCGCGTCTACGAACTGCGCACCACCTATGACATCGCCTCGGCCAACATGAGCCTGGGTGGTGGGCAGAACTTCACCGCCTGCGACAGCGACAACCGCAAGCCCATTATTGACGACCTGCGCGCTGCTGGCATCGCTACCGTGATCGCCTCCGGCAACAGCAGCTTCACCGACTCCGTGGGCACGCCGGCCTGCATCAGCAGCGCCATCACCGTGGGCGCAGTAGATGACAGCGACATCGTTGCCAGCTTCTCCAACGGTTCCGACCTGGTCGACCTGATGGCCCCTGGCGTGAACATTATGTCAACGCTGCCTGGAACCGGTTTCGGCAGCAAGAACGGTACCTCCATGGCGACGCCGCATGTGGCGGGTGCCTGGGCGCTGATGCGTGAAGCAGACCCGACCGCCACTGTGGACGAAATCGAAGCCGCACTGGAAAGCACCGGCGTGACGATCACCGACACCCGCGGCGGTGCGAGCAACCGCCAGACGCCGCGCATCCAGGTAAATGATGCGATTACCGAACTGCTTGGCGGCGACTTCGAGCTGCTGGCCCCGGCGGATGGCACCTTCAGCCGTACAGCCCTGCCCAGCACCTTGCGCATTGAGTTCCAGGGCCTGGACGACGCCACGGCTTACACCTGGCACCTGCTCAAGACCGCCGGTACCGGCATGGGCACCGTCGCCAGCGTCACGGTCAACGACAACGCCGTGTGCTCCGGCAGTGGCAGCAGCAAGGAGTGTGACTTCCAGCCGGTGACGGAAATGGGCGGCGTGGACCCCTCTACGCTGGACGACGGCACCTACGCCTGGAACATCACCGCCAGCACGCCGGACGGTGATGTGCACGCAGACAACGGCCCCTTCAGCTTTGAGATCGCTATGGACGCCGACTTCCACCTGATCCCGGAAGTGGACCAGAGCTTTGAGGGCTTCAAGGACGGGTTGGACTTCAACGCCATGGTGCCAGAGGCCAACACCTGGTTCGGCAAGAAGCTGACCAACACCACGTTGAATTGCACCGGCAGCAGCTACAAGGGTGACTGCGCCGTGGTCGTGGGCCTGGGCGATCGCGGACGTCTGGTCTACAACCTGGACGGCAGCGTGATCAATGACGGCGATACCCTGACGATCAGCGTGTGGGTCAATGCCAGCCTAAGCAGCGAAGAGAACATCGGTAAGCTGGTCATCAAGTACGCCAACAACAACGGCGTCAAAGTCGGCAAGAACTCCGTCGTGCGCTTCGCGGTACCGGCCAACACCAGCGGCTGGACCAAGATCACCCAGACGCTGACGGTAGACCTGGCTGATGCACAAGACCTCAGCGCGACGAATGTGTTCATCGGCAAGGTACAGTTCAAGACGAACCTGAAGAGCGGCACCATGCGCCTCGACGAGGTTGAGGTTAAGGTGACGCCGGGTGGTGCTGGCCTGGGCGCTGGCTCCGGGTTGATGCCGCTGCCTCTGCCGCCCGCTAACTAAATGAAGCATTGATGAGTGTAAGTTTATCTTATGCCCATCAATAAGTACCCCTTATCCCTGGGTACAAGCGCGCTCCTCGTGGAAAATTCTACGGGGAGCGCGTGTTTTTCTATAGATTCCTCCCTCAAAAGTGCGTTATATGCGCAGTGTAACCACTCTTATAGTGACAAATATCACAAACGATAGTAAGTAACCTCTACGTGCCACTTTGTGAGCATATAATGAATTCAGGCCGGGTGAACGCTGCATTAATAAGCCCCCGGTGAATGCATCATTCTGCCTTTCTAGCACAAGGAGTCTTTTCATGAACCATCCGCACCGTACCCGCATCCTGGCCCTGCTGACGCTAGTGATGCTGCTCGTTGGGCTGGTCTTCAGCGCCAGCGCCGCTGCCCCCCCGGACTTCTTCATGTACTACCCGCAAGACGGCGAGACCTTCCCCGCGATGAATTACAACGTAGTGAACTTCATCTGGCAAGACGTGCCGGAAGCCGAGACCTACGACTTCTTCATCCGTGAACCAGGCGAAACCGACCCGGAGAACTACATCGTCAATTCAGAGGCCGTAGCAGGCTTCTTCTGCCCGGATGGGCGCTGCTACAACGGCTTCGAGCCGAGTGACCCGATCCTGGCGGAATTCGTGGACGACACGACCTACGAGTGGGGTGTCACCGCGAACAACGTTGACGGCAGCACCGTTTCTTCCGACGGCCCGCGCCAGTTCGTCTATGACGCGGATTGGCTCGGCCCGCAAAGCCCCAACCTGCTGGACCCGAAGAACGGCACCGGCTACGTCAACAACGATGGTTTTGACACGATCCGCTGGTTCCCGCCCAACGACGACCCCGAAACCGCCGAAGACAACGTGGCTACCTACAACCTCATCATCGACCTGGTGGGCGGCGGCAGCAACCCCGTGGTTGAACTGATCGGCCTGACCCCGGAATTCAACAAAGCCGCACCGGAATCGCAAGACCCAGACGACGCGCTAACCTGCGGTGAAATGATGCCCTGCGAGCTGGACCCGACCGACATCAAAGCTGACTACGCTGCTGACGGTCTGTACCGCTGGCGCGTGGCGGCGGTCGATGCTGACGGCGATATGCGCTTCACTGAGGATTACTTCTTCCTCATCGACGCCGACGGCGTGATCCCCGGTGACTACGCCCTGCTGACCCCGGCAAACGATGGCACCTACACCTTTGGCCGCCGCGACCCGCTGACCTTCACCTGGGAAGAAGCCACCAACGCCACCCGCTACGACTTCTTCATCCATGACACCAACACCAACGTCCAAGGCGGCGGCGGTGAAGTCCATTGGGACCAGGTCGGTTTGACTCCGATGGCGGACAACGACGGCCTGACCTGTGAAGCCGACACCTGCACCTTCACCTGGAGCATGGCGCTGGGCGACATCCCCGGCTTCATCCCCTCAAGCTGGCAGGACGGCGAAGTCTACGCATGGGGCGTGAACGCAACCGCCGACATCACCAGCGGCCCTAACAACGGCCCCTTCCAGTTCACCGCCGACATCGAGCCGACCTCCTTCGCGCTGAAGGAACCGGGCACCGCCGCTGAGCCGTACCCCACGCTGCTGAAGCCGGGCGATGCAGTTGACCTAGAAATCAAGTGGGTAGGCAGCTACGACGCCGTGACCTACGACTTCGAGCTGACCAAGCCCGACGCCAGCAAAGTCACCTTGGCTGACCTAACCCCGGCTGAAGACGATGACGCCCTGGTCTGTGCGGACCTGTACGACTTCATGCAGCCCGCTGGGGACTGCGTGTACACCCTGGCAAACGCCGGCACCGTCATCGACATGGCCGGTACCTACGCCTGGACGGTCACGGCCACGGCTGAAAACGAGAACAGCAAGGCGGCCACCGCGCCCTTCGGCTTTGCCATCGTCGAGTCGGTCGTGTCGGACTTCAACCTGCTCGGCCCGGCGGATGGCAGCATCTTCCGTGAGGCGCTGACGGCAGACACCGCGCTCAGCTTTGAGGATCTGGATATCGCCACAGCATACAAGTGGACGCTCTTCCAAATCAGCGGCAACGTGCGTATCGCCGTGATCGCCGACGCGGTAGAGGTGCCCACCGATGTTTGCACGGACGGCCTGTGCAGCTTCAAGCCCAGTGAACTGACCCCGCCGGTAGACCTCACCACGTTGGAAAGCGGCCTGTACGCCTGGACGATGATGGCAGTCACCGACTTCGGTGAGTTTGAAGCGCTTAACGCGCCGTTCTTCTTCACCTTGGGCCTGGAAAGCTTCGAACTGATCGCGCCGGATGACCAGGGCTTCGAAGGCCTGAAGGAAGCCGGTCTGACACCCAAGGACCTGAACGGCACCAACAGCGGTTGGGACGCCAGTGCCAGCCTGAGCAAGATGGCGATCAAGTGCAACAAGTACGAAGATGACGGCACGACCCTGAAGCGCAACTTCAGCTACGCTGGCGAGTGTGCCCTGCTCATCAAGAACAACGGCACCGGCAACCTGCGCTACAACCTGCCCGCGGACCGCTTCGCCGATGGCGACGAGATCACCATCAGCTTCTACGTTGAAAACAGCAAGGTCACTGAGGACAACAGCAAGAACATCGCCAAGATGGTCTTCAAGTTCAAGGGTGCCGACGGTAAGAACCTGAAGGGTGCCGAGAACAAGATCGTGCTGGCGATCAAGGCCCCGGCGTTTGTTCCTGGCTCCGGCGACACGCCCAAGTTCGGCGCGGCTGAGAACTACAGCCTGTTCGAAGAGACCGTCCCGTTCGACGTGCCTTCGGAAGCCGTGGGCAGCGCCAGCAAGTCCTTCTTCCAGTTCCAGCCCCCCACCAACGGCGCGAAGGTCCTGGTTGACCAGGTGAGCATCACCACTGGCCCGGCAGAAACGCCCGCCACGCTGATGCCCCTGCCTGGCCGCCAGTAGTCCCGCCATGGGCAGATGCCGCCGGACCACACAGCGCGTCATGCCCTCTGAGTCACTGAAACACGCAGCCCTGAGCGCGATCTGCTCGCTCAGGGCTGTTGTTATGCTTATTATGTGGCGGTGTCCAGCTTAGGGTTTGATCTGCGGTGGTTTGCTGTGAGTCGGGTCGGTATCCAGGCTGGCGGCGCTGCGGCGGGGACGGTCGCTGCTGCTGCCCTGCCAGCGAAAACCCAGCAGGCGATGCAGACGGCGTACCGTGCCTTGGTCAAATTCCTGGAAGCCGCACACGTCACAGGTGTAACGGATCATGTCCGGCATACTGACGAGCTGCCCATTGTAGACGTGGGCGTAGGTGACGTATTCGGCGTGGCACACCCCAATTTGGCACAGGGGGCAGGCGTGGTCCTCAACGGCGGGGTCCGGGTGGGTCTGTTCAGTCATGGCTCAACGCCTTTCTTCAAGCTGCGTAAACGGGCGCGCTGTGTCGATAAAGTCAGCGCACAAGCCCGAATTTATCAAGGGGCAGGTAGCGGAAGATGGCCCGGCCCACTAAGTTCTCGCGTTGGATGGGGCCAAAACGCCGCGAGTCGTTACTGCGGTTGCGGTTGTCCCCCATCATAAAATATTCGTTGGCACCCAGCGTCCAAATGCGATCCGGACACATGGCAGTGCTGCATGGGCTGTTAACGAAGTATGGCTCGTCCAGCAGTTCGCCATTGCGGTAGACCAACTGGTCGCGGATTTCGATACGGTCCCCAGGCAAGCCGATCACGCGCTTGATGAGCATGTCTTCGGCGGCGTCGGGTGGATCAAAAACGGCGATGTCACCATGCTGCGGCTCCGCAAAGAGGTAATGGACGCGGCTGATGAGCAGGTTTTGCCCGGCAAACAGCGTCGGCTCCATGGAAGGACCGTCAATGCTGGAACGCGGCAGCGCCATTTCCGCAGCGATGAGTGCAGCGACAATGAAGAACATACTGTTGAGCAGTTCGCGCATCAGGCCAGGGCGCGCCAAGGGTGGGCGCTGCATCTGTGGCAGGCTGCGCGCTTCGCTGGTGGGCGTCTCAAGCATGGAATTGGAGACGGTCATACAGGTTCAGCCTTTACGGGTGTGGGTAGCCAATAGCAGTCACCAGGCCCCAGTCCGAGGGCGGCCAATAGCGCAGCAGCACCTCACCGACAATGTGCCGCCGCTGCACCGGGCCGAAGCGCCGCGAGTCACTGCTGCGATTGCGGTTATCGCCCATCATGAAGTACTCGTCCGCAGCCAAGGTCCAGGAATCGTCCGGGCAGGCCACACGGGTACAGGGCTGCGCGATATAAGGTTCATCCAGCGCTTGGTCATTGACGTAAACCCATGTCTCACGGATTTCCACGGTATCTCCCGGCAGACCAATCACACGCTTGATGTAGTCGTTGGTCGGGTTGGCTGGGTAATGGAACACGACCACATCCCCACGCTGCGGGCTGCCCAGCAGGTAGTTCACGCGGCTGACGATCAAAAACTGGTTGCTCTCGAAGGTCGGCTCCATGCTGGCTCCATCCACGATGAAGCGCACAGTTGTCAGGTTGACCAGCACGTAAATCGCCAAGATGAGCACAGGCAGGTCGCGCAGTTCATGCAGCGCCCCCCTACGCCGGATCACCGGGCGGGCGATGTTGTAGGATGAAGGTGCTGTCGGTGCGTCGTTGGCAATGCTGGGCTGCAAGGTTCGGCCTCGAGTCGCGGTCAACATATGCTTCATTATACGGTCTACGCCGATTCGGGACAATAGTGGGTCACCTGGCAAACATCACGACTTCCACACGAACTTTTGCGTTATCATGAGCATACGCTCGGCCAAACGAAAGGATAACGCCATGGCATCGCTTCGTGTTGTACCTACCATTGACGGCCTGCGCCTGCGCGAAAAACCGGTAGACGGTAAGCCCGTTGGGCAGGTCAATACTGACGATACGCTGCTATCGCTGGAATCCGCAGCGGAGACACAGCGCAAGCTGGGCCAAACAGATATCTGGCTGCACGTCCGCACAGAGGCCGGGCTGGAAGGTTATGCCGCGGCTTGGTTCCTGACCGCACACGCCCAAGACACCCAAACACACACCGTACCCGTCCCGGACCCTGCCGACGATCCCCCCCTGCTGCGTTACGCTAAAGCCGTTCAAGACGGCCTGCGCCTGCGGCGTGCACCGGTAGATGGCGAGGCCTTCGCTTCCGTCAACAGCACGGAACTGCTGGAACTCTTAGACGAAGCCGACGCCGCCCGCCTGGGCGTCGAAGGCGAATGGGTCCAGGTGCGGCGGCT
>CAYWGJ010000015.1:0-40613 GCA_964457835.1 uncultured Anaerolineaceae bacterium
AGGAGGAACAATCATGAGCGACTTAGCTGCCCGGATCGGAGTGAAAGGGGCGTGTGAAGCGCTGCACTTGCCTCGCAGTTGGGTCTACCGTGCGCGACAACCCGTTCAGGCACAGTTCAAGACGATGAAGTATCATCCCGATTACCCGGGGCGCTTCGGCTCAATCGACCACGCTCGGCAGTGGGCACGCGGTTTTTTCGGCTGGTACAACGACGTATTTTACCATTCGGGGCTGAACTTAATGACGCCTGCCAGCGTACATTATGGTGAAGCAGAAGCTGTTCAGCAACAGCGTCAGGCCGTTATGTTGGCTGCTTATGCAGCGCATCCGGCGCGATTTTCGCGGAGCGCAGCGCAAGTGAAGGGCGTTCCGGCAGTGGTCTGGATCAACCCGCCTCCACGGGCGGAAAATCCATCCTAATCTTTTTCACGAAGTTGTTTCAAAGTCCTTGACACATACCGATAAACCATGTTCGGGGAGTCGGGATCGGCTCCCCTAATTATTGCACACTGAGGCGGCGGTTAAGCTTCAGCCTGAGGCAAAGCCGCCACCGCTTCGATTTCCACCACGGCACCCAGTGGCAGCCGCGCCACCTGAAAAGCGCTGCGGGCCGGGGGCGCTTCCGTGAAGAATTGGCTGTACACCCCGTTCATCGCGGCGAAGTCGTCCATGTCCGCCAAAAAGACCGTCGTCTTCACCACATCGACCAGGGTGCACCCAGCGGCTTGCAACACGGCCTTGAGGTTCTTCAGCGCCTGCTCAGTCTGTGCCTCAATGCCCCCCCCCACTGGAGCCTTTGTGCCGGGGACCATGCCCAACTGCCCCGCAGTGAACACAAACCCATTGGCTACAGTGCCCTGGCTGTAGGGGCCAACCGCCCCCGGTACCGCTTCCGTGCTGATGATCTGCTTGCTCATGATGCGTCCTTTCGTAATGGTTCAGCCGTTTTCGTCGTCGTTTTGCAGAATGCGCGTCAATTCGCGCTGGATTAAATGCGGGCGCTCGTCACGCAGCAGGGGCAGGCGGCTGCGCGTCCGGTTGACCTGGTTCATGTCGATAGTCTGCACGATCAGCTTCTCGTCGAAGTAGTGCCCGTGCGACAGAAACTCGCCGTTGGGGTCCACCACAGATGACCCGCCCCAGAAATTCTTGCCATCCTCATAGCCCACCCGGTTGCAGTGCAGCACGTAATCCGTAAACATGCTCCCGTAAGCCTGGTTGACCAGCTCCACCCAGCGGGTGCTGCCCAGCAGCTCGCCGTTATCCAGGCCGCGGCTGGGGCTGGCGCTGTGCAGAATCAATACGTCGGCCCCGTCCATCCACAGCAGGTAGGGTGGGGACATATGCCAGAAGTCCTCGCAGATGAGCATCCCCACGCGGCCAAAGCGGGTGTCGAAGGCGCGCACGCGCTCGCCCTGGTCGAAGTAGCGGCCTTCATCGAACATAGCATACGTGGGCAGGTAGACCTTGTGATGCACGTGCAGGCACTGACCCTTGCTGATGTAGGCCGCCGCGATGAAGTAGCGGTTGCGCTTATCCCGCTGCACAAAGCCGACCACTAGGTCCAGCTTGTGGCTGGCGTCCAGTAGGCGGTGGAAAATCGGATCGTCATGGTCGGCGCCGATGGCGACTTCCGGCACTAGGTCCTGAATCTGATAGCCGGTCAGCGACAGTTCTGGGAAGATCAGCAGGTCTACCCGTTGTGATTCGGCCTGGGCGATGTAGTCCAGATGTTTCTCTAAGTTGGCTTGCAGATCACCCAGCTTTGGGTACATCTGCGCCAGCCCAACGTTGATGCGCATCGTGCATCACTCCTGATGTACGGACGATTCACCATGTATTATATCGGGAGTACGCCGTAGGCACAGCCTCCGGTAAATCCAGTTGACGGTAACAAGGGTAGGTAAACCATGGCACAGTTCATGCGCATTAGCGAGGCGGCGGCTTTAGTCAGTGATGGTATGACCTTAGCGATCGGCGGTATGACACTGTATCGGCGTCCGGTAGCCTTCGTCAAAGCGCTGCTGCGGCGTCCACAGCCGCCGCGTGACCTAACGCTGCTGGCCTTCACCGCTGGCTATGAGTCGGATTTATTGGTGGGGGCGGGCTGTGTCTCCACAGTGCGCACGGTGTACTTCGGCTTGGAGGCTTTTGGCCTTGCGCCGATGTTTACTGAGCGGGCCGGGCGCGGTGAATTGGCGATTATTGAAGAAACTGAGGCCAGCATTGCCATGGGGCTGCGCGCGGCGGTGAGCGGGATCGGCTTCATGCCTTCATCGGCCTGGATCGGTACCGACCTGCCCCGTCTACGCCCGGATGTGCCCACGATCCAGGCCCCGACCAGCGGCGAGACGCTCATGGCTTTTCCCGCCATCCGCCCGGATGTCGCCGTGATCCATGCGCTGGAAGCTGACACCAACGGTAATGTGAAGATCAACAATAACTTGGCCGCCGATCTCGAACTGGTCTATGCAGCGAAACAAGTGATCGTGACGGTAGAGCGCATCGTGGAACACGTCGCTAAGACGACGGGCGGCACAGTTATTCCCGCGCCCGGTGCAGATGTCGTCGTGCAAGCGGTCAACGGCGCATACCCAACGAGCTGTCATCCCCTGTATCGCCTGGACGGGGAGGCGCTGTTGGATTATGTCGATTTCTGCACGGGAGCTAAGTTCGACGTATACCTGGAGAAAGCCCTGCGTCTGTAGTTGCCTCTTGCCACACTAAACGCTGCGTGCTATGTTTTAGTGAAATCCACACAAAGCGACCGGGGGAGTCCGCGCAAGCGGGCTGAGAGGATGCGTAGTGCCGCATCGACCCCTTACCTGATCCGGGTCATACCGGCGTAGGGAGCGTTGTCGATACTAATCTATCCCCAACAGCTTCGTCCTACGCCACTTCTGAGTCAGAAGTGGTTTTTGCGTTGAAGACGCAGCCCCTTGATCGCCGCCTGTGGTGTGATTTACCTTTTGCTCACTGTGAGGAGTTTTATGATGCGTAAGTTCTTTGTGTTTGCACTGCTGAGCCTGATGGTGGTTACGTCGATCCTGGCTCAGGATGGCGACGAAGTGGTCATCCTGCGCTTGGTGAGCTATGACAGCTTCAATGTCAGCGAGGATGTACTGGCGGCTTTCACGGAAGAGACCGGCATCGCGGTCGAAATACTGCGTCTGGCTGACGCGGGCGCTATGGTCAACCAGGTGATCTTGACGAAGGATAATCCGCTGGGCGACGTACTCTACGGCATCGATAACACCTTCTTATCGCGCGGGTTGAATGCCGATCTGTTCCTGCCCTATGAATCGCCGCTGCTGGAAGACGTGGACCCGGCGCTCATTGTGGATGACGGGTACCGAGTCACGCCGGTGGCCTTTGGTGATGTGTGCTTGAACTACGACACCGCGTACTTTGCCGAAAACAGCCTGTCATTGCCTGAATCGCTGGCCGACCTAGCCGCACCCGAATACACCAGTCTGCTGGCGGTGCAGAACCCAGCGACATCCTCGCCAGGGCTGGCTTTCCTGTTGGCGACTGTGGCCGCTTTCGGCCAAGAGGGCGACTACACTTACCTCGATTTCTGGGCCGATCTGCGCGCCAATGACGTGCTGGTTACTGAAGGCTGGACGGAAGCGTACTACGGAGCTTTCAGCGCCACCACAGAAGACGGTCAGCGCCCGTTGGTCGTCAGCTATGCCAGCAGTCCGCCTGCTGAGGTGTTCTTCGCGGAAGAAGCACCTGATACCGCGCCGACCGGGGCCATTGTCGCGCCGTTGACCTGTTTCCGCCAAGTGGAGTTCGCTGGTGTTCTGGACGGCACACCGCATGAAGATGCAGCCCAACAGTTTATTGACTTCCTGCTGAGCGTGGATTTTCAAGAGGACCTGCCGCTGTCGATGTTCGTCTTCCCGGTAAAGCCAGAGACCCAACTGCCCGACGTCTTTGCGGAGTATGCCGTTATCCCGGATGAGCCAGTCACGTTGGATTACATTGAGATCGAAGCTGGGCGTGAGGGGTGGATCCGCGCCTGGACGGAAACCGTGCTGCGTTAATGCGCCCGCTAATGCGCCATCTGCGTCGTTGGGTGCTGCTGCTGCCGCTGGGGTTCTTGATGCTCAGCTTTCTGTACCCGTTGTTCGCCATCCTGCGCCTGAGCTTGACGCAGGATACGGACGGTGGTTTAGGCTCGCTGAACCTCAGCGGCTTTGCTGAGATTGCCACATCCAGCTACTACCTGAATACACTGTGGTTCACGGCGTGGCAGGCGGCTGTATCTACCCTGCTGACCTTGGCGTTGGCGCTGCCTGGCGCATATGTCTTCACACGCTATCGCTTTCCAGGACGGGGAACCCTGCTGGCGCTGTCCGCGCTGCCTTTCGTGCTGCCGACGGTCGTAGCGGCCACGGCATTTACGGCACTGATCGGTCCGCGCGGCCTGGTCAATACAGCCTTGATGGACTTTTTCGCGTTGGCGCAAGCCCCGATTAACCTGGAGCGCAGCCTGACTGCGATTTTCATTGTGCACGTTTTCTATAATTACGCGGTGGCGCTGCGCATGATCGCGGGGTATTGGGCTAATCAGAGCACGGCGGTGGAGGAAGCGGCGCAGGTCCTGGGGGCACAGGGCTGGCGGCTGTGGTGGGAAATCCGTCTGCCGATGCTGCGCCCCGCGGTGACGGCGGCGGCAGCCCTGGTGTACATCTTCACGTTTACGAGTTTTGGCGTGGTGCTGATTTTAGGTGGGCTGCGCTATGCCACGCTGGAGGTCGAAATTTACCAGCAGGCACTTTTCTACTTCGATCTGCCGATGGCGGCAGCGCTGTCCCTGCTACAGATTGCAGTTATGTTCGCCATGATGCTGCTTTACACGCGGCTTCAGCGGCGCATTCCCCGCGCGGACCTGCGGGCAGCAGCGTCGATTGCCCGGCGTCCAGCAACTCGGCGTGAGTGGGGTGAGGTGCTGCTTAACCTGGGGGTGATGATCGTGCTGGTTTTCGCGCCGCTGGCTGCCCTGGTGATCCGCTCGTTTACCCTGGCGGATGGCGGCCTGGACAACTATCTGCGCCTATTTGACAACCCGCGCGGCTCTATCTTGTTCGTGCCGCCGATGACAGCGGTGGGCAATTCGCTGGCCTTTGCATTGGTAACGACCGTGTTCGCTCTGTTTTTGGGCACGCTGACGGCTTATCTAATTGAGTCGCGGCGGGGGTGGGGTCGTCTGTTGGACCCGCTTTTTATGCTGCCTTTGGCGACAAGCGCAGTGACCTTAGGGTTTGGCTACATCATCACGCTGAACCGTATCGACGCGCGCCTGCTGATCCCGTTGGTGCATACGCTGGTAGCGCTGCCTTTCGTGATTCGCAACGTGCTGCCTGCACTGCGTGCGATCCCACCGGAAGTCCGCGAGGCGGCCCAGGTGCTGGGCGCGGACGGCTGGCACGTATGGCGTCGCGTGGAGCTGCCGCTCATCGGGCGTGGACTGACAGTCGGTGCGGCCTTTGCCTTTACGGTGAGTATGGGCGAGTTCGGCGCGTCGCTGTTCCTGGCCCGTCCGGACACGCCGACACTGCCCGTTGTGATCTATCGCTTGTACGGGCAGCCCGGCGTGAGTAATTATGCGGGGTCCATCGCGCTCAGCGTCATCTTGATGGCGGTGTGTGCGGCAGCTTTCTTGCTGATAGAGCGGCTGCGCGTGTCCGGCCAGGGTGCTGGGGCTTTGGGGGAATTCTGATGCTGTCGATAAATGGGCTGCGCCATCAGTATGGCGACTCGGAAGTGCTGCATGGCCTCAGTTTGGACGTGGCACAGGGCGAAATCTTGTCCCTGCTGGGTCCCAGCGGCTGTGGCAAGACAACGCTGCTGCGGATTGTGGCAGGGCTGGAGCGGCTGCAAAGTGGCGCGTTGACGCTGGATGGCGAGTCGCTGACTGGGGTGCCGGTACATCAACGGCATTTGGGGTTAATGTTTCAGGACTTCGCGCTGTTTCCGCATATGAGCGTTGCAGAGAACGTCGCGTTTGGGCTACGGATGCAGGGTATCGCCCAGCCAGAACGTGAGGCGCGTGTGGCGGAGGTCTTGTCGCTGGTGGGGCTGGATGATTATGCCGCGCGCGATGTGGCCCAGCTTTCCGGTGGGGAGCGTCAACGTGTGGCGTTGGCGCGCAGTCTAGCCCCCAAACCGCGCCTGCTGATGCTGGATGAACCGCTGGGGTCGTTGGACGCGGCGCTGCGCGATCACCTGGTGACTGAACTGCGTGCGATCATCCAGCAGGCTGGGCTGACGGCGTTGTACGTCACACATGACCAAGCCGAAGCCTTTGCCATCGCCGACCGTGTGGCCGTCATGAATGCCGGACACATTGAAGCCCTTGACACGCCTCAGCGTCTGTATCAGTACCCACGCACGGCTTTTACCGCGCGTTTTCTCAATCTAGACAACGTGGTGCCGGTTGTGTCGCAGCAGGACACAGCCGTAAGAACTCCATTGGGGCGTTTCACGTTAGCGAATAGGCCGGACTCAAGGGTGAAGTCGGTACTGCTGCACCCAGATGGGCTGCACCTTGTCCCCGAAACCGAACCCGGTATACCTGGACAGGTCGTGGCCAGTGTGTTTGGCGGCGATCACTACCGTCTGCGCGTCCATGTAGCGGGTGGAATGACACTGAGTTTGAAACGTCCAGCAGCACAGACGCCCGTTGAGGTGGGACAGGCGGTGCGGCTGCGCGTGCTGACTGATTACGTACTTTTCTTACTTGATTGACGTGTGCACACATGCACATAGAAACTTAATGCATGTCAATGCGCTGTTAACGCGAAAGCGTGGTAATATGATCTTATGATCTTGCCGCTCATCAAGCCAGTTAGGGTTACGCTATGCGCGTGTTGGTTATCTCCGATATTCATGCAAACTATACCGCCTTTGAAACGGTACTGAAGGATGCCCAGGGCCAATGGGATTATGTTTGGTGTTTGGGCGATGTTGTGGGCTATGGCCCGGACCCCAATGAGTGTGTCGATCAGCTCAAGGACCTGCCGCATTTATGCTTGGCGGGTAACCATGACTGGGCTGCACTTGACCGTTTAGACATCCGCACCTTCAATCCGGATGCCCGCCGTGCCGTCGATTGGACGCGCGAAACCCTCACCGACGAAAATACGCGCTGGCTGGAAGCCCTGCCGACGACCTTCGTCATTGGGGATTACACCCTGGTCCATGCCAGCCCGCGTGAGCCGATCTGGGAGTACATCCTGGAACCGTTGGTGGCGGCGCTCAACTTCCCGCACTTTGAGACGCCATACTGCCTGGTAGGGCACACGCATCAGCCGGTGATCTATGAACTGGTCAATGACCACGGTGACACCGAGGCACTCAAACCGCATTACGGCGAGCCGCGTCAGCTCAATGGGCATCGTCAGATCATTAACCCAGGCAGTATCGGTCAGCCGCGTGATGCCGATCCGCGCGCTGCCTACGCCATCCTGGACTTCGAGAAGAACGTCTGGGAACACCGCCGCATTGAGTACGACATCGCATCGGTACAGCAGCGGATGCGTCATCACAACATGCCGGAGCGCTTGATTGCGCGCCTAGAACACGGTTGGTAAGCAGGACTGGAAATATTTTCAAACAGGCACCATGGCCTGCGCTGTGGTGTTTTTTCGATTCCACATCGGCAGGGTGTCTGCTACAATAAAGACGCCTGGAACAGCCGAGCGAATGCGATTATGAGCGAACATGATCTCAGCGCTAAGATGCGCGACTATCTGGTGGAAATTTACCGCCTTGCCGAGCGCGGCACCGACGAAAACGGCTATGTGAGCACGTCAATGCTGGCTGAGCTGCTGGATGTAACTGCGCCCGCTGTCAACCGTATGGTGTCGAAACTCAAAGAGATGGGCCTGCTGCTGCATGAACCCTATCAGGGCATTCGCTTGACATCGGCAGGCGAGCGTGAAGCCCTCATCAAGCTGCGTTATCATCGCATCGCAGAGTGCTTTCTGGTGAGTGTGATGGGTTTTGGCTGGGAAGAAGTGCACGAAGAAGCTAAACGCATGAGCAGCGCCCTTAGCGAATCCTTGTGCCAGCGCATGATGGAGATGGCGAACAATCCCACGCACTGTCCCCATGGCGAGCCGATCCCGACCAAAGTAGGCGACGTGCCGCGCCCGGGAGATGTGCTGTTGACACAGGCCGATGTCGGGGGCACGCTGGAAATCAGCCGGGTGCTGACCCGAGAAACAGACCGCTTAACCTACCTAGCCGCCCTAGAGCTGAAGCCCGGCGCACGCTTCGAACTGATCCACGCCGCGCCATTTAACGGCCCCATGCAGCTCAAACTCAACGGTGAATACCGCATTATCGGCTACAACCTGGCTGAACTGATCCGTGTGCGCCCGGTGACATAGGGGTCAGCGTCGTGCCGCTAACACTTTCACGCTGGGGCGCGGCTCCAATGTGGCCCCCATATGCTGGTGAATGTCACCGAAGCGCCGCTCAAAAGCGAAGTGTTGAAGCAGGCGCGCCAGCACGACCTTAGTCTCTACTTCGGCAAAGGCCCGCCCTACACAGTTGCGTCGGCCTCCACCAAATGCCAGAAAACTATACGGCTCATGCTTGTGGCCCGCTGCAAAGCGGTCCGGGTTGAAGGTGTGCGGGTCCGGCCAGTAATCTGGGTGGCGCTGCGTCAGGTAGATGCTGTAGAGCACGCGCGTCCCGGCGGGGATGCGGTAGCCCTGGTAGTCCAGGTCCACGTTGGCGATGCGTGACCCCAAGTGAATGGGGGGATAGAGGCGCAGTGTCTCGTTGATGACCTGTGTCAGGTAGGGCAGTCGGTCGAAGTGTTCTGCTGTTGGCGGCGTGTCACTCAGCACGATGTCTATTTCCTCACGGGCACGCGCTTGGGCATCGGGGTGTTTCGCCAGCAGCATCAGCGCCCAAGCCAGGGATGCCGTGCTTGTGTCATGCCCGGCAATCAGCATCGTCATGAGTTGGTCGCGAATCAGGTTGTCGTCCATGCCCGCGTGGATCAACACGCTGAGCATATCCGTGCGTTGGGCATCGGGTTCTGCCTGGAGTTGTGCCCGTCGTGTTGTGATGATCTGGAAGAAGTAATCATCCATTTGTGCGCGGTATTTTTCATAGCCGGGGCGAGGCGCGCCGCGCCATATCAACCACAGCCCTGGAGAGATGTATTGGATCAGGTAGAGCACGGCGTCCCACAAGCGCTGTAGTTCCGGCGTGTAGTCTACGTCAAAAAGGGCGTCCATCAGGACGAGCAGGGCGATTCGTCGCACTTCGTCGAGCATGTCCAGGGTGCTGCCGTCCTGCGGCCAGGTGTCGGCGATCTGGTCGGTGCGGCGGATCATGGCATCCACGTAGCCGCCCAGCATCGCTTTATGCAGCGCCGGGCTGAGCTGCCGACGGATGCGGTCGTGCGATTCGCCGTCTTCGACCAACACGCCGTGGATCAGCAGCTTGGTGATGGAGTCCGTTTCCAAGCGCCAACGGAAGTCATCACGGCCTTTGACCAGGACAAAGTGCGCAGCTTCAGGGCCGACAAGCACCACCGGACGAAAACCAGGCACGTCGATCTGGAAAACATCACCGGTCTCTTCATGGAAGACGCGCATCCCGGCTAATACGCTGCGCTCACGGATGATGGCGTTCAAGGCGCGCAGGCTGGTGGTCGGGGATGGGATGGGTATCTTGTGGTTAGTGCTGACGCTGGTCATAGCTGGGCCTTTTTGTTCTCGTGCTGTACTTCACAATCCAGACGCCATTATAGGCCTCGGTCCTACCCCTTGCCCAGTCATTGAGTGGAATGCAAAAGCCCCGATCGTTTGACCGGGGCTGGCAATGCTCTGTTGGGGTGTGGTTAGTCGCGGCTGAAGATACTCAGCAGGAACAGGAAGAGGTTGATGAAGTCCAGGTACAGCATCAGCGCGCCCATGATGCTGACCTTAACGGCCAGGCTGCCATCGGCCTGCACTTCGTAGGATTCGGCCATGGTCTTGATGCGTTGGGTGTCATAGGCCGTCAGCGCAGTGAACAACAACACGCCAAAGATGCTGATGGCAAAGGCGAAGGCGCTGCTGCCGATGAAGACGTTCACGATCGACACCAGGATCAGCGCGATGAGGCCCATGAACAGGTAGGTACCCCACTTCGTCAGGTCCATCTTGGTGGTGTAGCCAAAGACGGTCATGGTGCCGAACAGGATAACGGTGCTGATCAGCGCCGCAGTAACATCAGCGGCGGCTTCCGGACTGGTCATAGCGGCGTAGGCCACGCTGGAAAGCATGACGCCCATCAAGCCCGCATAAAGCAGAAAACCGCCCATCGCCATGGTGGGGGTCAGCCACTTGCGGGTCATGCCGAAGCTGAGCGCGAAGACCAGACCAAAGGTGCCGATCATGGAGCCGATCATGAAGCCCGGCTGGTAGACGATTTCCTGAAGGGCGGTGTTGCCGGCGATGAAGGCGGCGACCAGGGCGGTCAGGCCAAGGCCCATACCCATCCACAGGTACACCATCTTCATTACGGACTGCATATTGATGCTGGGCAGTGCGCTTGATTGGCTCAGCGTGTTTTCCGGTGGCATTGAGAAGCTCATGTGTGTTTCCTCCTCAGAACAAAGGTTATTTGTGAGCTATTCAAGATTATAGCCAAAATTGCGCGCTTGTGTGCAAGTTTTCTGTAAAATCGCTCAGCAAACGCTGATGACTCAAGTGTGTAACCGAACTTGGACGATGCGCACACACGGACAAGTCAATTTGAGTATGCTATGCTTGTTTGTGAATAAACCCCTCAGTCTTTGGGGGGAAGTGCTGTCCCATCTCACGGTGTCATGAAAGCAGAGATGCTTTGCAGGGTGTAGTCATCACGGTTGAGGGAGATTATGAATAGAGGCACAGTTATCATCGGGGGTTTTGTCGTGATCGTAGCTGGGGTATTGGGGGCGAATTTCCTCTTGGGCAACCAGCCCCCGATCACGATTACCCTGGCTGTAGACCCACTGGCTGAGTCATGGGTCCGTCAGGCAGTGACGGATTTCAATGCGGCGAGCGTAGTCGCTCAGGGGCGTCCGGTACAAGTGCAAACCAGCGTGACCGTCGAGGACGACTTCAGCGTGTGGCGCGAGCGTCCGTGGAACAGCAGCAGCCATCCTGACGCTTGGATTCCCGCCGCATCGGTCAGTGTGGGATACGCCGCCTCTGCCGGGCAGCCCTTTGTCCTCGTCCGCGAGTCACTGGCACAGACACCCGTCTTGCTAGGCATCCGCGACAGCCGCAAACAGGCGCTCGTGGATGACCGCAATCAGCCGCTCGACTGGCTGGAGACCGCCGATGCCGCCGCACAGGAAACCTGGTCAGCGTTGGGAGGGGACGAAAGCTGGGGTTTTGTGGACTTGGTGTTGGCACAGCCGGATCAATCCATGGTCGGTTTGGCACCACTGCTGTCTGCGGCTGCCAGCTATTACAGCCGTGCCAAACTCAGCGGTGCGGACCTCAACGACAGCGCTTTGCGTGCGTGGCTGGAACCGATGTTGTTGGCCGTTGGCAATCCAACCAGCATTGGCAGTGACGCCGTCTCCTTCATGGCGCGCAACCAAGCCAGCGGTGAAATCGGCGCAGCACCAGAGGTCTTTTGGCTGCGCAACCTTGCTGGATTAAACGGGGGTGACTCCATCCGGCTGAGCTACCCGCGTTACAGTTTCGTGTTTGATTTTCCGCTGGCGGTGTGGGATGATGCCGACATCACCGAAGAGCAGCGCGCTGCCGTTGCGGCCTTTGGTGATTATCTGCTGAGTGCACCGGTGCAGGAAAGCGTGGCAGATTACGGTCTGCGTCCAGCTGCAGGCAGTGTCAGCAGCGGTGGCGCACAATTTGTTGATGCCGAGGCCTATGGTGTGCTGCTGGTACCGCCCTATGACCAAATCGTGCAGCCGCCGTCAGAAAGCAGTGACATCTTGGCTTTCCTGAACTGGGTGGAAGGGGTGCGTTAGTTTTGCATTGCAGACTAGGGTATAAAGCTTATAATCGTTGAGCGTTAATCGTGTGAATACGTGTGATGCGAGATAGACGACCTGTAGACGAATTGAGCATAGAAGAGCTGGAGCGCGTGCTGGCAATACGCAAGCGTCAGGCGCGCCAGCAGCAGATGCAGCGAATGCGCGCACGTGGTCGCGTGGTAGACGCTGAGTCAACGTCCCCTGCTGTTGTGCCCGCAGTGAGGCCTAACTCAACGAGAAGCGCTGACGGCGTGAACGCTTCGGCTGCTGCTGTTGAACCGAATGCATTGCACGCCTCAGGCCCATCCCTAGAGGCCGCCCCGCGCTTTACCAACGAGGAAGAAGTCGCAGCAAATGCCGCACAGGGTGAGTCATGGTCCAAACTGCGTGACCGCCTGCTGCTCGTTGTTGAAGTCGTCGCAGTCTTTGGGTTACTGACAATTGGGGCCTTGATGTTTATCGAAGTAGGTCAGCTTCAGCAGGAAACAGCCAATGCGCAGGAACTGGCTAACCAGCAGCGTTTAGCGGGCCTGCCCACACCCCAGCCGACCCCGATCATCCAAGTGCGGGTAGAAGATTATGTATTGCCCGGTGGACACACCGTTGACGCCAGTGGGAATGCACAGTTCAACTTCGCTGAGTTCTTTGAAGATGTGCCCTCACACTTGCAAACGAGCATCGTCAATCAGGTATACGTGCCCATTGATATCTCGCGCCCACAACCCACCTCAGAAACCGCCCTTTATCTCAACATTCCCAAATTGGGCATTGACCAAGCGATTGTTCAAGGTACGGACTGGGAAGCGCTTAAGCAGGGCGTGGGGCAGGTGCTCAATGGGGTGACTCCCAGCGATGAAACGGGTAATTTGGTGTTGGCGGCTCACAACGACATCTACGGCGAGCTTTTCCGTTACATTGATCAGTTGGCACCTGGAGACGAGTTCCAGGTGCAGACTCGTACCCAAACCTTCACCTATCGCATCACGGGGTCGGACATTGTGCTGCCCACTGACGTACACGTCATGAACGACCAGGGGCGTTCCACGGTGACCTTGATTTCTTGCTATCCGTACCAAGTGAATGATAAGCGCTATGTCGTTTTTGCCGAACGGGTGGATACCCCCGGCTTCTGACCCGCCTACCTAAGAAAGCGAGCTGATATGTCGAAACGCCGCAGCAAATCCAAAAGCCCGAATATTCCGCTGGAGACGCTGGAACGTGCCCGCCGCCAAGCCGCAGGTGAGGCGGTAGATGCGCAAGTCCCATCTCGCACTGAACAAGAGTCGGCAGCTCCAGCCGATACCAACACGCTAGAAAAAGTGCCTGGCTCCGCAGCATCTACCCCCAGCGTGAGCCGCAGCAGTACCAGCCGTGCGGAACGTCGCGCGCAGCAAGGTGTCGGTGCCGCCCAGCGTCGCCGCAGCAGTACCCAGGCTGCCATTGAAGCACGTCAGCGCCGCCGCGTTGCCAACAAAGATGAACTCACGCATGAGCAAATCGAAGAAATTCTCATGAACCCGACTAAGACGGTCACTGAAGAGACATTGCACGAGGCCTATGGCTATGTGCTGACGGATTTGCGCAACATGGGTGTTCTGGCGGCCCTACTTTTCGTCGTCTTGATCGCTGCGGCTCTGGTGATCGTATAGCGCGCTCAGTATTGACGGCTTGCCCCTAGCCGACGCCACCGCTCGTCGGCCTTCTCTATCGCTAGCGGGCGGAACTGAACCATGCAAAAACATTGGTCACAGTTGAGCTACTTCGTTGACCTAGACCCTTGTGTGTTAGAGCGTTTCGAGGCGGCATCGCATCGTCACACTTACGACGCCGGCGCGATGATCTTTGTGGAAGGGGAGGCCTGCGCTGGCTTCTATATGGTGCTGGACGGCCTCGTGCGCATTTATCGCATGAACGTCGAAGGCCGCCTGCACACCCTTAGTCTACTGCGACCTGTATCGACCTTCAACGAGGTGGCAGCAGTTGACGGTTCGCACAACCCCTATAATGCTGCTGCCGTTACGCAAGTGGAGGCGATGGTGCTGTCTCATGGGGCGTTGATGCGCCTGCTGTCCAGTGAACCAAAGCTGATGGGGAATTACGTGCAGGCCTTGGCGCATATGAACCGCGAATATATCGAGCGCCTAGAAGATATGACGTTTCGCACGATCCCTTCACGTTTGGCGAAGCTCTTTCTCTATGAGACGACTTATGCCGATCAGATCGCGGAAGCTCCAACCCAGCTCACACAGGAAGAAATTGCGGCAATCTTAGGCACTACGCGCGAAGTGGTGGGGCGTGCCCTACGTGGATTACTCAACGCGGGGCTGCTGCGTAAAGAAGGCCGAGAGGTATTCATTGCAGATCGTGACGGTTTGCAGCGCCTCGCGGAGACGAATACGATGGATCGCTGTGTCACGCCAGCTAGACGTAAGCGCTGAGTCGTAGCTTGGTTAATAGTTCGCTTATGAAAAAATTGAAACCTAAGGCCGTCTGCCTTGCACTGTGTGTTGCAAAAGCAGCAGATATAGTTCAAACTAGGCATATTCAATGGCGCAAGCAGAGATAACCGTATGACGGACGAACAGCGCAAACAAACAGACTTCCTAAACCTGCCTCCAAGCTCGGAGATGGAAGAGCGAATTAAAGGACCGGGGGCCAGCGAGTTTGATACGGGCACCCGTTTAGAGATTCGCATCGATGATCACCGCATGGTCTTTCAGGTCAAGCGTGAACTACTGGTAGGACGCTTGGTGGAAGGTGACAGTACACCCGTTGACGTAGACCTTTCTCCCCAGGGCGCGTACCAAAGTGGGGTGTCGCGGCGGCACGCTGTGATACGCTACCACGACGGCGCGCTCTATATTGAGGACCTGCGCAGTACCAATGGCACGCGCATTAACGGCTCGCAGCTCACGCCGGAACGCGAGTATCGCCTGCGGGACGGTGACGAGATTGAGTTCGCACGGGTGCGAACTTCGATCCGCTTCCTACATGATAGCTAAGACTGACTGACAATGACGCGCAGCTTCACGGATCGGGTCTTGGCAGGGGTGTGTGGTGGGGTCGGCGCTGCGCTGCGGATTGACCCTTGGCTGCTGCGCGGGGCTTTTATCGTCCTTGTGCTGATCAGTGGTGGTGCTCTAGCCATGCTCTATGTGGCGTTGTGGTGGGCGCTGCCTCAACAGTCCTTAGTCATGCGTCGGGGCAGTGGCGTGAGCTTTTTCTATGCCTTCCTATTGGTGCTGGGATTTATAGGCTTGTGGTTGGCAGGCGTGTCTGGTGTGTTAGCTGGGCCGACTGGTATGGATTTCAGCGCTGCGGCCCTGCTGGCTTTGTTGAGTTCGGTGTTCATCTTGCAGCAGTTACGAGGATAGAATGCGTCAGCGCAGCCTGCTTGTTGGAGTAATCGCATTGGCGGTGGCGTTGGTTGTAGTGCTGCGCGCGCTGGACCTGCTGCCAGATGGTTTGTATGACTTGATCCAGCGTGCTGCACCGGCGCTGCTGGTCTTTGTGGGGTTATGGCTGTTGCTGCGTGAACGCACGGCGCTGGGCGGGGTGATCGCTCTAGTACTGACCGCAGCACTGGCGGTTAATGTGGCTTTGATCGCTTTTTCTGCGCGTGCCGGGCAGATGCGTGAGGACTATCGTCTGCCCATTACTGAGCAAATCAGCCCGGACGTTACGCTGCTGCGCGTCGATGTAAGTCTACTCAACAGTGACCTGAACTTGCTGCTGGCTGATCCGGCTGCGATTGAAGGCGAGTTTGTCGGCAGCCTGGAAAGCGAAGTCAGTGTGGCGTATGTGGAAGATGGGCTGGGCAGTGCAGTGCTCACCTTGCGCGAGACCCAAGCAGACGCCTTCCAGATGTTGGCCGATGTGGGTCGTGGGCGCTTGGACCTGGCACTACCGCCTGAACTGGCCGTTGACCTGCTGCTTCAGGTCGATCAAGGAACGGCTGCTATTGATGCAGGGAACTTTGATGTTGAGCGGCTAAACCTCACGGTGAACCGTGGCGATGCCCGCGTTGTCCTGCCTCTTTATGCACCCATCATCGCCGCTGAAGACGGTCGAGCTGGGGTGATTGCGTTAGGCAATGGAAGCCTGACTGTTTTTGCGCCGGAAGACCTGGGTTTGCGTATCGCATTTACGTCCGCTAGTGCGGCCTCACCTGAAGTGGACGAAAGCCGCTATAACATCTTTATCGACGGCACCATCGAGAGCCGCAGCTATGACTTGGCCGACGTGGTTGTGCAATATGCTGTGAGTGTGCCTGGGGGTGGCGTGAATGTACGTGCTCTGCAAGCACGTGCCTCGGCTGAGCCGCGTGAGTAATTCGCCTTGTTGGTTGTGTCGTGGCGTGAACGACTGGTGCCCGGCGCGTGATCTGTCCTGAGGTTTGACATGCAGCGCAATGCTGAAGAGACGCCCCGCGTTCCATCACAAGAAGCCGCACTAACAGGCTTAACTCAGGCTGATGTGCAGCAGCGTCGAGCGGCTGGTCAGGGCAACGATGCGTCCGTACAAACCGGGCGTACTTATTGGCAAATCCTGACGCAGAATACTTTTACCTTCATCAACACGATCTTCTTCGTGATCGGCGCTTTCATGATTTTCCTGGGGCTTTGGAGCGATGCCATCATCAGCGTGGGCATCGTGTTGATGAACGTGGTCATTGGCATCTGGCAGGAGTTTCGCGCTAAGGCCAAACTGGATCAGATCGCGCTGCTGACCCGCCCTAAAGCGACGGTTATTCGTGAGGGGCAGGAAGGCGTTATTGATCCCAGCGAGATCGTCATCGGTGACCTGATTGTGGCTGATGCGGGCGATCAAATCGTGGTGGATGGCGTGGTGGTCGGTAAGGGCAGTGCTGAGGTGGACGAGTCGCTTTTGACGGGTGAGTCTGACTTGGTGCCCAAGCATCAGGGCGATGAATTGCTTTCAGGCAGCTTCTGTGTGACGGGTAAGCTGCTTTACGAGGCGCAGCGCGTCGGTGTGGAAAGCTATGCCCACAAACTGACGGCCCAAGCGCGCCAATTCAGCCTGAACAAGACGCCCTTACAAAGAGACACTGACTTCGTGATCCGGCTGCTGGCGCTTGTGGCGGCATTTTTAGGACTGCTTTTTGGTGCTTCATTCATCCTGCGTGATGTGTCGGCAGAGGAAAACGTGCGGACAGCGGCGGTGATCGTTGGTTTGGTGCCGAATGGCTTGTTCTTCATGATTGTGACGGCCTACGCTATGGGGGCGCTGCGCATGTCCGGGCGGGGTGCGTTGATCCAGCAGAGCAATTCGATCGAGTCGATGAGCAATGTGGATGTGCTGTGCCTGGATAAGACCGGTACACTGACGGCCAACCGCATCAACTTGCGCACACTGCATCCGCTCAATGCGATAGATGAGGCACGGCTGCGTCAGCTTTTGGGGACTTTTGCGGCGAGTGCCAGCACTGGGAACCGCACCAGTCAGGCCGTCGCGGAGGCGGTGCCTGGCGAGGCGCTGCGCGTTGTGGACGAAGTGGCATTCTCATCAGCACGAAAATGGAGTGCGTTGGCGCTCGACGCGGAGCCGGTGCGCGGTGTGTACGCACTCGGTGCACCGGAGATGCTGGCTCCTTACTTGGACCCCGTTGCGGATGATGGCGCAGTGCTGGCTGCACAGTTTGCTGATGAAGGCCTGCGTGTGCTTTTGTTCGCAGGCAGCGAAGGCACCCTCAAACTGCACGACTCACTCGGTCAGCCAGGGCTGCCCCAGGGGATGCGCCCGCTGGCTATCTTGACTTTCCAGGATGAACTGCGCCCAGAGACGAAAGAGACGTTGGCTCAGTTTGCAGCAGCAGGCATTCGCGTCAAAGTGATTTCTGGTGATAACCCACACACGGTGGCGGCACTGGCCCGACAGGCCGGTTTGGAGGGAGACCTTCAGGTGCTTTCCGGTACCAAGCTGGATGCGATCGACGATGCGCAGTTAGCTGGTGTGGTAGAAAATGTGTCGGTCTTTGGGCGCATTCGGCCTGATCAGAAAGAGCGTTTGGTTGAGGCACTGCGGTCACGCGGCTATTACGTAGCGATGATCGGGGATGGTGTGAACGACGTTATGTCGCTCAAGAAAGCACAAATCGGCATTGCGATGCAAAGCGGCAGCCAGGCCACACGCGGGGTGGCGGACATCGTGCTCATGGGCGATTCCTTTGCTGCGCTGCCTGCGGCTTTCATCGAAGGGCAGCGGATCCTCAGCGGGATGCAGGACATTGTGCGCTTGTTCTTGACGCGCGTCTTCTATGTGGCACTGCTCATTTTCGGCACGGCGGTGGTGGCGGATGCGTCGTTTTTCCCCTTTGTACCCGTGCATGGCGGCCTGCTGACCCTCTTGACGGTGGGGATTCCGACCTTTTTTCTGGCAGTGTGGGCGCGCCCAAGTGTGCAGCGTGAACGCTTAGTGTCGTCAATGGTACATTTCGTGCTGCCTGCTTCCATCACAATGGCGCTGCTAGGGCTGGTGGTGTACGTCTTCTACCTGCTGCAACTGCCGCCCCTGCCGGAGAGGGTGCCGACTGAGAACTTATCGCAGTGGCTGGAGGGGCAGTTACTGGTGCCGCGGACCGCGCTGCTCACCACGTTGATGTTTGCAGGGCTGCTTTTGATCCCCTTTGTGGAACCGCCGACGAAGTTTTGGGTCGCTGGAGACCAATTCAGTGGGGATTGGCGGCCTACGGTTCTGGCTGTACTGATGTTGATTGTATATCTTGTGATCTTGCTGGTGGACCCGCTGCGCAATTTTTTCCAGATTGCGCGCTTGCCACTGACCGATTATTTGTTGATTGCGGCTTCGGTGGTCGTGTGGGCAGTGTTGCTGCGCTGGATTTGGCGGGCTAACGTCTTCGACCGTTTCTTGGGCTTAGAGCTAAAACAGTATACCGATCAATAGCGGGCGGCTTTACGGCGCGGTGAATCGTGATATTATGTCAGTGTACGGATTAAAGGTAACTGCTGTATGAGCGAAAAAACGCCACAGGATAATGAACAGCCCGGTATTATTGAGGCAGGCCGCACGACCAGCGACCTTCATGAAGAGGCCCAAGAGGCTATGCGTCTCTATGACGCCCTCAAAGAGAGTGACCAACAGGCTTCTGAGGTTAATACAGGGGTGTTCACCGGTGGAATGCTGCTGCGTGTTGAGATCAACGGGGTGAGCACACCACTTTACATTGTGCCCAAAACGGAAATCGTTATTGGCCGACGCGACCCAGCCACTGGTGAAGCGCCAGAGATTGACCTCTCAGCGCATGCCGCCTACCAAATGGGGATTAGCCGACGTCATGCGTTGATCCGTTGGGAGGAAAACCAACTTTATCTTTACGATATGGGCAGTCGCAACGGGACTTATGTCAATGGTAAGCGCGCAGTGCCTAAGCAGCCACTGAAGCTGTATGACGGTGATGAGCTGCGCTTAGGCAAAATGCAGCTTACGCTGCATTTTCGTGCCGAACCGTCAGGCTGAGGCCCTGTTAGGGGCATCTCAGCCCGCTTAGTAGCCTAGGATTTCAGCGACCTCGGCAGCAGCTTGTTTGGCAGCAAATAACACATGGCTCAGCCGTGCGTCTTTGTCCACTAATACCGCTAGAGAAGCCCGCCCCGCTGGATAAACAACCATTACCCCTTCTTCGCCTTCCATGAGCAGGCGCGTGAGGTCACCTTGTGCTAGACGTCCCAGCGTGCGTTCCGCCAGGCCAATGAGTGTTGCGGACATAGCGGCCACCTGGGGGCTGCTGGTGGGATTCTCATGCGGGTTGTCCTCATCGCCTGCCGGGTAAGCGGCGACCAAGAGGCCGTCAATGTTTACGATGACCGTGGCCTTGATGCCTTCTACCACGCCATGCAGCGTTTTGAGCTTTTCTTCCAGAGCGTCACTGCGATATTGCTGTGTCATGCAGACCCTCTTTACCTGTGCCCCCGCAGTCCGCGCTGATGGGGTCTCACGACCGACGCAGGGGAGAAGTCGTTAATCGCCGTCCCCATGATAACACGATTCGCCAACATGCGGGAGATAATAGTCGGTTATTCAGTTATTCCGTCCGCGGGCTGCGGCGCATATGTGTCGCATCGGCTTCCGCGAACTCAGCGAGCAGGTAGCGCTCCGCGTCACTGAGTGGGGCATTACGCAGCAGGTCTGGGCGGTGGTCCCAGGTACGTCGCAGTGATGTGCGCCGCCGCCATGCAGTAATCTGAGCATGGTTGCCCGCTTGCAGCACTTGGGGCACTTCCAGCCCGGCGTAAACCTGGGGGCGGGTGTAGTGAGGGCCTTCCAGCAGACCGTCAGCGTGGCTGTCGCGTTCGTGTGCGCCGTCGGCACCCAGCAGACCTGGGATATGGCGCAGCGTCGCGTCAATGACCACCATAGCGGCTAGTTCACCGCCTGTGAGTACGTAATCACCGATGCTAATTTCATCGCTGATGAGCAAGTCGCGCACGCGCTCATCCACACCTTCGTAGTGGCCGCAGATCAGCATCAGGCGGGGATGTTGGGCCAACTCAGCCGCAATTGTATGTGACAGCCGCCGCCCCTGCGGGGACATGAGGATCACTGGCGGGTTAGTGTGGGCGTCATCCTGCGCACGTGCTGTTGTTACTGCGCGGGCCAGTACATCCACACGCAGCAGCATACCGCCGCCGCCGCCATAGGGGGTGTCATCGACGCTGTGATGCTTGTCCGTGCTGTAGTCGCGTATGTTGTGCAAATGCAGATCAAGCAGGCCGTTTTCGCGTGCTTTCCACATCATGCTGGCGTTCATCGGGCCGTTGAAAACCTCTGGGAAGAGGGTCAGCACATCAATGCGCACCTGTGCCCTACTCCTCTGTTATTTGGTTTTTGCTCAAGAAGAGCTTAAGGGCCAGCGTGGTTTCCTGCACCCGCCCGAAGTTGAGGCTGTAGCACTTGGCGACATCGCGGCGGCGCTCTTGCAAATAGCCTGTCGCGGTGAGTTGGCGCAGGTGCCGTGAAGCGCTGGACTGGCTCAAGCTCAGCATCCCGATGATATCTTGCGCACACAGCTCGTCATGGCGCGTGAGTAGAGAGAGGATTTGCAGGCGGGTGTCATCTGCTAGCGCATTAATCTGTACGAGCAAATCTGAGCGGTTGAGGTCAGAAGACTGAGCTGGGACACCTTCAGGTACGCGCGCGCCGAATAGGATAATGGCCGTGGTGTCTGTGCCGAAGCGGGTCAAGTAAGGGCCGATGTGAGCGGAGGGCACAAAAATCATAGTTTGCGTTTGGTCTTCGCTGGACCAGATGCTGCTGACGTCACGCCCGGTCACCGCGCGGATCGCTTCAAGGGCGGTTAAGCCGGTGAAGTTCAACTGCTGAAAACTGCTGATCGACTCGCGTAGCATGGGCTGTACCCGCTGCCATTCGAGTTGCAACAAGGTTTGCCACACCTGTCTCAGGTGCGTGGTGAGCATCTGCTGTAAGCTTGGGGGATGACTGAGATAGCTAAAGACCTCAGTGTAGAGTGCCTCGTCGAAGTCATCGGCTTGTTTGTCGTCGTACAGGGTGCGGATAGTTTGCAAGAAGACTGCACTGTCCGTCAGCATTGTCTCTGGTCGTGTTATCTTGGGGTGATGCAAGGTCATCGCGTTGAGATAGCGTTCGGGAAAAGCGGCTGGGTCGAGTTGTTCAAGCTGCGCTATAAAGGCGGGGAAGTCTAGTTGTGCGGTCTGTGCGTCAGGCTCAATGGCACTGAACAACGCGCCCATGACACGGTTGTGGGTGCGTGTGGTGCCGTTCATATGGCGCACCGTGTTTTCAACCCATTCCGGAAGCCCGGAGCGTATATCGGCGTAATTGAGCAGCAGCAGGCTGTTGAGTAAGTTATAAGTGGGCTGAAGTTCAATGCGCACGCTCACTGTGGATGGTGCAGCGATCACGAATTCATTGCGGTTGAGCATTTATTGACCCTCTATTAAACCATTACCCGGTGCCGCGGGTAGCCCAAAGCCTAACACGAAGTCAATAGGTCGTCAATGTATTTCGCATAGGGCAGCATCATGCTGTCGCTAAAAAGCATCATGCCTCGTATAAACGAGGCATGATGCTTTGGGTGCATCCAGGCTGGCATAAGTTGGCTCCGTGGATGACTCATCCGCTTAGGGCTTCGTGGAAGTGCGGTTGCGGGTGGCTTTGTGCGTCCAGGGCCACTTGGATTGCGGCAGGGTGCAGCATTCCGGCGATGACGCATTGGATCACGAAAGCAGTGTAGGACCTTTCTTTTTCTCCTGCATCGATCTCGAAGTAAGCGCAGCAGGCGATCAAGTGGGTGACTTCATCCATGAGACTGTAAACGGTGGGCAGATCGATCACGTCCTGCCGGTCCCACCACTTGTTCAAACTTAGGTGTGGCGCATTCAGGGCTTCGCTGTCCAACATAGTGGCAATACGTACCTGCTGCTGCTGGGCCGCGTCGTATAGGCTCCAGGCGGCAGTGCTGCTGCCTGGTTTCAGTCGATACTGGCGTCCGTAAGCGGCTTGGAAAGCCGCGCTCAGACTGATGAGTTGTGTGACTTCGTTCGCGATGCGTATAGCGTGCAGACTGTTCATCGCATCCTCCTGTAAATGTTAAAAAACGTGCGGTTTCTTAAAAATATCTTAAACATTAGTATAGCACTGATCGCCTATCGTGTATATAGGGTCTGACCAGTAGAAGCCCGATTGCTATCACTTATTTATATCAATCGAACGCGCATTTCAGTCTAGTGGATGCAACGTTTGCTGGGAGGGGGTGGGTAATCCGGGGATTACCCGCCCCAGATGTGCAAAACTAGGGGTATTTGCGGTTCAGCAACCGGGCGTAGGGGATCGTCTCACGGACGTGGGGCAGGCCGCAAATCCAGGCCACCGTGCGCTCCAGGCCCAGGCCGAAGCCTGCGTGTGGCACGCTGCCATAGCGGCGCAGGTCCATGTACCAAGCGTAGGCTTCGCGCGGCAGACCAATGGTGGCGATGCGTTCCTCCAGCAGGCTTGCGTCGTAGATGCGTTCGCTGCCGCCAGTGATTTCACCGTAGCCTTCTGGGGCCAACAGGTCCACGCTGCGGCAGACTTCCGGGCGGCCTTCGACGGGCTGCATGTAGAAGGCCTTCACCGCTGTAGGGTAGTGATACACGAAGACTGGCTTATCGAACATCTCGGCCAGGGCGGTCTCATGCGGGCTGCCGAAGTCCTCGCCCCATTCAATGGCAAGCTGGGTTTTTTCTTCACCTTCTGGCATCGATTCCACCCGCTTTTGCAGGCGTTGGACGGCTTCATCGTAGCTGATGCGTTCAAACGGCGCGCTGATCGCTTCTAGGCGACTGATGTCTCGTTCTAGGATGTCCAGCTCAGGGCGGTGTTTTGCCAGCACTTGCTGCGCCACGTAGCTGATGAGCTGTTCTTCCATGTCCATCAGCTCTTCTAGGCTGAAGAAGGCCATCTCCGGTTCCAGCATCCAGAACTCGATGAGGTGGCGACGGGTCTTCGTCTTCTCGGCGCGGAAGGTGGGGCCGAAGCAGTAGACCTTACCA
The DNA here is from genome assembly GCA_964457835.1 of uncultured Anaerolineaceae bacterium. Lineage (GTDB taxonomy): Bacteria > Chloroflexota > Anaerolineae > Aggregatilineales > Phototrophicaceae > CAYWGJ01. The sequence continues at coordinate 23,558 of CAYWGJ010000015.1, forward strand.
AAGGCCTGCATGTTCGCTTCGTTGTAGAGTTGGCCGGTCTGTGCCAGATACGCTGGTTCACCGAAATAGTCCAGCTCAAATAGCGTGGTGGTTTCCTCACCGGCTGCGGGCGAGATGATCGGTGTATCGACCAGCAGGTAGCCGTGATCATCCAGCCAATTGCGCAGCGCGTGCACGATGGTTGCCCGGATGCGCAGGATAGCCCACTGGCGGCTGGAACGCAGCCAGAGGTGCCGATGGTCCATAAGGAACTCTACGCCGTGCTCCTTGGGCGTAATGGGATATTCCTCCGCCATTTGGACGACTTCAAGTTGAGTGATACCCACCTCATAGCCGCCGGGGAGACCAGGCGCACGCTCATCAGCGCGCACCATGCCGTTGATTTTGACCGACGACTCTTGACTGAGGGTCTTCACCAGCTCGAAGACTTCCTCTGGCATATCCTTCTTGAAGGCCACGCACTGCGCGATGCCGGTGCCGTCCCGCAGCTTGATGAACTGGAGCTTGCCCTTGCCTGTGCGATTATAAACCCAGCCATACAGCGTCACTTCTTGGCCGTCGTGCTGTGGTAAGTCTTGGATGCAGATTGTTGTGGTCACGTTTATTCGTCTTTCCCGTGTGTTTCAGCTTCGGATCAACGAGCGGCATTATAACACGCTGTGCGGTATGTCAGCGTCCCTTGCGTGCATTAACCGTGCTTTCGTCATCACGCATGGATAGGCCCAACAGAAAGGCGAAAAGCACTACACCCACCCAGACCTTCGTCCGTGAATCACGCGGGGCCATCCCTTCTCCGTGAACGTCACGGTAGCCTTTGCGATACAGCGGTATGGTAATGGCGGGCAGCAGCACATCGCTGAGGAAGTAGGCCAAGAATCGATAGGCGCTTTGGGGCTGCGGCTCGGTGGGGATAGGCGCATGATCGCCTAACTCGATTTCTGCCACGGCTATCCCGTCACTGTTCTCGCTGACCCGCGCCAGCACGATGCCCTCTGCGTTGATAACCTTGGTCTGCGCATGGTAATCGGCCTCGATGCGCACGCTGCTCAAGTCCCCAAAGGTGCGTGGCAGCATCCGGGGACTCAGCAGCAGCCCACCCAGCAGCGACAAGCGCGTTTGCGGCACCGGCGACTCAAAGCGGCCTGCCGCAGCGGTATTCACAACGGGCACGCGCATCCACCGGGCTAGGGCGTCCATGTCCGTACCGAAGGCTTTGTCCTCACCGCGATAGAAGGTCTTGGGGGCGTTCACGCTGCGTGTGCCATCTGGGAAGACGATCTCCAAGGCATCGACAGCCGGTGGGGAAGACAGGATCAGCATCATGTCAACGCGCCCGGCATAGCGCTGCCACAGGTCATTGTGGCTGTAGTCCCAGCAGATCATCATGCCGATCTTGCCCAGCTCAGTATCGGCTATGGTGATGTCCTGGCCTTCGCGATAGTACGCCCGTTCCCAACCCCACGGATAGTGTTTGTTGTAGCGCCACATCATCCCGTCTGGGGCGATGAGCAGGGCGGCGTTATACACTTCGTCGTGATCCAGTAGGAAGAGCGTCCCGGCTACGTGGACACCGTGTTCAGCGGCTTGGGCGCGCATCCACTGCACGGTAGGGCCGTCGATAGGTTCGGCGCGGCGGTAATTCTCGTCCGTGTAGCGATAGCCGGTGTTGAAGACTTCCGGCAGTGCGATGAGCTGTGCACCCTGTGCGGCGGCCTGCGCGATGAGGTCGGAAGCACGGGCTAAGCGTTCGGCTGTCGGCGCGGGGGTGGCGTCCATCTGGATAGCGGCGGCGGTCATCTGGCGGGGCATGTGCGACTCCTTGTGTGATCTCTATGGATGGTGGGGGATGAAGCCAATGACACGCCAAGTTCAGCGCCCGGTGTAATCACGTAGATACAGGAAGTCGTGGCCGATGCTGCGCTTGCTCAGTTTGGCGACGTTGGGCATGGTGCGCTTGTAGTGATTCGCCTTAACCCGCTCCCACACAGTGCGCACGAAGGCTGCGTTGAAGCCCTCGTCGATGACTTCCTGCTGGGTGTAACGCTCATCAACCAGCAGGTAGAGTACCTGGTCAACATCGTCATAGGTGAAGCCCAGCTCATCCTCGTCGGTTTGGCCTTCCCACAAATCAGCGGAGGGCGGCTTGTCGATGATGGCGGATGGCACGCCGACTTCGCGCGAGAGCTGGCGCACCTGGTATTTGTACAGGTCGGCGATAGGCTGCATGGCGACGCCGCTGTCCCCGTAGATGGTGGAATAACCCAGCAGAAACTCAGTTTTATTGGATGTACCCATGGGCAGCAGGCCCTTCGCGGCGGACTGGTCGTAGAGCACGATCATGCGCATACGGGCCATGATGTTGCCCTTGCGCACTGGGGACATCTTAGGGAATTGGGCGATTAGCGGGTCTACCATGTCAGTAATCGGCACGGTGATGCTGGGCAGGCCCAGGTCCTGGATGACGGCTTCTGCATCAGTGAGGCTGCTCTCCGATGAGCTTTTGTAGGGCATCCGCACGGCCAACACGTTTTCAGCGCCCAGGGCTTCAGCGGAGAGGTACGCGGAAAGGGCGGAGTCAATGCCGCCGGAAAGCCCGATCACCGCGCCTTTAACGCCTACCTTGTCGATCTGGTCACGGATGAAGCCGGTCACCATGCGGCGGGCCAGCGCAGTATTGATGTCCAAGCGGTGCAGCAGATTGGGTATGGTGCTGGGTTGAACGGTCATGGGTGGCTCCTCATCATTGAGATGTCTGCTTCTATTGAACCTAAAAGCACCCGCAGATGCAACGTTAGTACGTACCATGCGTAGTAATGAGTGTAGGGTGAACGCTCTGCATGTGATGTGAATTCTCCTGGAGTATAAATCATGTTATTTGTAATCTTTGTACTGCGAATCGTGCTGCTGCCTGTGGCTGTGCTGCTGTTTGTCGTATGGCTGGGCCTGCGGATCAAACCGCACCGCTTTCCCAATTTCCCTGGGCGCACGCCTGAACTGGAACGAACGGTGCCGCTGCCCACTGACCTGCCTGTACCGGTGGCTCGCTTTTACCGTACAGCCATCGGTGAACACCTGCCTGTCATTGACTCGGCGGTGATGACGCTTTCCGGCACGCTGCAATTTGGCCCTGTTAAAACACCGGCCCGGATGCGCTTCATTCATCGCGCGGGGTATGACTATCGCCATTATATTGAGGTGACTTGGTTTGGGCGTGCGCTGCTGCGTGTTAATGAGCGCTACCGTGGCGGTAAGGGCTACATGCAGCTTCCGATGGGTACTTTCGAAGACGAACCGACACTTAATGCAGCGGCCAATCAAGGCCTGTGGGGAGAGACGCTGTGGCTGCCCAGCCTGTTCATCACTGATGCGCGTGTGCGCTGGGAGGCCGGGGATGATCCCTACAGTGCGCGCTTGATCGTGCCATATCCGCATGACAACGCTCATCCTGAGCAGGTCTTCACCGTACATTTTGATCCAGACAGTGGTTTGATCGACCGGATGCAGACGATGCGTTACCGTGATGTGGACAGTGACGTGTTTACGCCGTGGACGTTGACCGCGCGCGATTGGAAGCAGTACAACGGGATGCTTATTCCTGTGACTGGGACGGTACAGTGGGGCGATCAATCGTATCCCTGGATGGTGGCGCGCATTGACGACATCGTTTACAACGTTGATGTAGAAGATGCGATCACGCGGTGCGGGCTGTAGTTGCTTGTGTGCATTCGGGATTGGCTGCACAATTTGAGCTATCTGCCAACAATGGTGCAGCGTTCACCACGAAAGGACATACCATGACTGTGGACCCCGAACCGACCGGATGTCTGCAAACCCTGCTGCTGCTCATCACCGGATTCTTTGCCCCTTTCTTTGTGCTGCAATCAGCCCCAACGACACCGCCCCCTTTGATCCCAGCGGAAAGCGCATACGTCATTGCTTGGGAGCTGGTGCCACCGCAAGGAGTCACGGTCACCGATGCTGAACTGACGGCAGCCGCGGATGCACTGGATCGCCGTCTTAGTTTGCTGGGTGTGGTGAATTACAGCACAGCGATTGCCGACGGGATCATCACCGTGCAGGCTGATGACAGTGTAGACGTGCAGGGCATCCGGACGGCTTTAGCAGGTACGGACCTGCTGGAATTTGTCGATTTCTCCGCAGTGCCAATGGATGAGGACCCGACCGGCACGCTGATTGCCACCACCGGCCAAGAAGCCGCCGGTGTCAGCTTCCCAGAGGCGCAGCTCGCTGCTGACGGTGCGCCGTATCCCACTGTGTTAACCGGTGCTGACGTGGAATCCGCTGGGGCACGCCTGGATGATTTCAGCGATATTTGGGTCATTGACCTGGCTTTCACCCCGGAAGCTGCCAATACGCTGGCTTCCTTTACGGGTGCCAACATCGGTATGCGCATGGGGATCGTGCTCAACGGCGAGGTGCTCAGCGCGCCAACGATCCAAGCACAGTTTGGCGCGGGCGCGATCATTACCGGGAACTTTAGTGAGGATGAGACGCGCACTTTGGCCGCGCAGCTCAGCACGACGCTGCCTGTGCCGCTGATGATTCTAAGCGAAGTGCAGATTGCGCGTTGAGGTGAACCTCCTCTTACAGTGCGCTACAATAGCATTTTTACACGCATTTTGATGAAAGGGTGCGACATCTCTCATGGCTTTACCGACACTAATCGTTCTGGCAGGCGGTGCGTCCTCGCGTATGTGGCCCCTGCGCGAAAAATCTTTGATTCGCTTCGGCGAGTCGCCGCTGCTGCTGGACCAACTGCGGCGCTATCAGGCATTGGGCTTTGCGCGGGCTGTCATCGTGGCGAACCCTGGCAACGCTGATTTGATCGCTGGGCTGGTAGGGCAAGTCGAGGGTTTGGCCGTGCAGACTGCTGTCCAGCCCGACCCTAAGGGTATGGGCGATGCACTGCTTCAGGCTGCACCGATGATGCCTGATGGCCCGCTCTACATCACACAAGTGCATGATGTAGTCGACGAGCGCCTGCACACGAATATGCTTGCGGCGCATCAAGCCGACCCCACGGCGACTTACCTGGCTGGTGTGCAGATGGCCGCGTACTTTCCCGGTGGCTACTTGGAAGTTGATGCGGATGGGCGTATCGTCAGCATTGTGGAAAAGCCTGGCGCAGACAAGCGCCCTAGTGACCTAGTGAACATCGTTGCGCACGTCCACGCGGATGCAGGGCAGCTCTTCGATGCGATCCGCGCTGAGTACGAAAAAGCCGCCACGCCGGATGATCACTACGAGCGCGCCATGGACCGCCTGATGAAAGACAGGCGCTATCAAGTTGTGCCCTATGAGGGGCCGTGGCGGGCGCTGAAATATCCCTGGCACGTTCTGGACGTGATGGATGCTTACTTGCAGCGCATTGACGGCCAGCACATCTCTGAGTCAGCGTATGTTGCGCCGGGGGCTGCGGTGTTGGGCAATGTGGTGATCGAAGCCGGGGCCAAGCTCTTCCATGGGGCGGCAGTCGTGGGACCGGCGTATATCGGGCGCAACACCATTGTCGGCAATGGTGCCCTGGTGCGCCATTCCATGGTGCTTGACCACTGCGAAGTGGGATACACCACAGAGATCGCGCGCAGTTACGTCGGCGATCATGTCGGGATGCACGCCTGCCGCGTACTGGATTCGGTGTTCGCGCCCCACGTTAACTTCTCGGCTGGCTGCACCACGGCCAATTTGCGCATTGACCATGGTCGTGTGCCCAGCTACGTCAAAGGACAAAAGCTGGACAGCGGACGCGACAAGTTCGGGGCTGTCATCGGTGAAGGCGCATTCCTGGCAGTGGACGTGATGACCATGCCCGGCGTCAAGATTGGTGAAGGCGCGCAGATCGGCCCAGGCACGCATGTCATCCGCGATGTGCAGGACGGGCAGCGCGTCTATGTCAAGCAGGAAGTAGTCGTCTACGATCTTGAAGACAGCGACTAATCCCGCCGCTGCCGTTTTTCGATTGCCTCGGCGTAGACTGTTTCCATCTCCTGGGCGTGGCGCGCCGGGGTGAAGTGATCCCGCAGACGCCGGTATCCTGCCTGGCCGAGCTGATCGGCGTGGTCAGGTTCACGCAGCACGCGCATGATCCGGTCCGCCAGCGCGTCAATGTCGTAGGGGTTGACGATGTAGCCGGTCTTGCTGTCAATCACCGCCTCAGCGGAGCCGCCGTAGCAGGTGGCGATCACAGGGCGTGCGGCAGCCATGGCTTCCAAGTTGACTGTTGGGAAAGTATCCATGCAGATGGAAGGCACCACAGCCACTGTCGCCGCACGATAAGCTGCGGCTAGAGTCTCGCCTTGCATCCAGCCGCCTGCCCGGACGTAAGGCAGTAGGTGCGCCAGTTCTGGGCGGTCGAAGCCCTGTGATGCGAGTGAGGCTCGTGTCAGGACCAGCAGCAGCGCTTCAGGGACCTGATGCACGACGCGCTCCAAGGCCTGCAAAAGCTGTGCTCCCCCCTTCAACGGAGACAATCGCCCCGCAAAGAGGATCACGCGGCGGCCTTGCAGGTCTAATTGCTGGCGCAGCGCGTCCACGGCTGTCTCTGAGGCTGCAAAGTCTGCCGGGTTGACGCTGGCGCGCACCACGCGGTCGAAGGGCAGTCCGTTCGCTACTAGTGTTTGACGGTGTGTCTCGCTGCCCGCCACGCAGCTGTCGGTATGGTGGGTGAGCACATGGTGGATGCGCATGTTGCGCAGCGGGTTGTAGCGGCTGCGCATCAGCTTGAGGTTGTAGAAGTGTGGCAGGCGATAGGCAGTCGGCGGCACATCACAACGGGTGGGGTCGATGAAGTGTTGCAGCTTGTCATAAGTGAAGGCCATGACATCCTGCGAGTTGAGCACAGTGGCGACCCTGCGCTGGTGGGCCAGTGTTAAGCTGTGGTAGGTCAGGTCACGGTGAATGTTGAACGCGCTGACGACATCCGGCTGTACATGTTCGTAGAGCTGTTGCAGCGCGTTATTGACCTGGGGGTTATACAGCGACAAGTAGGCTTGCCAGCGTGGGCGGTACGCCGCGTATAAGTGATAGGTGGGGATGCCCTCGCGGGTTTCCTCAAAGGGCGTACTGTCAGTGGCTGCTGCTACATGAACCTCGTGTCCGGCGTCGCGCAGTCCCTGTGCCAGCGTCCAGGCGACTTTTTCTGCACCACCGACGTTTTCCGGTGGGATGCGGTCACTCAGCATCAGTATGCGCATGAGTTTTCAGCCTTTCTGGTGAATCCGTGTGTAAAGCGCGGTCATCTCTTCAGCCACGCGATCCCAAGTGCGGGCTTGCGCCCAGGCGCGTCCCGCGTTGCCCATCCGCTGTGCGCGTTGTGGGTCACTTAGCAGGGTGATCATCGCCTGGGGCAGTTTCTCGTCAATGCGCGTTTGTGATACTAGTAAGCCGGTGATGCCTTCCTGTACTGCGTCTTCAACGCCGCAGTCGCGTGTGCCGATGACCGGCAGCCCGGCAGCACTTGCTTCCATGTGTACCAGCCCGAACCCTTCGAAGTCCCAGCCTTGGTTCATGGAAGGCAGCGCGAAGAGGTCGGCACGCGCATACCAAGCGCGCAGCGTTGGCTCGTCCACGAAGCCCAGGATGTGCACGCAATCCGCTAAGTTGAGGCGGCTTATCTCTGCGCGGACTTGTACGGTGTAGTCGGAGCTGTCGCGCGGGTTACCCAGAATCACACAGTGGGCTTCCGGAATAGCTTCACGTACTTGCGCCATCGCCTGGACCAGGTGCAGCGTTCCCTTGCGCGGCTTGATGCCGCCAACGCTCAAGACTACTGGTCCACTGATGGCTGTGTGCAGCGGCGGTGGTTCACTAGCGAGGCGTGTAGGGTCGATGCCCAGCGCTATCGTTGAGGTCGGTACACCAGGAAAGACCTGCTGCGCCACGCGTTGGCTGTAGTGGCTGATGCATACGATGTGCGAACGCTCAAAAGCGCGGCGGTACAGCCATAGGGCCGGGGGGCGCTGCCAGGCGTCGATGTTGAGGTAGCTGCCCACACCGCCCTGTACGAAAGGGCGTGCGCCAGCGCTCCAGGCCCCTAATGGTGCGAAGGGTTCCACCGTGACGTGAATGAGGTCTCGGTCGGCGAGCAGGCGGCGCACCTGGGGCAGATATCGCATCAGGCGAGGCAGCAGTCCGCGCGCACGCGGTACCAGCGTCGGCAAGATGGGATACACGGGCAGGTCCTCAGGCACGGCGGATAGATCACTGTTGGTTGATGCTACGATCTTCAAGTCCAGGCCTTGCCGGTGCAACGCCACTGGAATTTCCAAGCTGTAGTGCGCCCAACCGTGTGTATGGCTGAGGTCCGCTGTGATGAAACCGATCTTCATGGACCGCCTCTGCTGTGCCGTGTGTGCAGCGCGCATTCTACCCGATTGCAGCAGGGGCGTAAATGTAGTGCGCAGTCGCTTGTGTGTCTGCTCCGAATCAAACCAAGGCTTTTGCAAAGTCGCTAAAGTAAAAGTTGAAGGGCCTCGCGATAATTCGCCGAGAAATAGCGTCGAGCTTCGGGCAGATACCGAAAATCAGTCTGCCGTACCAACCCAATGACCAGATTGTTGAGGCTGGCTAAAAGGCGCTGACGCTTGGTGTGACGAATCGTGCAGGCGTCTGCCCGAAAGGTGACATCCCGAACATAGTGCAGACGATTTTCGATGTGCCAATGTTGCCGAACATGATGCAGCAGTCTGTCGGGCGTGAAAAGCACCTCATAGGTGATTTGGCCCGTCTGATGATGTTGAACCACCCGCTGAATCCGAAAAACTTGCCCTAAATGGGGCCAATCGAGATAATCGTTGAGTTGGGAACTGGCCGTGAGATAACGATATGCTGTGCGCCCGCGAGCATGCTCAACGGTTTGCGCACAAGTTTCGGGCAGTTGGACTCGGCTGTGACCCGCACTCACCGGAGCAGGCATAAAGACATCGGCAATCGTTTCCAGCGTGTTAGGGTGATTGTCCTTCACTGGAAAAAGATAGTCGCCCCCCGCTTCGACAATCTGTTCACACAAGTCACGTTGCGTGAACATCGCATCCTCCCCTCTGTGTCAGACTAAGTGAGACAACTTCGCTGAAAAGTTTAATGTAGAATAGCAGGGCGGAGAACAGGAACTCACCACGCTGGCCGCTGCTGACCTCACCGCTTGGGCCATTGCGGAGCTGCTCCATGGTGGCGAGGCCGAGACGCTCTTGGCGCGGCTGCGCTGCTACATGGAACACCAGCAGGAGACGTATCATCAGGATTGGCTCGGCGATCTATTCCAACGGGCACCGGATTACCCCACAGCCACCGCATTTGTGGCGCAGGGTTGAGCGGAATGCGCGGCCATGATCGATCGTGTTGAGCAGGCGCTGTCCCTCAAAGCCTTTGACGCGGACCTGGGTCGCGGACGGCTGATCCGCGACGCGAAGCTGCAAACATCGCGTCCCTGCCGAGGATTGATCCTCTCCACTGGCGAAACCAGTCTGGAGGGCGAAATGTCGGTCTCCTCGCGCATGATGGCACTCGAAATCCCGCCCTGGAAGCACCGTGATCCGCAGGGAAAGGCTTTGAGCGAGGCTGAGGCGCTGCGCGATAAGCTGCCCGGATTTACCGCCCACTTCGCGTCGTGGGTAGCACGCCAACTCGATGAAGGTGACTTCAAAGCTGAACTTGCCAGCCGCTTCAGCCAGAACGTGATCGGCTACAACGCTCAGGTAACTGCCCAGCTCGGCAGATCGAACGCCCATGACCGTGCCGTGAAGAACTGGGCAGTGCTGGTGACGGTGTTCCAGATGCTCTCGAAGTTCGTGGCGGAGATGGATGAGGACTATCTACTCCCAACGTGGCAGGATTGCATTGTGGAGACGGTGCAAAATCTGCGCCAGGAGCTTGCCAGTCAGGTCTTTCTGGACATCCTGGGTCAGTTGCTCGCTGGTGGGCAGGCGGTGATCGACGACGATATGCGCAATCCGCGTGAATACCCGCCTGGTGTGACGGTAGTTGGCTACAAGGACGACAACTTCGTTTACCTGCTGCCAGAGATCGCGCTCAAGGCGGTGAATCATGTCCAGCCGCTTAACTTCGGAGCCAATGCCATCGGCAAGATGCTGAAAGAAGACGGCTTCTTGCTGCCCGGACCTAATAACCTCAGCACGCAGAAACGGGTACGTGGCGGACGGGTGCGTTTCTGGCAGTTGAGAGCCGATTCCTTACTTGAGCCAGTTGAGCCACCTGAGACGGGCAACCACTGACTGCAAAAATAACAGCCTGAGTGCTGGTTCTAACTCTGAGACACTTGAGACGCTTCATCTACGGAGCGTCTCTTTTTGTTGCGGATGCCGCTTTCGATGGGCTTCCGTCTCAGGTGGCACAGGCGGCACAACCTGAGACAGGCACCATTACACATTTTCAAAAAATCACATACCCCCACAAAACATGCACGCAAGTCGGTAAATTCTACTTGAGCCAGTTGAGACGCTTGAGCCGTTATGGGAGGTGGGGCGGGGATAACGGGAGCGGATCCAGGCTATCCCCCAGTTTTTATATGCGCCTGACGCGACCACTTGCCCCGCAGCGATCATCCTGCGTGCAGACCAGACTGTCCGGCGCTATCCTTCCGCCTTCGCCTCAAGTGCATATCCAGTAGACATACACCACTTTTGGGAGCAGATACGTTTGCTTGCAAACGCACCCTCTGAAGGGTGAGAAGGTCATGGGCAGCAACCACCAACCGCAAACCGTAATTGTTGTTATCGTTGTTTGGATTGTTGTTGTTGCGATACGACGCGGCGGCGTTATTCTGATTGTTATTGAAGGAACCGCCCCGCAGCACCTACCCGGCAGCCTGACTGACCGAAGCCAGCAGCACCAATATACTCGATTTTGCGAAATTTTGTAGTGACCCGCCTGACGGCGGGAGGCACCCCCAAACCCCCAGAGGGGGCTTAGAGGGCGGCTGGTGTTGTGTGTCTACGCCAACCGCCGCCGAGCGCCAGAGATTCAGAGGTCAGAGGGCGGCGGGCAAGCCGCCGACAGAGTTCAGAGGGCGCTAATAGGGGCAGCAACAACCAACCGCAAACCGTAACCGAGGTTAACGTAGCTCGGATAGTCGGGGTTGCGATACGACGCGGCGGCGTAATCATGACCGTCAGCGAAGGAACCGCCCCGCAGCATCTTACTTCCTCCATTACTATAACTATCTACAATCTTCGGATCAATACGGTCATTCTGGCACCACTCGTCCAGGTTACCCGCTACGTCCAGCGCACCGTACGTTGCCCGCCCATGCGGGTACATTCCCACTGCCGTCGTGCGTGCAATACCTGCTTCACTCGTATTACAGCGGCGACCATCCCATTCACCCCAGGGATACTTTTGCGCTTTCACACCCGCCATTGCCGCCCACTGCCACTCCCATTCTGTCGGCAAACGTACCTGCAAGGATGCATCAGGCAACAGGTTAGCTTCGCGCAATTTCGCATCCAGCCAACGGGCATACGCCACCGCTTGATACCAGGATACGCTGTCTCGCGGATAATTCGTATAAGGCTGTTTAGGATCACCGACACTTTGTTTCTGATACTCTTGCGGCATGTCCCGCCACCACTCCGGGTTTTCAAAGCCGTTCGGGTGGTCTACAAACGCCTGAAATTGTACATAAGTCGTCAGATATTGGGCGATGAAAAACGGTTTGACTTCAAACTCGCCAAACTCAAATTTGTAAATGCCATTTGAACCATCGACCGGCAGCCAGATCATATCCGGCAGTCCATCTTCACGCACTCCCGCGCCGGGCAGTGTATGTTTCAGTTGGTGCAGCCGCGTGCTGATCTCACTGCGCCGGGGATGCAGCGTCTCAATGTCGGCAATTTCATCCAGCAGGTGTTCGGCTTCCGGGCGAGCGAAGGCGCGTTCTATCTCGTTCAGATCGGGTTTCAGCCGGGCCATCATCGCCTGTGCCTCTTGTCCCCGATCACCCAACCATAGGAAGTCACGGCTGTGGTTGTTGGCTTCCCACATCGCCGCCGCCTTACGCAGTTCGCGCAGGGTGTGCAGGTCGCCACGCACCTCAGCAATCCACGTCACCAGCGTATTCCAGCTTCGCAGCAGCGCCTCATGGGTCACTTCCAGGTAGCGGCGCTCACCCTCACGCCCACGTTGCAGCAAGCCGTTATCCACAAAGGCATCCACCAGCGTTTTCGCGTCCGGGTCTGCGACGACATCCGCCAGCGGTGCGCGGCGGCGGGTGGGTTCGCCTGTCTCCTCGTCGATGTTCACCAGCGGCAAAAACACCTGTCCGAGTGTGTCCTGTGCGGCTTCCGGCAGCGATTGGTAGACGGCTTCGCTGTGCGTGCCAATCGCACCGCCCACACCTCCCATGCGCTCGTAGGCTTCACGGGTGAGCGTGCTGCCGTCGCGTTCTTCGTACAGCCGTTCCAGCGTAAATTGCAGCAGCGGCAGCGCCCCGGCCAGTGCCTTGTCCTGCCCGCGCAAGGCGAACACAATGTCGGCTACCAGACCATCATCGAAGCTCAGCCCGGATTGCCGGGCCGGTTTCTGGATGGCATCGCGCAGTTCGGGGATGCTCATCGGTTGGACGAGCGCGGTGTATTTATCGAACAGCGACCCCAACTGCGGATAGTTCAGCGGATAGTCCAGGAAATCCGCCCGCATACTCAGCAGGACAATCAACTTGCCGTTCGGTTCGGTTGCCGCGCCGCTCAACAGGCTGATGAACTCCTGCCGTTCGCCGTCGTCCTTTGCCAGCGTGAACAGTTCCTCGAACTGGTCGATGTACAGCACCACACGCTCCGCCGGGATCATATCAAACGCGAAGTTCAGGGCTTCTATGCCCAGGGTGTACAGCTTGGTCAGCACCTTGGTCGGGTCTGCCGATGCGGTCAGCGCCGCGAACGCCCCGGCCAAGCGTTCCATCGGGTGTGCGCCGGGCCTGATCGTCGGCAGATAATGCCAGCCCGCGCTGCCGGGGATAGCGTCCTTGTGCTTCAGCGCAGGCAGCAGGCCGGCCATCACCACGCTTGATTTACCCGCGCCGGAGGGTCCCAGCACTGCTAGGAAGCGTGCGCTGTCATCGGCAAGCTGTGCGCGCAGGCGTTCGGCCAACGATGCCACCAGCCCCTCCCGCCCAAAGAAGTCGTCCACGTCATCCTCATGGAAGGCTTCCAGGCCTTTGTAGGGGTTACGCGGTGGCGCGTCCGGCGGCAGGTCGGGGGCTTCCTCCGGCGGGACGACAAGCTCCGAGTCGGCCTTGCCCAGCGCGGTAAGAAACTGGTTCAGCCCCGCAGCATAGCCGTTTCCGCGCATGTCCACGTACTGGATGTTGTGGCGGCCCAGCGGCACACAGGCGATCCAGTTATCGCCATCGGCCCACACAGGGTAGACTTTGCGCTTGTACATCTCCGCTACGGCCAGCTCGCTGCTGACGTACTCCGACTCGTAAGCGGCAGGCGACACGATCCACAGCACCGCGCTGCTGGTTTCGATGGCGGCACGGATGGCCCGCTCCCAGTTGGGCGTTCCGGGTGACAAGCCTTCCTGGTCGATCCAGTACGGCACGCCACGGGCTTTCAGGTCGTCGCGCAGTCGGCTTACGAAGTCGCTGTTGCGCCGCGAATACGAAATGAACAGGGGGCTGTCCAGCGCGAGCGCATGCGCCACCGGCGGCGCATCGCTCACCGACGGGCCGTCTGCTGCCCTGATTTCGGCCAACAGCACGTTGATCTGCGCCTGTATGTCTACGCCGACGTAATAATTGCGCAGTGTCTCCAGAAGCTGCACGACGGCGGCGTCCCCGTTGTATTTTTTCAGGTTCAGCACGCAGTTCATGGCGAAGGTCACGGCCTGGCCGCTGTAGGTCAGTTGATCGACCACCTGCTCACCGAAGAAAGCCCGCTGCACCAGTGCTCGGCGGTCTTCATCCGGCGTGTTGGTGTACGGGACGAGAAGTTCAATGATCTGGTTGAGCTGCTCGCGAGTGATTGGCATCTTAGCATCCTTTACTGACCACATGCACAGTATAGCGTTACGTCATGTACACTGCCAGCAGGTCACGCACGGTCAAAGTCACCCTACACTGAAACCCGCAGGTCAGCGAAACGCGCCGCGCACCCCCTGCCTCAGCCGTCGGTCTCGTCCGGCCCTGTGCCCCGGATCGGCACGCCTGCCATGCCCCCCAGCATCTGGATCACCATCGGCAGCCGTTCCTCCGGAAACAAGTGCAGCACGGCCACCGATCGCTGACGCACGTCGCTGATCCCGTCGATGAACAAGGTCATGATCGGCGTGTTCAGCGCCTCCGCCCAGCGCGGCAGGTCTGGCGCGTCAATGGTCGAGACGCCGAGTTGGACGTGGCCGCCCAGAATCTCGACCGTCTGCTGGCCGTCATCGACCAGGTGAAGCTGCGCGCCATCGAAAACGGTCTGGCCGACGAAGGCATCCTAGAGGTTGACGGCCTATTTGACGACGGTCCCGAAGACGGCTACACGCTGAGGCGGTTGGACTATCCGGCACCTGTACATGCGCCCCGCTGCGCCACAGTGGCACATTCAGCGCACCGAAAGCATCGACCCGGTCGCGCCTTCATCTTTGGGTACGTGATGGGTTTTTATAATCGCCGCAGACGACATTCGGCTTTGGAACCCCAAAATCTTGTGCCGCTTGATACACTTTAACACTTCATGAAATCAGGGTATTGCCGCATAGCCACGCATCGTCTCTCTCGCGTGTGTCATGCGTTATCCTTTTCAGGCTCCAGCGCCGCGAAGTATTCCAGCAGCGAGCGGTGGGAAAAGACGTAATCCCCACCGATCCGCTGCAACAGACTCAACTTCACAGCGTGATTCAGAAAAGCGGCATAGTGATACGGTATCCCTGATTCGCGATGGAGCAGCCAGCGCAGGATGCCGTGTTGCAAAACAATAGCAAAACCGTTTACGAAACCCGCCCACCATATCGCAATGGTAAAGTGGTAGAATCCTTCAGCAAGCGCGGTTGTTGGATCGTTCAAGATGACCTGCACCAGAAATATGATGATCCCAATAGGCAGTGCAATGGCTATGCTGACCTGAAACCCATTCTGGGCGGAGTTCCATATCCCTTGATTGGGGCGTGATGTTTCGCTCACCTGCTCACTCTTGAGACCTACAATCAATGCAGCCCACAACAGGGCAGGAAACAAGGCGGTGAAAAAGGCGATCAGCACACGATCTGGGTGGAGGTGAGGTTGCTGTAGCACCACACCATTGATGGCTACAGCGCCCCCCATCAAGATGACGGCTGGATTGCGGAGGTTTATGCGGATAATACTCAGCCGATCAACCGTGCTAATCACCAATGGGTTATACCGATACCTTTGCAACACAAGGCTGATAACCCAGTACACAACCGCAATAGCAACTCCATTAATGATCGCCTCAAGGACACTTTCCTTCAAAACCAAGACCGAGATTGCGAAGACACCATTGGCAAGGCTCGTCCACCATCGACCGTAGTACAGGCGCGTCAGGCTAAATCCAATCGCTGTGCCCCAAGAAATCCCGACGATCACCTCAAGCGCGAGAGTCGGAAATGGCTCCCCTAACAGACGGCTGTCGTCTATGAAAAGAAACGGCAACTGTGCAAGGAGCCAAAAAACGGTAAACAGCAGGGGGACCACAATGCTATAGAGCCACCAGAAGTTGCGGATACGATCCGGCCCAAGCCAATTGGGTTGTAGGTTTTCTATTTGAAAGATACTTTGGTTCTGCGCCTGCATTTGCCGTGCTAACCATCCGAGTTGGTCACGTATGAAAGGCGCCGAATATGTCGATTGACGTTTAGGTGCGCTTAGGGTTTGCTCAATAAAGGTATCAAATATGGCATCGCGCAGGTTTTCAGGTTGTGCGTGTGTTGGCAGACTCTGCTGTCCACTAGCGAAGGTGAGCGATATGATGCTTAACATCAACGGCGATTGGCAGAGTTCTAGAAACGTTTCGTCCTTGTTTAGCATAGTGATCACGTTTTCAAACCCACTGCCCAACTGTCTGAGGTAAGTTTCCACTTGCTCGCGGTTAAGGGGTTGGATAACGACCGCGCCATTGAGTGTCAACTGGGCGGACAATGGATCATAATCCACGATACGGCTGCAAACGACAACATCAACAAAACCGTGCTCATTTCTATAAGCATTAATGGCTTTGACGCAAGCTGTGCGGGTAGCTTCGCCTATCTCATCGAGTCCGTCAAGCAACAGTAGTAGATCGTCAGCATCCACCCAATTCTGTCCAACTAGACGCGGCACTTGATATTTCGTGCTGAGTTCCTCGACCAACCACTCCGTAATGGGGAGCTGCTTTTCACTCCACGAGGACAGGTTTAGCACCACCGGGATCGGGTGAGCATCATCATGCTCAGCACGGTTCAGCAGATCACGCGCTAGCGCCAGCAGCGTTGTCGTCTTGCCGCTCCCAGGATCGCCAATGATTAACAGCTTACCATTCAGGCGGTCGAATACGTCGATAATTTGCTCGTCATTCAGGGCTTCATTACCGGACGGTGTGCGAATCATCGTGTCCCAGGGGTTGTTAACTGCGCCCGATTCTGGTTTAAGTCCGAGGTCAATCATCGCCGCATCATGCAGTGAATTCTCCAGCACACCCTCTACCCAGAACTTACGCACGCTGGTCAGCATGGCATCACGGTTGCGTTCGGTGATGGTGACAGGTTTCTTCTTCACAGTTGTTGCCGGTTGCAATACAGGGGAGCGCGCATCACCCACAACGGCATTCAGATCGCTCACTAACTCAAGCACACTGGCATAGCGGTCTGCCGGTGCCTTAGCGGTCGCCTTCTGGATCACATCATCGACATCTCGGGGAAGATCATCGCGTATGTTATGAATATCGGGCAGCGGTTCCTGCATGTGTTTGAAAAGCAGTGTGCCAATGGATGTCTCATGAAACGGGTGCTGCCCGGCGAGCACTTCGTGGAGCATCACGCCCAGCGCGTAAATGTCGGTTTGTGGGCTAACCGCTTCCTCCTGAATCTGCTCGGGAGACAT
>CAYWGJ010000016.1:0-37338 GCA_964457835.1 uncultured Anaerolineaceae bacterium
TTCCAGGGCATGGGCCTGTGGCCGCAGATCGCGCCCGATGCCGCGCCCATCCTGGTCGATGACGCCTGGGTGCGTCCCACCCTGATGCGCGACATGGCCGCTGATCTGCCCGACGACGCGCCGCCGCCGCCCTTCCCCTCGGCGGCCTTCATGCGCCTGTGGAATCGCGGGGACGCCCCTGACCGCTTGATCGCTGCTGAGACCCCCGCGGCTGACCTGGTTGAGATTCACGAGTCGGTGGTGGAAGATGACGTGATGCGCATGAGTGCCATTGATGGCCTAGACCTGCCTCTTGAGGAATGGGTGACGCTTCAGCCGGGCGGCTACCACGTCATGCTCATCAACCTGACGCAGGAGCTGGTCGAAGGGGACGTGATACCGCTGACGCTCACCTTTGAGTCGGGTCTGGAACTGGCGCTGACCGTGCCCATCGTGGAGCGCGTCGCCCGCATGGACATGGGCGGCATGGATCATGGCGGTATGGATCATGGCGGCATGGATGAGATGGGCAGCATGAAAGATGCCATGGCCGATATGTCCGCCCTGGTGCACGACGGCACACAGCCCATCACGCTGCACTTCGCCGGGGCCGTCGGTGAAGAAGCCGCCGCCTGCGGCCAGACCTACGCCGGGATCGGCAGTGACGCCGCTGAAATTAGTTTCAACGACTTCCGCCTCTACGTCTCCAACGTGCAGCTCCTGACGGCAGACGGCGCGTCCGTGCCGCTGACACTGGAACAGGACGGCCTGTGGCAGGTCGATGATGTGGCCTTGATCGACTTCGAAGACGGCAGCGCGTCCTGCTCGGAGATCGGTACTAGCGCCATCAACGGCCAGGTGATCGGCAGCGCGCCAGCCGGTGAGTACGTCGGTCTCAGCTTCGACATGGGCGTGCCCTTCACGCTCAATCATCTGGACGTGACCAGCGCGCCCTCGCCGCTTAACATCGCGGCCATGTGGTGGAATTGGCAGGGCGGCTACAAGTTCATCCGTGCGGACCTGATGACACACAGCGCGGACGAAAGCCTAGCCTGGAACATTCATCTGGGCAGCACCGCCTGTGACTCCCCGGCCAGCGTCATCGCCCCAGAGTCGCCTTGTGGACGGCCCAACCTGCCCCGCGTCGTGATCCACCGCTTCGACTTCGAGAACGGCGTGATCGTGGCGGACCTGGCTGGCCTGCTCAGCGGGGTGCCGCTTTACGAGAACACGCCCATGCCGCCCGGCTGCATGGCGGGCTTCGATGACCCAGACTGCCCGGCGCTCTTCGAGGGCTTCGGCCTGCTGATGGACAGCGGGGCCTGTGCGGATGAAACGTGCAGCGCGCAGACCTTCTTCCGCACGGCAGATCGCGCCGCCATCGTGCCGGTGGGCCGCAGCACGGATTAGCACCCGGTGAAGTGGCGAGGCAATGGTGAAAGTCATCACAAACCGCGTGATTAAGTGGTAGAATAAAAGGTGTGTGGGGTGTCCCTCACACACTGTGGATTTTGTTGTAAACATGGCAGATGGTGTATTGTGATGATGCGTTACTTGGCAATCCTCGCACTGGCGGCGGCGGGTTTTATCCGTTCGCCCTTCTTCCCAGCGGAACTGACGGAAGTCCCCGCTCATGAGCTGTTCTATGCGGCCTGGGGCGCGGCACAGCTCATGGCGGCGCTGTACCTGTTCAGTCAGCCCAAAGGCGTGCGCGCGGCCTGGATCGGGCTGATGCTGGCGGGGGGCAGCGTGGCGCTGATGGCCGCTGCCCGCCTGATCGACGTGCCCTTCACCAACACGCCGCTTGAGGCCGAGCTGCCCTTGATCCTGGCAGCGCTGGCCGATTTGGTCGCATTTACCGCACTGACCCTGCACCTAGGCCATCCCAACGAGCTGCAAAACAGCCGGATGCTGCGCAGCGCGGCGGTGGCCTTTGGCGTGTCGCTGCTGATAGGTGGCGCAATCTGGCTGGCGGCCCTGGTTGCAGAGCCGTATCTACCGGACCTGGCGCACGACACTGTAGACCAGTTTGAGGTCTTCGACCAGGCGGCCATGCTTAGTGCCACGGATTACGCCTGGGACCTGCCGACAGGCTTCCCGGTGCCCCGCGTGCCGGAAGATAACCCGATGAGCGCGGCGAAGGTCGAGCTGGGCCGCCATCTCTTCTACGACACGCGCTTGTCCGGCAACGGCACCATGGCCTGCGCGAGCTGTCATTTTCAGGAGTTGGCCTTCACCGACGGCCAAGCGGTGCCCATTGGTTCCACCGGTGAGGCACACGTTCGCAACGCGCAGACCTTAGGCAATGTGGCCTACAACGCCAGCTACAACTGGGGTAATCCCGTGCTCACTGAAGTGGAGCACCAGGTGCTAATCCCAATGTTCGGTGAGTTCCCGGTGGAGATGGGTATCACGGGCAATGAGGCGGAAGTGCTGGCGCGGCTACAGGAAGCACAGGGCTACCAGACGCTCTTCGCCGCCGCCTACCCAGCGGAAGACGCCCCGATTACCTTTCACAACGTGGTGCAGGCGCTGTCGGCATTCGTGCGCACCTTGATCTCCGGTGATTCGCCATATGACCGCTTTGTCTATCAGGGGGACCGCGAGGCGCTCTCTGAGTCGGCACTGCGGGGCATGGAGCTGTTTCTGTCGGAGACCTTCGAGTGCCATCACTGCCACGGTGGGTTCAACTTCAGCGCCAGCACCGTGCACGCCAACAGTACCTTCGTGGAGCAGGCTTTCTTCAACACCGGGCTGTATAACGTGGACGGCGAAGGGGCCTATCCACGCGGCAACACCGGGGTCTTTGAGATCACCGGCCAGCCGGAAGACATGGGGCGCTTCCGCCCGCCCTCGCTGCGCAATATCGCACTGACTGCGCCTTACATGCACGATGGCAGCATCGCCACGCTAGAGGACGTGATCGACTTCTACGCGGCGGGTGGGCGCGTGATCGCAGACGGGCCGCACGTGGGCGATGGCCGGGAAAATCCGTTTAAGAGCGGTTTCGTGCCGGGTTTCGAGATCAGCGCGCAGGACAAAGCCGATCTCATCGCGTTTCTAGAAAGCCTGACGGACGAAACCTTCGTCAGTGATCCGCGCTTCAGCAATCCTTTCGGGCAATAGCAGCGGTGCGCAGGATGACAAATGTCAGGTTCATACCCCTGACATTTGTTAGGTCTACCATAAAAAGAGTAATGCTATGATTCGCATAAGCGGTCAATAAAAATGGGGTGTTTACAATGACCAAAAAGATTTTAGTGACTTACGCATCAAAACAGGGGTCTACCGCCGAAGTGGCACAGACTATCGCCGATGTTCTGGCACAAACCGCACATGTTGACGTGCTGCCCATGAAGATGGTCAGTGACCTGAGTGGCTACGACGCCGCTGTGGTTGGCAGTGCGATACGGGTAGGCAGTTGGCTGCCGGAGGCGCTGGATTTCGTGCGTGAGCAGCGGGCGGCCCTGCGTCGGCTGCCGGTAGCTTATTTCACTGTATGTATGACATTGATCCACGATACCGCTGACAACCGCGACAAGGTGCGCAGCTACATTAAGCCTGCGCGTGCTGTGGTGGAGCCGGTGAGTGTCGGGATGTTTGCCGGGCGGCTGGACTATCGCAAGCTGTCCCCGATGGCCCGTGCCGCGGTTGATGCCCCGGAAGGCGATTACCGGGACTGGGACCGCATCATGATCTGGGCACAGGACCTGCCTCAGGCCTTGTTTAGTGAAGCTGCCGTGGGTGACTGAGCAGTCACTGTCAGCGTTTCAGCCGTTTTTTTCTACGACCCCAACCGCGTTTCTTTGAAGAGAACTTCTTGTTAGCAACAGCCAGTCCCGCGCTGAAAGGTGCGGGGCTGTGTCTGTGATGCCACGCTTAGTCTTCGTTGTGTTCAGTGCCGCTTTCCACCATGTCAACCACATACCAGTTTGCGTCGGTGTCGGTGGGGCTGCCGTACCAGGCGGGATCAATGGGCGGCGCTGCCGCTTCATTAACCGCCACGGCATAGGGATTGAGCGGCTGCGGCTTAAGCCGGCGGCGTGGGTAAGGGCGAAAGCTGCTGCCATAGGCAGTATGCCCTTGCCCGACGACGATAAAGGCGCGGTCATCTACTGAGGCCACTAGATCGCACAGCATCGTCACCTGTGAACGGCTGACTGTGACGTACAAGAACTTGCGTGAGGCTTGGCTGTACATCCCCTCTACGTCCCAACCTGTTACGCCGCGATTAGTCGCTGTGGTGATGACCTGTGAAATCTCACGCGGGTAGTCTGTGACAATGAATACGGTGCGGATGACGCTGGGGCCTTCCAGGAAGTAATCGTTGGCAATGCCGCTGATGAAGAGGGTGACGACGGCGTACATGGCCGCTTCCCAGCCGAAGATTAGGCCCGCGGCCAGGATGATGGCAATGTCGGTGTAGAGATACGTGGTGCTCATGGGGGTGCCAGTTTTATCCTGGATGATGCGCGCCAGCGTCGCGGTGCCGCCTGGTGTGCCGCCGCCGCGCATCACCAGGGCCATGCCCAGCCCGCTGACCACCCCGCCAAACAGCGCGTTGAGCAGTGTGTTGTTGCTGACAACCTCCACCGGTATCAGGTCCAGCATCAAGCCATAGCCCACCACGGTATAGAAGGTTGCCACCAACATTGACAACCCACCCAGGTAGCGCGCGCCCAGCAGCACAATAGGCACGTTCAGCACCAGCGTGACCAAGCCGATCGGGGTGCCGATCACGGCATTCAGCAGCACGGCCACACCGGTGACACCTGTGGGTGCGATGTCCGCCGCGACAAGAAAGACATTGACCCCGAAGGCCATAACACTAATACCCAGGCTGAGCAGTATCGCCCGCCCAAAAGCGTTTAGCCAGCCGCGTGCGTCCTGCGGCAGCACACGGCTGAGGTCTGCAAAAAATAACGCAGGGCGCATGGGCGCATCTCCTAAAAGCGCAGCGTGAGTCATGCGGATTGTACGCCTTTGTGCGCCCGGCGCAACAGTTGATTTGGTGCTGCGTGCCGCTAGAGATCGTCGAAATCAGGCGGCACGGGCATCTCCTGGGTGCTGTCGTCATCGGGTAGGCCAAAGATCGACAGCAGGCGGTCTTTCAGCATGGCTTCCTGGGACGGCACTCCAGGCAGGTGGGGCAGCGGCACCTGTCCCCGACCGGGGCGGCGGCGTTGGGGGCGTTGGCTAGGGTGTGATGGGCGTTTAGGGACCATGGGTGTCCTTTTTAAATAGAACTTATGTTCTTAAAATACACCACGTCACAGCATGTGTCAAGGGGTGTGATGGGGTCGGTGGCCTGTGCTATCCCTTGTCGCGTGGTAGGTGATGGGCTACCATCACGTTCTATTCGCACAAGAGATATTCTCAAGAGGACACCACTATGCATTGGACTGCTGCACTGCATCACGACGGGTCTGTCCTGTATGTATCTGACCCTTACCCCAAGCTGGGCGATACCGTCACCCTCCAACTGCGCGCCCCACTGGATGCCCCGATCTTGCGTATGGTCTTGCGCAGTGACCCAGACGGCGAAGCCCATACCGATCCGATGCAGATCATCGAGACTGATGCCGCCGCTGCATACTGGGCCGCAGACTTCCAGGTGCGTATGCCGCTGAATACCTACCGTTTCTACATCATCACGCCGGACGGCAGCTACACGCTCAACGCACGGGGCGTATCGTCAGTCGATGAACCGAGCTTCTACGACTTCAAACTGATTGCTGATTACGCTGCGCCGCGCTGGGTGCACGATGCGGTGTTCTACCAGGTTTTCCCCGATCGCTTCCACAATGGCGATCCTGCACTGACCGTTAAACCAGGGGCCTGGACCAGCGGCTCAGAGAAGACCGGGCGCTTGTACAGCGTCACCGTGCGCGATTGGGATGAGCAGCCCCAGCCCTGGGCGATTACCGGCAACCTGGAGTTCTTCGGCGGGGACCTGCCCGGTATCACCCAAAAGCTGGACCTGTTGGCTGAGCTGGGGGTCAACGCGCTCTATATCAATCCGGTGTTCACCAGTCCCAGTTATCACCGCTACAACACCAGCGACTTCTTCAACGTGGACCCGCATCTGGGCGGCAATGGTGCCCTGGCCGCCCTGCGTGAGACTGCCAGTGCACGCGGCATTCGCATCATCCTGGACGTGACGCCTAACCATACCGGGGCGACTCATCCTTGGTTTACCGCCGCGCGTCACGATGAAAACGCTGACACCGCCGATTTCTACACCTTTCATCAACGCCCAGACGACTATGAGCGCTGGCTGGGCGTGCGCTCATTGCCTAAGTTGAACTACGCCAGCCAGCGCCTGCGCGACCGCATGTACCGCGATCCAGACTCAGTACTTCAATATTGGATGCGCCCTCCCTACAGCATCGACGGTTGGCGGCTGGACGTGGCAAATATGACCGCCCGCCAGGGTGCCCAGCAGCATGCCGCCGAAGTGTGGCAGGAAGCCCGCCAGGCCCTGAAAGCGCTCAACCCGGAAAGCTACATCATGGGCGAGCACTTCTTCGACGGCACCCCGTACCTCCAGGGTGACCAGCTCGACGCTGTGATGAACTACCAGGGCTTCACTTTTCCGGTATGGCGTTGGCTGTCGGGCTATATCGGCACAGACGCTTACCCCGATCTGCCACCGGACATCTTCCAACTCCCGGCGGAGGGCATGGCCCAACAGATGTGCAGCTTTATGGCCGGCATCCCTTACGCCATCGTGCTCCAACAATTTAACTTGCTGGGCAGTCATGACACCGCGCGTATCCTGTCGATCTGCAAAGACGACCTGGCATTGCTCAAGCTGGCGGTGGGCCTGCTGATGACCTTTCCTGGCGTGCCCAGCATCTATTATGGGGATGAGGTGGGCCTGGCCGGGCGGGGCGATTCGGACAACCGCCGCCCCATGCCCTGGGATGACTCCATGTGGGATATCGACCTGCGCGCGTACTATCGTCAGCTTATCGTGCTGCGCAAGGAGTCCTCAGCCCTGAAGACCGGCAGCTTCCAGGTGCTGCACGCTAAAGGGGATGTCTTCGCCTTCCAGCGGCAGTCGCTCAACGAGCGGGTCATTGCAGTAGCACATCGCGGGGCGTATCGCATCAGTGACTTCGCGCTGCCGGTGGGACATGGCGGGCTGGGCGATGGGGCCATCTTGGAAGATCAGCTTAGCGGCCAGCGCTTCCAGGTCATAGACGGACATTTGCGCTTCAATGGCTTGGGTGCACGGCGCTTCTATGTACTTCAGGTGGCACACGGCACCTTGACTTAGAGTCTGCGCCGGTTGCGGCGTTCGATTAAGTGCTTGCGCTGTCGGTCGAGGGGGTTGATCTCGTCGTCCGACAGCGCAGTGAGCGCTTGGTCATCCATCATGTCCGGAGAGATGAAATCATTGAAGAGGAAGTGCATAGGCACCACCGGAGCCAGCATCAGCACTAAGCCGAAGGCCAAACTGATGCCAAAGACCACCGGCCTGCCTAAATCTTCCGTGCGTATCCAGACGTGCGTCAACATGAAGTCCAAGCCGTAGAAGCCGAACACGAAGAGTGCGAACAGCAGCGAGGTCACGAAGAGGAATGTGGCCCGCCCACCTTTCAGCTTAGACCACAAGAACAAGCCGATGAGCTGTGACCCGGCCATCATCACCATGTAAGCCAACAAACCCGTTGCGAGTGCTTCTCCCAGTGCGTTTGTTGAAACGAATTTGTCCATGCCGCGCGCATTCTTTACCTTACACTTTATAGTCAGTATAGCCTGAAATCGCTCCAAGCAGCGTAAACGTCAGGCACTTTCAGGTGCTGTGGACTCATCGATGTGCTGCACGCTGCGCGCAATGGTGTCCACGGTGAAGTCCAGGTAGGTGCTGCCATTGGGCATGTGCTGCGTAGCGTCCAGATAGCCGCCCGGCCCGTTGTGTGCCATCGGCCCCATCTTCACCATGGTGATGCGCCCGTCACGGCGGGCTTCGTTCCAGGCTGAGCGCACTGAAACGCGCCAGCGCCCAGGGAACAGTACCGGTCCCAGCAGGTGCACGCGGTCCTTCTCGCCATAGAGATGTACCAGGTGTTCCACGTCCACCAGGCAGGGGTCACTGCTCATCACACCGCCTAAAGAGATCACGCGGATGGGCGCTTTGAGGGTGGCCTTCAGCGGCGAAATGGTGCCGATAGACATCTCACCGCCGCCGCTGTAGCCGATGAGGGTCACTGGCATGCCGCTGCCGAAGGGGTAGCCGTGGCGCTTCAGGCCGCGCAGCACGACGTTGGCGCTGCCCAGGCTGTAGATGGGGCTGTAGCGGCTGTCAGCGGCCACCAAGACTTGAAACATATTGCGAATGTTGATGAGAAAGGCCAGCGCGCTGCCGCGCAGCTTGAGCTGTTCCAGCCAGCGCCAGAAACGCGCAAACACCCGCTGCCCGGTCAAGCCGCGTGTAGTGACGGCGTAGGGGTAGATGTCATCGACCAATACCGCATCGGGTAGGCGCTCAGCCAGTTTGTCCAGCAGGGCACGCTCTTCCGGTAGGAAAGTATCACCGGAAATACCTGCGATTCCCGTCAGATACACCACGTATTGACTCACACTGCGCTTTTGCCCTTTGTGCTCTACGATCATATGGCTCTGATCGTTGGACTGCTCAATGATGACGGTATCCGATTCCTCATCCTCGTCTGCGTCTTGATACCAGCCGGCCCACCATGACAGCGATTCCAAGGGAGCTAGCAGCCCGGCAATGACGATCCACAGCAAGATAATGCCCAATATCAGTTGGATTTCGGTCATGAGTCACGTCCTCTAGGTAAAACCACGGGCGGCACTTCGGCCACAGTGCGCTCGACGGCACGGCGCAGCTCCGGCTCGATTTCGGTGCCGGCCACAAAGCGCCGCACGCGCTGCGTCAGCCAGGTGATGGGGCGGCCCACCGTTGCCTGAAGGACCTGCTGCACGATCAATCCAAAGAAGCTGACGAAGAAGGCTTCTTCGGTGGAAATAACGAAAACGGTCGTCAGGCCTTCAATCAGACCCAGGAAGACCAGCAGGTACAAAAAGGCGATGATACCGCGCCCAAAATAGGGGATGATTCCTAAGAATGCGAAGTAAAGCGGGGTGTAAGCTGCCGCCACTACCACCATCACCGGCACGATGACGACGACTTGGTCCAGGCCCAGTACGTACTTGCTCAGCACCCAGATGCTGAATACCCAGTTCAGGTAGATCAAGATGAAGACGGTGCTGTTGAGCAGGATCACAGCAATGAAGCGCAGCGGTCGCACTTGGTTAGCGAAGAGCACGATGGACTGCGCGATCGCCTCAGACAGGCCTGCCAGCAGCAGCACCGGCAGCAGGCCGATGAGGAGTACGTATTGCATGTTCGGCTGCTGACCGATGAGCTGCATCACATCGCGCACATCATCAGCGTCCGCGGTCCCCTCGATGAGCGCGTTGTATTGGTCATCTACCTCAGTGTCCTGGAAGTTTAGGTTTAGGTCTTCGGGTGTCGTCGTCGTCGTACAGCCGGTCATCACTAGGGCCAGCACCAGCACGACAACACAACTACGCAGCAGCCATTTCACGAGATTTGCCTTTAGTATTCGTGTGTTTTACCCGCTTATTATAAGACAGTCCCCGCGCAACAACGAAGGGTAAGCGCTTTCTGAGCAAAATTTGGGATAAATCTGCGATAACTTGGGATATAAAGGCACCAGGGTTTTTATACTTTTTCAGCCTATGGTCTGTGCCCAAATGCCGCTGTTTGGGTCGCGCGTGTGGGCAGCGTGCAGCCGCCAATTGTCGCAGTCTGATCAACTGTGCTACACTTCTTTTTTGACGGACACACCGCCATGATGAATAAGGACAGACGCTTATGCGCAGTCGCGGACTTGTGCTTTTCGTGATACTCAACGTAGTGGTTTCCTTCGCGGTGGCTTTCGCCGTGATAAACTTCCTTGGCCCCAGCAGCGCCGAGGCCGATACCCTACGCTTTGCGACTGTTGAGGTTATCATCACCGCGACCGCTGACCCCGATGCGACGCCCTTGGTCCAGGTGATTACTGCCACCCCGCGTGAAGGCGAATACACCGGGCCGGGCCTTGAGGTCCTAGACGACACCTCCACCCCGGACGCGCTCACGCCGACGGCGCTTGCACAGAATACCCTCTCGCCAGAGCAGGTGGAAGCAAACCCCGACCTGGAATCCACGGTGACTGCGCTGCCGGAGGGCTGTATTCTGCATACTTTGGAAGAAGGCGAGGTGCCCTTCACCTTGTCCGAGCGCTACAGTGTCGCAGTGGACGACATTCTGCTTATCAACGGGCTGAGTGAGGAGGACACCCGCTTCTTGCAGATCGGGCAGGTGCTCATCATCCCGCTGGAGGGCTGCCCGCTGGACCGTCCCTTGGTGGACGATGACAGCGCAGAAACCGACATCGCCGACGCTGATACGCCTGATAGTGACGTCGACGATGCCCTGACCGCCACGCCCACGCCGGAAGTCACCGCGACGCCGACCATCACGCCGACCATCACGCTGGCTCCCACTGCTGTCGATGCCCAAGTGGAGATCATCGACGTGCTGAACCCCGGCGACGTGACTAGTGAAGCGGTGGTGATCTACAACAACGGGCGCACGGTTAACCTGCAAAACTGGACCCTGCGCGACCTGGACGGCAACGTCTACACCTTCACCGATCAACTGCTCTTCAATCAATCCAGCGTGGAGGTCTTCACCCGTGTGGGTGAGAGCACGACCATCCGCAAGTTTTGGGGTCTGGATGTGCCGGTGTGGGCCGAGCCGGGCGACGTGGTCACGTTGGCGGATGCTGACGGTGTGGTGCAGGCCACACTGCGGCTGCCTGCGCCAGTTGATCTAGGGGGCTAAACGAAAAGCAGGGGGCGGTGTATGGTTTACAGCCGCCCCATTTCACCGGCTTCGCTAGCTATCCCCTGGTAGGGGTGGGCAGGGGTTGGTACTGACCTGAAGCCGCGTGTTTTCCTCACGAATCCAGCCGCTGATCTCTGAATCGTCGATTTCCGTCACGATGAAATACCACACCAGATTGTCATCCGGGCCGCGCCGCTGCTCGGTGACGTTGAGCGGCGTGCCTAGTTGCAGCACGGTCAGCGCGGTAGAGTTGATCGTCGGCTGCGAGCGCAGGCGGGTGCCCTGTGCATTGGTGGTGATGAGCTGACACAGCACGGGCGGCGTGGGCGTGATGGTGGGCGTCAGCGTGGCGGTGGGCGTGTTGGTGGACGTATGGGTTGCCGTGGGCGTAGCCGTTGCCGTGGGCGTCTGGGTCGGTGTGAACGTGTTGGTCGGTGTGAAGGTGGCCGTGGGTGTCCAGGTGGGGGTCGGCGTCCAGGTGGGGGTAGGTGTATCGCTGGCTGTGGGCGTTAGGCTCGGCGTCAGTGTGATAGTGGGCGTAAAGGTAGCCGTAGGCGTGGGCGTGGGCGGCGGAAACAGTGCCGGTTCCCAGAAGCCGCGCGTCAGCAGCAGAAACACCAGTGCGATCACCGCGCCGCCGCTGAGCAGGGCCACCCAGCGGATGCGCCCCTCACGCCGCTGACGGCGGGCCGCATTTTCCAAGCGCTGAATCTCGGCACGCCGCCCTAGAATGCGGAAGGGTTCCTCACGCATGTTATCCAGCCAAGTATCCGCCTCGGCGAGGTCGTTCTCTTCCAGCGCCATCTCGGTACGCTCCATGAAGCGCGTCAGCAGGTCATTAACGACGCTGCGGTAGCGTT
Source organism: uncultured Anaerolineaceae bacterium (assembly GCA_964457835.1). Classification (GTDB taxonomy): domain Bacteria; phylum Chloroflexota; class Anaerolineae; order Aggregatilineales; family Phototrophicaceae; genus CAYWGJ01. The sequence goes on from CAYWGJ010000016.1 coordinate 11,728, forward strand.
CATCTTGCGCATAATCTTGCAGCTCGGCCAGCATTGCCCGCGCTTGCACGACTTCGTTGTCGTAGTTCTGGGCGATCATAGCCGCGGCCCGCTCGATCACCTGCCGCGAGCGCTGCATGTCGCTGACGCGCCCGCGCCCTTCCATCATCAACTCGCTGAGCCGCGTGTCGCCGGGGTCCAGTTCCACGCCCATCTCCAGCAGACGCAGCGCGTCATTGGTCAGCGCCACGCGATCATCCAGCGAGACGGCGCTGCTGGCCCGCGTGAAGGCCGCTTGCGCCTGGTCGTAGATTTGCGTCTTGATACCGCCGAGGCGGTCGTTGGCGTCTTTATAGAGCTGGCCCACGCGCTGACTGTTGGGCAGGAGCTGCCGCACTCGTGCCAGGATGCTCATCACGTTGCGCAGTTGGGCAGCTTGTTCGGCCAGGGTACCGCTGAGCATACTCATCTGCACGGCGGCTTGGTCGGCTTCCGCCTGGACGCGCCGCACGGTTTCGATTCGTTCTTCAGCCTGCGGGTCATTGGGGACCACGCGCAGCGCGCCCTCGTATTTGCGCAGTGCCTCGGCCCAATTGTCTACCGCCATGAGCCGGTCGCCTTCGTTGAGCAGCTCGCGCGCCAGGGCCAGGTCCTGGATGTCAAGCATGGCCTGCTCGGCGTCCTTCCAGCTCAAAATGCCGCTGCGTTCGGCTAGATCGCGGGCTTCGCGGTAGAGTTTCTCGGCTTCGTCGTAGTTGCCAGCGCGTTCCAAGGACTTCGCGCGGTTGTAGGCCACACGTGCCTCGAAGGGGATGCGGTGATCCGGCACGACACCGCGAATGAGGTTGTCCTCGGCTTTTTGGCGGTATTCCAGGGCGGTGGGATTGCCCGGCTGTGCGGACAGGATGCGGTTGGCCGTTTCTACCGTTTGCTGATACTCCCCGGCGTAATAGCTTTGCGTCAGGTCGCTGAGCAGGTCGTCGGGGCTGGCGTCACGGCCTGGGCTGAAGGCGCTGCTGTCAGCGGGTGTGCTGGCCCGCGAGATAGGCGGTACCGGCTCCCCCCGACGGATAGCGTCCTCAGGCGGGGTATAGCCTGAGGATGTGGGGTAGCGCGGTGGGGCGGGCGGCGGCGTGGGCGGTGCCGATGTAGGCGGCGGGCTGTCGGCAGGTGGTGGCGGCGCATCCAGGCCGTAACGCCGCCGCAGATCACTGACCCGCTGGGCTGCTTGGGGGTTGTGGTCGGCAGCGGCTTGCAGCAGCATCTGTACTTCGCTGTCGTGTGGGTCCAGCGCGACGGCTTCTTCGAGGATGTCGATGGCCTCGTCGATGTCGTCGGCGTCCCCGGCGATTTCCACGCGGATGCGGGCACGGCGCACTAAGCCACGTACCGAAGCAGCCGTGGCCCCGGTGGGCGCGGCGCTGCCGGTGTTCATGCGCGTGAGGTCGGCGAAGAGCTGCTGGGCAGCCGCTTCGAAGGCGGTGTTCTTGGCGTCTGAAAGTAGGTCACGGGCGCGGCGCTCTAAACCGGCCAGGGCCTGAGGGTCCGGGTTGGCGGCCAGGGCGCGGGCTTCCGCACGCAGGGAATCGAGCCGCTGTTGTAAGTCGCTCATAGTCGCTGCACTGTGCCTTTCGTGTGTGTACTGAACATTACCGCACAGCACGCAACAGGGCAAGGCCGCATCCCGGCGCGGCGTACAAGCTCCCGGTTGACGCCCCCACGTTGGCGCATTACAATGCAGCGCATTTGCAAAGGATAAGCACGCTGAATAATCCAGCGAACACGGCCCCCGGCTCAACAGCGCCGGGGCTTGTGGCTTAGTGATAGGAGAGACAGCCGTGGCTGAATTCACCCTGGAGACACAGCCCCGCGAAATCACGGGGAAAAAAGTCAAGACCCTGCGCCGTCAAGGTTTGGTGCCGATTTCGCTGTACGGCCCCAAGATCGAGCCGATGGCCCTGCAAGTCCCATACCGCATCCTGGAGATTCTGCTGCGCGACGCGGGCGGTACCAACCTGGTGGACGTAGTGGTTGAGGGCAAGAAGTACCTGAGCCTGGCCCGTGAAGTGCAGCGTGATATTCTGCTGCAAACGATCAAGCATGTCGATTTCTTCGCCGTGGATGAAGACGCCACGCTCATCGCCGATGTGCCAGTACAGCTCGTTGGTGAAAGCCCGGCGGTGACCGTGCAGCGCGGCGTCCTGATGGCCGGGGCCAGCTCACTCACGGTGGAGATGCTGCCGCGCGACCTGATCCACGTCATTGAGGTGGATTTGTCCAATATCCAACAGATCGGCGACGCCATCCACGTCAGCGATCTGGACCTAGGCGGCAAGGTGACGATCTTGAATGAGCCGGAAGAACTGCTGGCGCGCGTAAACCAGTCGTCGGCTGCTCGTGCTGAAGAAATGGAAGCCGCTGACGAAGCTGCTGCCGGTGGCGCTGAGCCGGAAGTCATCGCACGCGGCAAGGCTGAAGAAGAATTCTAAAGGTCGTCGCACGGCCACAAACCAACACAACCCATACACCCCCTCAGTGGAAACGCTGAGGGGATTTTGCTTGCTGGACTTTACTTAGAGGCGCACTCCGACGTCAAGTAGATATTGCTGCCCGTGTCGTTTTCATCGTAGCGTATGCTGAAGGTCATAGCCGCTAAGGGCGAAGCAGGACCGATGCCCTGTCGCATGTCGTTGTACCACTGACGCACTGTCTTGGGGTCGTCTGGGGTATGTAGGATTACATCTGTGACGCCCATGCCCCAGGCCCGAACGCCTGTGTAATATTCACTGACCAGCTCTGCGTCGGGGTAATAGGGTATCCACTCACTGGCATCACGCACACACACGCTGTCAATGGTGATCACCATCGTCCCTAGGCAGGCCCCAACGCCTAGAAAAATCACAATAAAACCGATGAAGAACCCGCGCCGTGCCCGCCGTGCCCCGATGGGGTCGGTCTGAAGCGGCCTGTCGATGAAGGTCATTCGCTAAAATCCTCTGGCTGAACGTGCCTTTGTCTCTCATGATAGCAAAAGGCATCGCCCCTGCGAGTTGCTAAGCGATAACCTAACATAATCCCAACAGTGCTTACTCCGCTGGTGTGATGCGCAGCGCATAGGGGCCGCTGTCTGTGGCGTCAAAGGCACTCAACGCGATGCTGTACAGGCCGTCGGTGGGCAGCGTCACGGGGCCAACGAACACGCGGAAATTGTTGATCTCGTTATACTCTACCGAGCGGGTGATCCGGCGGTTATCCGGGCCATACAGCTCGAACTCCCCCAGCCAGTCCGCATCCAGGTCCACAGTGACGACCGCCTCCGCCTGACCTTCATAGTGCCACACAACCCGCTCGCCCGCCCGCAGGTAGCCTGGTTGCGCGCCTTGATCCACCAAGCGCAGCTCGTCTGCGGTCCACAGGTACAGCGCATACGCGCCCCCATCGCGGAGCAGGTAATGGCCCACTTCCAGGGTGTAGGTGCCGTCTTCGGGTAGCGTCACGCCGTAGATGATGGCCTGGTCTGTTTCGGACGTGGCGTCGTCGTTGCGAGTCAACTGACTGCCATCGGCTGTGAAGAGCCGCAGCTCCACATCCCAGTTGGCGCGCGTTTCTATCGTGAGCACTTCACCGGCGCAGCCCGTGTACTGCCAGGTTTCCACGCCGCCCAGTGGCACGCTGCCCAGGTTCTGGCCGCGCGCCAACGTGCCCGCTTCCTGCACAGTGACTGGCTGCGGCTGATCGCCGAGCAGGTCCTCTGGGGCTGCCACCGCAGACACGCTGAGCAGCGACTCGGTGAGGGCCTCCACCAAAACCATATCTTCACGCTCTACATAGAGCACCATGCGCAGGCCATCCCGCACGAAGAAGCGCTCGATGGCCGTCTCGGTGCCGGTAAATGCACCGCCGATCTGCCGCGTCGCTGTCAGCAGGGTGAGGTCGTCGCGCGTCTCTTCTGTGAGGTCAGCACGTGCGGCTCGGACCGCATCCAGCCACTGTGCCTCGCTCAAGTCCCCCAGTGGGCTTTGGATCACGACGCCGTAATCGAAATCATCGTCCTGAGTAGCGTAGGCCATAGCCACGGCGTCCCCGTCATCGCTGGCCGCATAGAGGGCGATGTCGGCCTCGCTCCAATAGGGGTACAGGGACAGTTGGCCGCGCGGCAGTCCACCAAAGAGCACCCAACCCGGTGTATCCTGATGCAGGTCCAGCGCGAGAAATGGCGAAAAACTAAGGCTGTGCTCGCTCAACCAGCGCACCATGTCGCGGGGCTTGGCGGGTAGTTCGACCGCTGTACGCAGCCCTTCATCAGGGCGCAGGGGCACGCTGGCTGCCTGTGTCAGCGGGTAGGGGAGCTGTTCGGTGACAATGGCGCGCAGCGCGGCGCGTTCACGCCAATGGAAGGGCTGTGCACCACGCCTGAGGTCTGTTTGCCAACGGGCGCGGTTCGGCGCGCCAGGGGCAAGCGATTCGGCGGTGGCCAGGGTGTCGGCGGCGGCATCGAAATCCCCGCTGAGGGCCAGCGCTACCGCGTGATAGTCGTGGTAGTCGGTGTTATCCGGGATCAGGGCCAGCGCCTGCTCACAGGCGGGCAGGGCCTGCTTGGGGAAGCCCATCAGCGCGCCGTAGATACAGGCCGCGGCGTTCAGCTCTGGCAGATTCAGTGCAACCACCGCCGGGACTAACTCGCTGAAGCGCGGCGCGGCGGCTTCCGGCTGGCCGCTGAGGGCGAGACGGTCGGCTTCCAGCAGGGTCAGTTCTGGGCAAGAGATGCGGTAGGACAGGTCGGCGATAAAGCGTTCCCATTCTTGTGGGGATAGGCTGCGGCTGACGCGCGCGCAGGCCGCTGCTTGCAGGCCGCTGCTTTCGATGCGCCACAGCAGGGTGCCTGCTGTGCTGCTGGCCACGAGCTGCCCATCCGCTGCGTAATCCAAGTCCAACATGAGTCCGTTGACACGGGCCAAGGGCACGCCGTTTTGCTGCCCGGACACTGGGTCCCACAGGGTGACCAAACCCGTGGTGTCGGCGGTCGCAAGCTGTGTGCCTTCCGGATTCAAGCCAATGCCGCTGACTCGATCCGCGTTGACCGCGATGGCCGGGCCGACGAGTGCTGCACTGGCAAGGTCCCACACGCCCACGTCCCGGTCAAAGTTGGCCCCTGCCAGCAGCCGTCCATCGCGGCTGAACACCAACTTGTCCGCTTCGCTCAGCCAGAAATCCGGGTGAAACAGGGCGCGCGGCTCGCCGTAGGGCAGGGCGTCGGCATCAAGGGGGTAGAGCAGTATCTCGACGCTGCTGTTGTCCTGGCTGCTCGGTTCCTGGGCCAGAGTGAAGGGTTCGATGGTTGCCAATTGGTCGCCTGCCGGGCTGATGGCGACGACATTGCGTCCCACAACTTCGTCTGGCAGGTTGAGCCGACTGAGCGTGCTGTCGGCGGCGTCGTAGGCGTAGGCAGCCAGGCCAGCCTCGGCAACGACCAGGGATGCCACGTAAATCACGGCGTCTTGCTGGGGATTTGCGGTGTTTTGCGGCACAGTGAGTGCCACGCGCCAGGCAGTGTCCAGGGTTTCGGTGCGTGCGCGCTCCACGATACGCAGCGGCACTGTCTGGTCGTCGGTTTCTTCGATGCCATAGACAATCAGGTCGTGGGCACCGTCGTCTGGCTCCTGCGTGATGCCGACGAAGCTGCGCCCATTGGGATGCATGGCGATGTCCATCAAGCGCGGGCGTGCTGGGTCGGTCAGTGCGGCCAGGGGCTGGCGGGTGGCCGTGTCATAGACGAACAGCCCGGCGCGGCCTGCTTCGATTATCCAGCGGGCATCCGGGGTGAAGGCGATATGCTGGCCTACAGTGTCGCTGACTTTGGCTGCCAGCCGGTCAGTGCGCTCAACGTCCCATACCAACACGCGGCCCCGGTCATCCCCAGACGCCAAATAGCGGCCATCCGCGCTGACCGCCAGCATGAATACCTCGCCGATGTGCGCGCGTATGGAGGGAATGAGCGGCTGACCGGTTGTTACGTCAATGACAGCGACAATGCCGGTGTCTGTGCCGATATAAGCCGTGTCACCGACGCTGTTGAGCACGACGCGCTCCACGCCGGTATCGGCAGGCAGGGGCAGCGGCCAGCGATAGCGCTCTTTCATGCTTTCCAGGTCAATGATGGACAATACATCCGCGCCTTCGACGCGCAGGTCCACGAAGGCCAGGGTGCTGCCGTCCCCACTGAGGCCTACGTCACGGATGAAGGTGGTGTTGGCGGCCTGCGGTACGCTGACGACCTCGCCGCTTTTCTCAAACCACACCTGCATCCAGTCCAGACTATGGACGACGACCACGCCGCCATCATCACTGATGCGCGGCTCCCTGGTGGTGTCAACATCGTCCAGGTCTGCCGCTGGAATCACGGTGATTGGGGTACGGTCGGGTAGGCCCTGAATCACGGTGTCACCGTCCAGGGTGACTTGTGCGCTGCGGCTGGCATCGCGTGAGGCGACTTCAAACGTCGTTGGTGACAGGTTTTCGTTGACCGCTGGTTTTTGCAGGGCAAGCAGGGTACCGCTTTGGGCATCCAGCAGCGTTGTGGCAGCACCGAGATTGCTCTGCAATTGGATGATGGCCCGGCCTGCGGCATCCGCGGTGAAAGTGGGTGCTCGCAGGCCTGAGGTATTGCTGATGGGTACGCCCAGCGGCTGTCCGTCTGTCATGGACCACAGTTCCGCGGTACCCAGCCCACTGATGGTCAACAGGGTGCTGGCGTCCGGGCTGAACGCTAAACCGATGACCTCACCACCGCTGGGTTGTAAGCTGTAGAGGATGTTGGGGGCCTGCTGCAAAGCGGCAATAAGGCTGGTGCGTGCTTCTTCGGTTTCGTCCACACGGAAGCCTTCCAGTGCCAGCAGCAGGCCTAGGTCCGGGTCACTGGGCAGAATAGACGCGGATTGTGCCGCTAGCTGCCGCGACAGCGCTAGACGCGCTTGCATGTTGGCCCTGTCCCTCTCGGCGACGGCTGTGCCTTCGGCGAACAGGGCTTCACCCTGGGCGACGGTGGCGGTAGCGGCGTTCGCGACGGCAGTGCCACCGTTGTCTTCCGCCAGGACTTGGGCGTTCTGCGCATCGACGGCGGCGGTCTGGGCGATCTGGCGCTGCGTGTTGGCATCCTGGGTGGTGAAGAAGAGCGCAACGCTGAAGAGCAGCGCCCCGATCAAAGCGGCAACGGTGGCCCCCTGGATGATCCGCTGACGGCGGCTGGCGGCCTGGCGGCTGGTGGCGATGTATTCGGCTTGCAGCGCGGTGGGGTTGGGGTCTTTATCGACAGCCTGCGTCAGCCAGAACTCGGCTTCATCGAGCGACTCGCCGCGCAGCAAAAAGCCGGTTACCCGTCCGCGTGCGTCCCATTCCAGGGCGCGGACCAGCAGCCGCGTGTGGGTGCGCATGTGCTCAATGTCGGTGTTGATCGTCTCAATGAGGTCGTAATAGCCCTTGTCGAAGTCCTTGTCGGTGGCGTCAGTCATGAACACCCAGTTGATGGCCGCTAAGCGCTGCCAGTTGGCCTGGGCTAGGGCCAATGGGTCGCGTTCGCCCATCAGACCGCGCACGAAGGCGTCTTCGGCGATGCGCTGCATCATGCGTTCAAAGCTGGCGTCCTTCTGTGGGTCCTGGTAGAACACCGGGATGATGCGTTTGCCGCCCTCAATGGCGTGGGCGATTTCCATCTGGCAAATTGGGGATGCGATGGAGGCTGGTGACATCACCAGCACGAAGGAGTCGGCTCCGTCGATGCCGGCCTTGATCTCGGACCACCACTCTACCGAGCGCGGGATGTCTTCCCAGTCAATCCAGACGCCGCGTTCCTCGGAGAATTCCGCTTCCAGGCGGCTGACCAGCCGGCGCACGAAGTCGCCGTCTAGGCGGGAATACGAGATGAATACGTCGGAGAAGTTATAGGCGGTGGGCATGTTGGCACTCCTGATACGCGGCGGTTGTGTAGGCAGGCGGCCCCTGAGAGCGGCCCTCAGGGCGGTGCTCTTCAAGCGGTTGCAAACACGGCACCTACAGATAATCAGTATAACGCATCGCTGAGCATCTGCTGAAAAGACTTGCTTTTCGCGCTCAAGCGGGTTATGGTGATGCACATGAGCGAAATGTCAGCAGTTTTCCCGGTTTATGCCCCGCGCCCCATGATCTCCATGGTGGCCGTTTGTGTTTGTATGCCCATGTGTATGTGTATGGACACTCAGGCCGCGCCGCCGGGATGACCGACCGCTGACATCACGCCGCATCAATATGCGCAGCACAGGGTCAATCGTCACGGACGGTTGGCCCTTTTTTGTTGGAATGCACACAGTAAGGAGTACCGTGTCGCCGATGAGTACGAGTCAGCCTGTCATCATCCTGGACGCTGCCCTGCGTCAGCGTATTGTTCAGCAGATGGAAGCGGCCTACCCCAACGAGGGCGGCGGCTTTCTGCTGGGGGAACAAGCCGGGAATCAGGTGCATATCCGCGACCTGACCAAAGTGGAAAACGTCTTTGCTGAGGAAGAACAGTATCACCGTTACGCCATGACACCGGGGGATTGGATGCGCCTGGAAGACCTGGCCGATGCGCGCGGCCTGTCGTTGGTGGGGTATTACCACAGCCATCCCAACGCGCCTGCCATCCCGTCTGAGTACGACCGTGAGCACGCGCTGCCCAACTTTGTCTACGTGATTACGTCCGTGCAGGAGGAAAAAGCGGCGGAGATGCGCGCCTGGCAGCTCCAGCCGGATCGTGCCGCCTTCCAGCCTTTGGCACTGCACATTGTGAACCCCATACCATAAACCGATCTACGAGGAGACCGACACCATGTCCTACACATCGCAACCGCCGCACTTTCACCCAGAAACTCAGGCCCTCCATGCGGGCTTCCGTGGGGACCCCGCGACCGGGGCCAGCGCGCTGCCTATCTACCAGACGACGGCCTTCCACTTCCGCGATACAGATCACGCTGCTGCTCTGTTCAACCTAGAAGAAGCGGGCAACATTTACACCCGTATCATGAACCCCACCAACGACGCCTTCGAGCAGCGCCTGGCCGCCCTAGACGATGGTGTTGGGGCTTTGGCCGCGGCATCCGGGCAAGCGGCGGAACTCATCACCTTTTTGAGCCTGTGCGAAGCTGGGGATGAGATCGTCGCCAGCAGCGCGCTCTATGGCGGCACCTATGCCCTGCTCAAGCACAGCCTGTCGCGCTTGGGGATTACCACCCACTTTGTAGACGGCGACTCACCGGAGGCCTTCGCGCCGCACATCAACGCGCGCACCCGGCTCATCTTCTTGGAGACGATCAGCAACCCTAAGCTGACTATCCCCGATTTCGACGGCATCGCGGCACTGGCACATGCGCACGGGCTGCCGTTGGTGGTGGACAACACCTTTGCTAGCGGTTTGTGGCGGCCCTTTGAGCACGGCGTGGACATCGTGGTCTACTCCACTACCAAGTGGCTCAGCGGCCATGGCCTGAGTATCGGCGGAGCCATTGTGGACAGTGGGCGTTTCGACTGGAAGGCCAGCGGGCGGCATCGCGGTCTGGTAGCACCGGAACCGGCGTACCATGGCGCGGTGCTGGCGGATGTGGCGGGGGCGGCGGCTTTCATCACGCGGGCGCGGGTCATCGGCCTGCGGGACTTCGGTGCGTCACAGGCCCCGTTCAACAGCTTCTTGAACGTCATCGGCCTGGAGACGCTGGCGCTGCGCATGGCCCGTCACATCGAGAACGCCGCACGGGTGGCGCAGTACTTGCAGGATCACCCCCAGGTGACATGGGTCAGCTATCCGGGCCTTGAGTCACATCCCAGCTATGCCCGTGCACAGCGTTACCTGAGCGGCCAAGCTGGGGCAATCGTCGGCTTCGGTATTCAAGGTGGACGTGAGGCCGGGCGGCGCTTTATCGACTCGCTCAAGCTCTTCTATCACGTCGCCAACGTGGGTGATACCCGATCGTTGGCGATCCATCCGGCTACGACCACCCATCAGCAGCTCAGCCCGGCGGAACAGGCAGTCAGTGGCGTCACCGACGATTACGTGCGCTTGTCGGTGGGCATTGAACATATCGACGACATCCTGTGGGACCTGGGCCAAGCCCTGAGCGCAGCGTCAGAATCGCCGCAGACTGACGAAACACTCACCGAACGCACGGACCTCAGCGCGTAAGCCTTTTGCACGATACACGTCTGTAAAATGAGCGGCATTGAACCCATAAAAGGAGCATACCCGACCATGGCAAGCATCAAGATCCCCAGTCCACTGCGTGCATATACCGGCAGCCAGGCGAAGGTCAGCGTCAGCGGTTTAACCGTCCGTGATGCGCTGATGGACCTCATCACCCAATACCCGGACCTCAAGCAGCACATCTGCGAGGGGGACGCGCTGCGCAGCTTCGTACACGTCTACTTGGGTGATGAGGACGTGCGCCATCTGGATGGCATGGAGACCGGCATCAACGACGATACCGAGCTGCGCATCATCCCCAGCATCGCCGGCGGAAAGGCGTAATCGTTATGGAGATCACGCACGACGTGACGCTCAGTAACGACGAGATCAGCCGCTACAGCCGCCATCTCATCATGCCGGAAGTGGGCATTGAGGGTCAGCGCAAGCTCAAAGCCGCCAGCGTGCTGATCGTTGGCACTGGTGGGCTGGGCAGTCCTACCACGCTTTACTTAGCTGCTGCCGGCATCGGGCGTATGGGCCTGGTCGATTACGACGTGGTAGACGCCAGCAATCTACAACGCCAGGTCATCCATGGCGAGAGCACCCTGGGCATCAGCAAGCTGGACAGTGCTGAGGCGCGCATCCGGGACCTGAACCCCTTCATTCAGATTGACAAGTACCCGGTACCGCTCACCAGCGATAACGCTGAGGAGATCATCGCTCCCTATGACGTAGTGATTGACGGTACAGACAACTTCCCAACGCGCTACCTGGTTAACGACGCCTGCATCAAGCTGGGTAAGGTCAATGTCTACGGCAGCATCTTCCGTTTTGAGGGGCAGGCGTCGGTGTTCGGCGCACAGGACGGACCGTGCTACCGCTGCCTCTTCCCGGAGCCGCCGCCGCCCGGCCTGGTGCCGAGCTGCGCGGAGGGCGGCGTGCTGGGCATTCTGCCTGGGACTATTGGCACGCTGCAAGCCACCGAAGCCATCAAGGTGATCCTGGGGATCGGGGAGCCGCTGGTGGGGCGCTTGCTGCTGTATGATGCGCTGGACATGAGCTTTACCACGGTCAAAGTGCGGCACAACCCGCAGTGCCCCGTCTGCGGCCAGGGGGTGGACCGCAGCCAAGTAGAACTTATCGACTACGAGCAGTTCTGCGGGATGCCTGCGCACGATCACAGTTTGTTCAACGCGGGTGGTGAAGCATATGCCGATGTGCAGCAGCTCAGCCCAGTAGATGCCGCCGCCTACTTGCAGCAGTCGCCCGCGCCCTTGGTCTTGGACGTGCGCGACCCACACGAATGGGACATCGCCGCGCTTGAGGGCAGCCTGCGCATCGCCAAGCCGGACATTCAGGCGGCAGTGAAGGCCGTGCTCAAGGGTGACAAGGCCGCCGAAGACACCGTGTTGGCGCAAATCCCGCGCGACCAAGAGATTATCGTGCACTGCCGCGCGGGTATCCGTAGTGCCGACGTAATCCGCCTGCTGCGCGAAGTGGGCTATGAAGACGCCCGCCTGCTGAACCTCGACGGCGGTATCCTGGCCTGGGCGCGCGACGTGGACCCGCGCTTGCCCTCGTACTAAGCGTCGTCCGAGGTTTTCGCTTCCCAGTAGACACCGATCACGGGGCGGTAGTAACTAAAGCCGCCCTGTGATCCTTCCTCGGCACCCAAGGGCTGATACCAACCGACGCGCAGCCCCAGCAGCAGGCCCACACGTCCACCTAGGCGCAGGTCAATGCCCAGGCCGACGCTGACCAGAGCGCTGCTGCTGCCGTCTTCGATGGCCTCTGCGCTGACACCCGCCCCTGCGCCGCCGATGCCGATTAGCGGATAGACGCTCAGCAGGCGGCCCAGCGTGAAGCGCCAGCCGACGCGCATGCCACCGTGCCCCGCGCCCACCGCCAGCGTGCCGCCGTCGTTGTCCTCATTCAGACCGCCGCCTTCGCCCTCACCGCCGATGAGCAGGCCGCTGGAATGCTGATAAAATCCGCCGCCACCGAAGGTACGATACACGTAGGGCGGGGTGCGGAAGCCCGCCGCGCCCAGGGCATCAAAGAGGTGGGGGTCGTCGTAAGTTTCCTGCTCGCCGATGCTGAAGTAGCTAAAGCCGCCGCCTGCTGTGTTTGCCATCGTCAACGTCTCGCTTTTGTGTCAAATTTCACGATAAAGTGCGCTGAGTATAATCCGTCGTGCTACGTTGGACAAGGATGCACAGCCAAGCGGAGTGGTGAATTGCGTTTACCTAATGCGAACGCCACCGCTGCCTGCCGCACCGCCTTTCCCCACAGCGATTTCAATGGGGAGGGGACGAAGGATAGGTGCAGCACCTCTAAATTCACCACTTTCGTCAAGGCTCCGCGCTTTTCTTTGTGTGGGGCTTGCGCTATGCTTAGGCTGCATACCAGATCACAGAGGATGTGACCCATGAGCAAGCAGTACAACGCCCCTCCGGCGATGCAAATTGACCCCAGCAAGCGTTACGTGGCCCGCTTTGACACCACCAAGGGCAGCTTCGAAATTGAGCTGTTCGCCGACACAGCGCCCATCACGGTGAATAACTTCGTTTTTCTGGCCCGCGAAGGCTTCTACGACGGTGTGAGTTTCCACCGCGTCATCGCTAATTTCATGATCCAAGGCGGCGATCCCACCGGTACCGGGCGCGGCGGCCCCGGTTACAAGTGGAACGACGAAAAGTCTGCGCTGGCGCTGCCCCACGACGGCCCCGGTGTGCTGAGCATGGCGAACGCCGGCCCCCACACGAACGGATCACAATTCTTCATCACCCACCTCGCCACGCCACACCTCAACGGCAAGCACGCCGTGTTTGGCCGCGTCGTGGGTGAGGGACAGGCCGTGGTGGACGCCATCGAGGGCGGTGACGTGATGAACAGCGTCACCATCGTGGAAAGCTAGACCTGTGCTTCATCAGGCCGTCGGCATCATGTAACGGCGGCCTGATTTTGTCAGTTCAGCCACGTCTACACAAAGGCCAAGACAGCCATGAGCACAACGCCGCGTGTGATCGGTGGGCGCTATGAAATCCACGAGATGATCGGCAGGGGTGGCATGGCTGCCGTTTATGCCGGTATCGACCGACACACCCAGCGCCCGGTCGCCATCAAACAGCTTGAACGCGACGTCATCGAAGCGTCGTCCAACGCGCTTGAACGCTTCGCGCGCGAAAGCCAAGTGCTGCGCAAGCTGAACCACCCCAACATTGTGGCTATCTACGCGGCGGTTCAAGATGGCGAAGACAGCTATGTCGTCATGGAGCTGGTCACCGGCGGGGACCTCGCCAACTACCTCAAAGACGTCAAGCGCATGGCGATCCCAGCGCTGCTGGAGATGGCCCTGGACCTCAGCGATGCGCTGACCCGCGCCCACCGCTACAACGTCATTCACCGTGATATCAAACCGGCGAATGTGCTGCTGGCTGATGACGGCACCCCCCGTCTGACTGATTTCGGCGTAGCCCATCTGGGTGATTCGACACGCATCACCCGCACTGGCGTCGTGGTGGGCACTTTGGCGTACCTCAGCCCAGAAGCCTGCATGGGCGACCGGCTGGACTCCCGCACGGACATCTGGTCCTTGGGCGTGATGCTTTATGAAATGCTGACCGGCTACCGGCCTTTCATGGGCGAGTCCTCGGCGGCGCTGCTGACGGCCATCCTGTCCGCCCCGGTGCCGCCTATTGAGAAGCTGCGCCCCGACGCCCCGCCCGCTCTGGCCCAGCTCATCTACCGGATGCTGGAAAAGGACCGTGAAGATCGCATCCGCAGCGTGCGCCAGATCAGCGTACAGCTTGAGGCCATCATCAACGGCGAAACCGAGTACCTGCTGCCCGAAGACAGCGGCCACAGCGAGCCGGTCTACGTGGCCCCCGAAGATGCCGCGCTGCCACGCACCCCCACCGGCCCCACGCCCATCAGTGCGCTGCAAGAGGCTGTGCGGGGATATAGTCAAGGCACGACGCCCAAAGTTGAGATGAACACCGTCATCGACCCGCCGCCGCGCGCCACCGGTGAATACGCCATTGGCCCGGACAACGACCAGCGCAGCAGCACCCGCTTCATGTTGTTGGGCCTGGGCATCGCGGCCATTGCTCTGTTTTTAGTGGCGGTCGCGCTTTTGGGCAGTGGGCCGCAACCCCTCAGCGTGGAGCCAGTCGCGGAGCACGAGTACATGGTGCTGGTGGCGCAAATGGACCCGCTGGACGCTGATGCCCTGGACCCCACCCGCCTCATCATCGAGGACCTGACACGCGCCTACGAAGAGACCTTCCGTTTTTCGCCAGTGCGTATCCGTGCCTACCCAGAGGTCATCACCAGCCCTGAACAGGCCATGGCCGTCGCCCAAGCGAACCGCGCCGACGTAGTGCTGTGGGGTAACTACGACTCCGGCGTCGCGGAGATCAACGTGCAGGTCGGTGCCCCCGTAATAAGCTACCCGGACTTGTTCAAGCGTGAAGACGTGGCTGCCCTGGGTGATGTCACTGTGCGCATCACGGACCCGCGCAGCCAGACCTTGGCCCATTCCGTGACGGCAGTGCTGAACGTGTTGGTCAGCTATGAAGATGACATCTTCGCGATGGCCTCTAACCTCGCCATCCTAGACAGCCTGGACAGCTTGGCGGTAGTCCCTGCGGATGTCGTCGGGACCACGGCGGCAGCAGAATGGCACCGCTTCCTGGGGGCCTACGCCTATGATCCGCAGCAGGCGCGCCTACATGCCGACGAAGTGGTGCGCCTTGCCGCGGGGAATCCTATCTCGTATTTGGGCCGCAGCCTAAACCACTTAATGCGCCAGGACCCCAACGCCGCGCAGCAAGACCTCAACAGCGCCTTCAGCTTGTCCCCGGAAAGCTGGGGGATGCCGTATTCGTATCGCGGGATGCTTCAGGCGTTGGCGCGCTCGGATTATGCCGCCGCCCTCGATGACCTCAACGTGGGCGTGGAACGTTCACCAGGGAGCTGGTACCCGCTGATGTTCCGGGGCCTGGCGGCTTATGGCTTAGGGGACTTCGAGGCTGCCCGCACCGACATTGAGCGTGTGCGTGCGCTGCACACGACTAGCAGCGTGCCGTATCCGCTGCTGATTGGGCTGGTGCTGCGTGACGGCGACATCGCCGAAGTGCAAAACCTGGTGCGTTTCGTGCGCGCCAATTTCCCCGAAGCCACCGGCTCTCGGCTGCTAGGAGCCAGCATGGGCCTCACCAGCAGCAGCTCGACCATGGTTGCGCTGCAATCCGCATTTGAACAGCTCATCGTGCTGCAATGGTCACGGGTCATCGCAGAGGCCGATGCCGGCCTGCAAACGAGCGGCGTTGTCACCGGGGACCTGCACATGCTCAAGGGTATTGCGCAGTGCAACCTGACGGATTACGTCGGGGCTGCCGCGAGTTATGATGCGATGCTGGCGCTGGACCCCGGTTACACGATCGGCTATTTGCTGCGCGCGGAGGTACGCCTGAAGACAGGCGATGTTGCTGGGGCCGCCGCTGACCTGGCGGCTGTCGCGTCCAGCCCGATCGCGGCACAGCTCACGCCTATGGTGGCCGCTTTTCAGGATGGCGCGGTAGACTGCACGAACCTGTTTGACGCGGACCTGACCCCTTATTACAACGCGGAATAAATCCCGATGACCACTGATCCCCGTATCCCCCAAGACGAAGACGCCATCAATCGGCCACTTGTCCCGGACCAACAGCCGGACACATCGGCGGAAGACAACCCGGTTGACGAGACCCCCGCAGACATCGACGTCGGTGCTGCGCTGGAAGCACTCGGCTCGTTGGACGCGGTGGTGGCCCAGCAGGAAGCCGAAGAAGCCGCCGAGCGTGTCCGTCAAGCGGCCCTGCACGCGGACGAAGAAGAACGCCGCGAAGCCGAGCGGATTGCTGCTGAAGAACACGCGCGCTGGGTGGCTGGCTATCACCTGCCGCGCCCCGCCGCTGTCGAGGTGAACCGGGGCCGCCTGACCACGCTCGTCCCGGCGCTGCTGCTGATGCTGGGTGGCGCGTACCTCACCTTGGCGCTGACCCTGCCTGAGGACTCGGTATCCGCATTGCCCGCGCCGACACCAGCCCTGCTGATGCTTCTGCTTACTGGGGGCGTGGCGCTCAGTCTGTTGACCTACTGGCTTGCCAGCGGACGCTGGGCACGTGGGGCCTTGTTCAGTGCGCTGAGCCTGGGGTTGGGCGGGGGACTGCTGTACGCGCTGACCTTGGCGGATGTTCCGGCTTTACTACGCGATGCGCCCGGACCGCTGGCCTCTGTCGTGCTGGGATTGGCGGCGCTGCTCAGCGGAGTGCTGGCGCGCCCGGTGTCCATGCCCATGAGCGTGCTGGGCCTGGCGATTATCGCAGGGGGCGGCCTCGTCGTGGCGCTGAGTGCGGGTCTGTTAGGTGAGGTAAGCCAACTGCTGGAAAATCTGGCGGTGGAGTACGGCGGCGTTGTGCTGATTGTGGGCGCTGTGCTGCTGATCCTGCCGCTGCTGGCCCGGCTCATCCCCACACGCCGCCGCGCCGCAGACCCCGACAGCGGCTGATGGCTTCGCTGCACGTCGCGGTTGACGCCAGCCGCACCACCGTCGCGCGCAGCACCGGCACCGAGCACTATGCCCGTCGCATGATCGAGGCGCTGTTGGCTCTGGATCACGGGCACCGGATCACGCTTTACTTCCGCGATGCACCGCCGCCGGACCTGTTCCCCGATGCCGATAAGCGTGTGATCCCGTTTCGCCGCGCCTGGACGCATCTGCGTTTCGCGGCGGCGCTGTGGCGTGAACGCCCCGACCTGGTGTGGGTCCCGGCGCATACGCTGCCCTTCGTCTTTCCAGGGCGCGCAGTGGTCACTGTGCATGACCTGGGTTACCGCTTGTTTCCGCAGGCACACACCGCCTCACAGCGTCGCTACCTGGACCTGACCACCCGCTACAGCGCAGCCCGCGCCCACTTGATCCTGGCTGATAGTCAGGCCACGGCCCGCGACCTGACGCGCTTCTACGGCACGCCGACGGCTAAAGTGCGCGTGGTGTATCCTGGCGTAGACCCGCTGCCTGTAGGGGATGTTGAGGCGTTACGCACGAAGTACGGCCTGCCCGCGCGCTACTTCTTCTTCATCGGCACGCTGCAACCGCGCAAGAACATCGCCCGCCTTGTGCGTGCTTACGTTCGCTTCCGCCGCGAGTCGGGCAGCGATGTTGGTCTGGTGCTGGCGGGTGGGCGCGGCTGGCGCTTTGATCCCGCATGGGTGCAGGGCGTGGACGGCGTGCTGCTGCCCGGCTACGTCGATGAGGCGGACAAGGGCGCGCTCTACGCGGGGGCGGCGGCACTGACCTTCCCGTCGCTGTACGAGGGGTTCGGCTTTCCAGTTCTGGAAGCGCTGGGCTGCGGCACACCGGTGATCGCGGCCAACACGTCCAGCCTGCCAGAACTCACTGGGGATCAGGCGCTGTTGGTCGATCCAGCAGACGATGCGGCCATTGCGCGCGCCATGCACCAGGTCCTGCACACTGCACCTGGCACACCGGAGTCGCGTCGCGCCCAGGCCGCCCGTTTCACCTGGGAATCAGCGGCATGGGCGGCGCTGAGCGCACTGGAGTTGGTGGCGGCTGGCTCATAACAGTTCCAGCGGATCAAGCTCCACATGCCAGCCGCCCTGTGGGTCCGCAGCGCGGATGAACGGCACGGGGTCCGCTGCGCGCAGCAGCACCTGCCAGCGATAGCGGTCGTCCAGCCGGGCATAGAAGCAGGGTGCAGGACCCATCACCTCAGCATCCCCGGCGTCATGCAGCACGGCGCGCAGGCGATCAGCGGCTTGATGCGCAGCGTCGCGGGCGTGGTTTTCGTTGGGATGCCGAAAGAGCAGGCGCGCCAGCCGTCGGTAGGGCGGGTAGCCCATTTGCGCACGGAAGGCCAGCTCCTGGGCAATGAAGCTGTCCACGTCGTGCTGTGCCGCCGCCTGCATCACGTAATGTTCCGGCTGGTAGGTCTGCAAGATCACCTGCCCACCCAAGATGGACCGCCCAGCACGCCCCGCCGCCTGCGTCAGAAGCTGGAAGGTTCGCTCTCCAGCGCGGAAGTCCGGCAGGTTTAGGCCCACGTCGGCGCTGATAACTCCGACCAGGGTCACACGCGCCAGGTTGAGTCCGCGTGCAACCATCTGTGTACCTACCAGTACATCGGCATCATGGAAGGCGAAGCGTGCCAGCATCGCGGCGTAGAGGTCCGCTTGGCGCGCCGCATCGGAATCGACTCGCAGCACTCGTGCCTGTGGGAAGGCATCGCGCACGGCGGCCTCGACCTGCTGCGTGCCCGCGCCAAAGAAACGGAAGCGCCGCGAGCCGCAGTCCGGGCACTGTGTCGATACGCCGTAGCGTTTGCCGCTGTGATGACAGATGAGCACGTCGCCCTGCTGATGATAGGTCAGGGGCAGGCCGGTATCCGGGCTGCGTGCCACGTAACCGCAGTCCCGGCAGAAGACGTAAGTTGCTTGGCCGCGCCGGTTCAGCAATAGGATAGCCTGCTCATGGCGGGCCAAGGTCTCGTTGAGGGCGGCTCCCAACGCATCACTGAAGATGCTGGTGTTTCCCGCCTTGAGTTCCGCGCGCATGTCCACCAGTGTGACTGGCGGCAGCGGCGCGGTGAGGGCGTCAGCCTTGTGCGGCGTGTAGCGCGTCGGGATCAAGCCCTGGCGTGCGGCCCCATGCGCGATCTGCTGACGATGGCCTAGAATTCGTTGGGGCAGCCGCAAATGCTGGATGTCACCCTGCCGCGCCCGGTACGCCGACTCCAGGCTGGGCGTGGCGCTGCCCAGGATCACCAGGCCGCCGTGGATCGCCATCAGCGCCTCTGCGACTTGGCGCGTGTCATAGGTGGGTGCGGCGAAGTTCTTGTAACTGGCGTCGTGTTCCTCATCGACGACGATGACGCCTAAATCTGGCAGCGGGGTAAACAGTGCCGAACGCGGCCCGACCACCACGCTGATTTCGCCATTACGGGCGCGCTGCCAGGTGTCGAAGCGCTCGCCCTCACTAAGGCGGCTGTGGACCACCGCTGTCCGCCCTGGAAAGCGCGCCGCCACCCGCTGCACCGTTAGCGCTGTGAGTGCGATCTCTGGCACTAGCAGCAGCGCCTGGCGGCCCTGGCGCAGTACGAGGTCAATGGTGCGCAGGTAGATTTCAGTCTTGCCCGATCCCGTGACTCCTTGCAGCAGCACCGTGCCATGCTGTCCGCGAAGCAGCCGCTCACGCAGCAGCTCCCAGGCAGCCTGTTGTTCAGCGATGAGGGGCGGCGCGGCACTGGGCACGAAGTCCAGCAAGCCTAGGGTATCGCGCCAGTGTTTGCGCTCGCCTAAGTGGATCAATCCCATAGCCGCCAGCGCTTTGAGATCGCTCAGCTTGGCGTCGGCCTGTGCGTAGACCCAGCTCACGTCCACCGGGCCGGACTCGCGGGCCAGCACGCGCAGCACGCGGTATTGCTTTTCGCCCTTGCGCAGTGTCATGAGCTGCTCGTCCACGGCATCTAGCGGGATGTTGAGCCGCACCGAAGCCGCATCCAGGACGACTAGGCTCTCTTCATCGGCCAGTTTACGCAGTGTGGCGCGCGTCGATTTAGCGGCGGCCAACACGCGGTCCACGGCGACCGGTTGATCGCTGCCGTCGGTGAGTTCGGCCACGGCTTCCAGCAGATCGGCGCGTGCAGAAGCGCGCCCTAGGTGCCGCCGCAGGCCAGGCAATGCCTCTGGATGGACCGCCAGCGCCGCGGTATCGACGCGGGGAGGGGCTTTTTGCGGCGGCGTCAGCAGCGGCTCACGGGTGAGTACCTCGGCCTTGAGCAGGCGGTGCAGGGCGGCATCAGGCTTGTCGATCCCCGCCCGGCGCAGGGCGGGGCGAAGCTGCGCACGCAGCCGCTGCGGGCCACGACGTGCCAGCAGGTCTATGAGTGCGGCTTCGGCGGCATCCTGCGGCTTGGGCGGATGAGCTGGGTCGCGCAGGGCGATGCGTTCGTCACGGTGGCCGCTGAGACCAGGCGGCAGCCACAACCAGGCACACAGTCCCAGCGGGGCTAAGGTTTCGGCGCTGATCTGCTGTGCTAGGGCGATGTGCTCCGCGCTGAGCACGGGGTCCGGGTGCAGCAGGTCGGTGATGTTCTTGGGCTGCGGTACGTCGCTGCTGCGTTGCAGCGCCCAGATGATGGCAGGCTGCACGTCAGTACGGAAGGGCACGCTGACCAGGTGGCCGGGGGCCAGGCGTCCGTACAGGTGCGGCGGCACGCGATAACTGAAAGTCCCGTGCAGCGGGGCGTTCAGCACGACTTCGGCGAATGTGGAGGGGCTGTCAGTATCCATGACGCCCATGCTACCCCCACGCGCGCCGTGAGGCAAGCAGATGATCGGTCACAATAGGTCCCGGAGGCTGGCAGAACTGGCCCAGCAGGAGCCGCGCGAAGGTTAGCGATTCTTCATAATGTCTTGACGCTCCAACATGGCATCTCGTGCTATCATACAAACAACGTACCCTTGAGCAAGTCGTAAGGCTGACCTGGAGCTTTAGTCATATGCCCGTTCCGGACGATTTCAGCACCCTGCAAACCCAACTGGAAGCCTTGGAAAGCCCGCAGGCCGTGCTGCGCTGGGCCGCACAGACCTATGGTGACCGCTTGGCCGTCGTGACCAGCTTTCAACCCACCGGCATCGTCACGCTGCACATGCTCCAGGAGATCGCGCCGCGTACCCCTGTTCTCACCCTGGATACCGGGCGGCTGTTCCCGCAGACCTACGCCTTGATCGAGCGCCTGGAGCGCGATCTCAACTTGAACCTGCGGCGCGTGCGTGCGGAGATGCCGCTTAGCGAACAGAAACAACGCTTCGGCGCGGACCTGTGGCGTCGAGACCCAGACCTGTGCTGCTATCTGCGCAAGGTCCAGCCTTTGGAACAAGCCTTGGTCCACGGCGGTTTCGGGGCCTGGATCACCGGGCTGCGCCGTGATCAATCACCGGAGCGGGCCAACACACCCATTATCACCTGGGATGGTCGCCACGACATGCCCAAGATCGCACCCTTCGCCACCTGGACTGAAGCCATGATCTGGACCTACATCCAGGCTCACGATCTGCCCTATAACCCGCTGCATGACCAAGGCTATCCCAGCATCGGCTGTGTGACCTGCACCCGCGCGGTAGCCGAAGGTGAAGACGCGCGCGCCGGGCGCTGGTCCTTTGCCCCCAAGACCGAATGCGGCCTGCACCTGCACGCCAAGAAATAGCTGCACAGCCGTGCCTTGACCGCTGCACATCCAGCGCGCATCATGAGATATTCAGCCTAACCCGCAATGGAGGCTCTCAACCATGAATCTCCCCCCGATGCCGCACCACGCCACGCTGCGCGCGCTCATCCTGGACGAGCAGCGCTTCGTGCGCGCGGTGTTCAGCGGTCAGCAGCCCCGCGCTGATGCACCGCTGCCCTGGCAGAAGCTGGTCATTCGCCCCGTGCAGCTCAAGCGCGGCCTGCACTGGCAGTTTTCTTACTTTGATGCCCGCCAGGACATTACTAAGAACTACGTTGGCGACGACCTGTACGCTGCACTTGATGATGCGCTGGGCCTGCCTTTCAAGCATTTTCACGTCATCACCACAACGGAAGACGTTCAGGTGCGCATCACCAAGAAAGGCCGGGCACTGCTGAGCCGTGGGCCTTCCTCGCAGCCGCAGCAGGCCATGCTGAAGCTGACACATGACCGCGTGAAGCAAACCACCTTCAGCGATGATCCGCAAAGCCACGCTTTCCTCAAAGCGCTCGGCATCATGGCACAGGATGGCCGCATCAAATCCGCGATGCAAGCCAAGTACCGCCAGATCAACCGTTTTCTGGAGTTGGTCGCAGGCAGTGGCGGTCTGGATGCCTTCACATCGGGGCAGACGGTCCATGTGGTGGACTGCGGCAGCGGCAGCGGCTACCTGACCTTTGCCACCTATCATCACCTGACGCAAGTGCACGGTCTGAACGTACTGCTCACCGGTGTGGACCTCAACGCCAAGCTGATGAACAAGCAGGCGCAGCTCGCCGCAGATATGGGCTGGACCGACTCGATGCACTTTGAAACGGCGGCCATCATCGATCATCAGCCCGCTCTACCGGTGGACATGGTGGTCGCGCTGCACGCCTGCGACACCGCCACCGATGAGTCGCTGGCGCAGGGCATCCGCTGGGGAGCCAAGCTCATTATCGCTGCGCCCTGCTGCCACCATCACCTCCAGGTGCAGATGAAGCAAAACCCTACGCCGTCCCCCTTCGACCCGGTGCTGCGTGAGGGCATTCTGCATGAGCGCCTGGGCGACATCCTGACGGACACCTTCCGCGCGCTGCTGCTGCGGAGGCATGGCTATCGGGCAGACGTGGTGCAGTTCATTAGTGCGGAGCACACGCCCAAAAATCTGATGATCCGGGCGGTGAAGCGCGCTGACCCCAACATGATGGCGTCAGCCGCTGCCGAATACGCCGCGCTAAAAGCCTTCTGGGGCGCAACACCTTACCTGGAAACGCTGCTGAGCACCGACTAAGGCCGCCCCTGGCCGGATCGCGCACCGATCCGTAGGCGGTCTTGCAGAACGGCCATTCGCGCCAGAATCACCTCACGGTCCTGTGGGGTCAGGCGCAGGTAAGCCAGATAATCGCCCAACGCCCCGTGAATGTCTCCCAAGCGGGTACGGGCGTTGGCGCGCAGACGGTAGATGTAGGGATCATGAGGGGTAAGGGATAGCGCGCGGCTGAAATCACTGATGGCGGCGGGCTGGTTGGAGTCATGTGCGCTGATGGCCCCGCGATAGACATAGGCATTGGCGCTGGGTGCCAAAGCCAGCGACAGGTTGAAATCTCCCAGGGCTTCGTCGAAACAGCGCTGCTTGAAGCGGGCCACACCACGCCAGTAATAGCCTGTGGCTAGGCGTGGTGTGATGCGCACGGCAGCGGTGAAGTCAGCGATGGCAGCGGAGGTATCCCCCAGCGTGCCCAGCGCCAACCCACGACTGATGTAGGCTTCGGCCAACATTGGGTCTAGGTGCAGCGCACGGTTGGCCGCGTGTACTGCTGCAATCAAGCGCCCACGCAGCCGAAACACCTCGCTCCAGCGCTGATACAGGCGTGCCATGTGCAGCTTCACCGCATCAATCAATGCCATGGCAGCTACTCCATGTGTGGGCCAAACAGGCCCAGAAGGTCCATGCCGGGTATTATGCCCAAAGCGCCACCAACACGCCACCCCACTGCACGTTGAGGAGCGATGAATTGAGAGGTTCTACCCTTTCCCCTCATCCCCGCAGCCGTGTCAACCCGCAGCCATGTCAATAGCCGGGAATGTCTGCGCAGCCGCGAGGAATGAGTTTGCATCAAGTGCACGCAGTTCACCACTCCTGCCTTGAACATTGCCCTGCGCGGACGCCTGGCGCGTCGTGCTGAGCTGGGGTGCCTCAGCGGCGCACCCACTCGCTGGTGATGGGCAGGCTGTGGCGCTCTACCTGGGCGATGTAATCCAGGTCCGCTGTGCTGAGGCCAAAGAGCATCCCGGCGATCTGGTGCATCAGGTGCTCGGTCTCTTCACGCTGATCGGGGGCTTCGCGGGCTGTCATCAGCAGACCCAGCAGGTCCCCTACAACGTCGTATTCCTCGCGGCGGATGTGGTGAGCGGCAAAGGCCAGCAGGCAGTCGCGCTCACCAATGCGACATTGGCGCAGCAGGCGGCGGCTCTTTTCGGCGAGCAGCAGGCGGCGGTGGGGGTTCGTAGGCGGGGCATCCGGTATGGCGGGCAGGTCCCGTCTCAGGAGCACCCGATAGGTGGCCCGGCGCGACTGCAACCAGCGCCGAATACTGGGTAAGTCTTCAAATGTTTGGGGGTACATGCCGCTACTCAAAGGCCTCATTGATGTGTTGGGCGATGTCGAGGGCCAAGGCATGGATTTCAGCCAGGTGATCGCGTTGGTGAGCGTCCAACGGCTCGTCGGACTCGTCCAGCAGCATCTCAGCGAACCCCAGCAGGGTATTGAGTGGTGAGCGCAGTTTATGCGCTAATTGACCATCATTGGGGTCAATCGGCGGGCCGCTCTTCAGCGCTTCCAAGTTGCGGCGCAGCAGCTCAACACTCATGTGGATGCGCATCACATCACCACGCGCCATCGTTGCGAAGGCCACTTGGGGTTCGCCGTGGGCGTTCAGTGGTGCGATTCTGTTCAGATGATGCTGGATCATGTCCAGGTCGCTCAGCGGTACCTGTACGTCCAAAACCTTACTCCTCGACGTGCTTGCAGCAGATCAACCCCTGTTCCGGTGTTCCGGCGGATGCGATAATAGTGATATAGGGCGCGGTATGCCTTTGTCTTTATTGTACTCGTAAAGGCATGAGTAACCCTTTAGAACTGGCCGTATCCAGCTTCGCATGAGGCACTTCTAATTTGAGCAGCCCGTCGCGGGGCCATCTGAGTTTTGTATGATTGTACAATTCGTCACAAACGAAGTATAGCCCTGTATTTCACATGACTCCACACTGTTTATGTGCAGCGCCGGGTTAGCACAGGCCAGTTCAGGCCCAGCATTTGCCCCCCAAAGGCCACCCGCAGCAGTCCATCTGTGCCTAATGCCGCCCAACGCCAACCACTGCCCACTGGCAGACTCAGCGAGTCACAGGCTCGGCCATTGCTGCCAACCACCCGCAGCCCGGCGGAGTCCAGCAGTAGGCCGTGTCCTGCATCACCTACCGGCAGCAGTTCCGGCTGAGCTGCGCTGATAGGCAGCGTCCACGCGGGCACGTCGTCTAACGCCCATACCGCACCGTCTAGCCGCGTTAGATGAGCGGCCAGCGCCTGCCCGTCAAACACGAGGTAGCTGCCGTCCACACGGCGACTCAACGCCGCACCCCCCACGTCGGCTCGCAGCGACTCATCCAGCAGCGCCCAACGCCCACCGTCATCCACGCGCCACAAGCCGCCCAGACCGAAGACCAGCAGCTCCCCATCGAGGCCAGTCGCCAGGGCTGTCGGGCCGCGCATCTGCGCCCTGTCGATCACGGCCCCGGTGTCGTCCACAAGCAGCAGACGGCGGTCCTGCATCCGCACAGCGCTGAGCCGACCAGCCGCATGGGCATACACACTGTGCCCGACATCCGGCAGCCGCCAGTCCACGTCGCGCCCGTCAGTGCTCAGTTTCAGCAGACCGCCTGCACTGGTGCTGAGATATAAGCCTGTGTTGGACGGCACCACAGCGCCCAGCCGCAGCGCGTCATCCAGTGGCAGCCGCCAGGACTCCAGGGCTTGACCCGCATCCGGGTCCAGGCGCTGCACGCGGGCATCGTCCAGGATCAGGTGCATAGCCCCCGCATAGCCGAAAACCGCCACGGCGCGTGTGTCGGTGTCCAGCAGCCGCCGCCACAGCACACGGCCATCCGCGGTGG
>CAYWGJ010000017.1:0-31705 GCA_964457835.1 uncultured Anaerolineaceae bacterium
ACCTGGACCACCCGGCGTACCCGGACCGCCCGGCGTACCTGGACCGCCTGGCGTACCCGTCGCGGTGGCAGTCGCTGTAGCGGTTGGTGTGGCGGTTGGTGTCGGCGTTGCAGTTGGGGCCTCGCCCAGGATGATCTCGGCGTTGTCCACGTTATTACACACGGTGCAGTTGCGATTGATGTCGTCCAGCTCAGTTACGTCGTTGGGACGACGGACGGCGGCGGTGTTGATGACCGTATCCCCCTGCGTGAGGTTCACGTCCACAGTGCCGACGATTGTATACGTCAGCTCCCCGCCGATTTCCAGGTCCACCGTTTCGTCGATAGCGTTCCCGGTGCCACTGACGTTACCACAGGCCGTGTTCCCGCCAGGGTTGCTCGTCACGGCACAGGTCCAGTTCACATCCAGAATGGCGGGCGGCACGTTGTCGATGAACTGCGCGCCGAAGGCATCGCTGGGGCTGGTGGCTAGATTGCGCACGATGACTGTGTAGGTGACCTCTGTGCCCAAGGGCGGCTCAGTAGGGTCAACGGTCTTTTCCACTTCCAGGTCCGCCTGCCGGATGCTCACAGGCGTGTCCTGCGGGTTGGTCGTGGGGTAGAAGGCCCAGGTGTCCATGCCGCGCCGGTTGCCAAAGCCCGAATTGCCGCTGAAACCGCCTGCCCAGGTGTGACCGCCAGCGGTGCTGTCAAAGCCGCCGACCCGCACCGCACGCGGTTCGCCATAATCTTCTGGCGGGGCATCATAGCAGCCAGGAACTTCCACACCGGCAGCGAGCGGCGGTTCCGTCTCACCATCCGCACACACAGTGTATTCGTAGACATCGTTAGGGGCCACGCCCGTATAGGTGTGCTGATTGTCCCAGAAAACCAGGAAGGGGTTTGGCCCGACTGCGGGCACTAAGCGTTCGATGATAAGGCCGCCGGGGTTATTCTCCGCATCCAACACGGGAAAGTGAATCTCCCCGGCATAGCTGAGAATTTCCACATCATATGGCACGTTACCCGCTGGCACCGCTGCGCCGTTCGAATCCAGGCCATCCCAATACACGGTGTTAGCCCCTGCCAGTGCAAAAAACGACAGGGTGCGGTCGGCATTGTCGCCATAGGTGCCGCTGCGGTCGGTGTCGATCGTAATAGTGACCGTGCCCCAGGTGCTGGAGTCAAACGCGAAGGTGCCGCCCAGGGGATTCGTCCCGGCTTGGCCGTCGGTACCTTCATCACCCACGAATGTGAAGTTGGTGATGACTGGCGGCTGACGCGGGGCCGCCGGGAAGTTGATGATGCCGCTGGGACTGGGCGCGGTGGCGGGCAGGTCAGCGGCGGGTAGGTTGAAGAAAATCTTGTGGATGTAATCGTTGGTTGCTGGATTATCGCCCAAGTTGGGGTCGCGCAGCACAAAATCACCGGGGATTTCCTGGTTCGTGTTCGGGCCGGTGAGCTGCAAAGAGCGATAAATAGGATCACCTGCAAGCGTGGTGAAGCCCTTGTTGTTCGTCAGGAAGATGAACACGTAGGGGTCCAGGCCGTTGGTGTTGAGCCGGTACTGGTAGCCGTCTTCGGTGTAGATGTAGACCTGTGCGTTCAGCGCTGGCGGGCCGTTCTGATTGTTGCGCAGCGTCAGCGGCATGTAGTCGGTGTAGACCCGGCCCTGCACTTCGGTGTTGGTGGCGTCCGCGACGGTGATGTCCCAGGCGCGTATCCAACGCACATCCTCCGGCTGGGTCACATCATCCAGCACCCAGTTTACAGCCGTCAGCTCCATGTTGAAGATGATGTCATTACCAGGCGCAGGGTCCGGGCTGTAAAAGCGCACTTCCCACACCCCACCCTGCCCAGCACCGACGTTCACGGTGCAGGGCGTGTAGCCGCCCAAGGCCAAGTCCACCGGCCCCGCGTTCTCTTGCGCGCGGCTCTGGATCACGCCAGCCGCACCAGGGGCCAATGCGTCTATGGGAATAGCGCAGTCCGTGAAACCCGGATCACCCGGCGCGCGATACTCAATGCGCCCCGCGCCACGCCCATTGGCCGAAGACCCCAGGTAAATGACATCGTTTTCAGCCGTGTACACTTTGAAGGTCGTCTGGTTGGGGATGTCCGCGAGCTGCTGGGTAGGCTGGGCGAGTAGAAACGCGCGGTACCCGCCATTCCCCGTCAATTCGCGGCTGCCTTCGGCCTGCACCGGCGATGCACTCAGCAGGCTGATGATGCCTACACCGACGACTAGCGCGGCGAGGATGAAGACTCGTTTCATAGGGGCAACCTTTTGATAAGCCGATGTCAGCCGTGTGAAAGCCTGTAAGTGCGCGCACGGCATTCGCATTTTATTATTGCTTTAAGATACCATAAGTGTCTATATGACTCACGGAATTTTACAAAAGTCTAACCGAAAGACAACACGCTCAGAACCACGCCCTGCGTGTCCACTGGCAGCACCCAGGCACGCACCGCAACCCCAGCATAGTCGAAGGCATCACGCATGGCCTCAGCAATTGCCGCGTGCCCCCCCTCTGCGAAGGCCAGCACTGCCGGGCCGTCCCCAGCGATGGTCACCGCTAACGCACCCGCATCGCGTGCGGCTTGAGTCGCCGCCGCTAAGCCGCGTATCTGTGGGGCCTGGCGCGGCACCTGGATCGCGTCGTCGATGCACTGTGCCAGCAGCACTTGATCGCCGGTGCGCAGTGCCTCGATGAGCAGCGGCGTGCGGCTGCTGTTATACAGCAGGCTGGACAGCGGCACGCGCTCCAGCGGCGTGGGCCGGGTGTAGCGTTCCAGCGCGGGCAGCACGACCACCACCGGAAACTGCGCGGCGGGCAGGCTGCGATAGATGAGGCCGTGCGATTCGTGCAGCAGACTCAGCGTCAGGCCGCCCAGCATGGCCCCCACCGCGCTCTCCGGGCGGCTGATCTGCGCCGCGAAGGTGAGCACACCGTGCCGGTCATAGGGGCTGTCCATGAGCGTGTTCCCGGCGATGACCCCGGCCAGCAGAAAGGCCGTCTCTGCACCCAGGCCGCTGGCAGGTGGGATGTCGCTGCTGACGCGCACGTTGAGTCCCAGCGGGGCGCGCTCCATGCGCTGGAACACGCGCGCTAAGGCCAGCACCACCGGGTGCCGCAAGCCCAAGCTGTAGCGTCCCGCGCCTTCGCCTTCCGTTTCCACCACAAGCTGCGAGTCGCGGCGCGGGCTGACTTCAACCTGTGTGTACAGCGACAGGGCCAGCGCCAGGCTGTTAAGTCCTGGCCCCAAGCTGGTGAGCACGGCGGGCAGGCGAATCTTGACCTTGTGCATGGTCAAACCGCGACAGTGGGCAAAACAAAGGTAAAGGTGCTGCCTTGGCCCAGGTTACTGCTGGCCCAGATGTCACCGCCGTGGCGGGTGATAATGGTACGCGCCAAGGTCAGGCCAATGCCGCCGCCGGGGGTATCGCGCACGCGCTCATCACGCGAGCGGTACATCCGGTCAAACACCAGGTCCAGCTCATCATCCGCGATGCCATAGCCCCGGTCCGCCACAGAGCAGTAGACCTCGCGCTCGTGCTCCCAGGCATGAACAACGACCATCTTCTCCGGCTCGCTGTAGATCAGGGCGTTGTGCAGCAGGTTATAGATCACCAGGGTCAGGCGGTCGGGGTCCCCCATGATGACGGGCATGGGGTCTTGCACGCTGGTAGCGATCACGATCTGCTTCTGGCGGGCCTGGGCGCGCACGCGGTCAATGGCGCGAGCGATGATTTCGGGCAGGCGGATCGGCTCATGGGCCAGCGGCATCCCAGCCTCGATCCACGCCAGCTCCACCAGGGACCCGGCCACGTCGTAGAGCTTGTTGGTCGTCTGGCGGATGCGGGTCAGAAACTTGAGCTGGTCTTCGTTGAGGTCGCCGAACTTACTGATGAGGTCAGCAAAGCCGCCAATGGCAGAAATCGGGTTGCGCAGGTCGTGGGCCATAGCCTTGACCAGCGACTCGCGGCGGCTTTCGAGGTTGCGTTTTTCGGTCACATCTTGCAGCAGCACGATGCGCGCACCGTCTGCTAAGGTGGTTGCCATGCCCGCAGCCAAACGGCGGCGCGGCAGACGCACGTCCAGGGTCTGCTCCCCTTCGCGGCTGAAGAGGTTAAGCAGCGCCGGATTCATGGGGAAAGCCTGGGCAGGCGTCTGGCCCACTAAATCCTCAGCGGGCACAGTGAGCATGGCCGCCGCCGCCGGGTTGACGTGCTGCAAGTGCCCCTCGCTGGCGATCAGGATGCCGTCCTGCGTGCTGCGGAAGAGGTAATCGTAGCGTTGAAGAAGCTGTGCACCGCTGCGTTGTTGTGCAACCATGAGTGTCCTGCTGACCAAGCATCTGGTAACGGCTCCAGTATACCGTTTCCCGCGCGGATGTGACAGACATGTGCTGATGAGCACGTCGGTGGTGGTCCATGGCGAGATCAGCCTGCCAGTCATCATGCCGGACGGCCCCTACCGCGTGGAAGTCAACCGCTTCGTGAGCGAGGTCTGGCAGCGTGTGTCGCTGGCGGATGCCGATGGCGAAACGGTCTACACACTGCCTGGTACGCTGACGATCCGTGAGTGGCGGATGGAGACTCACCCCTCCGCTTCTGGGGCACGCAGGTAAGGCCGCAGGAACTGCCCTGTGTGGCTGGATTCCACCGCCACGACGTCTTCCGGCGTGCCCTGCGCGATGACGCGCCCCCCCATGTCGCCGCCCTCCGGTCCCAGGTCAATCAGGTGATCGGCCACCTTGATGATGTCCAGGTTATGCTCAATGACGACGATGCTGTTGCCGTGATCGACCAACTGCTGCAAAACGTCGATCAAGCGCTTCACGTCCATGGCGTGCAGGCCGGTGGATGGCTCGTCCAGGATGTAGAGCGTCTGCCCAGTGGCGCGCTTGCTCAGTTCGCGGCTCAGCTTGATACGCTGGGCCTCACCGCCGCTGAGGGTGGTGGCCGGCTGCCCAATGCGGATGTAGCCCAGGCCTACTGCGTCTAGGGTCTCCAGCTTGGCGCGGATCGTCGGGATGTTCTCAAAAAAGGCCAGACCTTCGCTGACCGTCATGTTCAGCACCTCGGCGATGCTGCGGCCCTTGTAATGCACCTGGAGTGTCTCGCGGTTGTAGCGCGTGCCACTGCACACCTCGCAATCGACGTAGATGTCCGGCAGGAACTGCATCTCGATCTTGATCTGCCCTTGGCCTTGACAGTTCTCGCAGCGCCCACCCTTCACGTTGAAGCTGAAGCGCCCCGGTCCGTAGCCGCGTATCTTGCTTTCCGGCATTTCAGCAAACAGTCCCCGGATCGCGTCGAACATCTTGGTGTAGGTCCCCGGATTACTGCGCGGCGTGCGCCCGATGGGACTCTGGTCGATGTTGATGATCTTGTCAATGTGCTCCACGCCATCAACGGCGTTGTGCGCGCCGGGGCGCTCGCGGCTGCCGTTGATGACCTGGGCCAGCCGCCGATACAGAATGTCCACCACCAGTGTACTCTTGCCGCTGCCGCTGACGCCGGTCACGCACACCAGCTTACCCAGTGGAATGTCTACGTCGATCCCTTTGAGGTTGTTCTCGCGCGCGCCGCGTATCGTCAGCACCAGGCCGTTGCCCGCCCGCCGCGCCTCTGGCAGCGGAATGCTGAAGCGCCCGGACAAGTAGTCGCCGGTGGGGCTGCCTACCACCTGCATCACGTCTTCCGGGGTGCCCTGCGCCACAATCCGCCCACCGTGTTCGCCTGCACCCGGACCGAGGTCAATTAGGTAATCGGCGCTGCGCATGGTGTCCTCGTCGTGTTCCACCACCAGCACGGTGTTCCCCAGGTCGCGCAGACGTTCCAGGGTGGTAATGAGGCGGGCGTTGTCACGCTGATGTAGGCCGATGCTGGGTTCGTCCAACACGTAGAGCACCCCCGTAAGCTGGCTGCCGATCTGCGTTGCTAGGCGGATGCGTTGGGCCTCACCACCGCTGAGCGACCCAGCCGAGCGCGCCAGCGATAAATAGTTGAGGCCGACGGCGTTGAGGAAGCCCACGCGGTCGGCGATCTCTTTGAGGATTTGCTTGGCGATCTGCTGGTCGCGCGCGTTGAGCTGGCCCACGACGGCGGCCTCCGGCTCAGCCGCCCCGTTAAGCGGAACGGCGGATTCCGCCGCTTCACCGCGCAGCGCCGCCACCCATTCGTGCAGCAGACCGATGGGCATCAGCGTCACCTCATGGATGCCGCGCTCCGCGACAGTCACAGCTAGGGCCTCTGGGCGCAGGCGCTGACCGGCACAAGTTGAACAGGGCGTTTCGGTCATGTAATCCTTGAGCTTCTCGCGCATGTAGTCGCTGTTTGTTTCTTCAAAGCGGCGCGCGAGGTTGTTCACCACGCCCTCAAAGCGCGCCTCATAGACCCGCAGTTGATCGAAACGGTTGGTGTACTGAATGCGCACCGACTTCTTGCCGATGCCATAGAGGATCACCTTACGCTGCTTGTCCGTCAGGCGGTGCCAAGGCGCGGTGAAGGGGATGTCGTGGGCCTGGCACACCGCCTCGACCGTGCTGCGCGTCCAACTGCCAATCTCCATGTTCCAGCCGCTAGCCTGGATCGCGCCCTCCGCCAGGCTCAGGTCCGGGTTGGGCACAATCAGCTCCGGGTCGAACTCCAGGCGGAAACCCAGGCCCTGGCAGGCGGGACAGGCTCCGCTGGGTGTGTTGAAGCTGAAGAGGCGCGGCTCCAGGTCCGGGAAGCTGCCGTGACCGTGCACGCAGGCCAGGTGTTCGCTGAAGAGCACGTCCACTGGTTCGGGTTCAGCGTTGAGGTGGTTGATCGTCAGCACGCCGTCGCCCAGCTCCAAGGCCTGCTCGATGGCGTCCGTCAGGCGCGTCTCGAAGCTCTGCGCGTCCTCCACACTGGCACCTTGCCCACGCACAACCAGTCGGTCCACCACAATGTCGATGTTGTGCGTGACGTAGCGCTCCAAGGTGATGTCTTCGTCCAGAGTGTGCGTTTCGCCGTTGATCCGCACGCGCACGAATCCCTGCTTGCGGATGTCCTCCAGGACCTTTTCATGCGTGCCCTTCTTATTCTTGACGACCGGGGCCAGCACCTGAATCCGCGCGCCCTCCGGGAAGGCCTTCACCGCATCCACGATCTGCTGAGCGCTTTGGGCTTGTAGCGTTTCGCCACAGGTGGGGCAGTGCGGCACGCCTACACGGGCGTACAACAGACGCAGATAGTCGTAGACCTCGGTCACGGTGCCCACAGTGGAGCGCGGGTTGTGGCTGACGCCCTTCTGGTCGATGGACACCGCCGGGCTGAGACCTTCGATCTGGTCCACATCCGGCTTCTCCATCTGGCCCAGGAACTGACGGGCGTAAGCGCTCAAGCTTTCGACGTAACGGCGCTGCCCCTCCGCAAAGATCGTATCAAAGGCCAGCGAGGATTTACCCGAACCGGACAGACCCGACAGCACTACCAGTTGATTACGCGGAATCTCGACGTGGATGTCCTTGAGGTTGTGCTCGCGGGCACCCCGAATGACGATCTTGTCCTGCATGGAAGTTGTCCTTTGCTCCATGGATGGCGTCAACGGCGGATGCTTAGATTACGCACAGATGTTCGGCAAGTATACATGCTGCACCGGCCTCACACTATAGAGGATGTGCGTAAGGGCGGGCTGTATGCGGGCTGAGTGCTGCGTCAGGAAGTGGGCGTTTCAGCCTTGCCGGGCGGCGTCACGGGCGGCTTTGGCTGCTTGATAGCGGCGCGCGGTGCCGTTGAAGCGCACCCATAGCATACCGCAGACCGCCATGCCCACAATGGTGACGCCTAAGGCAGCAGGCACCAGCAGGTCGGCGCTGATCTGGCCGCTGAGGTCATTCTGAAACAGGACGACCAGGCCGGTCGGTACCGGCGAAATGATGAGGCCCAGCACCGCCAGCCGCCGCCGCAGATACACGTTCTTGATCTTGATCTTGCCCATCAGCCTGCCTTTCTATGTCAACGCTCCGGCGCGTATTGTAGCACGAGCTTCGGCGTCAGCCCCACCCCATCCCCGCGCATTGTGTGTATAATAGCCGCGCTTCCCACCCGGACATCATCAGCGGAAAGTGCGCGCCAATGCCCAAACGCAGCGACATTCACAGCATCATGGTTATCGGCTCCGGCCCGATCGTCATCGGCCAGGCCAGCGAATTCGATTACAGCGGCGTCCAGGCCTGCAAAGCCCTCAAAGCGGAGGGCTACCGCATCATCCTGGTCAACAGCAACCCGGCGACCATCATGACCGACCCGGAATTCGCCGACGCCACCTACATTGAACCCCTTACCCCAGAACTGTGCGCCCGCATCATCGACCAAGAACGCCCCGACGCCCTGCTGCCCACTGTCGGCGGACAGACCGCACTGAACCTGGCCCTGGCCCTGCAAGAGGATGGCACCCTCGACCGCTTCAACGTCGAGCTGATCGGTGCCTCCATGCCCAGCATCCAGATGGCCGAGGACCGCCAGCGCTTCAAAGACGCCATGACCGAAATCGGCCTGAAGTCCCCGCGCAGTGAAGTCGTGAGCAGCGTAGACGACGCCCTGCGCGCCGCTGAGGCCATGGGCTACCCCGTGCTGGTGCGGCCTTCGTACACACTGGGCGGCAGCGGCGGCGGCGTCGCCCACACGCCCGACGCCCTGCGCCAGGTGGCGGCCCACGGCATCAAGCAGAGTCCCGTGGGGGAGATTCTGGTGGACTACAGTCTGCTGGGCTGGAAAGAGTACGAGCTGGAAGTGATGCGCGACGGACGCGGAAACTTCGTGATCGTCGCCACCATCGAAAACCTGGACGCAATGGGCGTGCACACCGGCGACAGCATCACCGTGGCCCCGGCACAGACCCTCACCGACAAGGAATTACAGCGCCTGCGTGATATGTCCCGGCGCATCTTTGACAAAGTGGGCCTAGCCACCGGCGGCGCGAACGTCCAGTATGCCGTGAACCCTGCTGACGGCGACGTGTACGTGATCGAAATGAACCCGCGCGTGTCGCGCTCGTCCGCGCTGGCGAGCAAAGCCACCGGCTTCCCGATTGCCAAGATCGCCGCGCTGGTGGCCGTGGGCTATGGCCTGGACGAGATCGCCAACGACATCACCCGCGAAACCCCGGCCAGCTTTGAGCCGTCGCTGGATTACGTGATCGTCAAGATTCCGCGCTGGGACTTCGAGAAGTTCGACGGCGTGAGCGACACCCTAGGCCCACAGATGAAAGCCGTCGGCGAAGTGATGGGCATCGGACGCACCTTCCCAGAAGCGCTGCAAAAAGCCCTGCGCTCCCTGGACATCGGCGTCAGTGGGCTGGGCAGCACCCTGGAGCGCGTGCCGCCGGAAGCCCTGCGCGTGCCCACAGCGCGGCGGCTGTTTCAGGTAGCGGCGGCCCTGTACGATGGCGTGCCGTTAGAGGACGTGATCGCCGAGACGCAGTTTGACCCCTGGTTTGTGCAGCAAATGGCCGACGTGATGGCCGTGCATCGTGCCATCCTGGACAAGGCGCTGACCTTGGATGCCCTGGATGCCGCCGACTTCGCCAAGCTCAAGCGCGGCGGATTCAGCGACACCTACATCGCGCAGCTCATCGGCGTGGACGCGGCAGCAGTCCGCGCGCGGCGCAAGGCCCTGGGCGTGACAGCCAACTTCTACCGCGTGGATACCTGTGCGGCGGAATTCGAGGCCCACACGCCCTACCTGTATGCTACCTATGAGCCGGACTGCGAAGCCGCGCCCAGCAACCGTAAGAAAGTCATGGTGCTGGGCGGCGGCCCCAACCGCATCGGCCAGGGCATCGAGTTTGACTACTGCTGCGTCCATGCCTGCTTCGCACTCAAAGCCATGGACTTTGAGACGATCATGGTCAACTGCAACCCGGAAACAGTGAGCACCGATTACGACACCGCCGACCGCCTCTACTTCGAGCCGCTGACCGCCGAGGACGTGCTGAACATCATCGACACCGAAAAGCCCGACGGCGTGCTGGTGCAGTTCGGTGGACAGACCCCGCTCAATATCGCGCACGCGCTGCACCAAGCCGGCGCACCCATCTGGGGCACCTCCGTGGACACCATCGACCTGGCCGAAGACCGCGAGCGCTTCAACACCCTGATGCAGCAGCTCAACGTGACGCAGCCGCGCGGGGCCACCGCCACCCACCACGAAGGCGCACTCGCCGCCGCCCGCGAGATCGGCTACCCGGTGCTGGTACGCCCCAGCTACGTGCTGGGTGGGCGCGGCATGGGCATCCTCTTCAACGAAGACGACCTCACCCACTGGTTGGACAAACACGTCGCCTGGGACACCGGCCACCCTGTCCTGATTGACCAGTTCCTGGATGACGCCTTCGAGGTGGACGTGGACGCACTGTGTGACGGACAGCAGGTAACGATCGGCGGCATCATGCAGCACATCGAAGAGGCCGGCGTGCACAGCGGTGACTCCGCTTGTGTGCTGCCGCCCTATAAGATCAGCTATTATCACATTGAGATCATCCGGGACTACACGCGGCGTATCGGCTTGACAATGGGCGTGAAGGGCCTCTTTAATATCCAGTTCGCCATCCGCGATGACGTGGTATACGTGCTGGAAGTCAACCCGCGTGCCAGCCGGACCGTACCCTTCGTCAGCAAGGCGACCGGCCACCCCCTAGCCACTTACGCCGCGCAAATCGCCGCTGGGAAGACCCTGGCCGAGCTGGGCTTCACCGAGGAGCCACGCGTCGATGGCTTCTTCGTCAAAGAGGCCGTGATGCCCTTCGTCAAGTTCCCCGGCGTGGACGCGCGCCTAGGGCCGGAGATGCGCTCCACCGGGGAAGTCATGGGCCATGCCGCCGGTTTCGGCCATGCCTTCGTCAAGGCGCAGATGGCGACTAACGTCCCGCTGCCCACCAACGGCACGGTGTGCATCAGCGTCAACGACTACGACAAGGGCGGCATTGCGCGCATCGCCCGTGACCTGCACAGCCTGGGCTTTACGCTGGTGGCAACGGCGGGCACAGCGGAATGGCTGCGCATGCTGGGCCTGCCCGTCACACCGGTGAAAAAAGTGCGCGATGGCTCACCACACATCGTGGACCAGATGCACGCCGGGGAGATAGACCTCATCATCAACACGCCGCGCGGTGAAGAAGCGCACGAGGACGGCGCGTTGATTCGCGGCACCGCACACCAGCTCGGCATCCCGATCATCACCACCACCAGCGCAGCGGCAGCCAGCGTGCAGGGCATCCGCGCGTTGAAGGAGAAGCCGCTGCGGGCGCGCAGCTTACAGGTGCATCACAGCCGCGCTGCTGAAACAATCGATTAGGGACCAAACGCAAAATGGCCTCACACCATCCGATGGTGTGAGGCCGCACGAGACACCGGTGAGTCTTAAGGCGCGCTGACCTTAGTGGTCGTCCTCGCCGAAGATACCTTCAGGGAAGCCCTGCTCCAGTTCATCGGGGGTGGCTTCGCGCAGGGCCACGACTTCAACGTGATAGTCCAAGGTCTTGCCCGCCAGCTCATCATTGAGGTCAAGGATCACGGTTTTGCCCTTGATCTCGCTGACGATGGCTTCCATCTCGTAACCTTCGTCATCTTCCAGCACCAGGATCATGCCCTCTTCCAGTGTATCGGCGTCGGGGATGTCGCTGAGCGGAACTTCCAGGACTTCTTCGGGGTCATACTCCCCATAACCATCCTCCGGGGAGAGGGTGATATCGAGCGTGTCGCCGACCTTCTTGCCGGTCAGGGCCTTTTCCAGGCCGGGCACGATGTTGTCCTCGCCATGCAGGTAATCCAGGGGGGCCTGGGCGCTGGCCTCCTCAATCACCTGCCCATCTACCGTCAGCGAATAGGCCAGGCTGACGACCACGCCGTCTTGAATGTTCTCAACTGTCATTATAGGGGTCCTTTCCTGGGGTCTGTGGCTCAGACCAGAACGCGCGGTATTATAGTATCGCCGGACTTAAAATGGAATAGGCGCTTGTGGCAGCAGCATATGCATAACAACCCGAATTAATTGAGTACTTACTGATAAATCGTGGTATACTGAAAATAGGCTGTTATTTGGCGAGGCGCTGGCAACATGACCATCACGACCGCAGACCTTGAGCAGCGCATCCGTCAGTTAAGCCGCGATGAAGCAGCATACAAGGAACTGCTGGCCCTGTTCCAAGCGCAGCAGCTTCAGCACGCGCAACCGCCCTTCAACATGGACCAGCTCAGTGATGTGGTGTTTGAGACCGATGCCGCCGGGCACGGGACTTACCTCAGCCCTACCGAAGAAGCCCTGCGTCAAAACAAGCAGTACTACCGCCTGCTGACAGAGAACACCTCCGACGGCATCTACGTCTGGGACGAAATCGCCGGGCAGATCACCTACGCCTCCCCCTCTTATGATCAGCAGTGGGGCCGGGACCCCGGCGAGTCCGTCGGGCGCACACGGGAAATGGTGTCCGAGGACATCCACCCGGACGACCGCGCACGCGTGACCCAACAGATCACGGAAGCCATCTTGCAGAAGCGGTCCACCGTCACCTTAACCTTTCGTGGCAAGCACAAGCGCGGCCATTACATCTGGAAGGAAGACCACGCGCACCTGCGCTATGCCCCAGACGGCACCTACCTCAGCGCACAGATCAGCAGCCGCGATGTCACCGAACGCAAACGCACCGAGATCGCCCTGCGCGATGCTTACACGCGCTACGAGTCCTTAGCCAACAGCATTACCGACATCTTCTTCGCCATGGACTCGGCGCTGCGCTACACCTTCTGGAACGCGGCCTCAGAAAAGCTGACGGGCATCAGCGCGGAAGTAGCCTTGGGCAAATCGCTCTACGACCTGTTCCCAGAAATACGCGACACAGAAACCGAGGAGGTCTACCTAGACGTCCTGCGCACCGGCGACATGGAGGTGATCGAGACGACCTACCAGGCAGGCGAGCGCGAGCTGACACTGGAGATCAGCGTGTACCCAGCAGCCAACGGCATCGCAGTGCTGACGCGGGACGTGACCGCGGCCAAAGCTGCACAAGAGCAGGCCTTCACACTAGCCCTAGAACAGGCCCGGATGCGCCTGCTGACGGACTTCATCCAACACGCCGCGCACGAGTTCCGCACGCCGCTGTCGATCATCGGCACCAGCACCCACCTGATGCTGCGCACCACAGACCACGCACTGGCCGAACAAAAAGCCCAGCAGGTCAGCACCCAGGTAAAGCGCATCGCCAGCCTGATCGATATGCTGCTGCTGATGGTCCGCCTGGAGAGCAGCCAGGAAACGCCGCGCAGCCACGTCAACCTCAGCCTGCTGCTGAGCCAGGTGCTGGAAGAATTACGCGTGCGCTATCCCAATCGCCCGCCGGTCACGCAGCACATCGCGGCGAACCTACCAGAAATCATGGGCAGCGCAGATTACCTGGCCGAAGCCTTCGAGCAGATTCTGGACAACGCCTACCGCTTCACCGGTTCGGATACCCAGATCAGCCTGTACGCAAGGCGCATCAACGGCTACGTACAGGTGCAGATCAAGGACAACGGACCGGGCATCAGCCCGGACGATCAGCCGCACCTCTTCGAGCTGTTTTGGCGCAAAGACAGCATGGGCAGCACGCCCGGCTTCGGGCTGGGCCTGGCGATCACGCGGCGTATCGTGCTGATACATGGGGGCCGCCTGTGGGTTGACAGCGCACCCAACCATGGCACTACCTTTGTGGTTGAAATACCCTTGTAGAGCGGCCTCCAACGGTGATCAGCGTCAGCGACG
This sequence comes from uncultured Anaerolineaceae bacterium, assembly GCA_964457835.1. Lineage (GTDB taxonomy): Bacteria > Chloroflexota > Anaerolineae > Aggregatilineales > Phototrophicaceae > CAYWGJ01. The sequence continues at coordinate 13,753 of CAYWGJ010000017.1, forward strand.
AGACATTCCCAGTACAGCGACCCATCTACCATTTACCCGCATATGCGCATTTACTCATTTTAGGGCCTTGACAATACCCGCATAAATGCATATGGTAGGAATATGATTTATGCGATAGGCCGCATAAATCACATAAACTAAGGTCCGCTACGCTGAAGCACCCCAAAGGAGACGCCGCATGGCCGTCGAATCAGACTACATCCTGGTCCCCACCCAACGCCTCATCACCCCACGCTTTGAGGTCTTCGCGGTGGCTAACCAGCTCAACAGCCTCAAAGAGCTGAGCCTGGCTGAGACATTCTCCGGCTTGGCGGACTGGGTATACACGGCCAACGACGCACTCACCGACGCACAGCGCTGCACGCAGGAGAGGCTCACCGGCCTGCTGAAGCCGCTGAGCCACAACGTCCTGCCGCCCACGCGGACCATGCGCGACTTGCCCGCTTACGCCCAGGCTATACGTAGCGCCGACCCCATCGCCACCCGCGACCAGATTATGGCGACCTGGGTGCAGTGGGCAGCGAAGAAGGCCCCGGAGCGCGCCGCCGACTTCAGCGCTGAGGCCGCCGTCGAACACAGCAGCGTCGCCCTCCAGGTGATGACCTGTATCTACGGCGAAGACGAGCTGGCTGACGCGCAGGCCCATAAACTGCGCGAGGCGCACGCGCTGCTGCGGGACCAGCCAGGCCTGCTGCTGCATCAGGTGGCTGAACTCATCGACAGCGTGTGGTGGACACACGGCCTGGCCGATGAATGGGCCACCCACGCCGACATGCTCGCCGAATCCGCAGCGGCTTACGCGGCCATGGACTGGGGCAGCCTGGACCCGATCGAGGCCATCCGCCGCATCACCGGGCGCGACCTGCGCGACGCCTTCGGTGACCTGCTGCGCAATGCCACCCGCCTGACCTGCGTGCCCTCACCGCACATCGGCCCGTATGTCGGCATCGCTGAAGACCCGGAAGCCGCCCCCGACAGCGGCGCAATGCTGCTCTTCTTCGGGGCACGGCTGCCCCAAGGACCCAGTGCCGCTAGTTCCCAGACCGCCAGCGCCCTCAGCCGCTCCGAGCTGCTGACGCGCCTCAACGCCCTGGCCGACGGTCACCGCCTGCACATCCTGGAACTGCTGGCCGAACACGGCGAGCTGTGCGCCCAGGACCTCATCGAACGCTTGGGCCTGAGTCAATCGAGCGTGTCCCGTCACCTAGGCCAGCTCAGTGCCACCGGTTACATCAGCGAACGCCGCCGCGAGGTTGCGAAGTGCTACAGCCTCAACCGCGAGCGCATCGACGACACGATCAGCGCGCTGCACCACTTCTTACGCGCCTGATCCACACCCAGCCGAACGCAAACACAGCGCTGTCAAGCGATAAAAGACGATCATCCCAAAGGAGACACAGCATGGCAAACATGAACACGAACTGGCCCATCCACGAAGAACTGGACCGCATCCGCCGTGAACAGCGGGAACGCGAAGCCGAAGAGTTCCGCCGTCAGCGCGACATCCGCCGCCAGAACCGCCGTCAGCCTAAGCGCCGCTAGAAGGCGCAGCGACTGCGGCATCTGACGACCGACCTTGAACCCTTTCGGCCCGCTCTGCGTATAGAGCATTACCGGGGGGCCTGTCCTCCCGGTGACCGCCCGACACCGCTTTTCAGGCACGCAAAGCACCGCCGCGCAGACCATACAGCGCATGAACAGGGCGCTGTACTTGTAGAAAAGGGTTTGTTATGTTGAGCATCAATTGGGAACACGACACGATCACACCGGAAGACCGCGCGCCGCAGCGCAAAGCAGAACGCTGCCCGCAGCCGCAAGCCGCCGACATCCCCCTATGCCCGGGACCGGTGCGCCCGCCCGCGCTGCCGCACCCGGTCAAGCACCGAAGCTACGCGCCGATCACGCCCAGCGTCAAGGTATGTATCTAAAAGCGCCCGAACACCCAAACAAACATCCCCCACGCCACAGGGTATCGCACACAGTGCTCGCCCCAGGGACCCCACCGTCCCTAGGGTGAGCGGCGGCGCTTGAAGGACTGCACATCGCGGCACCTTAAGGTTTTGTGGTGAGATGTCATGATAAGATAAGAGCAGGTATCTTACATGGAGGTCTCACCATGCCACCGATCACAACCGACCTCATCACATTTAGCCAACGTGAAGACGGTATCCACGACATCCGGGTACAGCGCGGCACCCGTGACAGCGTTTACGCCATGTTCGACTATTTTATGCAGCAGCAGCAGGCTGCGCCGGCAGGCAGCACCCTGCGCTACTTGATCCATGACACGGGCATGACCAACTTACCGCTGAATCACATCATGAACCGCACCCGCCAGGATTTCCGGCAGTGGCCGCACCCGGCCCGCGTAGTGTACCTCAGCAAAGATCGGATGCTGCACGACGTGTTCGCGCGCCTGATGAGCACCCTGCCAGGCATCAAGATCAAGTCGCGCTTCATGTCTCCCGGTGACGAAGCCGCCGCCATTGCCTGGCTGCTAGCAGACTGATCCGCGCTAGACGTTCAACGCAGCGCGCAGCAGCAGCACGATGCCCAGCGCCACCGCCCACACGACGTAGCCCGCCATCACCGAGGGCCACAGCATCCACCCCTGGCGCAGCGCCCACCACACCGCCGCGATGAACAACAGCGTCGGCACGATGTTGACCAGCAGGCCCCGCGTGAACTCCACCAGGGCCTGCTGATCGTTCTCGACGCCGCTGGCAACCACCCACAAGCCCAATGGGATGTTGATCGGCATCACAGCGATGATCGACGCCAGCGTGCGCGAGGTGTTGCGCAGCAAGGCAATGGCGATGATGATACCGATTGACACCAGCACAGGCAGCACCCGCTGCCAGTCGATGTTCATGCGCGGCCTACTCGTCTGCCGTGCCGTAGAAGTAGCTCAGGATGTCGTCGATCTGCGCGCGCCACTGGCCCCAACTGTGGCCCTCATTCACGATTAGACTCATGTAGTTCACCTCGGCTAGGTCGAACAGCCCCAACACCGGGCGAATGTCCGAGTCCCACTGGGGGTTGCCGCTGGCGATGAAAATCTTGCGCGGCAGGCGGCTGGGCACCGCGTCAAGGTCGAAGAGTTCCGGCGTGGCCCAAAAGGCTGGGGACTGCATCGCCACCAGGCCGAAGGTATCGGCACGGTTCAGCGCGAAGTACGCTGAGTTCACGCCGCCGAAGGACGTGCCCAGGATGGCGCGCTGGCTGGGGCGCAGGTCAGTGGCGTACAGCGCATCGATCAGCGGCACTAACTCGTCAGAGACAAAGCTCAGGTAATCCGGGTTCATCAGGAACTGCTCTTCGCGCCGGTTGACGCGCGCGGGCGTGTTATCGCGCGGATCAATGAACACAGCCATCACCGCTGTGATGCTGCCATCGGCAATCATGTTATCCAGCACCGTCTGCATGGCCCCGAAGCGGCGCGGCAGGTATTCCTGTCCATCCGTGACGTAGATCACCGGGTATTGGCCGGCGGGGTCGTAGCCTGCGGGCTTATACACGCGGTAGTTGACCGTGTAGCCCAGGTTGACACTGTAGAGGCTGGCGTCAGCGCTGACCGTGCCGCCTGCCTGGTCGGGGCGATTTTCTACCAGCAGCTCATAGACGTAATCCGGCATGGCGAACTCGCTGTTGGGACCGAAGCCGCCCCACTGTTGGCGGTCATTTTCCGGGTCCAGGATGTACTCAGTGCCGTCTAGCACAATCTTGTATTCCAAGCGGGCGTCAGTGGGGAAGGTCTCGGTGTGCACCCAGAGGGTTTCGCTGACCTGCACGCCCTCAGCGGCCTGCGCCAGGTCCCAGTTGACCCAATCACCCACCCACTGCACGCTTTCCGCTTCACCCTGATACAGGAAAACGACGTCTTCGCCAACGCCATACGGAATGCGGTCAGCGGCATCCAGCGCATCATAGAGGGCGTCCAGGGTGCCCGCTGCCGCCGCCGCGTTGAGCGCGTCCAGCAGGGACTCGGCGCTGTCGAAATCGACAGCCGGGACGTCATCTTGCGCGTAGAGGGGCATCACGACCAGCCCGACCCACAGCGCGGCCAGGATCACCATGCGTGCAAACAAACGATTCATGCGCATCTTCTCCAAAATCCATGCCTTGAGCACAAACTTCACATGATCTTACGCCCAGAGTATACCCGAATCACCTACAGGCGGCCACGCATCGAACAGCGGCATGAGCGGGTTGTGGTACACTGGATTACAGCCTACCGCATGAAAAAGTTTATTGATTGAAGGAGCACTTACTGATGGCTGTTCGCCGCCCATTTAAGGTATTTTCCGCTGAAGAAGACCGCGTGTGGTCGCTGTTGTGGGACCAGCAGATCGACCGCGCCCGCCAACACGCTGCGCGCATCTGGCTTGATGGCCTGGACAAACTGCACCTCAACCGCGAGCGCGTGCCCGATTTCGCCCAGCTCAACGAGACCTTCAAGCGCTTAGTCGGTTGGGAGCTGGTGAGCACCGATGTACAGTTCTCCGACGGCCAAGACTGGTTCGAACACCTGGCCCGCCGCGAGTTCCTGATTACTGAGTATATCCGCGAAGAGAAAGACCTGGCCTACACCCCGCTGCCGGACATCTGGCACGACACCTTCGGCCACCTGCCGCTGATGGTCGATCAGCGCTACGCCGATTATGTCGAGACCTTCGCCCACCATGCCCTGAAGTTCGACAAGCAGCAGCGTAAATCCCTAGGCAGCTTGTGGTGGTACACCATTGAGTTCGGCTTCATGATGGAACAGGGGCAAATGAAAGCCTTCGGAGCCGGGCTGATGTCGTCACCGGGAGAGATGCAGCACGTCCTTTCCGACGCGGTGCGCAAGCTGCCATATTCCCTGGAGGCCTTCGAGGCGATTGACCCCAGCCCGCATCAGATGCACCATACGCTCTTCATCCTGACGGATTTCGACCAACTGGAGCGCTCCGTGGAAGATTGGGTCGAGGCGCATACCTAGCAGCCACACAACCATCAATCGGTGGACAGGTGCACGCAGCGGCAACCGGCATTACAATAAGCACATGCTGCCCGCCGACCAAGGACCTGAGCTTATGCCGCGCCACCTGTCCACTCACCGCTTTCTGCACACGTTCAGCGTGCTGCTGGCCGTGTTCGCCGCCCTGTTGCTGAGCGCCTGTGCCCCAGACCCGGTGCGCGTGGGCGGCGGACCGGTGCTGCTCGATGAGTCAACACTAGCCACCGACACGCCTGATCCGCGCGCCAGCCCGACCACCAGCCCCACACCGCAGGTACTCGCGCCGTCGCCCACCGCCCTCAGTGCGGATGAGCTGCTCAGTCCGATGGAAGTGGTGACCATCGAGGCCGATTTCGTGATCGTGACGCCCACGCTGCCGCCCAGCAAGACACCAACCAGCACGCCCACGGCCACCACCACGCCGACCCTGAGTCCCACGCCGACGCTAACGGTGACGGCTACGGCCACCGCGCCCGTCTTCCCGACGAGCGTCATCATCCCCGTGACGGCGGTGTCGGTGATCCCGATTGACGACATCTGCGACACGGCGTGGGAGTTCATCCAGCCCCCGCCCAGCGGCTGCCCGTTCTTCCCAGCGACAGTCGGCCCGGCGGTCTTCCAAGAGTTCGAACGCGGCGTGATGATCTGGGACGGCAGCAGCGCGCCCGGTGTGATCTACGCACTCTTCAGCGACGGGGCCACACCCTACCACATCCGCTTCACGGACACCTTCGCGGAAGGGCAGGGGATGTTCCCGAACGCGCCCTGGAAAGACCCGGCCATCGACAGTCAGGCCCCGCCCGGCCTGTATCAACCAGTGCGCGGCTTTGGGCGGCTGTGGCGCAACGAGGATAACGACCCGGTCAAGGCCAGCGTGCGGCCCCGCATCGGTTGGGGCACCATGGAGTTTGAGGCCATCTACAGCCTGTACAGTCAGATGCGCCAGGACGGCACGGTCTTCCTGACCCTGTACGGCAGCGGCGGCTTCTTCCGCAGCTATCAGCTTAGCCCCGGCGGCCCGTGGCTGCGCTACGCGGGTTAAAAGGCTGCGTCCACAGGCGGGACCGAGCGTATAATGAAGACAGGGCACGGCACAGGGCGGTGCCCCCATGTAAGGACGGTTTACGGTGACGAAACGAATCGGGATCATGACCGGCGGCGGCGATGCCCCCGGACTGAACGCAGTGATCCGCGCGGCGGTGCTGGTGGCCGAACAGCGCTACGGCTGGGAAGTGGTGGGCATCCGCGAGGGCTTCGACGGCCTGCTGGCCCGCCTGCCCCTTATTGAACTGAACGCAGCCCACGTCCATGACTTGCTGGCGCGCGGCGGCACCATCCTGGGCACGGCCAACCGTGGCAGCCCTTTTTCACGCCCGGTCACCCAGCCCGACGGCAGCCTGAGCTATATCGACGTCTCGCACGAAGCGCTGGCCCGCTTTGCAGAGATCGGCATTGAAGCGCTGATCGTCGCCGGCGGGGACGGCACCATGGCGATCGCCCACAAGCTGGTGCAGATGGGCGCGCCTATCGTCGGCGTACCCAAGACCATCGACAACGACCTGGGCGAAACCGACGTCACTTTTGGCTTCGACACCGCCGTGCGCACCGCTACCGAAGCCCTGGCCCGCCTTCAGACTACCGCTGAGAGCCATCACCGCGTCATGGTGCTGGAAGTGATGGGCCGCAACGCTGGGTGGATCGCGCTGCGCGCCGGCATCGCGGGCGGCGCGGATGCCATCCTCATCCCGGAGGTGCCCTTCGACATTGACGTGGTATGCCAGAAGATCAAAGCCCTGCGTGAATCAGGACGGCGCTACAGCCTCATCGTGGTGGCGGAGGGCGCGGTGCCGGTCGATGGCACGCAGCAGTACTATCAACTTGCGGGCGAGATGGGCACACAACGCCTGGGCGGGATCGGCTACATGGTGGGCAACGCCCTGGGCGAATGCACCGGCAGCGAGGTCCGCGTGACGGTGTTGGGCCACATGCAGCGCGGCGGCACCCCCACGCCCCATGATCGCTGGTTGGCAACCTGCTTCGGCGCGGAAGCCGTGCACCTGGTCGATGACGCCGCCTGGGGGCAGATGGTCGCGCTGCGTGGCAGCGAGATCGTGTCGGTGCCCATGGAAAAGGCCGTGCAGATGAAAGCCGTGGACCCGAAGGGCGAACAAGTGCGCATCGCCCGCGACCTGGGCATCGTCTTCGGCTAGGTGGACGTCACCCGATGCCTTGCTGCCCAGCCTGCCCGCCCGTACAATAGGACTCAAGTAAGAAAAATAAAACCGTTGAGGTCACAGCCATGTCCATCGAAGTAATGCAGTGCCCGGCCTGCGGCTACGCGCTGCCACCCCACACACACAACAACGAACTGGTCACCTGCCCGGCCTGCGGGGCTACGCTTTACCTCAGCGACTGGGAGATCGGCAAGAGCGGCAGCGACGTGGTGGTAGCGACCCCCACGCGCGTCTATCACATCCGCGACATGATCTTCAGCGACGACCTGTGCGCCATCTACCGCTGCAAGTACGAGGCCGACGAGCGCGCATGGCAGGGGATGTTCCGCCTGTCTAAAGAGACCGACTTCAACGACCTGGTGCAGAACGAGGCGCAGGTGCTCTATCACTTCCAGGGCACCCCCGCCTACCAGGACTTCCGCCACTTTCTGCCTCAAGCCCTGGAAAACTTCATCTACCAGGACGCCACACTCAAGGGTGCGCGCCGCGTGAACATTGTCGGCCTGCACGAGAGCATCCCGTCCCCCAGCACCCTGTACAGCTTGGAGGAAGTGAACCACCACTACCCCGCCGGCATCGACCAGAAAGACATGGCCTGGATGTGGCGGCGGCTGCTCTTCGTGTTGGGCTATGCGCACAGCGTCGGCGTGATCCACGGCGCGGTACTGCCACATCACATCTTGATCGAACCGATGGAGCACGCGCTGGTGTTGACGAACTGGGGCTATGCCGTCCGCGACGCCCAACGCACAGGCAGCCACATCAAGGCCATCAGCGCCACCTATGAAGACTGGTACCCGCAGGAAGTCTTCGACCGCGCGCCACCCGTCAGCGGCTTGGACCTCTTCATGGCGGCGCGCACGATGCTCTACGTCTTGGGCGCGGACCCGCTGGCCGAGGCAGGTGAGCGCGAACTGGATGCCCCGCTGCGCCGCTACTTCAACCGCCTGCTGAGCACCGCGGCGCGCCGCCAACCTCAAGATGCCTGGGTGCTGTTGGACGAGTTCGACAAGCTGATTGAGGGGCTGTGGGGGCCGCGCAGCTTCCGTGAATTCACCATGCCTGCACGCGGCTGAGCGGGTCGGCTGACGATCTACAATGGCGACGACCCTAGCCATTCTGCTGCTGGGGCTGGCGGTGGTCATCCAGGCCAGCCTCAGCGCGCTTTTCTTGCCTGTGGACGGCGGGCCGAACCTGGTCTTCCTGATGGTGCTGGCCTGGTCGCTCAATACCAACCTGCGCAGCGGCATCATCTGGGCACTGGCGGGCGGCCTGCTGCTGGACCTGCTAAGCCTGCTGCCGGTGGGGACCTCGGCGCTGGGCCTGCTGGTGTTGGTGTTCGTCGTCAGCGGCCTGGGAACGCAGCTCTACCGGGTCGGCGCGCTGTGGCTCATCGGCCTGACGGCGACAGGCACCATCTTCCAGGAGATGCTGGTGCTGATCCTGCTGGATTTCTACGTGCTGGGCGGCCTACTGCCCAGCGACAACGGCTTTGATCCGACCTGGGGCCGCGACTTCGGGACTGTTGTCCTGCCCACCCTGGTTTATAATCTGCTGCTGATCGCCCCGGTGTACGGGCTGCTGCGTCGTGTGCAGCGCCGCTTCGGGCTGATTGAGTAAGGCTATCTGTACGTTCAATCGATCAAGGAGGGCCATGTGCGTGGGCTTCACCCGTTCCAAGGCTGGCGGCTGACCTTTATCCAAGGCATCGTCGTAGCCGTGTTCGCGCTCTTCGCCATCCGCATGTATGACCTGCAAATCCTGCAATACGACTTCCGCGTGGAGCAGGCCAACGAGAACCGCCTCAAGGAGCTGCCGATTGCCTCCAACCGAGGCGTGATCTACGACCGCAACGATGTACTGCTGGCGAAGAACGCCCCGGCCTACATCGTTGAGATTATCCCAGCGGAGCTGCCCGCCACCACCAGCGCCCGCTACGCCATCTACAACCGCATTTCAGCCCTGGTGGACGTACCGCCGACCATCGCGACGGAGACGATCAACGACTTCGGCTTCCCGGTGCGCAGCATTGAGCGCATCGTCAACGAAGGCGAGGGCGTGGCCCCCTTTGTGCCGGTGGCCGTCGCCGCTGACATCGACCGCCGCGCTGCGATGCGCATCCTGGGCGAGCGCTACACCCTGCCCGGCGTGGACATCAACACCGTGTCCGTGCGCGAATACCCCAGCGGCGACCTCACCGCGCACATCGTCGGCTACATGGGACCCATCGGCCCGGACGAAGCCGAACGCCTGCGCGAGCTGGGCTACAACCCCGCCTTCGACCGTGTGGGCTACGACGGCATCGAGGCCTATCTAGAGAACCAGCTCAGCGGCGAACGCGGCAGCATCTTGCGCGAGGTGGACGTGGCCGGCGAGGAAATCCGCCGCTTAGCTGTGACGCCGCCGGAAGCAGGCAGCAACGCGCGCCTGACCATTGACCTGGCCCTGCAAGCGGCCGCCGTCGAAGCCCTGCAAGCGCGCATCGCCATCATCAACAGCGAAGCGCAGAAGAGCCTGGACCCAGGCCGCTTTGAGACCCAGACCGGTGTGGTCGTCGCCCTGGACCCGCTGACGGGCGAAGTGCTGGCGATGGTCAGCTACCCCAGCTATGACAACAGCCGCTTTGCTCGTGCCATCGACGGGGAGTATTACCTGGAAGTGCTCAACGATCCACTGACGCCGCTGGTGAACCACGCGGTCGGCTCGCTGTACCCGCCTGGCTCCGGCTGGAAGCTGATTACGGCGGCAGCGGCCATGGAAGAAGCCGTGATCGCGCCCACCCAACGCCTATTCGACGGCGGCGACCTGATCGTCGAGAACCGCTATGCCCCCAATGACCCGGCGCGGGCACAGCGCTTCGTGTGCTGGAACCGCGAAGGCCACGGCTCCTTGGATATGGTAGGAGCCATTGCCAATTCTTGCAATGTGTATTTCTATCAAGTGGGCGGTGGCAACCCGGCAGTCAGTGAGCTAGCGCTGCGGCAGGGGGGGCTGGGCATCACCGACCTGAACCGCTACGCCACCGCGTTGGGCATCGGCTCCGAGACCGGTGTGCAGCTCCCCGGCGAAATCGCGGGCCGGATGCCCGACCCCGGCTGGAAACGCCGCGTCTACGGCGAGAACTGGTCCACGGGCGATACCTACAACGCCGCCTTCGGTCAAGGCTACCTGACCGTAACGCCGCTTCAGCTCATCACCTCGGTACAGGGCATCGTGGCGGGTACGCTGTATCAGCCAACCCTGGTGCGCGAAGTGCTGGACGAAGCCGGAACGGTCGTGCAGCCCTTCGAGCCGATTGTGGCGCGCACCCTCAACCTCGCCGACCCCAACCCCGACGGCACCCTGACGCTGTGGCTGTTGGAGGACATGATAATGAAGGGCAGCAGCAGCCTGGCCTGCACCTGTGAGCCGTCCAGCCCTTACTACAGCCAAGTACGCTGCGACCCAGACACCTACCGCGCTGAGGCCGATGTCGCGCTGGCCCCACTGGTGGACGACATGCGGCCCTACCAGGTCCACGTCCCGGAGGGCTACAGTTGGGGCTTCTCGCGCGTGTGTGACCCGCTGCGATTCGACATCAACTACGTGCCCGCCTTCCTCAGCGACGAGAGCCTGCAAATCGTGCGGCGCGGGATGCGTGAGACAGTCATCACCGGTACCGCGCAATCCGCCGCCCGCGACTACGCCACCATCGCCGGTAAGACCGGCACTGCCGAATACTGCGACGACATCGCACTGGCAAAGAACCTGTGCGAGCAGGGCAACTGGCCCGCACACGCCTGGTTCACCGCCTATGCCCCCTACGAAGACCCGGAAATCCTGGTGATCGCCATGATCTACAATGGCGCTGAGGGGTCCGGCAACGCGCTGCCCGTCGTGATGGACGTCATGGACCGCTACTTTGAACTCAAGGAAGAGCGCGGCGCAGGTGAGCAGACTGTCGGCGTAGGCACATTTGCGGCTGCCCCCCAGGACCCAAGCCCATGAACGAGCAACAACATCCGCAGCCGCTGATCGCGCTGCCACGCTTGGCGCAACGGGATGTACTGGCCGTCGCTTGGGCAGCGTATTGGCCCGGCATCAGCGCCGCCTTGATCGCCTGGGCAGCCTTCATCGCGCTGGGCAATACGCCGGTAATCCGCGCCACCGGCATGGCGCTGGCTGTAGCCGCCATCAGCTTGACGCTGCGCCGTCTGGACGGGGCACTGGCGCTGATCGGTGGGCTGATCCTGGCCTTCAGCCCGGCCTTCTGGTCCCAGACCGGCGGCGCGCCGGGCCGCTTCCCGGATACGCTGGCGTTGACCCTGGTGCTGGCGGCGGTCGTCGTGATCGTGCTGGTGGCCCTCAGTCGGCGGCCTTACGTCGTCGGCGCGGTCGCCCTGGGTGTGGTGGCGGCGCTCTTCATCACGCAAATCGGCGAAGCCCGCAGCCTGCGCGTCACCGTCATGGGCAGCGCCTGGCTGATCTACCTGCTCTTCACTGCCGTACTGGAAACCAATCCCCGCCCGGACGGCCCGCCGCCCGCTCAGCTCAAGGCCCAGTACCGCGCCGGGATGCTGGGCCTGCTGGTGATCGGCGTCATCAATGACCCGCTCTTCGCTCTCTTTGTGCCGTCGGTGGCGCTGGGTCTCTCACAGGCCAAGACGCGCCTGCCCTGGTGGTACTGGGCGACGCTGGGCGCGGTGCTGTTGGTGGGCCTGTACGGAATCGTGGATCAATACGTGGTGGCGCGCTGGTGGTCAGCGGACGCGCTGGCGCTGCATACCTCCGGACGGGCCGTGCCCTACCTAGTGGCTGCTGGCTGGCAAGAGCCGCTGCGCTGGCTGGACCTCTTCCGCCTCTTAGCCGCACAGTTCACGCTGATGGGCGTGCTGCTGGGCATCATCGGGCTGGCGCGGCTGTCACGCTGGTACCCGGTGCTGGGTGAGGTGACGCTCTTGGGCATCGCCTGCTTCTTCAGCTTCGGCCTGGCGTACTTCGGCGCAGACCGTGCGGTGCTGCTGCTGCCCCTGTTCATGCTCCAGGTCATCGCCATGACTTACGCCGTGTACGTGCTGGGGCAATGGCTGCAAAAGGCACTGCACCCGGCACGCGGCGGCGCACTGCGTTGGCTGATGCCAGCGGCTTATCTACTGATGCCCACGCTGATGCTGTTGGACATTTTAGGCTGGATGCAATAGCCTATCAGTCAAAGGTGATGAGTTCGGCCAGCGTTTCCAGCAGCGAAGGACCGATGCCGCTCACCGCGTCCAGGTCAGCCAGCTCACGGAAGGGGCCATTGGCCTCACGGTGCTCAATGATGCGCTGTGCCAACACTGGACCGACGCGCGGCAGCGCCTCCAGCTCATCAAAGCTGGCGCTGTTGATGGGCAGCGGGCCGCTGGGCGTTGCCAGCTCCGGGGCGGCTGGCTGTGCCAAAGCAGGGACGTGCACCTGTGCACCGTCGCGCAGCGGGTCCGCCAGGTTGACGCGCGTCAAGTCGGCGGAGTCAGTGCTGCCCCCAGCGGCGCTGATGGCGTCCTCAACGCGGCTGCCCGGCGGCAGGGTGACAGTCGTGTTGGGCTGCGCGACTGCGCCCGTCACGTAAACGCTCAGTGGACCGGGTGTAGGGGTAGGCTGTGGGGTGGCTGTGGGCGCAGGCGGAATCATACCGACAACGGTGGGCCGTGGCCGCGTGACGACCAAGACAATACCGCCAACCACCACAGTGCCCGCCAAAATGCCGAAGGTCATCAAGAAGCTCTTCGCCGCTTTCATCGCTGCGCCCTCCCGTATGTGTCGCTGAAGTCATGCCCTAATGATGCCTTCAGTATACCACAAGCGCGTGATGCTCAGCGTCGCGCGTCGTCGCCTATACTGGAGCCACCCGCCCCCCCAGCAAAATAGGGCGTGGCGTTGCGAAACAGCGTGCGGCAGGCGTCCAGCAGTGATGGCCCACGCCCGCCAACGACGACGCGGTTATTCTGTGCCAGCAGGCGCGCCTGCACGCGCGCGTCGGGCGTTTCCACCGGCTGATACATCATCACCAGATGCCAGTCGCCGGGGAAAGCCGACTGCGTGACCCACACCAGGCGCTGAAGCGACTCCTGCGTGGCAAGGTCCAGCCATTCGGCGTCGTTGTAGTTTTGCGGGCTGCGGATGGCGTCTTCCAGCGACTCAAAGATGCGGTGATTACGGCTGACTTCCGCCCACAGTGCCCGCAGCGCCTCAGAAAGCGAAGGCAGGTCGGTGATCCGTTCTTCTTTGTGGCCCCAACTCACAGAGGCAGACCAGAGCACCCGCGCTTCGTAAGAATAGGCTCTCAGGTTAAGCACGGCGTCGGGGCTGTGGCGGGTGCGCATGTAACCCAGCGTGGCTTGCCAGGCTTGCAGACCAGTGGGCGGGCGCTTGGCAGAAGGTCGTGCAATGTGAGTAGCGTCTTCGCTCATGATGGCTCTCTTTTCGATCAATGCACAGCGGCGTGGGGGTGACGTCTCTCCCACGCCGTTCAAACCTTAGTTTAACCGACATTCTGAACGAAAAGTGTGAAGATTTTCCGAAAATTGACCGGACACGACCCGGCGCTAAGAATCCTCAGCCTGGACACCCGCCGGCTGCACGCCCAGCCGCTGCCCCACCGCAGCCGTCACGGGGCCGTCCGCCGCGCCAACGTGCAGCCGCGTTCCGATGGCAGCCTGCGCAGTCTTGACTACGCCCATCGCCCACACCACGCCGTCCGGGTCGGTGACGCTGCTGCTGAGCGTCCCGGCGGGGCGGCCTGCCAGGTAGAGCGGGGCGGGGCTGTCAGCGTAGGTGCTCAGTTCCAGACGGACCAGGGTCTTCGCCAGGCGATTCCGACTCTCCATGCGAGCGATGATCTCCTGGCCGGTGTAGCAGCCCTTCGTAAAGCTCACCTCGTCCCACAGGCCCACTTCCAGCGGGATGTAATCGCCGCTCAGCTCGCGCCCGGTGCCGGGGATACCGGCACGGATGCGCAGCGTATTGTAGGTCAGCCCGCCAGATGCACGCAGGCCCTGCGCGGCACCGGTACGCAGCACAGCCTGCCAGACCGCCGCCGCGTCATCTGCCGGGACGATCAGCGCCCAGTGCCCGCCGAAGTAGGGTTTGCGCCGCGCCATCATGATCGGCGTGTCGGCGATCTGCGCGCTGAGACGGTGCAGCTCCGCAAGCTGACTCGCGCCAGGGTGCAGCGCGTCCGCGATGGCGTCGGCGTGGGGGCCGTGCAGCGCAAAAGCCGCCGTCGCATCGTTGAGCGAGGTCAGCGCGGCGTCGTCATTGAAGAAGATGTTGCGCTGGAGTAGGGCACGCAGCGGCTCCGCCCGGCCTGGACCGGCCAGCAGCAGCAGTGATTCGCCCTCGTTGTAGGCCTCGATGCGGTCGATAATGCGCGCGTTAGCGGTGGTGAAGAGGGTCGCGCGGCCTTCGTCCGGGGCCAGGCGTTCCAGGTCATTGGTGGACATACGGTGCAGCAGGGCGGCGCGGTCACGTCCGGTTAAGCGCAAGCGGCCCTCGTGAGAGCGATCCAGCAGCACTGCCGACTCCAAAGCGGCCCGATATTCACCGGGGATGTCGCCGTAGTGCAGCGGAATTCCGTCAGGGGCCAGGGCGGCCTCAGCGCGGCGGTGCATCTCAGTAATCGGCGTCAGGGCCATAGCGTCACGCCTCCGAGCGGCTGAGCGGTTGGCGGCGCAGCGGCGGGCGGGCCTGCGGGCGGGGCAGCGCTTGACAATCCGCTTGGCGGCTGCGGATGTAGTCGCGCAGGGCATCGGTAGCGCTTTGCAGTTCGTCGTTGATGATGAGGTGGTGTGTCTGCGGCTGGAAGGCCATCTCGCGCTCGTAGCGGTTCATGCGGTCCTGGATGCCCGCTTCAGCCTCACCGCGGGCGCGCATCCGGGCTTCCAGGGTTTCGCGCGAGGGCGGCGCGACAAAAATCAACACGGTGTTTTCGGGGTAGGCATCGTAGACTTTCTGCGCGCCGGACATCTCGACGTCAGCTACCAGGTCCTCTCCGGCGGCAATGGCGGCCTCCACTGGTTGGCGCGGCACGCCGTAGAACTTGCCGGGGTGCACCTCTTCATGCTCGATGAGCTGCCCATCGGCGATCATCTGCGTGAACTGATCCATGGTGACAAAGAAGCGTTCTTTGCCGTGGGTCTCCCCTGGGCGGGGTGCGCGCGTAGTCGCGGTCGGAAGCTGGCGCAGGTTCGGCAGGGTGCCCAGCACGCCCTGCATCATGGCATTCTTGCCCACGCCGCCTGGTCCCACCAAGATGAACAGCAGACCTGAACCGCGCGTGTTTGCATCAGACATGGGTGGTTCCTTTGTTTATCGCCCACTTTACGCCAGTGTATCAGCGTGAACCGGGACGAACCAGAGAAGGCTTGATGAGAGCGTCCCTAGGACCCATCCGTCTGAGCCGCCGCCTCGGACTCTTCTGCCGGGTCCGGCTGCAAGTCATATACCCGCGCCGCTCCCGACTCGAAGACCAAGGGCAGCGCGTCATCGGCGGGTGAGGCCATGCCGGGTGCGATGTACAGGTAGCCGGCATGGCCGCCAGTGATGGCCTCCCGTTCGCCGAAGAGCTGCACGCGCCGCATTTCGCCCTCGACCACGACTACGGCATCGCGCGCCGTGTAGACGCGCAGCCAGTCCATAGCGGCCAGCTCGTCGCGGTCCAGGTCGGCCTGCGGGAAGCGCAGCGTCAGCGCGGCGGCCAGCCCAGCCACCAGCACCACCGTCAGTGCAGCAGCGATGGGCAGGGCACGACGGCTGAGTACGTTCTCACCCGGCATCACCGGGAAGCGCGCGGCCAACAGCGGAGCCGCTGTCTCCCACAGCCACAGCAGGCCAGGCCCGCCCAACAGTGCCAGCGGCAGCGTCAGCGAAATGGGGCTGACCGGGTAGACACCCAACAGCGCCAGTGCCGCGATCAACAGCAGCCAGGTCGCTGCCAACGCCATCACCTCACGGACCACGCCCTCATAGACGCGCAGCCCAGCGTACAGCCCGACCGCCGCCAGCGGGAAGATCAGCAGGCCGTGATAGGCGATCAAGTCAAGGGGAGGGGCGGTCGCACTGAGGGTGCGCGAGCTTTCCATGATCTGTTCCAGGCCCACACTGAGCCAATACGGCCCCGTCGCCACCGCCGCGATCAGGGGCACGCCCAGGCCCATAACCAGCCACTGACGCCCGCTCAGCCGCCCGATGCTCAGCGCTAACAAGATGCCGTAAACCAGCAGCACCTCAAAGAAGAGCACCGTGTGCGCAATCAGCACCGCCCCCAGCATCAAGCCCGCGCCGATGGCATCGCCCGGCCAGGCGTGCAGGCGATAACGCAGCGCGTAGACGATCAGCGTCATGGTAAAAAGCACCCCCATCACCGCCGAGAAACTGCCCGCCAGCAGCGCGCTGACCAAGCCGGTGCCGATCAACAGCGCGCCCGCCATGCCGCGCCCCAGGCGCTTGTCACGCACTTCTGAGCCAAAATCGTAGATCAGCCAGGTCAGCAGCAGGGCCATCAGCGCCGTCAGGCCGAACTGAATGAGCGGCACGGGCTGGTTCATCTGGCGGCTGAAGTAGGCCGAAATCGCGTTGAAGGCGGGCGGATGAGCAAAGCGCTCGTCGGGGTAAAAGGGGGCCAATGTGTCGAAGCTGCCACCCAGCTTGGCTGCCAGCGCCATGAAGCCCTGTTGTTCCGCGACGGGTCCAGGTGGGCCGGGGTACAGCAGCGTCACGCTGACGAAGAGCAGCGCCGCCCCTGCAAACAGCAGCAGGTCTTCCGCGCCAGTCCAGCCCTGATCTGCGTCACTGAGCGTCTCGCCGCGGGCTTCGGCGCGGGCCTGCCCAAAGGACAAGCCGCCGCCCAAGAAGACGCTCGTCACCAGCGCAAACAGGATGTAATCGACCACCAGCGGGTCCCAGCCGAAGGTCATAGCCCAAAAGACCGCACCGCCCGCCACCAGTGCCAACGCCAGCGTCCCAGCCAAGCCGATGCGCGGGTTCTGCGTGGGCCAAGCAGGAGAGAGCATCGCGCCCCCACCCAACAGCATCCCCCCGAATAGCATAAATACGATGAAGGCGGCCATAACGCGCGCTCCTATCCTGTGATGAGTCCCTCGTCAACCAGCCCAGTATAGGACTCACTGTGCAGCCTGTACAGCGCCATGACAACCCGGCGGCGGCTTTGCCTTATAATGGAAGGGTATCCGAACAGCAACCAAAGGGGATCGTATGGAACCGCTCGCACTGCTCTTTTTTGCCGCCTTTGCCCTGGTGCTGGTGATGATGTACCTAGGGCTGCGCCGGGGCTGGGCCGCACCGGGGCGCATCGCTGCCGCCGGGGTTTTCGCCAGCGCCATCACCATGACGCTCAGCATGATAGCACGCAGCAGCGTCGCACCGCTGCAAGGCATTATCTTCGGCACGGCCATCGGCGTGCTGTTTGCCCTGGCCGTGATGGTCATCGCCTGGTACTTCCAGCGCGGCGAGCGCCCGATGCCGCCGCCCACCGAAGGCTGAAGCCTCATGCACATGATCCATTACGCCACCGCCAACAGTACCTTAGGCGTCGTGCTGCTGGCCGCGTCAGCGCGTGGCATCCGCTGGCTGGCCCTGGGCGATGACGCCGACGCACTGGTTGAGGCGCTGCACAGCGAGCTGCCCCGCGCTGAGCCAGACGCATCGGGCAGGCTGGCCACGTGGCGGGCGCAGATCACAGCCT
>CAYWGJ010000018.1:0-31621 GCA_964457835.1 uncultured Anaerolineaceae bacterium
GTGTCCATGCAGCCGGTCATAGCGCGCGCGCCAGGCGTCAAAGGACGGTGTGCGTTCCTGCGCTTCCGGCGGCAGCTCCCGCGCGAGGGCGGTTTCCAGCGCGTAGAGTTTGGGGTCGCGTGCGGGGTCATCGGCGAAGTCGGCTCGGTTCAACAGGTCGATGCCCGCTGCCTGCACGCGCGCGATGTGCCCTGTGCCGTGCTGGAGGTTTGCGGTTGATAGGTCTAAGTGCTGTGCTAGGGCGCGCAGTGTGACAGGAAAGCCGTGCCGCTCCAGAAAGCCGACGGCTGCGGCGTCATTGCTGTGGACGCTGCACAGCAGGGTGCTGTTGGGCGGCACGCGCGGCGTCAGGGCGGCCAGCAGCGCCGACCCTATGCCCTGTCGCCGTAGGTCTGGCAGCACGCACACGCTGAGCACATAACGCTGCGGGTTGGCGTCGTGAGGCTGTTGGTGCAGGGCCGCCGTGCCCACGCTGCTGAGCGTGCGTGAATCGCGCTGAGCCAACACGCGATGCAATGCCAGGCCTTGCTCATGGTGACGCGCGTCGTTGTCCTGGAGTTGGCGCTGGCTGATTGCTGCGCCGCCGCTGCGCATGATGAGCGCCGTCATCATCACGTAAGCGCTGGGGCTGGCGTCAAAGTCAACGATCTTGAAGCCGGGTGTCATGACGGACGGTCCTTTCAGGCGGGCAGCAGGCAGGCACCCACAGTGCACTCGTACAGCCCGGCAGTCTGCCCGTGCAGCCGGGCCAGTACCCCATGGCTGCGAAAGCCGAGGAAGGGCAGGTCGCCTAGTTTATCACGGACGGCCTGTTGTTGACGCGCATAGTCGCTGCTGTTGAGCACCATCGCGTTAGACATGCAGTCGATGAACAGAGCACCGACGCTGTTGCCCTGGGGTTCCGGGCTGCGCGTGGGCAGCATCGCTAGTGCTTGATCGAGGGCGCGGTTGACGGCGGTCAGCATGGCGTCGGGGCCAGTGCTGAGGATGTGCACTAAGCTGTTGGTCGGCGGCGGCGTGCTCATGATCAGGGCACCGTGGCGGTCGAAGGCGGGCGCGATGCTCACTTTGCAGTCCCCGCTGCCGCAGATGCCGACCGGGTAGTGCAGCAGCAGTGCGTCGAGTTGGTCGGGGGGCAGGCCCTGCATGTCGAAGAAGTCCTCATAGACTTCGCGTGCTGGACGGCCATCTAGGGTGTGCAGGCGGCGGTCGGCGCTGTAGGTGACGCGGTACGGCCCGCTGACCGGCGTCCAACCGTTGGCTAAGGCCATGCCCAGCGCTTGTTGGCTGAGGAGTTCCGCACCGCTGAAACCGGCTTTGAGCACGCGGTTCATGTAAAAGATGGCTGGTGGGCGTGTCGGCGGCGCTTCAATGCTGGGACCCGCGCCGCCCAGGATAGCGTACATCATGGCGGTGTCGGTCATGGCTTGATCGACCACACGGTCTAGGTTGGCGCTGCGGTCTTCAGGGAAGAGCACCAGCGCGCGGTTGTTGAAGCGACCGCCCAGACCCGCCTCGCTGAGTCCGTGCAGGTCGCCTAACATGCGCCCCCGCCCGAACCAGCCGCGTTGATGGGCGATCGGGTGCAGGCGCATGGTTTCGCTGTGGATCAGCATCACGCCGACACCGCCCTCGGTCGTGCCTTCGTGGCTGTATTCCCCGGCGGATGTCGCGCCCACCAGCGGTACATCGTCCAGTATAGCATTGACTGCCTTCAGGACCTGTGCCGGGTCCGGGTGCGAGGTCAAGAGCAGGGCTAGGTCTGGACGGGGTGTCTGGGCAGCGCGCCCGCGCAGGCGGTCGAGGGCAGCACGGGCGGCATCGCTGCCGCTGGCGGCGGCGTCTCTGTGGTTGCTGAGGCCTACGCCAATGGTCGTTGCGGTCACGGCATGTCCTTTGGGCTGGTTCGCTGGTTTGCAGCGATCGACGGGTGCTGATCTCATCTTAACCCAGCATATGGGTTCGTGCGCAGCGATTCGCTGAATGCCTGGCGTTTGGGGGGCGACTCTTTTGTCCATGCGTGTGCCTTTGCGCGTAAAGTAGGAGCATCTGCAAGGCATACGACTGATGGAGAACGCTAGTGCCCCAAAGTTTTCGTTTGACGCAACTGCTGCCCCTGCTGATGTCTGCCGCTGCGATCGCCTTGATGCTGCTTGCGGCTTTGGTCGGCCCGAACATCACGCGGGCGCAGGTGGACTGTGAAGACCCGCTGGACGCCAGCCAGCCGAGTTTTAACACCAGCTTCTGGAACTTGACCGACTTCTGCACCCGCAGCGTCTCCTTTGATGAGCTGCGCAGCGGCGGCCCCCCGCCGGACGGCATCCCGCCGATTGACAACCCACAGTTTGAGGACATCAGTGCCGCCCGTGAGTGGCTGAGCGACGAGTCGCCGGTGGTGGTTGTGGAGATCGACGGGGACGCTCGCGCCTATCCTTTGGCGGTGCTGACCTGGCATGAGATCGTCAACGACGTCTTCGGTGATGTGCCCGTGGCCGTGACCTTCTGCCCACTGTGTAACAGTGCCATTGTCTTCGACCGCCGCGTGGACGGCCAGACTCTGCGTATGGGCGTCAGTGGGTTGCTGCGCAACAGTGACCTGGTGATGTGGGACGACGTGACGCAGAGCTTCTGGCAGCAGCTCACCGGTGAAGGCATCGTGGGCGCGTTCACCGGCACCCGCATGACGCCGCTGTCATCACAATTGCTGAGCCTGGCGCTCTTTGAGGAACAGTATCCGGACGGTGCGGTGCTCACCCGTGAGACCGGCTTCACTCGCAGCTATGGCCGCAATCCTTACACGGGCTATGACAGCTTACGCCAGCCCTTCCTGTTCAGTGGAGAGCTGGACGAACGTCTGCCTGCCCTGGAGCGCGTGCTGGGCCTGGAGCTGGCTGAGGACGAGACCTTTGTGGCCTATTCCTTCAGCGCGCTCAGTGAAGTGCAAGTAGTTAATGACACGGTAGCTGGGCGCGAGTTGGTCGTGTTCTGGCAGGCTGGGGCGGTCAGCGCCTTGGATGCCGGGCAGATCGATCAATCACGGGACGTCGGTGTGGCGGTGCTCTTTGAACGCACCCTCGATGGTGAAGTGCTGAGCTTCAGCTTGACTGATGAGGGCCAGTTCCAGGACGACCAGACCGGCAGCACCTGGAATGTGTTCGGCGAAGCGTTGGATGGTGAACTGGTCGGCAGTCAGCTTGACCAAGTGATCGCTGCGCCGCACTTCTGGTTCGCCTGGGCCGCCTTCCACCCGGACACGACGGTCTACGGCCTGGAGTAGCGCAGGACACGGTATGAGGTTCAACCGGGGCGGCTAAGCCCGCCCCGATAACCATTGACAGCGCAGTACCTATCGCATAGCAGCACAAACCAAAGGGAGATACGGAATAATGGCTACCACGATTGAAAACGCACAGGCTAAAGGGTTTTTTAGCACTTCAGCAATGAACAGCATCACGGTTGGCACAGTGTCCGGTTTGGTGGGCGGTTCGGTTTTCGGCGTGCAGATGGCTGCCATGGGGATGCTGCCCATGGTCGCCAGCATGATCGGTTCGGAAAGCCCCTTGATCGGTTTCGTGCTGCACATGCTCATCAGCGCCGTGATCGGTGCGGCTTACGGCTTTATTGCGCCGCGCCTGCCCCAGGGCTTGACCGCCGCCGCCGTCATCGGCATTGTGTACGGCGTGATCTGGTGGGTGCTGGGTGCGCTGGTTATCATGCCCATCATCATGGGCATGGGCGAGATGGTGCTTCAAGTGGGTGACCCGCAGGTGATGAGCCTGATCGGGCATATCTTTTTCGGCATCGTGCTGACCAGCTTCTACGCGCTGGCGACCCGCAGCAGCTAGACGACACAAACCCAGTTGTAGGGTTCCTTCCCTCACTTCCGCCCTCCGCTGAATCGGCAGCGGGGGGCTTTGCACGTTTATGCTTTGTGCACATGCCGCGCCGCGGTGTTACAATGCGCGCATGAAATGAGTAACTTTGAGCGAAAGAGGGTTCATCATTATGACAGCCACGCTTTACACTGACCCCGCCAGCCGTGTCGGAATCGTCGGCATTGGCACGCACTTCCCACAGGCCATTGAGACCGCCGCTGACGTCGCGCCGCTGACCGGCATCCCGGCGGACATCCTCGAAACGAAGATGGGGATTCGTCAGCGCCACGTCGCCAAAGACGCCGACAGCATTAGCGCTATGGCAATCAACGCAGCTCAGGCCGCCATCGCTGACTCCGGCGTGGACCCGGCGCGTATCAAGGTCGTGATTTCGCACGGCAGCGAATACAAGGACCACGTTGTGTGGAACGCGGCGGGCAAGATTCAACAGGCAGTGGGCGCGGTCAACGCCTACGGCTTTGAGGTCTACGCGCTGTGTGCCGGTGCGCCTATTGCCATGAGCACGGCGCGCGGCTTGATGCTGGGTGATCCGAGCGTAGATACGGTGCTGTTGGCCGCCGCCAGCCGTGAAAACGACTTGGTGAACCTGCGCAACGAGCGCACCCGCTTTATGTTCAACTTTGGTGCGGGCGGTGGCGCGATGGTCTTGCAGCGCGGCGCGGATCGCAACTTGGTACTGGGTATGTCCGCGCTGACTGACGGCGCGTTGTCTGAGACGGTGATTATGACCGACGATGCTGTGCCGGAAGGCGAGCCGCTGGTGGTCGGCGACGTGCGCGGGCGCTTGGACGTGGTAGACCCGCAGTTCATGGCCGATCGCCTGGGCCTGTCCTCGCTGGATAACTTCGTGCGCGTGATCCGTGAAGCGGTCGAGCGCAGCGGCGAGTCGCTGGACGCGGTGCAGTTTCTGGGGATCACGCACATGAAGCGCTCCTTCTACCGGCAAATCCTGGAAGCGGTCGGCCTCACGGAAGACCAGTCGGTCTACCTGGAGGACTACGGTCATATCCAAAGCGTGGACCAGGTGCTGACGATTCAGTTGGGGCTGGCACAGGGCAAGATCCAGGACGGCGACCTGATCGTGTTGGCGGGCGCGGGCGTGGGCTACACCTGGAGCGCGGCCGCGCTGCGCTGGGGGCCGGTCCTGGACTGAAGCGCAAAGGCTTGTAAAGGGCG
This sequence comes from uncultured Anaerolineaceae bacterium, assembly GCA_964457835.1. GTDB lineage: Bacteria > Chloroflexota > Anaerolineae > Aggregatilineales > Phototrophicaceae > CAYWGJ01. Next base: position 5,073 of record CAYWGJ010000018.1, read on the forward strand.
CAAACCGGCGCATCACTCACCGACGATGTGACCCAGTAGATCAAAGTAGACCCAAAGAGATGCAAAGGAGTTGAGCCATGACCATGCGTCGCGTAATGAACGGTATCGCCCTGTTTTTGTTGTTGAGTGTGTCGGGGGTTGCGGCACAGCCGCCGGTCGGCGGTGCCGATGAATGCCCGGCCTTGGTGGAGCAGGCTCTGACTGCTGCCGAGGAGAGCTGCATGACGGTGGGGCGCAATCAAGTGTGCTACGGCCACAACATGCTGCAAGCTGATGACCTGGAATCGCTGCCTTTGACCGACTTCAGCGCGTCCGGCGATCTGGTGGACGTGGCGGCGCTGTCGGCGCTGCGGACGGCTGCTATGGACCTGGAGGCGGGCGTGTGGGGCGTGGCTTTAATGGCGCTGCAAGCGAATTTGCCGGACACGCTGCCGGGGCAGAACGTGGTGTTTGTGGTCTACGGGGATGCAGCACTGAGCGTGGATGAAATGGCAGCGGACGATTTCGGCGCGCCGATGCAGGCCTTCACGCTGACGACTGGCATTGGCGAACCGCAGTGCCGCGCGGCCCCGCGCGATGGCGTACTGGTGCAGTCCCCTGAAGGCACCACGGTCAATTTTCTGGTGAACGGCATTGAGGTCGAGATGAGCAGCACCGTCCGCCTGGACTTTCCTACTGATATGAGCGATATGGACGCTGACGGTGGCATGATGGACATGGCCGACGGCAAGCTGTGGGTCAGCACGCTGGAAGGCGAGGCGCGCGTCACGTCTGCGGGGGTGACCAAGGTTGCGGCGCAGGGCGAGATCGTCATCACCGAGCCGGGGCAGGCCCCTGCCGATCCGGCCCCGATGCGCAATGACGACATTCGCGCTGCGCCGGTGTCGCTGCTGCCTGTCTCGGTGCCGGTGCCCTTCATGATCGACCCGCGTGCTGGCACGGAGGGCTGGATTGAAAGTGATATTGTCGTCGAGGCCGGGCGCAGCTACACCCTGAGCGCATCTGGGCAGATCAACCTGTTTGACGGCTGCACCCCCGAAGCGCTGCAAGACACCGGCCTCACCTGCGATGACATGCGCATGGGTATCGAGGGCTTGACGGCTCTTGGCCCGTTGGACGAGGGGGTGGTGCCAGGGACGTTGATTGGGGTGCCGATTGCCCGCATCGGTATGGACGGTGAGCCGTTCCAGGTCACGGCGCAGACGGTGATTACTGCCGAGCAAGACGGTGTGCTGCACTTCAGCATCAACGATCGTGTGGGGCCTGAAGACAACGTAGGGGCGTTCATGGTTATTGTCACGCTAGGTGACTAGCACCGCATCTTAAGCCTATGGACCTATGCCGGGCCGCCATTCTACGTACAATATGGGATAAGGTGATTTATTGAGCGGCGGCCAATAATTGACGAGGTCTTATGTCTGAGTTCAGTGTGTTCCTGATCGTGCTGTTTGCCATTGTGGTGCAGGCGCTGGCCGGGTTTGGGTCGGCGCTGGTGGCGATGCCGCTGCTGGTGCGCACGCTGGGACTGGGTGTGGCCGCGCCGATGTTCGTGCTGGTGGGCCTGCTGACAAAGGTCTTTATGATCGCGCGCTACCGCCAGCATTTTCACCTGGACGCCGTGTGGCGCTTGGTGGCGGCGACGCTGGTGGCGATCCCGGCGGGGATGCTGTTGGCCGACCTGCTGCCTGAACGCCTGACGACCAGTCTGCTCGGCTTGATCGTCATCGGCTACGCGCTTTATGGTCTGCTGGCGCTGCGCCCGATGCGCTTATCGGATCGACGCTGGGCCTATGGCTTCGGTGTGGCGTCGGGGCTGCTGAGCGGTGCGTACAACACTGGCGGCCCGCCCTACGTCATCTACGGTACCAGCCAGGACTGGGACCCGGAAGAGTTCAAAGGCAACCTCCAGGTGGCTTACCTTGCTTCCACGCTGATGCTGCTTTTTAGCCATACGCTCAGCGGTGGCATGACTGGGGATGTGCTGCGCTATTTCGCTGTGGCGGCCCCGGCGGTGCTTATCGGCTTGGCCTTGGGCTTCTACGCGGAACGCTTCGTCACGCCAGCGGCTTTTAAGCAGGGGGTGTACGTCTTATTGATCCTGATCGGCGTGTCGCTGCTGCTGCCCTAAGTGCAGCACCGCCGCCATGCACAGCAAGTAAGGAACGCCATTGCCCACAGAACTGAGCATTTTCCTCATCATCAGCGCTGCGCTGACGGTGCAGGCCTTGGCCGGGTTTGGCTCAGCCTTGATCGCCATGCCGCTGTTGGTGCAGCTCTTGTCGTTGACCGTGGCCGCGCCGGTCTTCGCGCTGTTGGCTGTGGTTGCCGAGACGATCCTCATCATACGGCACCGGGCGGCCTTTCGCTTCAGTGCCATGTGGCGCTTGATCGCAGCACACGTCGTGGGCGTGCCGGTGGGGATCATCGGTGCGGGCCTGGTGCCGGAGCACGTGATGCGCTTCATCTTGGGCGTTGTGGTCATCGGCTACGCGCTGTACAGCTTGTTCGCGCCACAGCTCAGGCGCATTGAGGACCCGCGCTGGGGCTACGGCTTCGGTTTGATTGCGGGCACGCTCAGCGGTGCCTACAATACCGGCGGCCCGCCGCACGTCATCTACGGCACGAACCAAGGGTGGCCCCCGGCGGAATTCAAGGGCAATTTGCAGAGCGTGTTCTTGGTCAGCTCGGTGGCGGTGATTATCGGGCACACACTGACCGGGCGCGTGACGGGTGAAGTGCTGGGCTATGTGGCGGTGGGGCTTCCGGGTGTGCTGCTGGCGATGCTGTTGGGCTTCCGCCTGGAGCGCCGTGTGAGTCCGGCGGCGTTTCGGCGTGGCGTGCTGGCGCTGCTGCTGCTCATCGGTCTGACGCTGATTTTCTGACGCGGAACGAAAGCGCGCACCCGGTGTGGATGCGCGCTGACAGTGTGTGCAGCCGGTTCTGTGTGGCGGCTTGGCTTAGTCGCCGACAGCAGGCGCGGCGATCATCTGGCCGGTGCGGGCGTCATACTCGCCCTCTTCGACCGTCTTGGCACGGGCAATGGCGTAGATCATGATGCCATAACCACACTTGGCCGCTACGTCTGCGATGCTGTAGCCCACCTGGACCGCGACGATCACACCCGCAGTCGCCAGGGCTTCAGCGCCGAAGATCATGGGGATGAGGTAGACGATGGGGTAGAAGCCCCAGGTCCCGAAGAGCAGCAGGCGCGTGTTGCGCAGCAGGACCCTGGCTTCGCCGGGCTGATCGTTGATGACCTTGCCGAGCTGTCCGAAGAGCACGTAGAGGATGTACACGAAGGGGATGGTAGACAGGAAACCCCACAGCGCACGGGTGCCCATGTCGGCGGCGATTTCCCCCGGATAGCCCAGGATCACCATTAAGGCAGCGGCGGAAGCAAGGCGGAAGGTCATCCAACCGGCTTCCTTGCGCGGCAGACCCAGCACGGCGATCAGCTCAGCCACCAGCAGCGGCACGGTCAGCAGCCAGTCAATGTAGCGGTAGGCGTCGTTGAAAAGCGCGTCGGGATTGGCGACGTAAACGCCCTCTGTCAGGACGAAGGCGTCGCTCCAGCTCTCGAAGATGCGCAGGTAGTGGTAGCCAGCGATGGCAACCACTAGGGCGGACATGGTGAGGGCACCACGGTACTTGGGAGCAACCTGGCTGCGAGACAGCACCAGGTAGATGAAGGTGGCGAACATGGCCGCGAAGGTGAACGAGAAAGCGTTGTACACCAGGCCAAATTCTGCGGTTGAAAGGTCAGGCATTGTAAGTTCTCCTTGGTTTGTGAAATGCCTCACTGGTTAAATAGCCTAAACGTTCAAAATGTATTGAACGATTTGCTGCTATTGTTTACCCAAAGCGTTAGCGTTGCTTTTAGTTTGTCTAAGCGTGCAATAAGCGAAATTCGTCACGATCATGAGCATTTGTTGTGTGAATGAGCTGCGCTTAAATATGCGTTGTCTGCATCTTCTATTTCGGCCCTTAAACGGGTTGAACTTCCTTCCGCCGAATCCTCTACTGGATTCAGATTCTTCCGCACTGCCCTGCACAGCTTGCGACTCCACGTGTGCAGGGCTAGACTGTAAGCCTAAAGTGCTTTCTTTCAGGATGTGTGCTAATTATGGACCCGCAAAAATCTGCTTTCGTGCCCGACCTTTTAGGGCGGCGCGCGCTGCTCAGCCCACAGCGCGTGGCGCTGCACTGTACGCTTACTGAGCGCGACATCACTTATGCTGAGTGGGATCGCGCCGCTAACCGCACCGCTAATCTGCTGCGTGCGCTGGGCGTGGGGCAGGGCGATCGCGTGGCCGTCTATGCGACCAATAGCGTCGCATATTTGGACGTGTGGATGGCCTGCGGCAAGCTGGGCGCGGTGCTGCAAAATCTTAACTGGCGCTTGACCGTCAGCGAGCTGGGCGACTTGATCCGCGATGCCGCGCCGCGCGTGCTGATCTACTCCAATGATTTTGTCGAGCCGGTCAACCAACTGCGCTCAGACATCCCCAGCGTGCAGCACTACGTGTACTTCGACGTGCCCGCCGCTGAGGGGGACAAGGCCTTCAGCCGCCGTGACGAACAGGCCGACGTGCTTACGCATCCGGCCACGCTGCACGCGGACTCGCCTTGGGTGATTTGCTACACGGGTGGTACGACTGGCCTGCCGAAAGGCGCGATCCTGACGCATGGCAACATGGCCGCCAACAGCATCAACACCGTGATGAGCTGGGGCTTGACGCCGGACGACGTGGCGATCCTGAACGCGCCCTTGTTTCACACTGGCGGTCTGAACGTCTTCACGCTGCCGCTGCTGCACATCGGCGGCAAGAGCATCGTGTGCAAGGGCTTCGACACCGAGCAGGTCTTTGACCTGGTAGCGAACGCGGGGGTGACGCTGTTCTTCGGCGTGCCCACGATGTTCGTCATGATGCAGCAGCACCCCGGCTGGGATGCCGCCGATTTTTCCAAGCTGAAGATCGTTATCAGCGGTGGGGCACCCTGCCCGATGCCGGTGTTCGAGCGCTTTTGGGCGAAGGGTGTGGATTTCAAGACTGGCTACGGACTCACCGAAGCGGGACCTAATACCTTTTGGCTGCCCGCGGCAGACGTGCAGCGCAAGCCGGGTTACGTCGGGCTGCCGCTGCTGCATGTGGACGTGTGCGTGGTGGACGAGCGCGGCCATGTGTGCCCACCGGACACCCCCGGTGAGCTGTTGATCCGTGGGGCGCATGTGACGCCCGGCTATTGGAACAACCCCGATGCCACCGCTAAGGCCATCCGTGATGGTTGGCTGCACACCGGTGACCTCGCCGTGCGCGACATCGAAGGCTACTACCGCATCGTGGGCCGCCTTAAGGACATGATTATCAGCGGCGGTGAGAACATCTATCCGGCGGAAGTGGAAAGCGCCATGCACGCGCACCCGGCGGTGGCGGAGGCGGCCTTGATCGGCGTGCCGCACGAAAAGTGGGGTGAAGTGGGCATGGCGGTCGTGGTCGTCAAGCCGGGGCATGTCCTGGCTGCCGAGGCGCTGCAAGGCTTCTTGACGGAACGGCTGGCGAAGTACAAGGTACCGCGTGTGATGGTCTTCGCTGATGAATTGCCCAAGACCGGTGCCGGTAAGATCGACAAAAAGGTGCTGGTGACTCGCTACAGTTAAGAAGACTGATATGATGCGTAGGAACTCAAGGAGCAGGCCCTATGGATGTGCCGGTGATGGACGGGATTAACAAGCAGCAGGTGACCACTGATCGCCTCACGACACGGGTACTATTCAGCGGTCCCGATGACGGCGTGCCGGTGCTCTTCATTCATGGCAACATCTCCACTGCGACTTGGTGGGAAGAGGTCATGCTGGCGCTGCCTGCTGGCTTTCGCGGCATCGCCTACGATCAGCGCGGCTACGGTGATGCCGACCCCGCCGCCAAGGTCGATGCCACGCGCGGCCTGGGTGATCTGGCTGATGACGCGGTGGCGCTGCTGGATCACCTCGGCGTAGAGCGGGCACATATCGTGGGGCACAGCATGGGCGGCTCCGTGTTGTGGTGGCTGATGCGCAAGTATCCAGCCCGCATCCTGACGGCGACTGCCGTCGCGCCCGGCTCCCCGTATGGCTTTGGTGGCGTCAAGGGCTTAGACGCGCAGCCCTGTATGCCCGACTACGCCGGGTCCGGCGGCGGCTTGACGAACCTGAATTTTGTCAAGGCGCTGCATGACCAGGATCGCAGTATGGACGCGCAGTTTTCGCCGCGTGTGTACCTGCGCCGCCTGACGGTCAAACCGCCTTTCGTGGCCGCTCGCGAGGAAGAACTGCTGTCCTCGGTGCTGTCCACGCATCTCGGCCAGCGGGAGTATCCCGGTGATAAGGTGGAGTCGGAGCATTGGCCTTTCTTCGCACCGGGGGTGTGGGGCGTGAACAACGCACTGTCGCCCAAGTATGCCGGGGACGTCAGCGAGCTGTACCGCATCGACCTCAAGCCGCCGGTGCTGTGGGTGCGCGGTGTGGACGACGTGACCGTAGCGGACAACTCCGCTGGGGACATGGGTACCTTGGGCAAGATGGGCCTGGCCCCGCACTATCCCGGTGAGGACGTGTTCCCGCCGCAGCCGATGGTCAGCCAAACGCGCGCAGTCCTCCAGGCTTACGCGGAAGCAGGTGGGCACTTCGAGGAAATCGTGCTGGACGACTGCGGCCACAGCCCCTACCTAGAAAAACCGGAGGCTTTCAATACCGCTTTCCACGCGCACTTAGCCTGAAAGCAGTAAGCGCGGTGTTAGGCGATCCATGGAGAAGTGCGAAAGAAAATAAGGCGTATGGCGTGCTGCGGCTGATTTTCTTTGTGAGCAGCAGCGCGCTGTGCCAGCTCGGTTATCATTAGGAGCAGTCTATGCCAAGCGACCTGCCGAGCAATCTGCTTCGTGATGGCGGCTTCGATCAGCTTGACCTGGCGATCTTGGAGGCGCTGCAAGCCAACGGACGCATCAGCGTCGCAGACTTGGCGCGCAGCATCCACCTGTCACAGCCGGCGGTGCACAACCGGATCAAGCGGCTGGAGCGGGCGGGGGTGATCACGGCTTACGTCGCACTGCTGGACCGCGATGCCGCCGGGTACAACTTGTTGTGCTTCATCGGGCTGACGCTGCGGCCCCATACCCAGGCACAGTTCGAGGCAGTGCAGGACGCCCTGAGTGCGCAGGACTGTGTGCTGGAGTGCTACCGGGTCAGCGGCGCGCAGGACCTGATGCTCAAGGTAGCGCTGGCGGATCACAAGGCGTTGGACGATTTCGTGATGACGCACCTGAGCACCCTGCCGGGCATTGAACGCATCGAGACGCACATGGTGCTGCACGAGGTCAAGCAGACAACTCGGCTGCCGTTGAAGAAGCGCTGAAGGTTTACGAAAACACGTTTTTTGCGGGGGTTTCTTTCTTGAATGCTTACACGCACACCCTGAGCACCCCATGCCAGGAGTCTGTCTGATGTACGTTGGCGACTACCTAGGCCGCCGGGCGCTGTACACCCCGGAGCAGCTTGCCGTCGTGGACGCGGGCAAGTCGCCGCACCGGGCCTTCACTTACAGCGAACTGAATCACCGTGCCGATCGTTTCGCCAATTGGCTGCGTGACGGTGCCGGAGTCGGCAAAGGGGACCGGGTAGCGCTGCTGGCCTATGATGGCGTGGAGTATCTGGACGCCTTCTTCGCGTGCAGCAAGCTGGGCGCGGTGTTCATGGCACTAAACTGGCGGCTGCACCCGCGTGAGTTGCTGGCCCTGCTGGATAAGACGACGCCTACGGTACTCATCTTCAGCGACGAATTTAAGGACCAGGCGGCACGGCTGGCGGCGGATATGCCTTCGCTTAAGTACCTGCTGCACATTGAAGGGCGCGGCTTGCCCAACAGTCGCAGCTTTGAGAAAACCCTCAGCGACTCGCTGCCTCTGCCGGTGACCACCGAGTCCGTGACCGAAGAGGACATCGCCTGCTTGATTTTCACCGGAGGTACGACCGGCAGCCCCAAAGCGGCGCAGATCAGTCACCGCATGATCGCTTGGAACACGCTCAACACCGTCATTCACGACTTGCGCCATGAGGACATCACGGTCAATACCCTGCCGCTGTTCCATACGGGCGGCCTGCTGGTCTACACTCTGCCGCTGATAATTCTGGGTGGGACAGTAGTGCTGGTGCGGAAGTTCGACGCGGAGCAGGTGCTGCACCTGATCGACGAGTACGCGGCCACGGTCTACGCGGGGGTGCCCACGACCTACCGCATGTTGACTCAGGCCCCGAATTGGCCCGACGCCGACCTCAGCACGCTGCGCTTCTGCACCAGTGGCGGCGCGCCGCTGCCCGTCGGCTTGATCCAGCGCATCCGCCGCGAAAAAGGCGTGACCTTCAAGCAGGGCTTCGGCATGAGCGAGTTTGGCCCCGGCGTGTTTGCATTGGCCCCTGAGGACGCCGACCGCCGCGCGGGCAGCATCGGGCGGCCCAACTTCTACGTTGACGCGCGCGTCGTGGACGCCAGCGGTCAGCCTGTGCCTGCTGGTGAAGTCGGGGAGCTGGTGCTGCGCGGCCCGTCGATGTGCAGCGGCTACTTCAACGACCCGGCAGCCAGCGTGCGTGCGGTCGATGACGCGGGTTGGTTCCATACCGGTGACTTGGCCTTAGTAGATGACCAGGGCTACTTTCACATCGTGGACCGCGCTAAGGACATGATTATCAGCGGCGGGGAGAAGATTTACCCGGCAGAGATTGAGACGGTGCTGTATCAGCATGTCGGGGTGGCCTTGTGTGCCGTAGTCGGTGTGCCGGATGCGCAATGGGGCGAAGTGGGCCGGGCCTACGTGGTGCCGCGCACGGGAGCGTCGCTCAGTGAGGCGGAGCTGATGGCGCACATGCAGCATCACCTGGCGGGATACAAGGTGCCGCGCAGCGTGGTCTTTGTCGACTCGCTGCCGCTGAGCGGTGCCGGCAAGATACTGAAGCGCGAGCTGGTCGGTGATGATCGGCAGCCTGAATAGAGGATGTTGACAGCGCGTAAAGGCGCAAAAGGAGAGTCTGATGCCCGTACAAGTTGGTGATACCGCCACCCGCACCCTGACCGTAACCGACGCCATCGTCCGCACCTTTGCAGAAGTGAGCGGCGACACCAATCCGCTGCACCTGGACGACGCCTATGCGGCCACGACTCGCTTTGGCAAGCGCATCGCGCATGGCATGATCGCGGCCAGCGTGATCTCCGCCATTTTGGGCAACGACCTGCCAGGACAGGGTACTATCTACCTGTCACAGGAGTTGAAGTTCCGCGCGCCGGTCTTTATCGATGATACAATCACCGCAACCGTGGCGGTGACGGCTTATCGTGACGACAAACGGATTGCAACGCTGCGCACGACCTGCACCAATCAGGCGGGTGAGACCATCATGGATGGTGATGCGGTGGTGATCGCGCCGGCATGAGGTCCGGCGGGGTCATCAGCGCTTTGCTATATGTATGAAGAAGCAGTACCCCTGTGTTTTGTTTCGTTTGATGAAAGAGGAGTGCAATGTCCCGTAAACTGTTTCTGTTGAGTTTGATCGCCGTGCTGCTGCTGGGTGTGGTGGGCACCACCGCCGCCCAGGACGAAGAAGTCTTCCCGCTGAAGATCGGTCTGCTGGTGGATCAGTCCGGCCCGCTGACGATCTATGGCTATGAGCTGGAATACGGCTTTAAGCTGGGCCTGCTGTACGAAGCGGGCATCGATCCCTCCGAGTACGACAGCATCGACGACGCGCTGGCCGACGTGACCATCGCCGGTCGTCCGGTGGAGATCATCGTGCGCGATAACGCCAGCGACCCGGATACCGCCGCCAGCCAGGCCCGCGAGCTGATCGAGACCGAATTCGTCGAAATCTTGGTGGGTGCGCCCAGCTCCGGCGTGACGGTTGGCTTGCAGCAGGTGGCCCTGGATAACGACGTGATCCTGTTCGCGGCCCCTGGTGCGTCGCCCAGCATCACCGGTGAGGCCTTCAACCCCAACACCTTCCGTGTGTGCCGCAACACCTCTCAGGACGCACTGGCGCTGGCGAGCTTCGCCGTGGAAGGCCTGGGCGAGAACTGGGTTATCCTGGCAGCCGACTACGACTTTGGCCGCGCCTCTGCGGTAGCGTTCCAGGCGACCCTGGAAGCCTTCGGCGTGAGCTTCGTCCAGGATACGATCTATGCGCCGCTGGAGACCAACGAGTTTACCCCCTACTTGCAGGCAGTGCTGGACAGCGGCGCGGACGCCCTGCTGCCCATCTGGGCCGGTGACACCAGCGTGACGCTGTACCAGCAGCTCGCGGAGCTAGGCGTACAGGACGCGATGGCCGTAGTCGGCGCTTTCAACTCTAACGACATCGTGGCGGTGAGTGACCCCAGCACCATCGGCAGCGTGTCCTGGATCGTGTATCACTACAGCTTCCCGGACAACGCTGTCAATGACTGGATGGTCGAGAAGCACGTCGAGCTGTTCCCCAACCCCATCACGGATGCGGTGGATTACCCCGACCTGTTTACCGAATGCAGCTTCGCCACCGCGCAGGCGCTGGTACAGGGCGTTGCCGCCACTGAAGGTGACACCCTGCCGGAGAGCCTGATCCCGGCACTGGAAGGCCTGGTCTTCGACGGACCCAAAGGCACTTACTACATCCGCCCCGGCGACCATCAGGCCCTGGTGCCCATGTACATCGCCGCGCTGGATAACCTGGACGATCCGGAGTTCAAGTTCCTGGAACTGCTGAGCGTGGTGTCCGCTTTTGACTCCGCGCCGCCCTGCCTGCTCACGGATGAGTACGCCGAGCGCTGCGCGATGAACGATGACTTCATGGCTGAGTTCATGGAGGCCGACGCGGAAGAGTAAGCCGCGCCTGGTTTCACTGAGAATCGATCCACACCGGACGGGGGCACACCGCGTGTCCCCGTCTTCGCACCGGGACCAGAGAGCTGAGTAATGATTTGATGAACAGTGACTTTATTCTTGAGACGCATGGCCTGCGCAAGGAATTTGGTGGGCTGGTGGCCGTTGATGACGTGAGCATTCAGGTGCAGCGCGGCATGACACACGCCATCATTGGGCCTAATGGCGCGGGCAAGACGACCTTCTTTAACCTGCTCAGCGGGCGTTTTCCACCTACGCGGGGCAGTGTGACTTACAAAGGCCAGGACATCACCCATGTGCCCTTTCATCGGCGCGCTCACCTGGGCATCGGGCGCTCGTTTCAGATCACCAACATCTTTCCGACTTTGAGTGTGTTGGAAAACGTTCGCCTGGCGGCACAGGCCCTGGGTACGGATAACTTCCGCTTTTACCGCCCGGCCTACAGTTTTGAGGCTTACGTAGGCCGCGCGGTGGAGATGCTGGCTCTGGTCGGCTTGCAAGGGCAGGAGATGCTGCCTGCCAGCGCGCTGCCTCATGGTGGTAAGCGTAAGCTGGAGCTGGCGATCCTGCTGGCGGCGGACCCGGAACTGCTGCTGCTGGACGAACCCACAGCGGGCATGGCCTCCGAGCAGGTGCCGGAATTGATGCAGACTATCGAAGACGTGCGCCAGCAGGGGGATAAGACGATTATCCTGGTGGAGCACAACATGAGTGTCGTCATGAACGTATCTGACCGGATTACGGTGATGAACAGCGGCGCGGTGTTGGCAGAAGGCACCCCGACGCAGATTGCGGCCAACCCCACCGTGCAGCAGGTCTACTTGGGTGCGCTGTACGAGGATGAGATGCAGCCCCGCACGGAGGAACCCGGCACATGAGTGCACAGCCTGCCACTGAAAACATCCTGGAGGTGCACGATGTGCACACCTTCATCGGCCAGTTTCACATCCTGCAAGGGGTCAGTGTCAGCGTCCCACGTGACAGCATTACGGTGTTGCTGGGGCGCAACGGCGCGGGCAAGACCACCTCACTGCGCACGATCATGGGCATGACACCGCCTCATCAGGGTGAGGTCCGCTTTGACGGTCGGTCCATCGCGCGCTACAGCACGCACCGCATTGCCCAGTTGGGCATCGGCTATGTGCCGGAACATCGCGCCATCTTCAAAGAGCTGAGCGTGCGCGAGAACCTCTTCATCGCGGAACGCAGCGGTGGGGAACTAGCGCACAAAGAGGACTTTATCTTCGGCCTCTTTCCGGACCTGAAGCGCCTGTCTCATCTACCCGGTGGCAACCTCAGCGGTGGGCAGCAGCAGATGTTGGCGATTGCCCGTGCCCTGGTCCCGGAGAACAAGCTGCTGCTGATCGACGAGCCGAGTGAAGGCCTGGCCCCGGTCATCATTGAACAGCTCATGGCTGCCATTGAGACCCTGGCTGAACACACCACCGTGCTGCTGGTGGAACAGAACTTCCGCGTGGCGAGCAAGCTGGCGCGGCATTACGTGATAATCGACGACGGGCGCAGCGTCACCAGCGGCTTGATGGCCGATCTGATACAGGACGAGGCGCTGATTAACCAATACTTGGGGGTGTCTTGATGCTGAACGGCTTACTGCGTGTCAAACGCGAGTCGCTGCTGACAATTGTGATTCTGCTGGTGGTGATCGTTGGCTTTGCTTTTGCCTCGGCCAGTGGGCAGTTTTCGACCTTCAGCGTGACGATTTTGTCCGGGTTGCTGCGCGCCATGCTCTTGTTCTTGGTGGCGGCGGGCCTGTCGCTGATCTTCGGCTTGATGGACATCTTGAACTTTGCACAGGGGGCTTACTTTATGGTCGGGGCCTACGTCGCCTATGATTTTCAGCATCCGTCCACAGGCGTGATGCGTTTCGGCGAAGCGGTCCCGGACCCCAACCTGCGCTTTGCCGTGGGGGTGCTGCTGGCGGTGATTATCGGCGGCCTGTTGGGCGTGGTGCTGGAGCGCGGCCTGCTGCGTCCGCTGTATGACCGGCCCCTGTTCCAGTTGGTGCTGACCTTCGGCGTGTCCATCGTCATGCTGGAAGGCATCAAGTTTATCTGGGGCACGGTGCCCTATAGCTGGACTGAAGTCATCAGCATTCAAACGCAGCAGTTTGAGGTCTTTGGGCAGCAGTTCAGCACCTACCGCCTGTTCGTGATTATCATCGGCGCGCTGCTGATGGTGTCGGTGACGCTGCTGCTTCAGCGGACGCGCATCGGTATCGTGATCCGCGCCGGCGTGCAGGACGCGGAGATGGTGACGGCGCTGGGTATCAACGTGCGAGCGGTGTTCACGCTGGTGTTTACGCTGGGCTGTGCGCTGGCGGCGTTCGGCGGCTCGGTGGCAGCACCTTTCTTGGGGGCATCCATCAGCTTAGGCAACGCCTTCCTGTTGGCGAGCATTGCGGTGATTGTGCTGGGCGGTCTGGGCAGCTTTGGTGGCACCGCCGTTGCCAGCATTCTGGTGGGCCTGGCCTGGGCTGCCATTGAGCAGTTCAGCGTGAACCCAGCCGTCGGTACGGTGTGGGCCAGCATTTCGCCCATGATGATGCTGGTGCTGGTGCTGCTGATCCGTCCCAGCGGCCTGTTTGGAGAGGAGCGTTAAACCATGGCGGTCACGACTGTAACCAACGAACAAGAGACTGCGCCGACTTCCGTCGGCCAGCGCCTGTGGGCCATGCTGCGCGGCAACTGGTTGTACTTGTTGATCTTCGGCGGGCTGTTGGCGCTGCCCTTCCTGATCGGGCCGATTGCCGGGGACGGTTCCACGCCATACGGCATCCAACGCGGGCCGCGTTTTTTACGGGCGGGCGAGACTTACTTCTGGATGTCGGTGGTGATTGAGATTTTCGCGCTGTCCATCCTGGTGATGAGCTACAACCTGATGTTCGGTTTTACCGGCGTCATCAGCTTCGGCCATGCCATGTTCTTTGGCCTGGGCGGCTATATCGTCGGCATGTTTCTACAGTATACCGAGCTGGACCCGGTGCTGGCCTTCTTTGTCGGCGTGGCGGTGGTGACGGTAGTCACGGCGCTGCTGGGCTTAGCCATCGGCTTTGTCTCGCTGCGATTGCGCGGCATTTACTTCGCGATCTTCACGCTGGCTGTGGCGGAGATGGTGTGGATTTTCTTCGGGCGGCTGCCGCTGACTAACGGTGAGGACGGCTTTAACATGAGTAATCTGCCCGTCTTTATCGATCCGGTGGAGAGCCGCCTGAACCTCTACTACGTGGCGCTGTTCTTGTTCGTGCTGACTTTTGTGTTCATCCGGCGCTTGGTCAACTCACCGACTGGGGCGGTCTTCAAGGCGATCCGTGATAACGAAGAACGTGCCAAGGCCGTAGGTTTCCACACGCTGCGCTACAAGCTGCTCTCGATCACGGTGGCGGGCATGATGGCGGGCGGCGCGGGCATCATTCACGCCCTCCTCGCCAAGAAGATCGGCCCAGAAATGCTGGGTGTCACCTGGACGGTGGACGCGCTGCTGATGACGATCATCGGCGGGGTGGGCACCTTCACCGGGCCGGTGCTGGGCGCAGGCAGCTTGGAGCTGGCCGATACGGTCTTCCGCGACGCCGAGATCATGATCGGTGAGACGGCGGTCAATATCGGTGACAGTTGGACGCTCATCCTGGGCCTGATCTTCATCCTGGTGGTGTTGGTCTTTCCGTATGGCGTGGTGGGCACTTGGAACCAGTTCAAGGCGCGTTTCCGTCGCTGAGCACTGGTTTAGAGCAAGCGGCGTCGGTGCAGCTCACCCTGGAGCCTGTCCTCAATAGCGTCGGCACTGGTCATTTGTAGGGCGCGCTGGGCCAGGGCTTCGGCTTCACTGATGCTGAAGCTGTTGATGATCCACTTGGCACGAGGGATGGCGTTGGGGGTCATGCTGAAGTGCCGCAGACCCAGGCCCATCAGCAGGGGGATAGCAGGGGCATAACCGGCCAGCTCACCACACAAGCTGACCGGGCGACCCTGCGCATGGGCGTCCGTGATGACCCGGTCAATGAGGCGCAGCAGGGCGGTGTTCAGCGGGCGGTAGTAGTGGGCCACGTTCTGCGTGCTGCGATCCACGGCCAGCAGATATTGGTTGAGGTCGTTGCTGCCGATGCTGAAGAAGTCGCTGTAAGGGGCCAGGAGGTCAATGCTGAGGGCCGCGGCAGGCGTTTCGATCATCGTACCGATTTGTAGGCCATGCGCCACGTTCACGCCTTCCTGAATGAGTTCTGCCTGCGCTTCTAGGAACAACTCCCGCGCCTGCTGCATGGTGTCGGTGCTTTCGATCATGGGGAACATCACGCGGGCGTCGTAGCCGGCGGCGGCGCGCAGCATGGCCCGTGCCTGCATTTTGAACAGCTCCGGGTGATCCAGCGAAACGCGGATGCCGCGCCAGCCCAGCGCGGGATTCGCCTGTGTGGGCATCTCCATAAAAGCTGGGGGCTTATCGCCGCCCAGGTCCATGGTGCGCACGATGACCGGGGCGCTGCCGAAGAGCCGGAAGAGCAGCACATAGGCGTTAAACTGGGCGTCTTCGCTGGGAGGCTCAGCGTCGTTCAAGTACAAGAATTCGGTGCGCATCAACCCGACACCCTCCGCGCCCATATCCAAGGCGAGCTGCGCCGAGTCGAAGTCGGTAACGTTGGCCCAGATGCTGATGCGCTGTCCATCCTGGCTGATGCAGTCGGACTGTGCCGCGCCGACCAGCTCGGTGGTGTGACGGCGTTCGCTGTGCTGGTCGGCTTCGAAGCGACGGCGCTGCTGCGTGCTGGGGTTGACGATCACCTCGCCGGTGCTGCCGTTGAGCGCGATGCCTTGGCCGCTGCGCAGCGTGTCAAAGAGCGAAGGGTCCAGGCCGACGACCGCCGGAATGCCCAGTGTGCGCGCCATGATGACTGCGTGCGAGGCGCGGCTGCCGTGGACCAAGCACAGCCCCTGCACGAGGTTCAGGTCCAGGGCGGCGGCGTCGGAGGGCGTTAATTCTGCCGCAACGATGATCGCCGGGCGGTCCAGGGCGGCGAAAGCTGTATCTGGCAGCCTCAGCAGGATCCGCAGCCAGCGGTGTCCCACGTCGCGTAGGTCAACCGCGCGGGAATCGTCGGCGTTAACGCTGAGCTGGCCGGTAACATCGTGCAGCGCCTGCTCTGCGATGAGGCCGTGTGTTAGGGCGGCATCTACTGCCTGTAGATAGCTGTCGTCTTCCAGTAGGGCAGTGTGCTTGGCAAACACAGCGGCGGACTGCGAGTCCCGTTCGGCCAGGCTGCTGCGTAAACTGCTGAGTTCCATGCGGGCACGGATACGCGCGCGTTCCAAGCGTTGATGCTCCGCTTCGTAGCCCTCGTGGGGGCGCTGTGGGATGGGCAGGTCCAGCGGGGCAAAACGGTAGATGCGGCCTACGGCAACGCCAGGAGACGCACCCTGAAAGGTGTAGTTTTGGTCTCTGCCCTGTGACTGAGTATCCATGGCTGATCCACCTACTGTGCTTTAGGGAATTCGTCAAATTTGCTGATGTGCCCGGCCAGCTCGGCAGCGGCCTGAATCTCGTCTGGACTGCGACCCAATGAGGCTTCCACCGCAGCAACGATAGCCCCTTCAATAAGCGGAGCGTCGCACAGCCGCACGCGGGCGCGCTGCTCGGCGCTGAGTTGGTCCAGCGCGGTTTGTGCGCCCAGGACGCTGCTGCCGATGTCCATCAGCACAAGCACTGCGTCTGCGCCTTCATGTAGGGCATGGACAATGGCGTCACGGACGCGCGCCGCGTCTGTGCCTAAGGTATCGGGGTCCAAGCCGCCCACGGCGATCACCGGGCTGCTGCTAGCTTGGGCAATCTGGTCTGCCAGGGTTTTGACTCCCTGCGCGACTTGCCAACTGTGAGACACAATGAGCAGCGCGATCATGGTCATTTCCCTTAGGTATGTGTGATAAGCATCACAGCGAGGCGATAGCGCCAGGCTGTGTGTGAGTACGCATTTAACCTAATTCTATCTTAAACAAATATACTGCTATCTAGCGTTAAGCGCAAGCGGCTGAGTACGGGTTTCATCCCCGTGACATACGGCACGTTTATTGGGGTCGTTCTTCCTGAGCGGCTTGGAAACCTGTCAATTGGCCTTATCAGCGTTTGAAAAATGAGCGCTTGATGAAGTAGTATAGAAGGGTATCGCAAGACTTTAGCCTTTTAGGAGTAGTTTTTTTCATGAGCACAACTGATGTACGTACTGATACCTTGGCCCAGCTCAAAGCCAACCCAGAGGTCGGCGTGCTGGTGGTGGGTGCGGGCATTAACGGTATCGGCACCTTCCGCGACCTGGCGCACCAGGGAGTTGACGTGCTGCTGGTGGATAAGGGCGACTTCGGCAGTGGGGCCAGCGCCGCGTCGTCGCACATGCTGCACGGTGGCATCCGCTACCTGGAAAACGGTGAGTTCCGCCTGGTGCGTGAAGCCCTTACCGAGCGCAACCTGATGCTGCGCAACGCACCGCACTATGCCAAGCCCCTGCCCACCACCATCCCGATGTTCCGCTGGCTGTCGGGCTTCCTCAATGCGCCGCTGAAGTTTGTCGGTCTGCGCAGCAAGCCCAGTGAGCGCGGCGCGGCGGTCATCAAGATCGGTCTGATTTTCTACGACATCTTCGCCCGCGCCTACAAGGTGATGCCCAACCATACCTTCATGCTGCGTCAGCGTGCGTTGCAAGAGTACCCGAAGATGAACCCGCAGATTGTCAGTGCGGCCCGCTACTACGACTCCTTTATGCCCTACCCGGAACGCATTTGCCTGGAGCTGGTGCAGGACGGCGTGGCGGCCAACGAGAATGCCCGCGCACTGAACTACGTGTCCGCGGCGGGCGCTGAGGGCGACAGCGTGACCCTGCGTGATGAGCTGACGGGTGAGTCCTTCAGCGTGAAGCCCAAGCTGGTGATTAACGCTGCTGGCCCTTGGATCGACTTCGCCAACCGTGCCATGAACCGCGACACCCGCTTCATCGGCGGCACCAAGGGGTCGCACCTCATCATTGATAACCCGGAGCTGTTCGAGGCCATCGGCAGCACGGAGGACTACAACGAGATTTTCTTCGAGAACAACGACGGGCGAATCGTGCTCATCCTGCAATACGTGGATGGCACCGTGATGATCGGCACCACCGACATCCGCATTGAGGACCCCGAAGAGGCTGTGACGACCGAAGACGAGATCGAGTACATCTTGGGGATGCTGCCGCGCGTGTTCCCGACGATTACTGTGGACCGCTCGCAGGTCGTGTTCGCCTTTTCTGGCGTGCGCCCGCTGCCCTACAGTGACGCCAGCTTTACGGGCAACGTCAGCCGCGACCACAGCATTAAAGTTGTGGAGCCGGACGATGCGCTCAGCTTCCCGGTGTATTCGTTGGTGGGCGGCAAGTGGACATCTTTCCGCGCCTTGTCTGAGCAGACGACTGATAAATCGCTGGCCTTCCTGGGTCAGGAGCGCCGTGTCGGGACGCAGAACATGGCGATTGGCGGCGGCGCGGGCTACCCCACCAGTAAGGACGCGCAGGCCAAGTGGATCGCGGAACTGGCTGCGCGGCACAGCCTGGAAGTGGACCGCGCCCGCATCTTGTTTGAACGCTACGGCACCTATGCTGAAGCGGTGGCAGCGTTCATGGCCGCAGGCGACGACGCAGCGCTGGCAAATAATGCGCGCTTCACCCGACGTGAGGTCGCGTTCCTGGCGGGTGAGCAGGTTGAGCGCCTGGATGACGTAGTGCTGCGCCGTTCGCTGATGGCTTGGTTGGGCGGCTTCACGGATGCGCTGCTGCTGGAAGTGGCCGACATCGTGGCTGAGGCCAAGGGCTGGTCTGCTGAGCGCAAGGCGGAGGAGATCGAGCGCACGGTGAAGATTCTCAACGAGAAGCACATGATGCAGTTGAGTGTGCCGGTCGCTTAAAACAGCGCGTCGCATAAATGCGGGTCGCATAAATGCCGACCGCGCGTGATGACAGCTCTATGCAGGGCGGACGCATGGCCGGGTTCGCCCTGCTTTTTGCGGTGCCAGCGGTGTTCTTTAGGGTAGGGCTTCCGGCTTGGGAGCCAGGCCGTTGGCCGGGAGGGGCTGTGGGCCGTGTAGTCCTTCGTAGCGGCCCAGGCGCACCCGCACGTAGCGGAAGATTTCCTCGGCGACATTTAGCCCTTCATGGCAGCTTTCGATGCCTTGGAACATCGGCGAGGAGTTGACCTCGCAGACCTTGAAGTGGTCCCCGTCGAAGAGCAGGTCCACGCCGGCCACGTCCAGGCCTAGGGTGCGCACTACTTCCAGGGCCAGCAGTTCGATTTCTGGCGTCATCGGGTAGGCTGATGCTGCGCCGCCGCGTGAGATGTTGGCGCGGAAGTCGCCATCGCTGGCGCTGCGCTGCATGGTCGCTACCGCGCGCCCACCGATCACGATCACACGCAGGTCGCGGCCACGGCTGTCCGCGATGAACTCTTGCAGGATGATGCTGCTGTTCGGGTTAGTCGACTCTACGAAGCTGACCATGTTCTCGAACTCAGCGCGGGTATTAGACAAGTACACGCCAGACCCCATCGACCCGGAAAGCGTCTTGATGACGACCGGAAAGCCAAGCTGTTTTTCGACCAGGGCGCTGTTGACCGGGAAGCGCACGAGCATCGTCTTGGGCACGGGTAGTTTGCTGGCGGCCAGAATCTGTTGAGTGTAGAGTTTGTCCTTCACCGACTCGATACTCTGTGAGGAGTTAATCACCTGTACGCCCAGGCGTTCCAGGTGACGGATGATGGATAGCGCGAAGTAGGTGGTGCCGGCCCCCATGCGGGGCAGCAGAAAGTCTGGCAGGGGCGTGACGCGACCATCCAGGATGACGCTTTTTCGATCATCGCGGGTGACGATCAGGTCGAACTGTTCCGGTTTGAGCACATGCAGCTCAATGCCTTGCTGCGCGGCAACCTCCAGGAAGCGGGGGACTTCGTAAGCGTCTGCGGGCAGTTCGTCCGGGCTGCGCTTGTACAACAACCATCCGATCATCGTAGGGGAACCTCTTTTTCAGTTGTCGATGTGGGATCAAGGAAACGCGCTTTGCTGCATATTCACCACACTATATCCGTTTGCGCCCTGTGGGACAATAAGCAAATGCGACGGCTGCATTAAGGTTTACAGCGGGGCCATGGGCGGACCCCGCCATGCGGTTCCTGCTTTATGCGCCGTCCAACACGGCCTGGATGCGGGTCATCATCTCGTCGCTCAGTGTAACCTCAGCGGCCTTGACGTTTTCCTGAAGCTGTTCAACGCGGGTGGCCCCGGTAATCACCGAGCTGACACCGGGTTTGTGCAACAGCCAAGCCAGCGCGAGCTGTGCGCGCGTGATGCCCAGCTCCTCGGCGATGGGCTTCAGATTGCGGACCAGGGCGGCGTTTTCCTCGTTGACGTAGCGCTCCTTGGCCCAGGTCTCGCGGCCAAATCGGGAGTCTTCCGGGATGCCCTCGTCGTACTTGCCGGTCAGCATTCCCATTGCCAGCGGCGACCAAGGCACCAGGCCGATGCCGCGTGGCACGGTCACGGGCTGGATCTCTTTTTCCACGCGCTCACGGTAGATCATGGAATACTGCGGTTGTTCGGTGCGGGGCAGGGGCCAGCCGTAGCGCTCGCAGATTGCGTAGGCCTCCGCGATCTGTGCGCCGGTCCACTCGCTGGTACCCCAGTACAGCACCTTGCCCTGGCTGATGAGGTCGGCCATGGCGCGTGCGGTCTCACGGATGGGGGTATCGGGGTCCGGGCGGTGGCAGAAGTAAATATCGATGTACTCCGTGCCCAAGCGGGCCAGGCTTTTGTCGATGCTCTCCATGATGTGTTTGCGCGACAGGCCGCGGTCGTTCACGTCGTCGCTCATGGGCCAGTAGACCTTGGTGGAAATGACCAGGGTGTGGCGCGGGAATTGGGCCAGTACCGCGCCCATCTGCTTTTCGGCCTCGCCTTTGCCGTAGATGTCGGCCAGGTCAAAGAAGTTGATGTCGGCGTCGTAGGCGGCCTCAACAACCTGGCGCGCGGTGTTCTCGGCGACCTTGCCCTCGCCGAAGTTGATCCAGCCGCCGATGGAAACGGCGCTGACCTTCATCCCGGCGTGTCCCAGACGGTTATATTTCATGCGGATGCTCCTTGTGCGTGTGTTGAGTCATGACGGTGTGGTAATGTCTACACTCCGCAGTATAGCGCGCCCACCCGGCAGCCTCCACTGTGGTATGATCGAATGTGCTTAAGGTCCGATGAATGGTGAGGACAGATCATGCTTACAGGAAAACTGGTCACGCTGCGCGCACTGGAGCGGGACGACCTGCCGCGCCTGCACGCTTTCAACAACGATCTGGCGGTAGAGCTGGTCGGCGGTGGGGACCCACCTATGCCACAGTCCCTGGCGCGCTTGCAAGCGGAGTTTGACGCACGGGCAGCATCTGGTGGGCGCGATAATGCCGACTTCGCCATTGAGGCGCACGGCAAGTTCATCGGCATTTGCAGCTTATTTCACTTCGATCATCTGGCTCACAGCGCCGAACTAGGCATTGTCATCGGCGACAAAGAGTACTGGGGCCACGGCTACGGGCGCGAGTCGGTGATGCTGCTGATGGAGTACGGCTTCCGTTATCGCAACCTGCGCCGCGTATGGCTGCGCGTCCATGCCCGCAACGCGCGCGGCCTCAAGGCCTATGCAGCAGCAGGCTTCGTCGAAGAGGGCCGCCTGCGCCAGCACGTCTACAGCGACGGTCAGTACGACGACCTGGTCTTCATGGCTGTGATGCGCCCCGCTTCCACGCCAGCCTAGGCTAGGCGGTGACGGCTTCCAGCAGTTCACGGGCAGCGGTGGCGTTGTCGATGGTTTCGGCGCGGGCGAGGGCGGCCTGCACGTCGGCCTCGCTCATCATGCCGGGCAGGTGCTGCCACAGCGTGCTGATCTTGTCGTTGAAGGTGATTAGGCGATCGCTGGTTGTTTGACGCGCCAAGGCGGTCACCGTCAGGGCGCGGATGAGGGCGTCACGGGTGGGTTCTGGCTGCTGAATCGTGTGCAGCCAGGCGATACCGGTTGCCGCGATGACGGTTATGAAGTCAATGCCGCTGGTGAGGCCGACTTTGAGGGCGGCTTGATAGTGCGTTAGGGCAGTCTCAGCGTCCCCGGCGCGCTGCGCTTCTTCGCCTCTGATGGCCTGTACCATCCCCATCCAGAAGCCGTTTTGCAGCCGTTGGGCGATGTCTTCGGCGCGGTCTAAGTATTGGAGGGCGGCTTCTGGGTCGCCGGTGGAGGCCAATGTGTTGAGGATGCCCAGCCAGGTCAGGGAGCTGACGAGTCCCTGCTGATCGCCGATTTCTTCACGGATGCGCAGGGCCTGCGTGAGGTGTTCGCGGGCTTCATCATAGCGGCCCAGGGCGAAGGCGGTTTCGCCCAAGTCGTTACAAGAATCGGCGATGGTGCGCGTTTCGTTCAGCGCCTGGCGGATGACAAGGGCTTGTCGGAAGTAATCGTAGGCTTTTTCGGTTTCGCCCAGGAATGACGCGACGTTGCCCAGCGCGCTCAGCGAGTGGCCGATGCCGCTGCGGTCGCCGATGTCCTTGTAGATGGCGTGGGCTTCGGCGTACAGGACCCGTGCGGCAGCGTATTCCCCTTTGAAGGTTTGGACGCCAGCTAGGTTGTTGCGGGTAAAGGCCATGCCGCGCCGGTGCTTGAAGCTCTTGAAGATGGTGTAAGCTGCCTTGAATTTGCTCATGGCGCTGTCCATGTCACCCAAGGCCTGGAGGATTTCGCCGGTGTTATTGAGTGCAAAGGCGCGGCTGATGGGCGAGAGTTTGTCCTGGTCGAGCGTATCGATTTGGGCGTAGATAAGGTGCGCTTCTTCCAGGTTGCCGTGCAAGTATTCCGCGTAGCCCAGGTTCCCCAGCGCCGTGAAGCGCCCTGGATTATCGTCGGCGGCGTCAGCGTATTTGAAGCAGGCGGCGGCGTGATGTTTGGAGTCATCGTAGCGGCCCTGCATCATGCGGGCGTAGCTCATGTTGGTCAACGCGCGGGCCATTTCCACGTTGTTGCCTGCGGCATAGAAGAAGTCGTAGGCATCGCTGGAGACCTGCCACACCTTCTGATAATCCCCTTGACGGCTGCCCAGCCACATCTGGCGGCTGCGGGTACGCCAATACAGCGTTTCGTCTGGCATCCCATGCGATTCGAGGTCATCGGCCAGCTTTTCGAAGCGCTTGACGCCTTCGATCAACATGCTGCGCGCGAGATAGTACATTTGCACTGGCTCCAGCATGTCATGCAGCATGTCGAAGCGCGCGGTCTGGCAGGCATGTTCCCAGGCCGCACGCACGTTGTCCAGCTCATGCTCCACGGTCGTGATCGCATTCTGCTCTTTGGACGTGTTGAACACCGTGGTCAGCTTGCGCATTAGCTCGCTGTAGTATTCGGCGTGCGTGCTGTGGACCGCCCCCGCATCTGCCGACTCTGTCAGGAATTCTTGCGTGTACTGCTGAAGCAGGGTGTGCACGTAATAACGCCCGGTCTCTGGGTCCCGGCGCAGCAGCGACTTATTGACCAGGTTGGTTAGGGTGCGCAGGGAGACGCCGGTCACTTTGCGCGCCGCGTCACGATCGAAGCCGCCGCAAAATACCGAGAATTTCACTAGGGCGTCGCGCTCTGTGTCGTTGAGCAGGTTCCAGGAATAGTCAAAGACGGCGCGCAGGCTGCGGTGACGGTCGGGCAGGTCGCGCATTTCCGATTCCAGAAAGTCGATGTTCTCCGCGATCTCGTCCGCGATCTCGGCCAGGGGCAGGCTTTCCACCCAGCCTGCCGCCAAAATCAAGCCGAGGGGCATGGCCTGCACCATCTGGCAGATGCGCGTCAGTGCGGGCAGGTCGGCGTCGCTGAGTGCGAAATCTGGCTGCGCACGGCGGGCGCTTTGCATGAAGAGCTGGACCGCACTGGACTGCATGGCGGCCTCGACCGTCGGCCAGTGCAGGATGGCCGAGTCCAGGCCTTGCAGCCCGTAGACGTTCTCAGCGCTGAGGTTCAGCCGCGCGCGCGATGTGGCGATGACCTTAACGCGCGGTGCGGCCTGTAGTATGTCGTTCACCAGGTCGGCGGCGTCCAGGACGTGCTCGAAGTTGTCTAAGATGAGCAGCATGTCCTTCTCGCGCAAGTAGTCCAAGAGCTGCTGGCGTAGTGTCACAGCGTTTGCCTGAAAGCTGAAGCCTACTGCATCGGCAATGGCGGGCACGGCGGTCAGGGGTTCCGTGAGCGGGGCCATCCACACCACGTACACGCCGTCTCGGTGGCGCTGAAGCTGCGCGCGCCCCAGCTCAATTCCCAGACGGCTCTTGCCCATCCCGCCGGGGCCGAGCACGGTCAGCAGGCGCACGTTCGGGTCATCTAGCAGGGCACTCAGTTCGTGCAGCTCTGTTTGCCGCCCGATAAAGGGTATGGTGCCAGCGGGCAGATTGTGGCGCACTTGATCGACGGGCGTGGTCGGTGTGGCGAATGGACTGTTGCGCGTTGGCGCGTCCACACCGTCTATTAAGTCGGCGAAGCGTCCATAAGCTGTGGACGTGGACATCAGGTCGATGCCGCGCAGCATGGCCTCAATTTCCGCACCGACCAGGCGCACGCTGGGGATGCGGCCCTCCAGCTCTTTCGCCAGCATTCGATAGAGGAGGTCTACCAGGGCCACGGGCAGGTCTGGGCGCAGCGATTCTAGGTCCGGCACGGGCTGTGTGAGGATGGCCGTCACGATCTGCCCCAGCGAATTACCAGAGAAAGGGCGGCTGCCCAGCAGCATCTCGTAGAGCATCACGCCGAAGGACCAGATGTCGGCGCGTTCATCCACCGTATCGCCGTTGAGCACTTCCGGAGCCATGTATTCCGGGGTGCCGATAGCGAGACCGGTCTGGGTGAGGCCTTCTTGTTTGCCCATGTGCGCGACGCCGAAGTCGGTCAGGCGTGGGGAGCCGTCAGTGGTGAGCAGCACGTTGGCGGGTTTCAGGTCGCGGTGGATGATCTGTAGGCGGTGGGCGCGGGTGAGGGCGTCGGCCAGGTCCAAGGCAATTTCCAGCGTTTGCTTGATGCTCAGGCGCTGGCGCTCGTTCAGGGTCTCTTGCAGCGAGCCGCCGTCGATGTATTCCATGGCGATGTAGCGCTGGCCTTCGTGCTCGAAGGTGTCGTAAGCCGCCACGATGTTCGGGTGGTTCAGCTTGCGCAGGGCATCGGCTTCACGGCGGAAGCGCTCGATCATGAGCGGGTCCGGGTTGGCCGCGTCGTCTTTCATCTGCTTGAGCGCGACCACCTGGCCGGTCGTCTGGTCTAACGCGCGGAAGACGGTGCCCATGCCGCCCTTACCCAGGGTGTCGATGACTTCGTAGCGGTTGAGGAGTAACATGCGGCCCCTTCCTTGTCTGACGTGTATGTGTGTTGGCCTACCTTTACAAGGATAGGATACCTGTTCAAGTGTAGAAACACGTAAGAAAGCTTGGGGTATGCGCTGAGGACTTAGGGTCCGAATGCCGAAGTACCCCCCATGGCACAGCGGTCACAGGGGGGTGGGGTCTGCTCAGACTTAGCGCGGGTCAAAGGCGCTGTCGATCTCCAGGTCCAAGCCTTCGGCGATCAGCGCCCAGTCCACCAGCTTGAAGTTCTGGTTGCCGTCGGGGTCGATGTTGCGGTCGTCTTGGGCGACGAAGGCACCGTTGGGGAAGGTATCGCCCAGCGGCGCATTCGTCACGTCGATGCCGTCCGTGCCGGACACCGCGTCTACGTCGTCACCTTGTATCACGATGAACTTGCCGATGTAAGCGTTCTCGCCGCCGCGCTGGTAGACCAGGAACTCGCTGCTGCCCTGGCTGGACGCGATCAGGTAGCCGCCGCCGTTTGCGGTCTGGTACAAGGCTAGGCCTTCCACGTCCGGCGTGATCTGGCCGCCTTCGGCCAACGTGCGGTCTACCTGGACGCGCGCGTCAGGGCTGGCGTCGGGTTCCGCGCCGTACTTCCAGATGCCCACGCCTTCTTCACCGATGTACAGCGCGGCGTTCCGATCGTCGGCCACACAGCCCTCGGTCTGGCTGCCCACGCTGAAGCTGCGCACCAACTCCGCCTGGATCACGCTGCCGTCCGGGATCAGAGCGTACTGCTCCACGTCGCCGGTGTCGGCGCTGTTGAGGATGGCGTAAGTGGTGCCGTCAAGCGCACTCTGATACATGCACAGGCCGTAGACCTCGCTCACAGCGGAGGGGATCGCCCCGGCGGCCACGTCACGCAGCTCGCGGGTGTCGGGGTTCACGGCGAAGACCATCAGGCTGTTGTCGCTGCGGTTGGTCGTCGTCACAATGGCTGTGGGCGTGCCGTCCAGCATGACGTTGTAGCGCAGGTCCACGTTATTGACGCGGCCCACCAGCAGCGCTTGGTGGATGCTGCCGTCCAGGTTGTAGACGTAGAGGCCGCTGGTCTTGTCCGTGCCGATGATGGTGCTCAGTGCCGGGTCGGTGGGGTGCAGCCAGATAGCGGGGTCGTCGGCGGCGTCGGTGCCGCTCTCCACCGGGACGGTCTCGACGGCGGCGGGCACGGTGACTTCACCCGTCAGGCTGGTGTCGGGGGCGGCGTCGATCATGTCTGGCGCGCCGACGCT
>CAYWGJ010000019.1:0-30980 GCA_964457835.1 uncultured Anaerolineaceae bacterium
GCCTCTTCAACGTGGACGCCGACCCCGCCGAGACGCGCGACCTCTCCGCACGGCAGGCCACGCGCACCCAGGCGATGCAGGCCCAGATCACGGGCTTCGTGCAGCAGGCCGCTGCTGCCCGCGTCGAAGCCGCTCAAGAGACGACCGTCAGTGAAGAAGTCATCGCACATCTGCGCGCGTTAGGCTATATCGAGTAAAAACAAAACGGGGCGGCAGACCCCTCGGCCCACCGCCCCGCGTGATGCAAAAACCGGCTGATGCTTTAGAAGTACGCGCTGATGACCTGGAGCACCTCGTCGATGTTCGCCGGATCGCCAAAGATGACCTGGGTCGCGGCGGTGCGCGCCAGGCTGTTGAGGGTCTGCGTGTCCGCGTCGCTGCCGTAAGCCACCGGCACGAACACCACCGGACTCTTCGATTCCTTGCTGTTGCTGATGGCCCGCAGCGCGTCATTGAGCGTGACGCCGTTTTCACCCGTGTCGCCGCCATCACTGAGCAGCACCACCGCACGGATACGATCACTGCCCTCGGCGTTTTCCGACATCAAGGTCACCACATCGCGCACGGCCATGTACATCTCGGTGCCGCCGTCAGGCCGCAGCCCGTTGATGAAGCCACGAATGCGCGCGTCCACGGTTTCCATTTTCTCCAGCGGGATGACCTCGGTCACACCATCGCTGAAGGTGTAAAGTGCCACACGGTTGTTCGGCTCGATGTTGTCCAGGAAGGCATTAGCCGCCTGCTTGGCCTGCTCCATCTTGCCGTCAGTCATCATAGAACCAGACACGTCAAAGAGCAGGATGATGTCGGCCTGCTTGCGCACCAAGGACCAACTGTCACGCAGCGCTGTCAGCACTTCTTCTTCCGGCGCGTCAATCACGCGGGTGGGGCCTTCCGGCGACACACCGTTCTCTTCAACGAAGGGGTAGGCGATCTCCACGTCGGGGTTGGACGGGCGAAAGCCGTAGCTCATGATGAGTTCCTGCTGCGCCTCCATCAGCATAAAGTCAATGAAGACCTCACCCGCCTCGGCCTGCTCTACTGAAACCCAATCGGCATTCACCACAGCGATGGGGTGCTCATGCCAGAAGGTGCCGTCTTCCGGGTAGATCGCCACCAGGCGCTCGCTGGGCTTATTGCAGATTTCGTCACCCTGACGCCCACCGGTGTTTAAGCAGATCACATCGGTTTCCTCAGTTGCCACGAAGTCCAAGTAGTTAGGCCCTTGGGCGATATACGGCAAGAAGTCCTCGGTACGAGCTGCGTAATGGCGCACTAACTGCTCGATACCCCGCACACAGTCCTGCACAGCTTCGTCATAAACCTGCTCCAGCTCCAGGCGGCGGCCTTCGAAGCCGTTCTCGCGGGCACAGGCGTAAAACTCCATAATCAGTGTGGACAGCGAGGTAGAGCTGTTGCGCGGGTCGGCGTGGCCGTAGTACACCGAGCGCCGTCCGCCTTCGATGCCGTAGTTCTGCCAGCCGTTTTCCGCGTTCAGCACGCCCAGTAGGTCTTGCCAAGACACCGTATCCTTGCCGGTCGTCGCCTTGATCGCCTCCAGGCGGCTTTCCCAGATGGCGATCACCACCGGCGAGTTGGCCGTGGGCTGAATGTTATTGATGTCAAACAAAGGCTGGCGCGCTTCGAGGTTTGCCAGCGACAGCCAGTGGCTCACTGAAGGCGCAAAGAGCGTCGGCTGCACCTTAAGGTCCACGTTGGCCCCCAGCGCAGCGTTGACGATACCCTGCATCATGCCGCCCGACGACAAGCTGCCTGGGGGAGCCGCGCCGCTGATGTAAACTGGCTTCTCGCCATCAGCCAGGGCCTCACCCGTGACCGGGTGGATGCCCTGCTGGTATGACTCGTTGAAGCGGCGCATGATTTCCGGCATGTATTGTTCGGACTCGGGGGCGTAGATGATGTCAATAGCGATAGCGTTGCTGGGTGCGTTGGCAGCAGCAGAACCATCACCCGCATCACTGCAGGCCGCTAGTCCTAGGCTGAGCAAGCCCAAAAGCATGAACAGCAGCATAGTGCGTCGCATAAAAATGCTTCCCGCTTTCATCAGATCAAGCGTCCTTTAGTATCGTCTCCACCACTTTCATTGTACGCCTGTTCACAACCCGGCAAAAGCGACAACCGCCATGGTTTGGGTGTTTATTCTGACACTAAGGAACCGGGACGCTGGTCAGCCCCGCAGTGAGCGTCCCATCCGTGTTCAGCCGCCCAAAGCCGACACCAGCTACCGGCACCGCGCTGGACCCGGCGTAAGCGAAGTGCTGGCCGTCCGGGTGCCACACTACCGCCGTCAGCCCCCCGCCCGCGTCGAAGGCGTCCAGTGCTGCCCCCCGTCGTGTCATGTCCCAGGCGCGCAGCGTGCCATCGTAGCTGGCGCTCAGCAGCGTCGTCCCATCCACCGACCACGCCAGATCAACCACGAAGTACTCGTGGCCTTCTATGACGTACAGCAACTCCGCCGCGCCCACACTCCACACGTAGATGCGCCCGTCATGGCCGCCACCCACCAGTAAATCCCCGCCCGGCCCCCACGCCACTGAGGTAATCTCCACCGAGTAGGTGCCTGGTGCATAGGTGCTCAGCAGGCGGGCGCTTTCTTCTTCCAGGCTGATGATGCCGCGCGCCGACACCCCCACCGCAATCCGGCTGAAGCCCGCCACCCAGTCTACATCGTAGAGGTAGCCAAACTGCATGTTACTCGCCAGGCGCTGCCCCGACTTCGCATCCCAGATTTCTGTGATGGCCTCAAAGAGATTTACCGCGATCACGCGCTCCCCGTCCGGACTCCAGTCCACGCCGCTGATCTGCTGGGTGCTGCGGGTGCGCAGGGTATAGCGCAGCGTGCCCAAGGCCGGGTCCCACAGCAGGGTGCGGCCCAGCTCATCGCCGCTGACGAGCTGCGCGCCATCCGGGCTGTAAGCCAAAGCCAACACGTAAGCGGGTGGGTCTGTGGTCAGGGTACGCAGCGTTTCCGCGCTGGCCGCGTCGCGGATGCCGATGGTGCCGTCATGACGCCCCACCGCCAATGTGCGCCCATCCGGGTGCCAATCCACCGCGTACACCGTGTCCGGCGGCAGGTCCACCCTAGGGATGGCATCCCCCGGCGTGAATTGCAGCAGAAACACCGCAGCAGCAATCAAAGTAATCGGGATGCCGAACCAGATCAACTGGCCCCGGTTTCGCAGCCATTTCATGGAGCAAACTCCTCGCAGTTGTCCACACGCGCAGCACCATGCTATGCTGAGTACGAAGCTCAGGTCAAGACGGCCACATACGAGGATGAAATCGTATCATGCGCAGACGACAGGGTAATCCGAACAAGTTCATGGACCAGGTGCAGTCCCATGAGCGCACCTGGGGTACCGACAGCTACGTCGGACGGCCTGCACTAGGCGAAATCATCAGCGCGTCGGTCGTCGTGTTCTGGAAGCTGGAAGGCAAAGGTGAACGCCTCGTCGTCAGCCTACACGACGACCTGAGCCAGCTTGAAGCCTACTTCAGCAAGCTCCTGCTGCGCAGCCAGGTTACAGAGGCGCGGCGCGTGCCCGTGTACATCTTCCAACACCAGAAGCGCGTCGTCATTCGCGCCGTCAAAGTCGTTTTCATGCTCGCACCGGACCAAGACTGAACGACAGCGGCGGCCTCACTCTTCAATCACAAACGGAAAGCCGACGTAGGCCATCACGAAATACAGCAGGTCCAGGATGACGATCAGCGTGACCCAGCCGCCCCACAGGTCCACCGGCTGCCCGCCGATGATTCCGTTTGTAGCGCGCACCACCGCCAGCAGCACCGGCAGTGAGGTCGGCAGCATCATGATGGGCAGCAGCGTCTCCCGCGAGCGCGTCTGCACCGCCATCGTCGCCAACAGCGTGCCCATCGACACGAAACCCAACACCCCCAGCACCATCACCAGCAGCAGACGCGGGTCCAGCAAGTTGATGTTGAACAGGATCGTAATCACCGGCATCAGCACCAGGCCCACCACCACCGTGATGAGGAAGTTTGACAGCATCTTGCCTAAGTAGATGGCCGAACGGTTGACCGGCGCAAGCAGCATGGCATCCATATTACCCTCTTCGCGCTCCGCGGCCAGGCTGCGGCTGAGGCCCAGCACCAGCGCAAAGATCACCGTCACCCAGAACATGCCGCTGACGATAGCCGTCAAGTTCAGTGGGTCCACCGCTTCAATGCCCGTCTCGCCCAGCGATTCGAGCAAGGCGTTGATCTGCCGCAGCTCTTCGTTAATCGACAGCAGCGGCCCAGTTAGCTCCAGTGCGAAGCTGAAGACCAGGATGCTCAGCAGCGCGAACAAACCCATTGAGCTGACCAGCTCCCGGCTGCGCAGTTCGGCACGCAGGTCTTTACGCAGCACCGCCAACGCGGACACGATCAGCGGCGTAGTCCGTTGAGATTGTGTTTTATTCATCGTGTATTGGCCGATCCGGTGACGTCGCCATAATCGATGGCAAGCTGATGCGCATCCAGGCCGCGGGTGCTGCGATCATAAGCAGCGTGCCCGCGAGACAGGATCACCACGCGGTCGGCGAGGCGCGCAGCACGCTCCAATTGATGTGTCGCCATGAGGACCGTGCGGCCCTCGCTGCGGGCAGTGTTCAGCAGCGCGTCGAGCGTGGCCCCGGCGTCCTGGTCTAGGCCAGTATACGGCTCATCGAAGAGCAGCACGCTGGGCTGATGCAGCAGGGCACGCGCGATGCTCAGGCGCTGCTGCATCCCGCGTGAATAGGTGCGGGCTTGATCGTCAGCGCGGCGGCCCAAGCCCACCTCGCGCAGCAGGGCGTCGATGCGGTCGTTCATGGCGGCGGCGTCCAAGCCGTAGAGCCGCCCAAAGAACTGCAAGTTTTCGCGGGCGGTCAGGTTGCCGTAAAGCAGGGTGCGGTGGCTGACCATGCCGATCTGGGCGCGGACAGCGGCGGCCTCAGCGGGCATTTCCCAACCGCCTACGCGCAGCACGCCGCCGGTAGGCCGTGCCAGCCCGCTGACCAATTTGAGAAAAGTGGATTTACCGCTGCCGTTAGGTCCCAGCAGCGCCACGAAACTCCCACGTTCGAGCGTCAGGTCCAAGCCGCGCAGCACCGGCAGCAGGCCATAAGCCTTCACCAACTTCTGCGCCTCAATGACCGGGCGCGCGGACTCATCGGTCATCGCTATCACCACCCGCAGCGGTTCCCAGGCCCCCCTGCATCAAAGCCGCCAGCCGTGCCTTGAGGTCCGCACGCTGCCGCTGATACAGATCATGGTTGATCTCGCTACGCTCGTGCTGGGCGTCCAGGCGGGCGATCTGCCCAATCAGCGAGTCGATCTCGGCCTGGCTGGTGCTGTCTTCAGCGCTGCGCCCGCGCCGCGCCAGGTAGACGTATGCCCCGGCGCTGAGTGCCACCACGACAATCACGACGACCAAGGCCAGCACCAGGGTCTCACCGTCCACCACGCCGGACGGTTCCTGCACGGTCACGCCCGGCTGCACCGCTGAGGGCGCGGCCTCCCCACTGAGCGTCAGCCTGAGCGTATCCCCGGCAGACAGGGCCAACTGCTGGCCGTAGGTCTGGTAGAGCTGATCGCCGATAGTTTCTTCACCCGCGGGGGGGAGTTGATCGCTTTCCGCGCGCATGGTGTCATACGGGCTGAGCACCACGCGCACCTCACCGCCCAGGGCATAGGGCAGCACGAAATCTAGGGACAGCGGGCCGCCGTCGTAGGGCAGTAGGTAGCGGATAAAAGTTAGACGTTCCTCTTCCGGCATCACCGGGCGCAGGTCATAGACGGTCGGCACACCCTCGTCTTCGGCCTCTTCCACGCGGTAGCGAGTCGGGTCGTCAAAGCCGGTGATGATGGCCCCCGTCGGCACCGGCACTTGCAAGGCCCGGAAGCCGCCCTCGGCGTGCTCCTCAGCGCTGGTGAACACGCGGTCGCCCACGTTGCGGAAGCTCATCAACTGCTGTACTTCCAGGGCATCACCAACGGCATCAATACGCACTGCCGCCGCGTTGATCGTCAGCAGCGCCGGGTCGTCGCTCAGCTCGTAGATCGGGATCAGCAGCGGCTCTTCACCCAGGATCGGGTCATCGCCCGGATAAATCCCGCTGGCGAAGTCGCGGCCCTGATAGGTGACGCCCGTCAGATAGATTTTGTCGCGGTCCAAAGGCACCGACTCGAAACGATAGCCGCCCTGCGCATCCACGTTGACCGTCTGCTCCAAGCCCACGAAGGGTGCAAAGGTCGCCGGGTCGAATGCACGCAGAAACACATCTACCCTCGCAGGAACCTCAGCGCCCGCAGTCAGGTTCTCCACCGTGCCAAAGAGACTCACTACGCGCTCGGCGTCCGGATCACCCGCATCAGCGACCGCGGTTGACATGGCATCCGGCGCGACATCCGGCGCAGCGGCCTGCGCATCCGCCAGCCTGTCCCCTTCGACGTTGGCAAAGAGCGCGTCGGTGTTCTGCCAAGTCAAGCTGCGACTGTAGGCCACCACCGCCCACATCTCCTCTTCTGTCAACAGATCGGCGTAGGCAGGCATTCCAGCCGCCAGCGACCCCAGCTCGACCAGGGTATAGATGTTGTCGTCGCTCAGCGTGACCTGCGAGGCGTAGTTCAGCAGACTGGGCACGCCGCCCAGTTCCGCTGACTGAGGGCCATCACCGCGCCCGCCGATTCCGTGACAGTCGGCACAGTGCTCGGCGTAGACCGCTTCGCCCGTGCTGAGCGTGTCCGAGTCGAGGTGCCAGAAATACGTGAAGTACGCCACGTCCCAGCGTTCCTGCTCACTAAGCGCCTGCTGCCAGGGCGGCATGAGCATCTCCAGGTTGCCCAGGGTGATGGTGTTGAACCACTCCTGCACGGACTGGCTGCGCGCGCTGGTCGGGTCCTGAAAGTTACCCGGATTACCGACTTGCCCACTAAGCACCAACGCACCGTTGCCGCTGCCGTCGATACCGTGGCAGTCGGTGCAGTTTTCCGCGAAGAGCTGCGCGCCGTTGGCTAAGTCCGGCGTGGCGGCAGGGAAGCCGATGTCGGCGGGGGTGGGTTCAGGTGGGGGCAGCGTCGCCACGACGTCCGGTTCTCCGCCCAGGCCGGTACAGCCAGCCATCGTCAGCAGCATAGCAGCCAGCAGGCCGATGAAGGGTGTCATTCTAAGGTGAATCAAGGTCCTGTTCCTTAACGACTGAGACATCAACACACGCAGGTGGGGTCGCTCACTTAACAGACTTTCACACGCTTGAGTGTACCCGCTGCACACGGGGCGTCAAGGCAGGGACTAGACCGTTACGCGGGGTCGCTCAGCGCTTGCTGCGGCGCTTGCGGAAGTCATCGTAGTAGGAGTCGCGGTCGTCGGGGACAAACTCACCGGTATCACCCAGGTGGGGGGCCATGTAGTCGTAGTCGTCGGGCGCGTCGCTGATGAAGGGTTCCTCGCCGTTCGCCACGCCGAAGAGGGCTTCATTCTTGCGCTTGGCCTCGACCTCGGCGGCGGCGCGGGCTTCGGCCTGGACCTGATAGCGCCGGTCAATCTCCCGCCGCACACCGCGATCCACCGCCTCAAAGTACAGCAGCAGCAGCAAATGCGGGACCAATGCCAGCAAGATCAACTGTGCAACATGGATGTAGATGACCGGAGGCTTCCCACTTACCGCAATTACCGCAATGCCGATCAGCACATGTGCAATAAACAAGAAGCGCCGCCGCATCCGCCATGTGATCTGCCGCCGCACGCGCTTCTCTTCTTCTATAGATGCCATATACTGCCCCACCTCTCGACGCTCCGGCATAGATCAGTCTCCTACAAATGGCGTTATCTACGCTGTTAGTATACACTGAATAAACGTTGCGTAAAAGCCGCCTACCAGACCATCACGCCATGCACCGCCCGCGTGATACAATATCCTACGCTAAACCCGAACCAGCGGAGTCCCTATGCGTGTACCTGCTGTTATGCTGCTCACCGTCCTGCTGCTGAGCGTCACACCCGCCCGCGCCGCCGAGCGCGAACTCGTCGTGTTTGCCGCGTCTTCTTTGACGGACGCCTTTACCGCCATCGGCGCGAACTTCGAGGCCGCCCACCCGGACACGCGCGTGCTGTTCAACTTCGGCGGGTCGTCCACGCTGGCCGCGCAGCTCGCCAACGGCGCACCTGCTGACCTCTACGCCAGCGCCAACCCCACCCAGATGGAAGCTGCCATCACCGCCGGGCGCATCCACGGCACGCCGCAGACCTTCGCTCACAATCGTCTGGTACTCATCACCCCGGCGGATAACCCCGCCCACATCGGCGCGCTGGCGGACCTAGCACAGCCGGGCATTTTGCTGATCCTAGCCGCGCCGGGCGTACCCGTGCGCAGCTATACCGACACCCTGCTGGACCGCATGGCCGCGGCCCCCGCTTACGGCGAATCCTTCCGCGCGGCGGTGCTGGCGAACCTTGCATCAGAAGGGGCGAACGTGCGCGTGGTAGCGGCCAAGGTCGCGCTGGGTGAAGCCGACGCCGGGATCGTCTACAGCTCCGACGTGACGCCGGACATCCGCGCAGACGTGACCGCCCTGCCCATCCCCGACACCTATAACACCCTGGCGCCCTACCCCATCGCCCGCACGGACGACAGTGCCCACCCCGACTTAGCCGAGGCCTTCATCACGTATGTGCGCTCTGAAACCGGGCAGCAGGTGCTGGCAGATTGGGGCTTCATACCGCTGAAAGCGCTGACAGAAGATGCCCCAACGCGCGAAACGCTCAATGCACGCTGGCTGCGCTGGCGTGAAACGCGCCCCCGCTGAGTCGCGCATGGCCCGCGTGAACCGCGCGCTCTTCCTGGCCGCTGCGCTGACAGCCCTGGCCTTCCTGCTGGGGCCGATTGCCGTGCTGGCGGGGCGCACTTTCCAGTCTGGGGCGCTGAGCGCGCTCAACACCGCCCCCGTGCGCGATGCGCTGCTGCTGAGCCTGGGCACCAGCACAGCCAGCCTCGCCCTGACTCTGCTCTTTGGCACGCCGCTGGCCTACCTGCTGGCGCGTGAGCGCTTCCGTGGGCGGCGGCTGCTGATCGTGTTGGTGGAGCTGCCAATCGTGCTGCCGCCAGCGGTGGCGGGTCTGGCGCTGCTGCTGACGCTGGGGCGGCGCGGCGCACTGGGACCGCTGCTATCCGACCTGGGCATCAGTGTGGCCTTTACCACGCTGGCCGTCATCGCCGCACAGACCTTCGTGGCCGCTCCGTTTTACGTGCGTGCAGCGCAAGTGGGCTTTGCCGCTGTACCGCCGGACGTGGAAAACGCCGCACGGGTCGATGGTGCATCGGGGATGATGCTGTTCTGGTGGGTGACGCTGCCTTTGGCGGCGCGGGGGCTGGGCGCTGGTCTCGCACTGACCTGGGCGCGAGCCTTGGGTGAGTTCGGTGCAACGATCCTGTTTGCAGGCAGCTTGCAGGGCCGCACACAAACCATGCCGCTGCTGATCTACGCTGTGTTTGAGCGCGACATTGACGCAGCGGTTGCCACGGGTCTGCTGTTGGTCGTCATCGCGTTAGTGGCCCTGGTTATGGTGCAGGTCGTCAGCGTGCGCCAAGATACCCCCAACCACAGCGCGTGAAGGCCGCGCCTCACAGCCGCGGCAGCCGCAGGGTGAAGGTGCTGCCCTGTCCTAGGTGGCTCGTGACACTAACTTCAGCGTTACAAGCGCGGGCAATGCGCCGGGCAATCGTTAAACCCAGGTCCAAGCCCGGTGTGGAATGTGCTGTATCGCCGCGCCAAAAGACCTCGAAAATGTGCGGTAGGTCCTGCGGCGCGATGCCCGGCCCTGTGTCCGTCATACTGACCCACACTTCATGCGCATCCCCCGCCACGCTCCCCTCCGATCTGTCCATCAGGCGGCGTGAAGCGGTAGGCATTGTCTAACAGCGCCACCAGTGCCTGCTGCGCGTACATTGGCAGACCATAGACCATAAGCTGATGCTCAACCGCCAACAGCACTAATTCTGGGGCATCCACTGTGTGCCGCACCTGTGCCGCACGGCACACGTCACGAACCAGGACAGTCAGATCAATCGACATACAGCTTGCCACCTTCTGGTCCAGCTTGCTGGAAAGCCGCATCATGTCCACCAGGTGGCTGACCTGTTCGACCTGTGACTGGATATGTGAAAGCGCCTGTACGCGGCGGTCGGGATCGCTGCTGTGCAGCATGATGTAGGCCTACATGTTCCGACAGATGTAGTGCAGGCTGCCGTCCGGCTTCTGCCAGTAGGTCCAGTCCGTGTTGAAATCCGCCATCGTGCGCAGGCGCGCTTCGGACTCAATGAGAGCGGCTTGCAACTGCCAGCGCTCAGTGCGCGGGCAGCGTGAAATAGAAGGTGCTGCCCTGCTCCAACGCCGTTTCCACGCCCACGCCACCACCCAGCTTTTCCGCGATGCGTTTAGCAATGGATAAACCCAGCCCATGCCCTTCTACGCGCAGGTCGCTGAGGCGCGTGAAGTGATTAAATAATCCCGGCACCTGGTCCGGCGGGATGCCCGGCCCTTCGTCATGCATCCAGAAGCGCAGCAGGTCATCCGGCTGCACCGCCGCCCCCACCGTGATCTGCGGCGGCTGACCGCCATACTTCAGCGCGTTACTCAGGTAATTGGCCCAGATTTCCGCCACCCAGGGCGCATAGCCCAAAGCCGTCGGCCAGGACGTCGGCACCTGGAGCTGCGCGCCGGTCTCCATAAGCTGTCGGCTGAAGCGCTGCCGCACCTCGTCGAAGATAGCTGCCATGTCCAGCGGCTTCACCGCCACACGCGCTACGCTTTCTGCCCGGGCGAACAGCAGCAGCGCCTCCACGATGCCCACCGCGCGGCGGCTGGTGTCGTACAGCGAGGCCAGGTGTTCACGGATTTCGCTGTCTGACAAAGTGGGCCACAGCTCGCCCAGCAGGTCGGCGAAGGTCATGATAGTGCCTAAAGGGTTCTTGAGGTCATGAGCCACCGTGCGTGCGAAGCCGTCCAGGTCAGCGATGAGCTGTTCACGCTCCGCCTCAATACGGCGGCGGTGGGCGATGCTGCGCGCAAAGCTGTAAAGCAGTTCTTGCCCGCCCTGGCGCGTCAGCCGACTGCTGACCTCCACTGGGGAAAAGCTGCCGTCCTTGTGCCGATGCATACACTCATAGACCAGGGTGCCGGTCATGATCGATTTCCAGGCCTTGCTGTCCGCCATATCTTGGTCCGGGTCGGGATACTCTACCTCAGTCATAGCCTTACCGCGCAGTTCGTCTTTGCGATACCCCAAGCGACGTGCGGCATTCTCATTGAGGTCCATAATCAGGTTCGTGTTGGGGTCCACAATGAAGATGGAGTCGCCGACGTGCTCAAAGAGGCTGAGGTAGCGCTGCTGCATAGCCTCGTGCTGTGCTTCCAGCTCGTCCACACGGTGGCGCAGCACTTGGATTTCGTCCGCGTCCTGGGGTCGGTTGTGCATAGATGCGTCCCTCTATTTGCCCGGCATTGGCCCGCGTAGGCGCTTGTATGCAGATACGCCTCAGCGCAGCACGATCACCACGTCGCCGTCCTGAAGTACGTAGTCATGCGGCGGCGGCGACAGAAAACCGTTGTGCTGCTTGACCCCAACGATCAGGGTACGGTGCAGGCGGTGCACGTCCCCAACACTAAGCCCCTGCCAAGTATGCGCCTCGGCGATGCTCTGCTGCTGAAAACGCACCGCATTGCCCGACATTTTGCCGACATGCCCGTACCACCAGTGGCCGATCTCCGGGTACATGACGTGCCAGGCCATTTCCGCACCGCTGATGACGCTGGGTGTGCGCACACCGTCCGCGCCGGCCAGGTACAGCTTGCGCACGTTGAAGGGGTCATGGGCATTTGCCAGAATGCGCAGAGACTCGTTGCCCGCCAGCTTCGCTAAACTGCGCGCGCCAATCACCACCGACAGGTTGTCGCGGTCGTCGTCCAGCGCCGCCACCAGGCCCTGCGCCCGCCCGATGCCAGCGTTCACCAGGGCGTTGTCGTCGGTCGGGTCCGCGTGAATGAAGGGAATGCCCACCCGCTGGCTGACTTCGCGCAGCGTCAGGTCTTCATACTCGCTCAAGTCCACCTCGTGGAACTCGATCACACTCTTCAGCTTCTGCTCGAAGTAGTCCGGACTCGTCAAGAGCAGCGTGCGCTTGAGCAGGTCCTCGTTGGCGTCGATCAACACGAACGGGACATCATGCCGAGTGAACTCCTCCGCGACGCGCGTCCCGATCAAATCGGCACCGCAAAGGATAAAATGATTATGGTAGCTTTCAATGGTTTGCATGAGGCGCTTCCTGAACCTACGGGATTTCCTACGCTTGTTAGTCTCCACGGTGTACACCGCAAATGTCGAGATGGCATAACCGCCCAGGCTGATAGCAAGCAGGGTAAAGCCGATGGCGAACAGCCGCCCAGCGGGCGTTACGGGCACCACATCGCCATAGCCCACCGTGGTAATGGTAATGACCGCTGCATAGAGCGCGTCCAGCAACGGCCAGCCCTCCAACAGGCTGTAACTCACGGCACCAAAGGCGATCAAGGCCAACAGCAGTACCACCACTGGCAGCAGCCGCTGCCTACCCGGCGGTGCCACCAAGGATGACATACGCAGTCGGTTGAAGAATTGCTGCAAAATGCTCATGTGATGAGTCCTTGATGCGCTGAGCAGAGTATACCCCACGCACACCGTTTTTGCTGGCTTTCCTCACTCCGCGCATTCCGGCTCATCCGGTGGGCAGACCCAACGTTCCTCAGCACTGGCTTCACCGGCCCAGCCCTGCACCCCACCGTAGATCACCTGCCAGTACCACACGTCCATGCCCTTCCAGCGGCCACACACCGGCCCGCCGATGATCTCCAGCAGCGCGCCATCACGCGCCTGGGCGATAATGTCGATGTCGCTGTCCACCGTGCGCGGCACCGCCAGGATATTCAGCGCGCTGGGAGTGTTGAAGTCCACCACCGCCGTCTGCCCCACGCGGATACGATTGGGCGGTGCCCCGGCACAGCCACCCAACGGCAGCGTGGCCGTCGGCGCGAAGAGCGCGGTTGCCGTCAGCGCTAGGTCTGGCGTGCCGACAGCAGCAGCGGTCGATTCTGCGACGACGGGGTCCGGCGTGGGCGGAACGGGCACGGCCAAATGCGGCAGATCAACGAACACCTCGCCTGACGCATACAGCGAGGTGCTCAAGCGCAGGTCCAGCATCAAGCTGTAGGTCTGTGCTGCGTCCGCCGGGTTGATGCTCACCGCGCTCACCTGCACCGCCGGCACCGAGGCCTCGCGCAGCCCAACAACGAAGGCCATCAGTTCACGCAGAGCACCGTCCACTTGCAGCCGAAAACTGCGCAGGGCGTAGGGGCCGCTGGGGTCTTCGTCCAGGTTTTGCTGAGTGCGCAGCGTGACGATGGTCACGCCCTGTGCGTCGGCGTAGCGATAGAGTGTGTCCAGAATACCATCGGCCTGCGTGTCAGTGGCGAAGCGTGCAGCGGCGGCATCCCGCGCCGACACCGCGCCCTCAAGCTGTGCGCCTAAGACCGTCGCTTCGTCCGGGTCCGGGGCCAGGGCCGTGACCGCTGCGCGCGCACCCTGCACGTTGGCGTTGAGGTCTGCATAGGCTTGGATCTGCGGCACAATGTTGCTGACGGCAAAGAGCATCAGCCCCATGATGAGCATCCCCAACATCAGCACGGGCAGCAGCGTTACAATCTTCTGGGCGATCAGGCCAACATCCAGGCCGCCGCCCTCGTCTTCATCGAACATCATGGCGCGCTGCTCCCCTGTGCGGCTGCGTCTGCCGTCGCTGTGGCGTTGAGCTGGGCGCGGCTGCGCATCTCCAGCAGCAGGCTGAAACTGGCGCTGTCCTGGTAGCCGAAGGGGCCAGGCGTGGCCGTGGGACGGCTGGACTCTGCCGCGGGTGTCGGTACGTTCATGCGCGTGATGGCCTGCACGATCACGCGAGAAAAGATGGCGTCGCTTTGCAGCGCGTCGGCGTAACGTGTGACCTCGCGCTCGTTCAAGGCTTGCCCCGTCAGCGTCAGGCGGTTTTCGCTCTGGATCAGCGTTTCCAACTGGATCAGCGCCGGGTCATGATCTAGCAGCGCCGCCGCCACGCGCGGCCAATTGATGTGCGCGGCTTCCAGGCTGGCGTACTGGCCGTTCAAGGCGCTGGCCTCGCCGCGGATCGCCAGCATTGCCTCGCGCAGGGCCTGTACATCCGGGGCCACCGTCGGCGTTATGGACAGCGTGCCCTCCAAAGCACTCAGCTCATCGCGCAGCCCCTGGTTGATGTCGTCCGCCGCACGCGCTACCAGCAGCAGCGGTAAAAAGCTCATGCCCAGGCTAAGGATCAACAGCCACAAAATCAACCGTGAAGACCCACCCCCTGCTTCTTGCTCAGGCGGCGTATCCTCCGGCGGCCTACTCGTATCGCTTAATGTCACCTTGCCCCCCAAACTGCCAGCATCAAGTCACAAAGGGGATCGCTACCCAAACGACGATCACCCCAGTACACAGGAACGGGGCATAGGCCATCGTCACCCCCTCAGCACGCTGACGACGCAACAGAACTGCCGCCGTGACCCCGCCCAGGCCGCCGCCGACGAGCAGCGCGTAGAGCACAGCAGGAAAGCCACACATCAAGCCGATCAAGCCCGCCAGCTTGACGTCGCCGCCGCCTAGATCGCCGGGACGCAGGGCAGCCACCAGCGCGAAGATGCCAAAGGCCATGCCTCCCCCAAGCATAACCTGAAGCGCGGAACTGTGCAGCAGGGTCAGGTGCACCAGTAGGGTAATGAGCGCCGCCGGGTACACCAACAGGTTGGGCACCAGCCGACAACGCCAGTCGATGACGCCGATCAGCAGCATCAAGGTCACGGACAGCGCCACCAGCAGCCCCTCCAACGGGCGTAGGGACCAGCCCCAAGCCACCAGGCCGTACAGCGCCGCCGTGAGCAAAGTCAGCACCAGGGCCGCGCCCGGATGCGGTGGTCGCCATGCCGGACGCGCACAGCCACGCGCACGGGCGTCGTCAGCATCACGCAGATAAGGCAGCAGATCAGCCAGGCGCTCAAGCAGCACACCGACCCCCGCGCCAAGGACCAGGGCCATTGTTACAGACATAGCAGGACTCCTTTACCGGCTAATCCGTGTGCAGGCGCAGGTTCGTCGGCAGCTTCACCACAAACTCCAGCGAGCCGGGCACGGCATCTTCGCCTTCAGCTTGACGCATCACCAGCGTGCCGCGATGAGCTTCAATCACGCTCTCGGCAAAGGCCATGTGCAGCACGAAGTCCGCGCCGTTCTGCTGCGCTATCGGCGTGTGATGGCTGCCCACCGAGAGCTGACTGAGCACCTGCGTGTCCTCCGGGGACAAGTCGGCCTTGCGCTGGCTGATGTGCAGGATGATCTCGCTGTCCCAGAAGACCAACACCGCCCGCACATGCTCACCCGGCGGCGTGTGCAGCAGCACATTTTCCACCAGGAAGCGCAGGCTGTGATATAGGTTCAGCGCGCTGCCCTGGATCAAGTACGGATCACCGATCACCTGGTCGTGGAGCTGCACGCCGTGGTTGCCCGCGCGGGTGCGCAGCGCGTCGGTGGCGTCATACAGCACGGTCAACAGGTCACAAGGGCCGTGGCCTTGCAGCGGGTCCTCCGTGATCTGGATCATCTCCACCAGGCTCTGTGTCAAGGACAGCATCTCGCGGCCATCGTCCAGCACTGATTGCAGCAGATCGCGCTGCTCGTCGGTCAGCGTCTCGTCGTCCGCCAGCAGGCCGGCATAGCCCACCGCGTGATTCATCAGCTTCTTGAAGCCGTAAGCCAAGGTGTGCTTCACGCCGGACATCATGCGCTTGGTCTGCTTCAGGCTGCGGTCGGCGGCCTCATGGACGCGGGCATTCTGCACGGCAGTGGCGGTAAACTGCGCGATCACCTCCATCACCGACTCCTCGCGCGTGCTGAACATCTGCCCGTTCTCGCGATGCACGGCGCTCAGCACGCCAACGGTCACGCCGCCCAGCACCAGCGGCACGTAGATCACCGCTTCCACCAAATAGCCCGTTTTCACCTTAATCGAGTCGGCGCTGTCGCGGTTGGCGCGCAGGGTCTGGCCGCTCTGTAGGGCGCGCCCGGCCAGTGTATCTGTGACGGGCAGGCGCAGCACCGGCGATTGCGCCATGCCCTGCCCAACGCGCAGCAGCAGCTCGCCGCTCTGCTCATCCACCAGCCAAATGCTCGCTTCGCTGGCGGCAGTGTGTGCAATGATGAGGTCTACGGCCTGCTGCAACACTTCCGCTTCGTTGAGCCGCGAGGTCAGCGCTTGAGCAATCTGCATCACGGCCTGCCCTGGGTCCGGCTGCACCCCAGTTGCCGCCGCGGCTTCATGCGGACGCGACAGGATGTGCACGT
The DNA here is from genome assembly GCA_964457835.1 of uncultured Anaerolineaceae bacterium. Taxonomy (GTDB): domain Bacteria; phylum Chloroflexota; class Anaerolineae; order Aggregatilineales; family Phototrophicaceae; genus CAYWGJ01. Next base: position 16,442 of record CAYWGJ010000019.1, read on the forward strand.
TCAGCTCCATACGGCCCACTTGCAAGTGATCGCCCTCGCTGAGTGCGTAAGGCATGTGCACGCCGATCGACTTGCCATTGAGCCAGGTGCCGTTGGTGCTGTCCAGATCGATGATGTAAAGCTGGTGCGCAGTGGGACGCAGCAGAGCGTGCCGCCGCGACAGACCGAGCTGCACCGCGTCCTCGTCGCTAAAGAAGGTCACCACGTCGCGCAGGCCAGGGCCTTCCCGCCCGATAATCACCTCGTCGTACACGTCCAAGCCCACCCGCCGTGACGGGTCGAAGGCCAGGTCAAAGCGCACCCGCCAGCGCGGCGTATTTGGGTCAGCCGGGGCATACGGCACAGGGCGGTAATCCACATGGAAGCGGTCGAGCTGCTCATCGAGTATGGCCTCGTTGAGTTCGCGGGTGACGTTTTGAATACGGTCGCGTTGAGGTGTCATAGCGTGCCTTCCTAACGGCAATCACTCAGCCTAGGCGCTGCGTTGGCGCAGGCGCTTGGCAATGGACTCGGCGAAGACGGCCAGGGTATGGGCGTCGATGGCTTCGGTGTGACGCAGCAGGGCCTCGCGGGCTTCGCTGCCTTCGTCATCGGCGAAAACGCTGCTGAGGATGTCGTTCATCTCCGGTGAGAGTGCTTCACTGTCGGCGTCTTCGTCTTCAGCAGTCTCGTCTTCCAGGACGTTGCCCACCTGCGGCGCGCTGCTGGCAATGGCGTCGATGTCGTCGCTGAGGTCTTCGTCCAGGACGCGCTCGGCCTCCGGGAACACCGGCAGAGACTCACGGAGCGCGGCTTCACGCGCTGCTGTGATGCGCGCCGCCCGCGCCTTGAGATAGGCCCGCAGGCCGCTGCGCAGCATCAGCAGCAGGGCCAACAGCAGCGGCAGCAGCGGCAGCACCAGGCTTGCCAGCAGCAGCGGATCGCCCATGATCTGGTTCGTAATCTGGTCTGTCATGGCCCTACACTCCTTACCCGCGCGGCCTCAGTGACGCACACGCTTAAACTGTCAAGATACCACCCACCATCGGCGGCACAACGATGAAGGCCAAGCCCGCCACGAACACGGCAATCGCCAGGTACAGCGCACCCTTCAACTTGAAGCCGCCGTCACTCAAGACAATGGCGACCACACCCACCAAGGCCAGCAGCAGCACCATCGTTACCGTGATGTTGGACAAAAACAGCAGCTCGCCGTCGGTGAATTCGGCCATGCCCAGGCTCATCTGTGGCTGACTGCTGAGCGCGTCCTCTTCCACCGGCATCAGCGACTCCACCAGCGCGGCGAAGTTCTGCACGATGCTCAGCACGAACACCATCAGAAAGGCAACCACCGCCTGCATGACCGTCGTCAGGCCAGAAAACGTCGAGGTCACCAGGCGGCGCTTCGCCCGGAGCTGTGTGGTCTTGGCGGTAAACAGTGAGCACACGTAGCCCACGCGCTCCGGGTCTCCGCCCATCTGAATGGCACTGTAGAAGATGTCCGTCACCTGTTTAATGAGGTTGCTGCCCGTTTCCATGCCGAACTTCTTCCAGCACATTTCCGGGTCCACACGCGCGGACAGACGCTTATCTAGGCGGATGACGTCCATTTGCAGTGTGGGAAAAGAGCTGAGGTCGATCTTCTGCAACGACTCGTTGAGTGTGGTGCCGCTGGCCGTCGCCATACCGCCCGTCGAGCGCAGGAAGGTACTGAACTCCACATCCTTTTTGTTGCGCTGACCCTCACTGCGGAAGGCTTTCACGCCAATGGGCAGGATCATGACCGCCATGAGCATCAGCACCAGGCCCAGCTCCAGGCCCAGCAGCGCACCCACCCCAAAGACCAGCGCCAGCAGCGGGGCCATCATACGGAACAGACGGTAAGTGCTGCGCTGCTCTCTGGAGCCACGTCGCATCTCCACCGTCATCACTTCCTGCGGGGCACTGCGCCAGATGATCCACGCGCCAAAGCTGACCATGATGACCCCCGTCGCCACCAGCCCCGTCATCACGCCCAGATCAGTGGAGTAGATCATGGAGGTAATGACCTGGATGATGACGATCAGCGCAACAGAAATCAGGATCGACGTAAACGCATTCGACCACTGCTTCATCGCCTCCACGTTGCGCTCGTAGGTGTTCTCGTAGTCGATGCTCTGCACGTGGGCTTCACGCTCTAGGTACTCTGCCAGCGGCTCACCGGAGCGCAGCGCATCACTGAATCGCAGCAGAAAACTGCGCATATTATCAGATTTCGACTTGATACCCACCCGCCGACAGGCTTCTGGGTAGTCAAAGCGGAACTCCGCCACCAGGGTATTGATGGCCGAAAAGTAGTCCGCGGCGGAACAGCCGGACAGGGCCGCAAGCTCAAAGGTGCGGCTGCGGCTGATGCCTGCGGAGGCCATCGCCGACATGTACGTGAGCTGATAGTACATGTCGTAGGCGCTGACCTTCTCAAAAGAGACCTTGTTTACGCGCTTCTGAGAGGATTTGGAAAAATTCATTGAAATCCGTAATCCCTTTTTCCTTGTGCAGCTTGTAGAAGATGTTGGCGCGCTTCTTCACTTCGGTGTAGATCGCCTTGCGTTTGTGCGGCGGAATGCCGCGCTTGATGGCGATGTGCTGTTCGAGCAGATAGCTGTTCATATAGCCGGGGAACTCAAATTCGTCCGTGGCCGGGTTCCAGCGGAAGGCCTCCAGGAAGCTGAAGGTTTCCGATACCGGGTCATAGCCTATGATCTCGTTAATGCTCAGGATGCGGCGGCCCTTGCGCCCGTCTTGTAACTGCACCGCGGACTGGATCACGGCCAGGTTCAGGTTGTCAATGTAGGTCTTGGGAATGTTGATCGGATCACCCGTCAGGCGCTGGACCAGCTTCTCGACGCTGGCGGCATGGAACGTAGACATCACGCCGTGGCCGGTCTGCATCGCCTGAAACGCGACGACGGCCTCAATGGAGCGAATCTCGCCGACGATGATGCGATCCGGGCGCTGCCGCAGTGCCGCCTTCAGCAGCTCGAACATGCCGACTTCGCTGCCTTTGCGGTCCCCGCCCTGATTTCGCGTCACCTCTTGGATCCAGTTCTTCTGCGGCACGTAGACTTCAGGCGTGTCCTCAATGGTGACAACCTTGGCGTCCGGCTTCAAAAAGGCGTTGATGGCGTTCAGCGTTGTCGTCTTGCCGGAGGCGGTAGCCCCCACGACGAAGAGGTTCATGCCCTCTTCCAGCATCATCGACAGATACGCGGCCATCATGTAATCCATGGTTTTGAAGTCGATCAACTCCAGCACGCTGATGGGGGTATCGCTGAACTTGCGGATGGTGAAATTGCTGCCGCGCTTGCTGATCTCGCTGCCGTAGACGATGTTGATGCGCGAGCCATCCGGCAGCACGGCATCCACCAGCGGGTTACGCACCGTCACTGGGTGCTTGATCCACTCGCCCAGCCACACCACAAAGTCGTTGACTTCTTCGTGCGTGGCGAAGTAAATGCTGGACTGCACGCTCTTGAAAATCTTGTGTTCAATGAAAATGTGCCCCACGCCAGAACAGCTAATGTCCTCAATGAAGGGGTCCAACAGCAGCGGCTGAAGCACGCCCAGGCCGATCTTGTCGCGCAGGATGCGGTAGCGCAGGGCCTCCAGTTCCGGCTGAGTGACGAAGAGTTTGTGCGCCCCGCGGCGGCTGCCCGCGGAGGCCGTCCGGGTCGTGGTGGTCACGGTGTCCACCAGTTTTAGCAGCAGCGCGCGCTTTTCGTCTTTGTCCTCAATGGCACCGATGCGCTCCGCCCAGGCCACCAGACGCTCTTCGATCTTAGGCAGCAGCGTCTGAATGTCAGCCATGATGTCCGGCTCAATGGCGACGTAATGGTCGCGCGCACCGCTGGTATCCGGGTAGATGTGGACGAACAGGCCCTCTTTAGTGGGATAGATCAAGTTGCGGTAGCGCAAATCGGCTAGGGCGCGGCTGGGCTTCTCGTAGTAGTCCGGGATGCCCAGTGTATCCAGCGGCAGGCTGCGCAGGTACTCCAGCAGATAGGGCGCTGCGATACAGGCCTTCGCCAAAGCCTTAGGCAGTTTGGGCAGCAGCTTCTCGGCAGCGTAGCTGTGGTCCGATGCAAACGGAAGCACGGTATGCGCCATGATCCCCTCCTAGCCTCTGGCCTTGCTGATGGGAATGACGCGCATCCCCCAGCCCGGTTCCACATCAAAGCCGACGATGCTGCCCGTCACGCCGCCCGCGCCCCTGATCTTGGCGACCTGCAAGGTCTTGACCAGACGCTGACCGTCCTGCTCGCTGCGTAGTACCAGGTTGGCGTCGCACATCGAGCGCAGTGGGCCGATCATGTCACGGTGGATGGTGGACGCGTGGACTGTCACGAAGACCGTCTGTCCCTTGCTGCACTGCTTCTTGGCCGTCTCAAAGAAGCGCATGACGTTCTGCTCAGAGGGCGCGCGGGCAATCGCCGACGTGAAGCTGTCCACCACCACCACGTCATAGCCGCGCTGCTGCTGCAAGATGCGTCCCAGCACCTTAGTGGCCTGTGCGCCCAGTGTGCTCAGTGCCATGGGGTACACCCGCAGTCGACCCAGCAGCAGGTGATCGAGCACGTCCAGGTCGATGCTCTGCATCTGGCTAATCAGGCTCTTCACCGAGTTCTCGCTGGTGAGCACCACCACGCTGAAGCCCTGCTTGAGCGCACCCCAGGCCATCTGCTGCGAGAACACCGACTTGCCCGACCCCGAGTCGCCCTCAATGAGCACCAGCGACCCGACCGGGATGCCGCCGCCCATGCGACCGTCCAGCTCCATATTGTGTGAGGCGATCATCCTATCCTTGGGCATGGCTGTCTCCTCGTGCGTCATTCCGTCAGCGCAAAGCTGAAGGGACCGCGCGTACTGTGGTCGTCACTGAGCATGAAGCCAAAGCTGTCGCCGCCGTCGTCGGGCATGGTGTCGGTGTAGAGCAACAACCCGGCGTCCAGGTCCGCCTGGGTGAAGGTATAGCCTAAGTTCAGCACACCCTTCAGCGGCGGCTGCACCACGGTGTAGACGAGAGCATCAGCGGCGGTGTCGGGATCGTCGGCACGTAGGGCGCTGCTGCCAATGGGCGTATCGCCGCCGTTGACCAGCGTCTGCGCGACGTTCAGCGCCAGCACCGGCGGGTCGTCAATGCGAATGCTGAAGCTCAACGGCCCGGCCTCGTCCCGGCCATCGCTGAGCATTACGACGAAGCTGTCATCACCGGTGCCGGTGTGCGCATAACGCAGCAGACCGGCGTCAATGTCGGCCTGGGTGAAGCCGTCGGCTGGCGTCAAATCACCTTGGGTCGGCGCGGTGGTCACGCTGAACACCAGGGCGTCGGGGGACTGATCCGGGTCCGTGGCGTGCAGCAGATCGGAGCCGATGCTGGCCGTCTGCCCTGACGCGATCACCAGGCCTTGGTTGCGATCCAGCGTGGGCGGGGTGTTGGCCGCAAAGGTGGTGGGGATCATGACACCCTGCGCGGTACTCAGCAGTAGGTGCAGCGCCTGCCCCGCCTCCACCGGCGGCGAAAGGTGCAGCGCCACGTCGATCACTTCGCCGGGGTTCCACACGCCCAGTTCAAAAGCCTCCAGGTGCGTCATGGCTGCATCCAGGTACAGCCCGTTGACCGTCCACTCGCCGCCGAGGGGGATGCTGCTAGGGCGATACGCCAGGTAATCAATGGTGTAATTGGGCGGTGCGGCCAGGTCATAATATTGGGCGATGGCGTCCCACGCGCTGTAATCAGCGTGGCGGGCGGTGCCAGTGTTCTGCAACAGCAGATGCACCCACTGCCCCGCGTCTTCGGTGTAGGCATCCAGCACGCGGAAGCCCTCGCCGTGCCGCGCCGACTCGCGCGCTTCCATGGCGACCCAGGCGTCCAGCACATCTTCCTGAGCACTGAGCATGGCGTCTGAAAGGAAGAGGACGCCGAAGAGCAGGATGAACACGATGAAGACCGCCGCAATCACGTTTTCCATGCCTACAGCCCCACGAAATAATCGGCTTCGCTGCCCTGGGGGGTGACCAGCCGGGCGAAGTGCCGCCCACTGCTGAGCGCAAAGCCGTAATGGATGGCGATCTTGAGCGTGGCCGTGGGCACCCAGTCGGTGCCGTTCTCAACGCTGGCCGTCCAGTAAGGATATGCGCCCCCGGCCTGGCTGTGGTGCGGGATGCGCTGAAAGTCGCCCTCCGGGCCAAAGAAGAGGTCCATGGCATCCAGGGCGGCGATGCGACTGCTGCCGGTGTTTTTCACCCACAGAAAGGCCTCAAAGTCGCCGTTGCCGTTGGTGTCCACCCACCAGCCGCTGCTGTCCAGCTCCGCGGCGGCATGGATAATCACAATGTGACTGCGCATCCGGTCTTCAATGCGCGCGGCCATGCTGTCGATGGCGTCGCCGCCCTCTTGGATGGCCGGGTACGCCACGTTGAAGAGCATCAGCACCATCACCATGCTGATGATGATAAGCAGGGCGGTGGTGATCGTCTTATCCACGCTTCTTGTCCCCCGTGTTGGCGCTGGCAACCCCGGCGATCAAACGCAGGATGATGTTGCGGTTCTCTTCGGAGTCGAGGCTTTTAGGCGCGGGCGTGATCTGACGTTTGGGTGCGGGGCGGCTGCTGCGGGCGGGGGACGCGGATGCCGACTTCTTCTTCGAGGCGGCGGCTTGGCGCTGCTCGCTGCGGCAAAGGCGCAGGTATTCAACCATGGCGTCGCGCATCTGCGGGCTGAAGTGGCCGCGTTCCGCGTAGACCATCACCAGGTGATAGGTGCGCTTGAGGCCCAGGCTTTTGATCTTGCTGCTGAGCCAGCTTTCCATCTTCTCTAAGGCTTCAAAGTCGATGTCCGAGCGCGGGCTGACAACAGGCTGTGCCGATGACTGCGGGCGCGGGTCCAGGTGCAGCACGTTGCTGCCGCGGGTGCGGGTGCTGGCATTGCTGGCATCGGCAGCGGCACGGTCGCTGCTGCTGCTGCCGCTGAGGTCGTCCAAGCTGACGCGACGCACGCTGACCGGCTCGCCGCCGGTGGGGGTGCTGCCGCTTGAGGGGTTCACGCTGGCGCTGCGAATGGGGGCCGTTGGGCCGGGGTCCACATCTTCGGCGTGCAGCTCTGGATAAGCGTGGCTCAGGAGCTGCTCTTGGATGTCCAGCAGGGCCTGCTGTATCTGGTTCTTGACGACTTGCAGCTCTTCTTCGAGCGCTTGTACGCGCTTGTCCAGTTCCACGGTGTTCCTCCACAGGTTCGATGCGGGGGGCGGTGATTGAAGTGTTTGGCATCGGGGGCGGTCCTGAAGGCCAGGACCGCCCCCCATCGATGAACCACTACGCAGCGTTTCCGAGAACGTGTTAAGGTCGTGCTTTCGCTCAGCGCAGTTCGGTCACGGCGTCAATGGCCGCCGGCGTGGTGTTGTTCAGGGGCAGCACACCACCGGTGGGCGGCTTCACCTCAATGGTAAACTCAGTGTTCTTCGCCAGGGCGTTGGTCAGACCGCCGGTCGCGGTGGTCACATCCACGGTGATCTCGGCCAGCTCGTTGGCTTCCAGCAGCTTGTTGCTGTTATTCGCACCTACAAAAGCCACGGTGAAGGGCAGGTCATTGACGACCTGTGTGGCGTCGCGGTAGCTAAGGACGACTACGTTGCTGCCAGCGGTGTCTTCCAGGTCCACCGGGTCGCCGCCACCGGCCAGCTTGACGTTGAAAACAATGCTGTCCACGTTGCCGTCAGCGTCGGTGTCTTGGGCCAGGGTGGTGCCGGTCGTTGCCATGGTGGACTGCACGCCTTGGAGGCCGGCGTAGATGGCATCTTCGCCCTGCTCGGTGGAGGCGGTACCCGCGGAAAGGATGGTGAAGGCGAACACAGACGCCACGACGATGAAAGCGATCAGGATGATGGCGGTTTCCAGAGCGGTCTGGCCGCGCTCGTCACGGTGGGCATTGCGGAAAAACGACATGTTTGGGTCTCCTTAGAACACTCACAGGTTTGCATTCGGGGCGAAGCCTTAATTTTGTCCGCCCATCTGTTTTCAGCTTAAGGGAGAATCAAGCTCAATACCCTTAAGAAAATATGTAATTATTGGTAACATGAGACTTGTCACTGACTCTTGCGATGAATGTCATGTTTTGCGCAGCACAACCCTGTTTTATGCGCCATATTCACGCTAATCAACGCATTTGTCATGTATCATGTTATCACTATTACGAATTTATAAAATACACTATCTCGTTTTATATCTATTAAATGAGTAAAACATGAGTTCACATAACAACACGCATTCGCAATCACGGCAGCGCGCCACACCCTACTGCACTACAATTGACCCAAATAAGCTGTCCTATTTGGGGAACATCGTATGTCCACCATGAGTCACGCACAGCAAGACCTCCTGCGGCGGGGTTTCAAGCACTTCAATCGCTTCATGCTGCTGAGCTGGCGCTTAGGCCTGGGACCCTACCTCAGCTTCTGGCCGGAAGGCGTGGGGCGCTACCTAGTCCTCATCCATACTGGGCGCAAAAGCGGACTCCCGCGCCGCACCCCGGTCAACTTTGCCGAGATCGACGGCGATTACTACGTCACTGCGGGTTTCGGCAAGCGCGCCCACTGGTACCAGAACATCATGGCAGACCCCAGCATCGAAGTATGGGCACCAGATGGCTGGTGGCAGGCCACTGCCGAAGACGTCAGCGAAGCCGAGGGCTACACCGACAAAATGCGCGCCGTACTCAAGGGCAGCGGCTTCGCCGCCTACGCCGCTGGGATCAACCCGCACCGCCTCAGCGATGCTGAACTGGACGCCGCCACCGCCACCTACCGCCTGCTGCGCATTCAACGCGTCGCCCCGCCCAGCGGCCCTGGAAGCCCCGGTGAGCTGCGCTGGGTATGGGTTCCGGTCATTGCGGCCTTCACCCTGCTGCTGATCGTGAAGCGTGGGCGCAAGTAACCCGCAAGCGCGAAATCACCGCGCACCACCCCACCTACACGATTTGGACAAATTGCCCAGGTCAATCGCTTGACAGACCTTGATTGACCTGCTAATCTATGATTAATTGAGAACGCTCCCAAAAAGATGGGTGCTCAGCAACTGCTCAACGTAAAAGAAAGCCTTTAGTCATTGAGCATTTTGAGAGCACTCCCAAATGTTAATGGGATATTTTTTGATGAAACGGCTGACTTTAGAGGAAATCGGCGAATTGGCTGGGGTCTCACGCTCCACCGTGTCGCGCGTCATCAACAATCACCCCAACATCCGCGCGGAAGTGCGCGAACGGGTGGAACGGGTCATCGCGGAAACGGGCTACCGCCCCAATCAAGCCGCGCGCAGCCTGGCCTCTAACCAGTCCAACATCTTAGGCCTCGTCATCCCGAATGTGGTGCAAGCCGTATTCACTGACCCCTATTATCCCCGCTTAACACAAGGCATCTCCGCGGCGGCCAACCGCCTGGGCTACACTCTGGCCCTGTTCCTGTTCCACAGCCTTGAAGAAGAACGCGGCGCAATACAGAGCTTCTCAAGCAACAGCCTGCTGGACGGCCTCATCATCACCGCCGACACCATCGAGAACCCCTTCGTACCCCAGCTCCTTGAGCGCGACATCCCCTTCGTGTACATCGGGCGTCCGGTTGAAGCCGAGCGCGTGACCTACATCGATGTGGACAACCTAAACGGCGGCTACACGGCCACCGCACACCTGCTCAAACTGGGTTACAAACGCATCGCGCAGATCGCCGTGTCCATCAACACCGCCGGCATCGACCGCGACAAGGGCTACCGGCAGGCGCTGCGTGATCGCGGCGTGACCGTGGACGAGTCGCTGACTGCCTACGGGGACTTCACCCAGGCCAGCGGCTATGAAGCCATGAAAGTCTTGATCCCACAGCAGCCCGACGCCGTGTTCGCCCAGTCGGACACGATGGCGCTGGGGGCCAGCATCGCGCTGCGCGAGGCCGGCCTTCGCATCCCGCAGGACGTGGCACTGGTCGGCTTTGACGACCTGCCGCCCGCCCTGCAAGCCGAAGTGCCACTGACGACCGTCCGCCAGCACGTCCAGCGCACCGGCGAGATTGCGTTGGAAACCCTGGTGGACCAGCTGCAAAACCCAGATCAGCCGCCGCAGCACATCATCTTGCCCACCGAACTGGTGATCCGCGCCTCATGTGGCGCGCTTGCCGGATAATCGTATGGGAACTGTCGTAAGCTGTATCGCCAAAGAGGAAAGGGGTGTGGATCGCACACAGGCAAAGACCGACTCGCAGCACATGAAACCAGCGCCGTCATGCATTTAGCACAGCGCGACCCACATTGCCATCGCTGCATGTGATCTTAGAGCCTTCTTGAGAGCGCTCTTACAGCGCAATGCGGCTTAAAACAGGGCTGCCCTCACAGGCCGCCGCCGTTTACCTGACACATTGCAAGTATTGCACAAAGTGATCTTTAGGAGAAACCGATGAATAAGCACCGTTTCTTGACCCTCACCCTGCTGCTCGCCTTCGCATTGGTGACCAGCGCCACCGCCCTGGCTCAGGACCGCGTCCAGATCCGCTGGTACGTGGGCCTGGGGACCGGCACCAGCGCCGACCAGATCGCCGGCCAGGAAGCCGTCGTCGAAGACTTCAACAACTCTCAGGATGAAATCGAACTGGTCCTGGAAGTGATCGAGAACGCCCAGGCCTACGACGTGCTGGCCACCCAGATCGCCGCTGGCAACGCCCCCGACATCGTTGGCCCCATGGGCATCCGTGGCCGCGAAGGTTTCGGCGGCAACTGGCTGGACCTGACCCCCCTCATCGAGGCCGAAGACTACGATCTTAGCGACTTCGACCCGGCGCTGATCGAGTTCTACCGCGTGCCGGATCAAGGCCAGCTGGGCCTGCCCTTTGCCGTGTTCCCCTCCTTCACCATGTACAACATTGACCTGTTCGACGAGGCCGGTATCCCCTACCCGCCCGCCAACTACGGCGACCCCTACATCGACTGGGACGGCAACGAGCGCGAATGGAACATGGACACCATCCGTGAAATCGCCATGATCCTGACCGTGGACGCTGAAGGCAACGACGCCACCATGGAAGGCTTCGACTGCGAAAACGTCGTGCAGTTCGGCTGGGGCAACCAGCAGACCGACATGCGCGGTCGCGACACCCTCTTCGGCGCGGCCAACTTCGTCGATGACGAAGGCAACGCTGTGATCCCGGAAAACTGGCGCGCGGCGGAAAACTGGTACCATGACGCCATGTGGGTGGACTGCTTCTACCCCAGCGGCGTCTACGGCGGCAGTGAACTGCTGGGCGGCGGCAGCGGCAACTGGTTCGGCACCGGCAACCTGGCCATGACCTCCACCGCACACATGTGGTACCTCGGCTGGGGCCAGGGCGACATGAACGCCGCCTTCGACTTCGCCCCCGTGCCCTCCTACGACGGCACCTTCACCGCCAAGCTGCACGCCGACACCTTCAGCGTCATGAGTTCCACCGATCACCCCGAAGCCGCCTGGACCGTGCTGAAGTACATGATGGACGAGCGTGGCGAAGACCTGCTGGCACTCTACGGCGGCCTGCCGGCCCGTGCCAGCCTGCAAGAGGCTTTCTTCGACAGCTACATCGCCAGCCTCAGCGAGACCTACCCGCAGCATGACTGGGCCAACCTGAACTGGGACGTGGTGCAGTTCGGCATCACCATCCCGGACCGCCCCAGCCACGAAGACTTCCTGCCGGCCATCGCCGAGTCGGAAGCCCGCTACATCGAGTACTCACAGTTGATCGAGAACAACGCTGATGCCGATGTCGATGCCGAGCTGGACAAACTCCAGGCTGAACTGCAAGCTATCTACGACGTCACCACTAACTAAGGGCTAGACAAGACAGGCTGACAGGCACCGCCACCAGAGGTCTGTCAGCCTTTTAACGAGGTCAACTGCTATGGATGTCTTTTCTGAAATTAGCGCAGTGCGTCAAGAGACCCAAGAGTCAGGCGGCATACGCAAAACCTTCCGCCTGAGTCGGGCGCAACGCCGAGAAGCCCGTTGGGGCCTGTTCTTCATCAGCCCTTGGCTCATCGGCTTCTCGTTGTTCTACTTGGTGCCGATGATCGCCTCACTGGGCTTTTCCACCCTAGAATTCACGCTCTCGAAGCCTGACGAAATTCGCTTTGTGGGCCTTGCCAACTGGGAGCGGATGCTCTTCCAAGACGCGCAGACCTGGCAGGCACTGGGCGTGACGCTGAAGTTCGCGCTTATCTCCCTGCCCATTGGCATGGTGACCGCTTTCCTGCTGGCTGTGCTGCTGAATTCGCCGTTTCTCTACGCGCGCAGCTTTTTCCGCACGCTGTTCTACGCGCCCACCATGGTGCCGCTGATCGCGGGCATTATCATCTGGTCACAGGTGCTCAACCCGCAAACCGGCTGGGTGAACCGGGGCATTGAACTCTTCGGTGTGGAAGCCACTGGGGCCAACGGCATCCGTTGGTTAGATGACCCCAGCCTGATCTACATCGCCTATACCTTCATCGGCTTATGGGGCATCGGCAACGCGCTGCTGATTAACTTGGCGGCCTTGCAAGGCGTGCCCACACACCTCTATGAAGCCGCCAAGATCGACGGGGCCAGTTGGCTGCGGCGCTTGTGGAGCGTCACCATCCCCATGGTCACCCCGGTGATCTTCTACAACCTCATCATCAGCGTGGTAGGCCTGATGCAGTACTTCATCGTGCCCTGGGTGCTCAACCGCGGTGACGGCTACCCCGAAGGCACCACGCGCTTCATGATGATCCAGTTTTACCAGCAGGCTTTCGCCTTCCAGAACATGGGCTATGGCGCGACGATCGCCTGGTTCATCTTCATTGTGGGCCTGGTGATTACGATTTTCCTCTTCGCAACCGGACGCTACTGGATTTACTACGCGGGGGATGGGCGCTAATGGCCGCAAAAACGAATTCCGCAGAACTCAAAATGCAGCAGCGCCGCCGTGAAATCATGACGACGTCCATCATCACCCTGGGTGCCTTGGCACTGCTGGGCGTCTATATCATGCCCCTGATCTTCGGCGTGGTGACCTCGCTGAAGACCACGGCGCAGGCTTCCCAACCGAACAGCCCCATCTTGCCCACGGAAATCCGCCAGTATGAGTACGAAGGCGAGTTGTACGACGTGCTGCAAGTGCCCCAGGAAGACGGCAGCATCGCGGAATGGGCCATCGTGACGCCCCGACGCCGTGGGGGCAGTGACTTCATCGACCCGGCCAACCCCGAAGCGGGCATCCAGCAATGGGAGGGCAACTGGCGCGGCCTGGAACCGGTGCGTGAACTCAGCGTCCAGTGGAGCAACTACCCTGAAGCCTGGGATACCATCAACTTCGTGCGGCTGCTGGGTAACACCCTGATCTACGCCTTCGTGACCATGATCGGCACGGTGATCGCATCGTCCATGGTCGCTTACGGCTTTGCGCGCTTCAAGTTCCCAGGTAAGAACGTGTTGTTCATCATCCTGCTGGCAACGATCATCTTGCCGCCCGCGGTGACCTTGGTGCCTACTTACGCCTTCTTCATTAACGTGCTGGGATGGGGTGGCACCTGGCTGCCGCTGATCGTCCCGCAGATGTTCGGCAACGCCTATAACGTCTTCTTGCTGCGCCAGTACTTCATGACCATCCCGCGCGAAATGGAAGAGGCCGCCACCATCGACGGGGCCGGCCCCATTCAGACCTTCATCAAGGTGATCCTGCCGCAGTCCGGCCCGGCCCTGACCGCCGTCGCGCTGTTCCACTTCTTCTTCGCCTGGAACGACTTCTTCGGCCCGCTGATCTACCTGGCGGGCAACCAGGACGCCGCCCCCATCAGCGTGGGCCTGACCTTCTTCAACAGCCTGTACCAAACCCGCAATGAACTTGTGCTGGCCGCAGCGATCATCTCCCTGATCCTGCCGCTGACCATCTTCTTCCTCGCCCAGCGCGTCTTCATCCAAGGCATCGTCATCACCGGTGTAGACAAATAACGCACACAGAATGGGGGCGGTATGCCCCCATTCACCCTTACCCGCCTCACGCAACGCACTTAGGGGGATACTATGCAGCACAACTCAGTCACCGACGCAACCCTACAAGCTCGCGCCGACGCTCTACTGAGCCAGATGAGCCTGGCCGAAAAGATCGGCCAGATGACCCAGGTCGAAAAGAACAGCATCACCCCAGAAGATACCGCCACCTACTTCATCGGCAGCGTGCTCAGCGGCGGCGGCGGCAACCCAGACCCCAACAATCGCGACACCTGGCGCGCAATGGTTGGCGCGTACATCGACGCCTCGCTGACCACCCGCCTGGGCATTCCCTTGATCTACGGTGTGGATGCCGTGCACGGCCACAACAACCTCTACGGCGCAACGATCTTCCCGCACAACATCGCTTTAGGTGCCACCCGCGACGCCGCACTGGTCGAGCGTATCGCACAGGCCACCGCCCGCGAAGTGCTGTCCAGCCACGTCCGGTGGAACTTTGCGCCCGCCCTCAGCGTGCCACAGGACATCCGCTGGGGCCGCGCCTATGAG
>CAYWGJ010000020.1:0-3068 GCA_964457835.1 uncultured Anaerolineaceae bacterium
CGGGGGCTTGGGTGCGCGCGTGGCCCTGGACCCTGATGCCCGACTCAGTGATGCTGCACTGCTCTTCAGCGAGTCGGCCACCCGCTTTGTGGTAGAGGTCAGCGTGCAGGAGGCCGCCGACTTTGAAGCAGCGCTAGCGGGTATGCCCGTGCAGCAGATCGGCACGGTATCGCAGGCGGCGGTGTTGAACATCAGTCGGAGGGATGAAGTGCTGATTGACCTGAGCGCCGATGCGCTGGGGACCGCTTGGCACGAGGCTGCCGCCATCACCGGTGGACGCCCACAGGTGCCGTCCACCGACATCCGCCGTGACACGATCGAGACGCGCACGATGGCTGGTCGCACCAGGGCACCGCGCGTGTTGATCCTACATGCCAACGGTACCAACCGTGACCGCGAAGCGGTGCTGGCCGTAGAGCTGGCCGACGGCGTGCCGGAGATCGTGCACGTCAACCAGTTGGCTGATGGCTCGCGGCGGCTGCTGGATTACCACATGCTGCTGATTCCTGGCGGTTTCAGCTATGGCGATGATCTGGGCGCGGGCGTGCTGTGGGCGTTAGACCTGCGCGAGCGCCTGGGCGACGTGGACCGCTTCATCGCGGAAGGCCGCCCGGTGCTGGGAATCTGTAACGGCTTCCAAACCCTGGTCAAAGCGGGGCTGCTGCCCGGTGAGGCCTGGTCACAAGGCCAAGAAGGTGAAGAGACCTTCCGCGCCTATGCCGACCCCACCAGCCAACGCCCGGTCACATTGACACATAACGCCAACGGGCAGTTTGAGTGCCGCTGGACTTACCTCAAGCCCAACCCGCACAGCCCGTCACTGTTCACTGAGGGACTCACCGAGCTGATCCACTGCCCAGTGGCCCACGGTGAGGGGCGGGTGGCCGTGCGCGACAAAGAGACCTTGATGCGCATCTGGGCGGATGGGCTGGCCGCTCTCACTTATGTGGACGAGCACGGCGAGGCGGCCCCCTACCCCTATAACCCGAACGGCTCCGCCTACAACATCGCAGCACTGACCAACCCCGCCGGCAACGTCTTGGGGCTGATGCCGCACCCGGAAAACCACATCTACCCCTGGCAGCACCCGCGCCATCACCGGGGCGAACGCGGCATGAACGGCCTGATCTTGTTCCAGAACGGGGTGCGGTACGCTTGAGTGTGGAAGGCATGTCATGCACGCCAATCTGTACAGCATCGCGGCGGTGATGCAAGGGTTCTCAGCAGACTGGGCTTTCTGCGGCGGCTGGGCGCTGGACTTGGCGCTCAACCGCGTCACACGTAACCACCAAGACGTGGATATCGCCGTGTGGCGTACCGATCAAGAAGCACTCCGTGATTATCTGCGGGGCCAGGGCTGGGCACCAGAAATCGCGCATAAGAGCCAGACGCAGCCCTGGGATGGCGGCTGGTTGGCACTGCCGCACCACACGCTGTGGTGGCGGCACCCCACGCATCAGCCGGATTTCTTGGAGGTACTGCTCAATGAGCGTGACAGCGGGCGCTATGTTCATAGGCGCGACCCCGCCATGACACTGCCCGCGGATGCCGCACTGCGACCAACAGCCAGCGGCTGGCATGCCCTGGCACCAGAAATTGTGCTGTTATATAAGGCCACCGACAGCGAGTCGGCCAAGAACCAGGCCGACTTTCACGCAGTCTTACCGCATCTGGACGCAGCCGGGCGCGCATGGCTGCACAAGGGCCTGCACCGCCTCGACCCGGCGCACCCCTGGCTGTATCACATAGACTGAGGACCCATGAGCGAACACTTCACCCACGATACCTACTTAAGCCCCTTTAGCTGGCGCTACGGCTCGGACGCAATGCGCCGGGTGTGGTCACTGGCATATCAGCGGCGGCTGTGGCGGCAGATTTGGGTCGCCCTCGCTGAGGCACAGCAGGCCGCCGGGCTGGTCACCGCAGAACAGGTGGCCGACCTGCGTCAGCACCAAGACGACATCGACATCCCACGCGCCCACGAAATCGAAGCGGAGATCAAGCATGACCTGATGGCCGAAGTGCGCACCTACGCCGAACAGTGCCCGGTAGGAGGCGGCATCATCCACCTGGGCGCAACCAGCATGGACGTCGAAGACAACGCCGACGCCCTGCGCCTGCGCGATGCACTCGACTTGATCCTGGTGCGGCTGGCCGATCTGCTGCACACCCTAGCCGACAAGATCGACGCCGAAGCGGATCACGTCTGCATGGCCTTTACGCACCTCCAGCCAGCGGAACCCACGACGGTCGGCTACCGGCTGGCGACGTATGCCCAGGACCTGCTGGCTGACTATGAGACACTGACCCGGCTGCGGGCGGGCATCCGGGGCAAGGGCTTTAAGGGCGCGGTGGGCACAGGCGCATCTTACGCGGAACTACTGCACGGCACCGGGCTGTCCCCAGCGGACATGGAACGCCGTATCATGGCCGTGCTGGGGCTGCCCGCCTTCCCAATCGCCACGCAGACTTACCCCCGCCGACAGGACTGGGACGTGCTCAATGGGCTGGCGGGCTTAGCCATGACGCTCTACCGCTTCGCCTTTGACCTGCGCCTGCTGCAATCGCCGCCCTTCGGTGAATGGGCCGAACCCTTCGGCGCAAAACAAGTCGGTTCCTCGGCCATGCCCTTTAAGCGCAACCCCATCAACGCTGAAAATATTGATTCACTCACGCGCTATATCGCGTCCCTACCGCGCGTGATGTGGGACAACGCCGCCCACAGCCTACTGGAACGCACCCTGGACGACTCCGGTAATCGGCGGGCGGTGCTGCCGAATGCCTTCCTCGCAGCCGACGAATCCCTGCGGCGCAGTCAGCGTGTGCTGGCGGGCCTGCGCATTGATGCCCACGCCATACAGCGCACTCTGGACGCCTACGGCACCTTCGCCGCCACCGAGCGCGTGTTGATGGAAGCAGTGCGCCAAGGGGCCGACCGTCAACAAATGCACGAAGTCATCCGGGAACACAGCCTGCGCGCCTGGGATGCTCTGCGCAGTGGTCAGCCGAACTCGCTGCCAGAAACGCTCAGCGCGGACCCGCAGGTAACACACTACGTGGAGCCGGTG
>CAYWGJ010000020.1:3078-25926 GCA_964457835.1 uncultured Anaerolineaceae bacterium
TGCTGGACGCTGGCGGGCACATCGGCGACGCGCCTGCGCGCGCTCGTGCCCTAGCCGCCCACATCCGCGCTGACGTGCACCGTGCGGACACCATCGACTGAAAGCAGTAGAAAAGGACGCGCTGTGCTCAGCCTTGAAGAACTGACCGCCGCCATCCCCCAAGCCCTAGACGCTGTAGACCTCAGCGGCTGGGGACCGAAGCAGACCGGCAAGGTCCGCGACATTTACGCCGCTGACGGCCAGCGCCTGCTCATCACCACTGACCGCGTGTCCGCCTTTGACCGGGTGCTCGGCTTGATCCCGTACAAAGGCCAGGTCTTGAACCAGCTCAGCCTGTGGTGGTTCGAGCAGACGCGCGCCATTGTGCCCAATCACGTCATCACGGTGCCGGACCCAAACGTCACGCTGGCCCGCGAAGCCCAGGCCCTGCCTGTGGAGGTGGTCGTGCGCGGCTACCTGACTGGCGTCACGTCTACGTCCATGTGGACACGCTACGCGGCCGGGGAGAGCGCGCCCTATGGCATCCCGCTGCCAGACGGCCTGCACAAGAACGACCGTCTGCCACAGCCGGTCATCACGCCGACGACCAAGGCCGCCGACGGAGGCCACGACGAAGGTCTGACCCGCGACGAGATCATTCGCGAGCAGATCGTGCCGACGGGGCTGTGGGAACAGATCGAGGCGGCGGCGCTGGCCCTCTTCGCGCAGGGACAGCAGATCGCAGCGCGCGCCGGTTTGATCTTAGTTGACACCAAGTACGAATTCGGCTTAATCGACGGCGCGCTGACCCTCATCGACGAGATACATACGCCTGACTCCAGCCGTTACTGGGTGACGGAGTCCTACCAGCCGGGGACCGAGTCCGAGCCAGAGAACATGGACAAAGAATACCTGCGGCGCTGGTACGCCGCCCAGGGTTATCGAGGCGAGGGCACGCCGCCGGTGATGCCGGATACGATCCGTGCGCAGGTGGCCGCCCGTTACATCGACACCTACGAGCGCTTGACCGGGCAGACCTTCCAGCCGGGAGCACTGCCCGCCGCTGAGCGCATCCGCGCCGCGCTGAACCGTTAGGCTTCTCATCCAGGCTTATGGGTCTGTGATGCGCGGCCTGTGCGACAATAGAGTCAATCAGAGAGTGAATCAGGGGACAAAACGACCGTGAGCTTTCCGCTGCACGAACTTGATCTGCACGACAAACCCAACGAAGAATGCGGCATCTTCGGCATCTACGCGCCGGACCGTGACGCCGCCCGCGTGACTTACTTCGGCCTGTACGCGCTTCAGCATCGCGGGCAGGAAGGGGCAGGCATCGTCACCAGCGACGGTCAGGCGGCATACATCCACAAAGGCATGGGCTTAGTCTCACAGATTTTCAATGAGGAGCGCCTGGCCCCGCTCAAGGGGCACATGGGCATCGGCCACAACCGCTACTCCACGACCGGCGCATCGCACGCGCGCAACACCTCACCTTACCTCATCGAGACGATGTACGGGCCGCTGGGCGTCTCACACAATGGCAACCTGACCAACACCCTGCACCTGCGGCAGGTGCTGCTCAAACGGGGCGTAGGTCTGTCCTCCACCACAGACAGCGAGGTCATCACGCAGATGCTGGCCGCGCCGCCGGAGGTATGGCAGGGGGCCGATGTGGACAGCTCGCGCGATCAGCTCGGCTTTTGGCAGGCACGTATCCGGGCTTTCATGATGGTGGCAGAGGGCGCTTATGCCCTGACGATCCTCACGCGCGATGCCGTCTTCGGTGTGCGCGACCCATTGGGCCTGCGCCCACTGTGCATTGGCCGCTTCCCGGATGGCGGCTGGGTGCTGGCCTCGGAAAGCTGCGCGCTGGCGACCATCGGCGCGGAGTACGTGCGTGAGGTCGAGCCGGGGGAAATCGTCCGTCTGGACGAACACGGACTCAGTGCTGTGACGGGCCGCGCCCCACAGCGCCGCGCGCTGTGCATCTTCGAGTACGTCTATTTTGCCCGCCCCGACTCGCAGTTCGAGGGCCAGATGATCCACAACGCCCGCCAGCGCATGGGCCGCCAGCTCGCCTTAGAGTCGCCCGCCGATGCCGACATCGTGATCGGCGTGCCAGACAGCGCGACCCCGGCGGCTATCGGCTTCAGCGCGGAGTCAGGCATCCCCTACACCGAAGGCCTGACGAAGAACCGTTATATCGGGCGCACTTTCATTGAGCCGGACCAACAGCTCCGCCGCGACCGCGTAAAGCTGAAGTACAACCCACTCACTGAGAACCTGAACGGTAAGCGTGTGGTTATGGTGGATGACTCGATCGTGCGCGGCACGACGTCGGGACCGCTGGTGGCGCTGCTGCGCGAGGCGGGCGCGACCGAGGTGCATGTGCGGGTATCGTCGCCGCCGGTGCAGCATCCCTGCTTCATGGGGGTGGACATGGCGACCTACGGCCAGCTCATCGCGCATAATATGGACGTTGAAGGTATCCGGCAGCACATCGGCGCGGACTCGTTGGCCTACTTGAGTCTGGAGGGTTTGCAGCAGGTAGTCAGCGCGGGCGTCAAAGCGGAACAGACCGGGCACTGCACCGCCTGCTTCAGCGGGCACTACCCCGTGACCATCCCGGCCTGGCTGTTTGAAGAGGAACAAGACCGCACAGTGCTGTTCGGTCAAGGGATTTGGGCGGAATAACAGGCGGCGGCATGACGCAGACCGTCCTTTCAATTTCCCACCCAGATGATCGGACGTTGATTATCCGCCAGGTGCTTTGTATACTGGCGGCCTAATCCGTAAACAATAGCCTGAAAAAGGTAGACGTCAATGTCAACAAAACGGACTTGGCAGCCGAAGATTCGTCGTCGTAAGCGCGTGCATGGTTTTCGCCAGCGTATGCACACTAAGGGTGGGCGCAACGTGTTGAAGTCACGGCGTACACGTGGCCGTCATCAACTGACGGTGACTCCTAATCACGTGAAGAAGACGAACTGGAACGCCTCATAAGGCGCGGCCCCCTGATGAGCCGCTGCGTGCTGAGGCCCAAGCTGGCGTGATATGGGCATCCGCAAACGCGACCGGCTCAAACGCCCGGAAGACTTCGCCCGCTTGCGCCGTGAGGGGCGGGTCTTTCGGCATCGTTATCTACTGCTCAGCCTGCTGCCGAACCGCTTGGGGTATAATCGTTATGGGATTGTCACCAGCAAACGCTTAGGCGGGGCTGTTGTGCGTAACCACACCCGTCGCTTGCTGCGTGAAGCACTACGGCGCGCGCATCCACAGCTCTGTCAGGGTTATGATCTGGTGATCGTAGCGCATCCGGGCAGTGTTGGGCAGTCATTGGCGGCGCTTGAAGCCGCTTTGCACACGGTCTTCGGTGCAGCAGCGCTGTGGGCATCCCGCGATGAATGAGCATAGTGAGAGAGCAAAGCCAAAATGAAACGCATCGCGCTGTGGCTGATCCGCTTTTATCAACGGCGCATTTCCCCCCTCACACCACCATCCTGCCGCTTTTACCCGACCTGCTCGCAGTATACCTACGAAGCGATTGAAATCTACGGGGTATGGCGTGGCAGTTGGCTGGGGGCCAAGCGCTTGTCGCGCTGCCACCCGCTAAACCCAGGCGGCTATGACCCAGTACCCCGGCCTGGTGGTGCGCAGCAGTCCCTGGACGACGCCCCGCGCCCAATCCAGGAGCGGCCACAGCCTGTTGATCCACATGATAAGACGCGCTGACCGAATAAGGACAAAGACCCTGATGAAGAAACGCACGACGCGGCTGTTTGCCCTGCTAGCCCTGTTAATCGCTGCCCCAGTCTTGACCGGCTGTGTCGGTACGCGCTTGGGCGTGGACGGCGCAGCCTTGAGCTTAATAGGCGAAGAGCAGAATATCCTCGTCGCCTTCAACGATTTTGCTGTGCAGGTGGACCCGTCCGGCAATACGGTGCCGCTCTACAACGACGAAGACGAAATCCGCTACGACGAGAACGGGGACCCACGCCGCTGGGAACTGCTGGGGGCGGAAATTGGCGCGCAATTCTACAGCGAGCCGCTGCTCATTGATGATGACGCAACCCTGCTGATGGCCGATTATGCAGGGCGTCGTTTGGTCACAGTAGACTTACAAACGGCGCGCATCAACAACAGCAGCGCAGCAGAGCTGGGCGGCCAGGTGATCGCCGGCTTAGCCACCGACGGCCAGCAGGTCTTCACCGGCTTCAACGAGCGTGACGTGATAGCGCTGGACCTAGACACACGCACGGAAAACTGGCGATTCGTGACCGAAAACGCCATTTGGTCCGCACCACGGCTGCATGAAGACGTGCTGTACTTCGGCTCCATGGACCATCATGTCTACGCGGTGGACGCACAAAGCGGTGCGGAAGTGTGGCGGGTTGACCTAGAAGGCTCTGTCGTGGGTACCCCCGTGATTGACGGCAGCCGCTTGTACGCAGGCAGCTTCGGGCGCGGCCTCTTTGCGATTGATACCACCAGCGGCGACATCATCAACCGCTATGAAACTCAAGGCTGGGTGTGGGGGTCGCCAGTGGTCTTCGAAGATGCCCTATACGCCGCTGACCTGAGCGGTACCGTCTACGCGCTGAGCCTCGACGACTTCCGCCCACTGTGGACGGCGCGCGGCACAGGTGCCGAAATCGCACCCGGCCCACTGGTCACTGAGGATTACGTCATTAGCGCTTCACGCGAAGGCTATGTCACCTGGTTCAACCGCGACACAGGCACCGTGGCTTTTGAGCAAATGGTTGAAGCTGAGATTCTGTCCGATATACTGCTCATTGAACCCAACAACACGCTGGATATTCCAGAGCCGCTGGTGGTCATCAGCACCGTCGCGCTGGACCGCCTGCTGATCGCTTTCCGACTGGAAAATTCGGCGCAGCAGTGGGTATATGCGCGGTGATCCGAGTACGGGCACTGAAGACGATGATTAACGGAGAAAATGCCGCATGTGGGACCTGATCGTAAATCCTTTTGTCACAGTGCTGACCCTGCTGTACTCGGTGCTGGGCAACAATATCGTGCTGGCTATTGCTGTGTTCACGGTGATTGTACGGCTGGCAACCTCGCCGCTGTTGATCCAGCAGCAGCGCAGCACAGCCGCCATGCAAGAACTTCAGCCGCAGATCGAAAAGCTGAAGGAGTTGTACAAGAACGACCGCGATAAACTCAGCCAAGCACAGATGGAGCTGTACCGCGAAAAAGGGATCAACCCACTGGGCGGCTGCCTGCCCCTGCTGATCCAGATGCCCATCATTCTGGGGCTGTACAGTGCGATCATCACCGCGCTGGGGTCCACCCCTTTCCAGGTGATCGAAATGTCGCGCCGCCTGCTGGTGCCGGGTTTGTCCGACGCGGTGCCGCTGGATAAACTGTGGCTGGGCATAGACCTGACCCAACCCCCGACCTTCGTAGCCGCTACGCAGCCCCTGGTGTTGATCCTGCCGGTGTTGGTGATGGCGACCACCTGGCTGCAATCCAAGCTGACGATCCCGCCACCGCCCCCAAGTGAAGACGGCAAGCCCAACGCCGCCGCCAACATGACGCGCTCCATGACCACCATCATGCCGCTCATGTTCGGTTTCTTTGCGCTCAGCTTCTCGGTAGGTTTGTCGATCTACTTCCTGGTGAGCAACACGGTCGGCATCATCCAGTACACTTTTATGGGGCGTGCCGATTGGCGGCGGCTGTTTGGCCTGCCGGAAAAAGAAGACAGCAAAAAGGCCAAAGCCGAGGTAGACGAGGTCACCATCGCTAAAGTCCAGGCACGTGTCGAATCACAGGCCGCAACGCGCGAATCCGCTGTAGGCCGGGCCAGCGACAGCAGCGTCAGCAGCCGTGTGCTGGAAGCCAAGCCCAGCAAAACGCCTGGCAACTATAACTCGTCCGGCACAGCCAAAAAGAAAAAACGCAAAAAGCGCTAGCTAAATTAGGCGGCTGCGCGGCACCCCGCGCGCGCCGCCGCCTGTTGGCTCTGTTCTGTTTACCCACCCGATGCGCCCGGCGGGGTTGTGGCTTGAGCTGCAAGCCCGCTTTCGCGTACCTGATAAGGATAATTGTTATCATGCCTGATGAACCGAAAGACCCCAATGAATTTACCGGGGAAACCATTGATGAAGCGGTCGCACGGGGCCGCGAAGCCCTGGGTTTAGCGCCGAATCAGTACATGGTGGAAGTATTGGAGGAACCCCGCAGCGGCGTCTTTGGCATCGGCTCACGCCCGGCCCGCGTGCGCATCAAGGCCTTCGGGCCGCCGCCATCTGCCACGCCCCCAACGCCAGCACCGCCTACTAAGCCTCAAGCCGCGCCGCATCCTGTACAGGACGATCACAGCCACGATGCGCTCGCAGCAATCCCCCTGCCAGACGCCGCTGACGAAAGCACCTTGGACGATGAGGCGCGCGTGGGCCGCGACGTGCTGCTAGACCTGCTGGCGCATCTGGGCTTTGAAGGGCCGGAGGTTCACGTCAGCCGCAGTGACAGCGGGCACGAACAGGACGAAGATGGCGATCAGGGCGACGAGCGTGATGCAGAGCACAACGATGCCCCTTGGCTGCTCAACGTCACCGGGGCACACAGCCACACACTCGTGGGTAAGAAGGGCGAAACCTTGGCCGCACTGCAATACATCACCCGATTAATCGTGAGCCGCCGATTGCAGCGCCGCGCCAGCCTGGTCATCGATGCCGATAACTACAAGGCACAGCGGGCCGAACGACTCAACCGCCTGGCGCTGCGCATGGCTGAACAGGCCATCGCCAACGCGGGCCCCATCACCCTGGAACCCATGCCGCCTCACGAGCGCCGTATGATCCACATGACGCTGCGCCATCATGAGCATGTGTACACCAAGAGCACAGGCGAAGGCAGCAGCCGCAAGGTGATGATCGTCCCGAAAGACTCAGAATAAGCCTGTCGCGCTTCGGGCGCGCATAGCTGCTAAGGAAAGCGAGGTCGCTGCACCCTCATGTATACCCTGATTGACCGCATCATCTACAATGGGAACATCATCACCCAGGACCCAGCACAGCCCCGTGTGCGGGCATTGGCAATCTGCGGGGGACGGGTGGTCGCCGCAGGGCATGATGACGAGCTGCTGCCGCTGGCAGGGCCGGACACCATCCGTGAAAACCTAGGGGGACGCACGGTCATCCCTGGCATGACGGACGCCCACATCCACTGGCAGTGGACCAGCCGCATCCTGCAAGAGGTGGATGTCTTCGAGGCTCCTTCGCGCGATGTGGCAGCAGAACGTGTAGCCAAGCGCGCCGCGTCCGTGCCGCCGGGCGAGTGGATCGTGGGCCATGGCTGGACGCAAGAAACCTGGCCGGATAAATCCTTCCCGGATGCCGCCCTGCTCGACAGCGCCGCACCAGATCATCCAGTGTACCTGCGGGCTAAGAGCGGCCATGCTTTCTGGGTCAACAGTCGCGCGCTAGAAATCGCCGGGATCACCCGCGAAACGCCAGACCCGGTCGGCGGGCGCATTGGCCGTGGTGCTGATGGCAACCCCGATGGGATGCTCTACGAACTGGCCGGGAAGCTGGTCAGCCAGTACCTACCGGAATACAGCGCGGAAGACACTGCCGCCGACATGATCGAGGCGCAGAAGCTGGCATTGGCTTCCGGGCTGACGGGACTCCACGACTACGACGGCCCCGACTGCCTCAGTGCGGTACAAATTCTGCGCGAACGCGGCCAACTAGCGCTGCGCGTGGTGAAAAACATTAACGACACCTGGATTGAGCACGCGCACAGCCTGGGACTGCGCTGGGGTCTGGGCGACGCGTGGATTCGTATCGGGGGCCTGAAAATTTTCATTGATGGCGCACTGGGACCGCGCACCGCCTGGATGGTCGATCCTTACGAAGGCGAACCCAACAACACCGGTGTCGTCGTCACCGACCCGGAAGTGGCACAGGACCTGGTGAACAAGGCCAGCCGCCTAGGACTGCCCAGCACCATCCACGCTATTGGCGATATGGCCGTGCGCGCGGTGCTGGACATCTACACAGCGGTGCGCGCTGAGGAAGCCGGGCGTGGCACCCGCCGGGACCAACGCCGCCACCGTATTGAGCATGTGCAGCTCATCCACCCGGACGACGCGGCACGCCTGGCTGAGCTTCAGGTCATCGCGTCCATGCAGCCGCTGCACGCCACTTCAGATTATCGGATGTCCGATGCGTACTGGGGTGCACGCTCCAAATGGGGGTATAACCCGCGCTTGCAGTTGGACCAGGGCGTCGTGGTGGCCTTCGGCTCGGATTCGCCAGTAGACCCCTTCGAGCCGCTGCGAGGCATTCACGCCGCGGTGACGCGCCAGCGCGCCGACGGTCAGCCGGAGGGCGGCTGGTACCCGGAGAATCGGCTGACGGTGGAAGAGGCACTGCGCGGCTACACAGTCGGCCCGGCCTATGCCGCTGGGCTGGAACAAGAGTTGGGGCGGCTCCAGGTGGGCTACTTGGCAGACTTGGTGCTGCTAGATCGCGATATCACGCGTATTCCCCCTGAGGCGCTGTTGGATACCAACGTGCTGGGCACCATGGTCGAGGGCGTGTGGCGCTTCGGCGGCGTCTGAATCCCTATTTTCAGCATCCATGAGAACGTGAAACCCCGCCCGGTGACCCAGCAGCGGGGTTCTTCTTTGCTCAGCTTAGGCCGTATTGCTCCTAGCTGCCCAACTTGTCCTTAAAAGCGGCGGTCAGAGCCGGGACGATCTGGTACACGTCACCGACGATGCCATAGCGCGCCATCTTGAAGATGGGGGCCTCGGCATCCTTGTTGATCGCTACAATCACCTTACTGGTGCGCATACCCGCCTGGTGCTGGATCGCGCCAGAAATCGCCAGGGCGATGTACAGGTCCGGGCTGACGGTCTTGCCGGTCTGGCCGACCTGGTGCGCGTAGGGGATGTAGCCGGCGTCCACGGCGGCACGGCTGGCACCAACGGCGGCACCCAGGGCATCCGCCAAGGGCTGCACGGTGTTAGCGAAGCCGTCCTTAGCCTTCCATACTGCGGCTTCTTCTTCGGTGCTGGCGGGCGGCTCGGCGGGATTATTGGCAATGCCGCGCCCAGCACTGACGATGATAGCGGCGTCAGTCAGGTTCACTTGCGCGGCGGCTGCTTCGTAGCTTTCCACCTTGCTGCTGATGGCGTCCTCAGTCAGGACCGGCGCGATGCTTTCCACCGGGGCGGACTTGGCATCGTCAGCGTCCGGGGTCTGGAAGGCACGCCCGCGCAGGGTCATGAAAACAGTGCCTGTGCCTGTGCTTTTGGCGTCATGCAGCAGCTTACCCGCGTAGGCTGGGCGGACGACCTTCACAGCGTCACCTTCGACGGCCATCTCCAGCACATCACTGAGCATCCCGCTGTCGGTATCGGCAGCAGCAGCGGCCATCAGTTCACGGCCCAGGCTGGTAGCTACGGTGACGACAGCCTTAGGCGCGTTATCACTGACCAGCTTAGCAATCAAAGCAGCGTAAGGGTCCAGGCGAAAGTGGGCCAGGGTGGCGTCGTCGCAGGCAATGACCTGATCTGCGCCGCGCTTACCGGCTTCAGCGCTCACAGCGTCGATGCTTTCACCGAGGACCAGCGCGGTCAGCGGCACACCGAAGCCATCGGCCAGCGCACGGCCCGCGCCCAGGGCTTCCCAACTCGTGGGCGGAACCGCCCCGTTATTGACTTCAATCCAGGCGTAGACAGCACTCACAGCACCTTCTCCTCAATCAGCTTTTCGACCAGCTTCTTGGCGACTTCTTCCGGCTCGCCTTCCAGCATCTCGGTCTCGACCTTGCGCTCCGGCGGGTTGCGAAAGCCTAGTTGTTCGGTGGAGGCAGACGAGGCATCGATCCCCAGGTCAGCCAGGCCCCACACCGGAATGCTGGCCTTGTTGGCCTTGCGGATGCCCATAAACGAAGGATAGCGCGGCTCGTTGAGTTCTTTCATCACGCTGACGACGGCGGGCAGTGGCGCGCTGATGATCTGGCGGCCTCCCTCCAGGCTCTTTTCCACCTGAATGGTTCCAGTGTCATAGTCCACGCTGATGATGCGCGACACGTAGCTGAGCATCGTCCAGCCCAGCTTACGGGCAGTCTGCACGATGTGCTGATCGGTGCCCACGTCGATGCTTTCCTTGCCGAAAAGGACCAGGTTCACGCCGTCCAGCTTTTTGACGGCAGCAGCGGCAGCCGTGGCATAGGCCAGGCTGTCGCTGGGGTCCAGGGCAGGGTCTTCGATGCGGATGGCATCCTTAATGCCCATGGCGATGCTGTGCTTCAGGGCGGCGTCATGCATGTCACCACCGATGGCGATCACGGTAGCGCTGCCCTTGTGTTCTTTGGCCTGGACGATGGCTTCTTCAAGGGCGTACTCGTCCCAGGGGTTCACGACAACGGCCACGGACTGGTCCCAGGTGGGGCTGCCGTCCGCACCGACTTCGACCTTAGTGGCCGTATCCGGCGTGCTGCGCGTAAAGACGACTGCGTGCAAGGTTTATATCCTCCTGCATGATGTGTATTCAAAGAAAGCCCTGTTTGAGCAGATATTGTACCGAATGGGCGGCGCAAAATCTAACCCAGATTTGATTCAACACCAAGGGCTTAATGCTCTGTGTGCCAATCTTGGGGTATGCTGAATGAGATGCACAGGTCGTCTGTGGAGAAGGATAAGGGTCCTGCGATGTCATTTCTTTCCAAACGCATGAAAGAACAGGAGCAGCGCGACGCCGCCGAACGCGCCAAGCGTGACGCGGCAGAACGCGGCCACAACACCGAAGACGCGCCGCCGCCCACGACAGCGGAAGCGCCACCGCCCCCCGCTGAGCAGCGCCAGAAAGCCGGGCCACCGCCACCAAAGGATGAAGGCGGCAAGGGCAAGCGCGGCCAGCTCAGCGAAGAGGAAGTACTAGATACGGGCTATGTGGTGCCGCCCAAGCGCCGTACAACACCCAAGGTCTACGAGCTGCGTAAGAAGCTGCGTGCCAAAATGCTGGCCTACCCGGATGAAGCCGATCTATGGGAGCGCCACGACCCGGAGCACGAAGCCATCCTCATCGACCGCCTCAACAAGATTTTGGACAAGATGCGGGTGCCGCTTGAGGCATACGAATACGAGGAACTCAAAGAAGGCCTGCTGGATGACCTGCTGGGCTTCGGGGCCATCCAAGCACTGATTGAAGACCGACGCTATTCAGAAATCATGGTCAATGGCCCAGAAGTGATCTTTGCCGAATTCAAGGGCAAGCTGGCTGAAACTGAGGTTGTGTTCGACGATGAAGAGCACGTCTACTGGACCGCTACCCGTATCGTGCGCCCGCTGCAGCGCACCCTGAACCGCTCTAACCCCATGGTGGACGCCCGCCTGCCCGATGGCTCGCGCGTGCACATCGTGACACTGCCCAGCGCTCTGCAAGGCACCACGATTACCATCCGTAAGTTCCCCGATAAGCGCCTGACGGTGCAAGACCTGATTAACTTCGGGTCCTTCACGCAAGAAGTAGGCTACTTCATGGAAGCCTGCGTGGTGTCGCGTCTGAACATCGTGGTGGCGGGTGGTACCGGCTCCGGTAAGACAACCCTGCTCAACGTGTTGTCCAGCTTCATCCCAGAAGATGAACGCATCATCACCGTGGAAGACTCAGCCGAATTACAGCTTGCGCAGCGTCATGTGGTGCGCCTGGAAACCGCCCCGGCCATCCCCGGCACTGAAGAAGAAGGCAAGCTGGAAATCCGCGACCTGGTGAAGGGCACACTGCGTATGCGTCCAGACCGCCTAGTGATCGGTGAATGTCGTTCTGGTGAAGCGCTGGACATGCTGCAAGCGATGAACACCGGTCACGACGGCTCGCTGACGACCGTCCACGCTAACAGCCCGCGCGATGCTGTAGGCCGCTTGGAGACCCTCGCACTGATGGCCGGTATGGACCTGCCGTTGATGGTCATCCGCCAACAGATCGCGGCGGCCATCCACCTCTTCGTGCAGCAGTCTCGCCTCAAGGACGGTTCGCGCAAGATCGTCCAGATCACAGAAATGCAAGGCATGGAAGGTGATAACGTCACTCTCCAGGACATCTTCATCTACCGCACACCGGGCCACAAGTCCTCGTCGGAATACTCGCATGAGGGCGGTGGCACCCTGGAACCGACCGGCTTCCGCCCAGCCTTCATC
The DNA here is from genome assembly GCA_964457835.1 of uncultured Anaerolineaceae bacterium. Classification (GTDB taxonomy): domain Bacteria; phylum Chloroflexota; class Anaerolineae; order Aggregatilineales; family Phototrophicaceae; genus CAYWGJ01. Next base: position 15,239 of record CAYWGJ010000020.1, read on the forward strand.
GACCAGCTCAAGCAGTTCGGTTTTAACCTGAGCGGTAAGGTCTTCGGTGTCGGCACCGGCTGATCGCAGGTGATCGGACCGCTGCATTATCGAGCACGGGCGCGTCTGTATAAGGGGACTGCGCCCGTGTCTTTATTCAGATGCCAAAGCAGGTCGCCCTGTCGCACGCGCTCATTTCTGGCTAAGATGAAGCTCTATAAATTCACCGATGACAACAGCGAGGCGCAATGAACGACGCATATCGTAAGGCTGGTGTGGACATCGCAGCCGGGCAGCGGGCCACCGCGCTGATGCGCGACGCGGTGCGCGCGACCTATGGCCCGCAGGTGCTGTCAGATACCGGCGCATTTGGCGGTTTATACGATGCCGCCGCCCTACAGCGCATGAGCGCACCTGTGCTGGTGGCCTCCACCGATGGCGTGGGCACCAAGACGATGGTCGCGGCGGCCATGGATCGCTGGGACAGCATCGGCCAGGACCTGGTGAACCACTGTGTTAACGACATTCTGGTGCAGGGTGCGCGGCCCCTGTTCTTCTTGGATTACGTTGCCAGTGCCCGCCTGGACCCGGTGCAGATCGCAGAAGTAGTGGGCGGCTGCGCGCGCGCCTGCAAGGAAGTCGGGGCGGCGCTGCTGGGCGGCGAAACAGCGGAAATGCCGGGCGTCTATCAGCCCGGTGAGCTGGACCTCGTAGGCACGCTCATCGGCGTAGTGGAGCGCGATGCGCTGCTGGACGGGGGGCGCGTGCAGGTCGGCGATGTGATCTTAGCGCTGCCCTCGTCCGGGCTGCACACCAATGGTTATTCGCTGGCGCGGCGTGCCTTGGCCGGGCTTGACTGGCAAACACCCCGCGCGGACCTGGGCGGTGTCAGCATCGGCGACGCGCTGCTGGCGGTGCACCGCGCCTATCTACGCCAGGTGGAAGCGCTGTGGGCGGTGGACCTTGATCTGCGCGCCATGGCCCACATCACCGGCGGCGGCCTGTGGGATAATCTGCCGCGCGTGCTGCCTGATGGTCTAGGGGCGGTGCTGCACCGCGGGCAGTGGCCGGAACCGCCTATCTTCGCCTTGATTACCGCGCAGTCTGAAGGTGGCATCCGCCCGCATGAGCTGTTCCACGCCTTCAACATGGGCCTGGGCATGCTGCTGATCGTCCCGGCAGCACAAGCCGACGCTGCACAGGCTGCTGTGCCGGAACTACTGCGCGTCGGTGAGGTGGTCGTACAAGACGGTAACGCCCGCGTTGCCATCAACAACCTGGAGATAGTATGAACACCCAAGCCGATACGCAACCCTTCAGCAAGTTTCCGCGTCTGGTCGTGTTGATTTCCGGTGGGGGAAGCAACTTACAAGCGCTGATCGACGCTGTGCAGCAGGGCACGCTCGACGCCGAAATCGTGCTGGTCGTCAGTAACCGGCGCAAGGCTTACGGCCTGGACCGTGCCAAAACTGCGGGCATCCCGACCCTGTACTTCCCGCTCAAACCTTATCGCGATGCGGACCGAGATCGCGCGGACTATGACCGCGACCTGGCCGAGCACATCAGCCGCTATCACCCGGACCTCATCGTGATGGCAGGCTGGATGCACATCGTCGATCTAGTCTTCCTGGAACAGTTCCCCGGCCAGGTGATTAACCTGCACCCAGCCCTGCCCGGCAGGTTCCCCGGCGCGGACGCCATCCGCCGCACCTTTGACGCCTACCATCGCGGCGAGGTGGATCACGCGGGCTGCATGGTGCATTACGTCGTGCCGGAGGTCGATGCAGGCCCCGCGATTGCCCAAGCCACTGTAGCGATCACCCCGATGGACAATCTGAGCGACTTTGAGCGCAACATGCACGCTGCCGAGCATCAGCTCATCGTCATGGCGACGCGCCTAGCCCTAGACGAACAGCGCAGACAGCGCAAACAACACACACAGGAGGGCGAGTAACGATGCCGCGCATTGGCATACTAGGGGGCGGGCAGTTGGCACAGATGACGATCCAGGCAGCGGTCTCGCTGGGCGTGGAGGTGGCGGTCTACGAGCGCCAGCCGGACAGCCCCGCCGCGCGCCTGACGCCGCATCAGGGAGTAGGGGGTTGGGATGACCTGGAGGCACTGCGTGCCTTTGCAGCAGACTGTGACTTGCTGACGCTGGAAAACGAATTTATCTACGCGGAATCGTTGGACGCGCTGGCAGATGCAGGACACGCGGTCTATCCCGGTGGGCGCACGCTGGCAGTGATCCAGGATAAACTGAAGCAGAAGCAGCATCTGGCGGCAGCAGGACTGCCCGTGCCACGCTTCCAAGCTGTGGCCAGCCCAACAGCGCTGCGGTCGGCAGCGGAGTCGCTGGGCTGGCCGCTGCTGCTCAAGGCGCGCTACGGTGGCTATGATGGCTACGGCAACGCTACCTTGCGCACTGAGGCCGACATCGCGCCCGCCTGGGACAAGCTCTACGGCGCGCGCTTTGGCGTCATGGCGGAGGCCTGGGTGCCCTTCGTCATGGAGCTGGCCGTGATGGTGGTGCGGGGCCGCGATGGTGAACTGCGCAGTTATCCGGTGGTTGAGACGGTACAGCAAAACCACATCTGCCATGTAGTGCGCGTGCCCGCCCCCGTAGACGCCGCTGTCGCGCAGGAAGCGCAGCGCTTGGCCCTTGCTGCCGTCGCTTCGCTGGGGGATGTGGGCGTATTCGGCGTGGAGTTGTTCTTGCTAAAAGACGGGCATGTGCTGCTCAACGAAATCGCGCCGCGCCCGCACAATTCTGGGCATTACAGCATTGAGGGCTGTGTGACCTCACAGTTTGAAAATCACCTACGGGCGGTATTGGGCTATCCTCTGGGGGATACGTCACTGCGCGCGCCCGCAGTGGTGATGATGAACCTGCTGGGCACCCGCCAGGGGCACGCGGACGCCGAGTCACTGCGTGAGGCACTGGGTGTGACCGGGGCGCACCTGCACCTTTACGGTAAGCGAGAACTGCGGCCAGGGCGCAAGATGGGGCATGTCACAGTCTTGGCACGCTCATTGGGAGACGCGGAAACCGTCGTCAGGCGGGCGGTGTCTCTGGTGGACGTGTAGCGGCTGCGTTGTCGCGCGGGTTCAGCGGTAAGATGATAGTAAAGGTCGTGCCGCGCCCTACCGTGCTCTGGACATCAATGCGCCCACCATGACGCCGCACAGCCTGGTAAACCAAAGCCAAGCCCAAGCCGCTGCCGGTGATCTTACCGACGTTGCTGCCGCGCCGGAACAGCTCAAAAAGCGTGCTCATGTCGTCCGGGGGGATGCCGATGCCCTCATCACGCAGCATCAACGCGACGTGCCCGGCATCCAACAGGTGCAGATGCAAGTAAACCACCTGGGCACGCGGCGAGTACTTGATCGCGTTGCTCAGCAAATTCTTGAGGGATTGGCGCAGCAGCACGCGGTCGCCGATGAAGGGCGGGTCGGCCTCTAAGCGAACGCTGATGCGATGCGTACTCTGCGTATACTGCGCAACCACTTCTTCGCACAGAGCCTTGATGGACAGTGGCTCCGGGTGAAAGGGCAGCTCAGCGCGCCCGACCGCGATCACGGTGTCCAGCAGTTCGGTCAGTTCACGCACCTGCACCTGAATCCGGTCGATGAACTCCGCACGGCGGGCGTCGTCATACCGATCATAGTACATCTTGAGCATGTCACTGGCACTGAGGATGGACGCAAGTGGCGTGCGCACCTCGTGTGACACCATAGAGACAAAGCCGCTGCGTAATGCGTTCAGGGCGCGCTGGTCAGCCACTTCGCGGCGCAGCTTGTTCGTTTCGTGCTTGGCGGCGCTGATGTCGCGCGCCAGGATCGCCAGGTAGTCCAACGCGCCGTCAGGGCCACGGTGTGCAATGAACACCAGCGACACCGGTAGGCGCTCCCCGTTCATGGCTAGCAGGGCGTTCTCGCTGGTGTGATTGCCCTGCGCCAAGGCTTCGATAATGTCGCTGTCAACGGGCTGCTCCATCAAATCTTGTAAGCGCAGCGAAGCGAGGTCTTTTAGGGAGGCATCCTCAGCGATGCTCATCATCTGCCGCCCCGCGCGATTGATGTAGATCAGGCGCTCGCGCGAGTCGAAAATAGCGGCGCAATCGCTGGTTGCCCCTAATACAGCAGCCAAACGTGCCCGTTCGCGTTCCAGGCTGCCCAAAGCCTGTGAGTCCGCCTGCACTTTGTCCGCTAGCTGCGTCACCATGCCCTCCAGGCGGTCCTCCAAACGGCGCTGCTCGGTGACATCAATGGCGGTGCTCATAATGGCGCGGCGGCCATCTGACAGGTGGCCCAGGTGTGTGGAGTGAAACCGCCAGGTCGTCTGTGCGCCGTAACGAGTACGAATCAGAAACTCGCCCTCATCGATCGGCCCGCTTTGAGTGAACAGGTTAGCGATACCCCGTCGGACGCGGGCAGCATCCGTGCCATAGACGAGCCGCGTCCAGGTATCTACATCCGACAGTTCCGCCGGGCTGTAGCCGGACAGGTGGCAAAATGCTTTGTTCAGGAAAACAAAGGTGCCATCTTCAGCATGGATCGCTACGGGGGTAGGCAGGTTACGCAAGGCACTACAAGCCAGCGTTAGGTTGATGGCGTCACATTGGGTATCAGCGTGATCGGCATTGTCAGTGTCGCCTGGCTGCTGCTGTAATTCACTGGGCATTTCAGGGGTATCATTCATCGGGAGGCTCTATGCCGTCTCATAGCTGTTTTATTTCTGCTGCACCGGCGTGCAAGCCGTACCTTGAGCGATTCAAAGTAACACTCTTACTATGCATTTAATCACAAGTGACGCAATCGGATCAACCTATTTAAGCAGTTTTTTAACAGTGTGATGAACAGGTACGCGCATCGACGCACACACAGCATGAGTGTAGCGCAGAAAAACAAAGTGCGCAGGGGAAGGGTTGAGGAAGAATTGGGCGGGGAATGGTTCCCCGCCCGCGTGCTGATGGGGTTTAGTGCGCGGTTTCTTCGCTGAATTGCTCAGCCTCAGTGGAGCCGCCCATGGCCGTCGTTGAAGCCGTGCCGCTGGTCACAGCCGACTGCACCATGTCGAAGTAACCGGTGCCCACAAAGCTCTGATGTTTCACTGCGCGGTAGCCGTTGCTGCGCTGGAGTTCAAACTCGCGGTCTTGCAATGCGGAGTAAGCGGTCATGCCCACCTCAGCGTAACCCAGGGCCAGCTCGTACATGCTCAGGTTCAGCGCGTGGAAGCCGGCCAGGGTGATGAACTGGAACTTGTAGCCCATCTTACTCAGCTCCACCTGGAACTTGGCGATGGTGTCGGCGTCCAGGTTGGCGCTCCAGTTAAAGGACGGCGAGCAGTTGTACATCAAGGCTTTGCCGGGGAACTGGGCGTGGATGGCTTCGGCGAACTGGCGCGCCTCGTCCAGGTCGGGGTGGCTGGTTTCACACCACACCAGGTCCACGTAAGGCGCATAGGCCAAGCCGCGCGCGATGGCGGATTCGATACCATTGCGCACTTCGTAGAAGCCTTCGCTGGTGCGCCCGCCAGTGGTAAAGGGCTTGTCGCGGTCGTCAATGTCGCTGGTGAGCAGGGTAGCAGCGTCAGCATCGGTGCGGGCCACCAGAATGGTCGGCACGTCCAGCACATCCGCGGCCAGGCGCGCGGCCACCAGCTTGTTGATCATTTCCTGTGTGGCCACCAGTACCTTACCCCCCAGGTGTCCGCACTTCTTGGCACTGCTGAGCTGATCTTCAAAGTGGACGCCTGCCACCCCCGCCTCGATCATGGCCTTCATCAGCTCGAAGGCATTGAGATTGCCACCGAAGCCGGCCTCGGCGTCAGCCATCAACGGGGCGAAGTAATGCACGTCGTCGCGGCCCTCCAGGTGCTGAATCTGGTCGGCGCGCATCAGGGCGTTGTTGATGCGGCGAATCAGCGCGGGTACGGCGTCGGCGGGATACAGGCTCTGGTCGGGGTACATCTGACCAGCGGTGTTGGCATCGGCGGCGGTCTGCCAGCCGCTGACGTAGATGGCGGGCAGCCCGGCCTCGACCTGCTGCACGGCCTGGTTGCCGGTTAGGGCACCCAGCGAGTTCACGTAGTCGCGGGTCTGCATCAGTTCCCACAGGCGCTCGGCACCCAGGCGGGCCAGGCTGTGCTCGATGTGGACACTGCCGCGCAGCGCTACCACTTCTTCAGCGGAGTACGGGCGGGTGATCCCCTGCCAGCGCGGGTCGGTTTCCCAGGCATTGCGGATTTCTTCGGCGGTCTTCGGCATGATGATGTGCTCCTTTTGTACGCACGCGCGCTCGGTGTGTGTCGCGCTAAATCTTGGTCGAAAAGTGTCGCTCTATTTGTGCTGCTTAACGGCGTCAGGGTGCATTGAAGAACACTACCCTGGTCCGGGAAGCCCGATGTATGATCGGTCTGCGGCGGTTGGTTCGTCAGCTTACGGCAGGTCGTCGTAGGCCGGCAGCGTCAGGAACTCGGTAAAGTCTTTGCTGCGGATCATCGTGTCGAAGAGCTGAGCGGCGGTGTCGAACCTGCCGGTGTCGAAGCGTTCGGCCCCGACCTCTTCGCGGATGGCGTCCATCTCTTCTTCCAATACCTGGCCGAAGAGCTGCGGCGTGACTTGGCGGCCATCATCTAGGGTGGCCCCGTGATGCAGCCACTGCCACACCTGCGCCCGGCTGATTTCAGCCGTAGCGGCGTCTTCCATAAGGGCGTACAGGGGCACACAGCCGTTACCGCCCAGCCAAGCCTCCAGGTACTGGATGCCAACTTTCAGGTTCCAGCGCAGGCCGTGCTCGGTGATGGTACCTGCGCATGGAGTCAGCAGCTCGCGAGCGGTGACGTGCACGTCGTCGCGCTGACGGTCGCGCTGATTGGGCTGCGGCATGTGCGTGTCGAAGACTTCCATAGCAATCGGGACCAGGCCCGGATGCGCTACCCAAGTGCCGTCGTGCCCTTCGCGGACCTCGCGCAGCTTATCCTGACGGACCTTCTCCAACGCTTTCTCGTTGGCTTCCGGGTCGGCCTTAATGGGAATCTGCGCGGCCATACCGCCCATGGCGTGCGCGCCGCGTCGGTGGCAGACTTTGACCACATGGCGCACGTAGTTTTCCATGAAGGGCACGGTCATCGTGACTTGGGCGCGGTCCGGCAGCAGCATGTCGCTGCGGTGGCTGAACTTCTTGATGTAGCTGAAGATGTAGTCCCAGCGGCCACAGTTTAGCCCAGCGGAGTGCTCGCGCAGCTCGTAGAGGATTTCTTCGGCCTCAAATGTCGCCAGGATGGTTTCGATCAGCACAGTGGCCTTGATGGTACCCTGTGGGATGCCGAGCATGTCCTGGGCCATGACGAAAAGGTCGTTCCACAGGCGCGCTTCCAGGTGGCTTTCCAGCTTGGGCAGGTAGAAGTACGGTCCCGTCCCGCGCTCAAGCAGGGCTTGGGCATTGTGGAAGAAGTACAGGCCAAAGTCGAACACGCCGCCGGGAACCGGTTCACCGTCCACCAGGAAGTGCTTCTCGACCAAGTGCCAACCACGCGGGCGAACCATCAGTACGGCGGTCTCGTCGTTGAGCTGGTAATGCTTGCCCTGCGGGTTGGTGAACGTGATCTCACGGCGCACGGCATCGCGCAGGTTAATCTGTCCATCGACGAGGTTATGCCAAGTGGGAGCGTTGGCATCTTCAAAGTCCGCCATAAAGACTTTCGCACCACTGTTCAGCGCGTTGATGACCATCTTGCGGTCAGTGGGGCCGGTGATCTCGACACGGCGGTCTTGCAGGTCAGCGGGCACAGGGGCTACCTGCCAGGCGCTGCGGCGGATGTCCAGGGTAGCGTCCAGAAAATCGGGCATCGCACCAGCACGGATACGTTCGAGGCGTTGGGCGCGAGCCTGGAGCAGTTCAGCGCGGCGGTCGCGGGCGGCACGGGCCAATTCAGCGACGAAAGCCTGCGCCTGCGGAGTGAGAATTTCCGCGAAGGCCGGGGTAATTTCACCGGTGATGGTGACCGTCTCGGTCGCGGGTAAGGTCATGCGGGTTAACCTCCTTGAGGGTCGTAAGAACCTTTTTCTAAAGCTGGAACGGGCAACACGCACAAAGATTTTAGCTAAATTGCCTAAATTAGGTATTATGCCCAAAATCATTGATGCAGTGTTCCGAAAACACGCGAGAACCTTTTGTGAATACAAGTGCTATTCGGCAATACGCACAGGTCTCTTGTGAATTCATGTACAGAGTACCTGTGAAGCGAGGCATTGCGTTAGAACATTGAGTACTAACTTATTTGGAATCTACTGTACAATACGTAGGAAAAGCTGGGGTTTCGCTCCTGAAATGCGTAAAGTTTCACAGGCTGAAAACCTTCACCTATGCGGCCTGCACAAGGCCCCGTCGTCAGGGCCAACAAAATGCCCAGGCGAATGCCTCATGCCGCCGCCGTGAGTGCCGTGATGCCACTCCACAAAATGGACAGCCCCAAAAGCACCAGAATCACCACCGAAGCCAGCATCAGCCCACGTGTCAGGCGCGGGTCCAGGCCGCGCAGCCGGTCGAAGACCAGCACGAAGACCGCCATCAAACCCAGGAACGCGCCGTAAAAGCTCAACAAAAAGGCCGCACCGTGCAGCAGCGACGCGTTCAGCGCGCTGAGCAGAAGCGGCCCAGTGATGCTGCCCCAGAAGATATACGGTCCGGGGTTCAGCAGGTTGACCGTCACGCCCTTAATAAGGGTCTGCCGCGACACGTTAGCCGGGGCAGCCTGTGCTGCGTCCAGTGCAGCCACTGCGTCCGCGCGCGCCTCGCGCCAGGTGCCATAGGCAATGCGCAGCACAGCCAGTCCACCTACGATCTGGATCACGGCGATGACCGTCTCTGGAAGCTGCTGCAAGATAAAGAGCATGAGCAGGATAATGGGGGCATCAGTGATGAGGGGCGACAGGACGATCAACAGGCCCTGCCGCCAACCCTGCGCCAGCGTGACGTTCATGAGGATGGTGTGCAGGGGGCCGAAGCTGGTCCCGGCGGTAAAGCCGAAGCCTAAGCCCTGCGAAATCAATGCCAGCATGTGCAGCGGCCTTTCCATCGATGGTACTGCGCACCGCAGCGTGTGCGCCCAGTAAAGCCCTAAATCAATCGCCTGCGGTGGCTGATGCCGGCAACGCCCGCTTATGTGTGGACATCACAGGGGGCAGTGCCAGCGCCAGCAATGCGGCCAGCAGCGCCAGCCCCGCCGCGATCTGGAAAGTCGACCCTAGGCCGATACCGCCTACAGCCACACCCTCCGCGCTAACCTGGGTGCCGTCCGCCAGCAGGCCAAAGACAAAGGTGCCCAGCGCGCCGCTGATGAAAATATAGCCCAGGATCACGCCAGATGCGAAGGCTTTACCCATAGGGATCAGACGCTGCGCCATAATGACAATAATGCTGTGCGATCCGCCCAGCAGTGCCCCGGCGGCCATCGCCAGCAAAAAGGCCATCACGCCATCAGCCAGGGGCAGCAGAAAAAGCGCCGGTGCCCCCATTCCTAGGCTCAATGCGATAACGTAACGGCTGTCCCAGCGGTCCGCCACCCGGCCTAGATAGACGCCCATCACCGCGGAGGCCACCCAGAAGGCGCTGGTAATCAGGCCATACTGGGCCGGGTCCCAGCCTTTGCGCTCAAACAGCACCGGGATAAAGCCTACCGCGCCCAACTGGGCCACGCTGCGCAGGAAGACCATCAGCGCCAGCAGGCCCAGCGCCGGCGTGAGGATGGCGCGCAGCTTCTGCATGAAGGGGCGGGTGTCAGCGGGCACGGTCGCAGCGGCGGCCTCACTGTGGTTCAAGGGCTGCGCAGGCAGGGCAACCCCCATAAACGCCACACTCAAGCTGCCGACCAAGGCCACACCAAAGATAGGCAAGAAGGTCAGCAGAGTCACGGCAGTCCCTTCTGGACCGCTGAGGCTCAGCAGGCCGCCGGCCAGTGCTGGCCCCATCGCCAGACCCACTTGCCCGAAGAGGAAAAAGTACGCCGTATTGCGGTTGGTATGCGCCTGTTCTACCTCACTGGCATAGAGCACCCCTACCGGGTGAAACGCACCGCTGCCCAAGGCCGACAGCGCAAAGGGCACGGCCATCAGCCAAAACTCACCCGTCAGCGCCATGACCAACGACAGGGACAGCAGGCCGACGGTCAAGCCTACGCCACCCGCGCCCAACAACCGCCCGCCGCCGCGATCCGCGTAATGGCCGAAGACCGGCTGCGACACCGCGCCGACGATCTGCCGGGCAGAGATCATGATACCGATCTGCACGGCGGACATGGGCAGCACGGTGCTGCTCAGAAATGCCAGCAGCACTGGCCCCATGCTCATGAAGGTATCGTTGGTGGCATGGCCCAGGCTCACGGCCCAAAACATCGGGCTGCGGGGGAGGTTGCGGCGCATCATGGGATTGGCTCCGGTTTGTACGGTGATCGGTCGGTAAGCAATGTCATTGTATCAATGGCGAGCCGCCTACTCGCGTGACCAAGGCAGTCCAAAGCGAAACCCCCAGCGCATAGGCACCGGGGGCGGCATGTGTGTTCTGTGAGCAAACACCCGACAGCGTTTAGGTCTCGTCCTCAGCGCTGTCCGTTGCAGGTGGCGCATCGTCGGCTTCAGACGCAGCAGGCGGTGCATCGTCGGCTTCAGACGCAGCAGGCGGTGCATCGTCGGCTTCAGACGCAGCAG
>CAYWGJ010000020.1:26026-30253 GCA_964457835.1 uncultured Anaerolineaceae bacterium
GTGGCGCATCGTCCGCTTCAGACGCAGCAGGTGGCGCATCTGAAGCATCTGTGGCTTTACCGTTATCGTCGGGATCAGTGCCCCAACGCTGTGTGAAGCCCACGCGACGCTTTTCCGGCTCCAGATGGCTGATGCGCAGGCTCAGCCGGTCGCCCTTTTGCACGTAGCTATAGGGTTCTTTGAGGGAGCCGTCGCCCATTTCGCTGAGGTGCAGCAGCCCTTCCAGGCCGTTATCAAGTGCGACAAAGGCACCAAAGTCCACCACGTTGGTGACGGTGCCCTCGACGAGCTGCCCTTCGTGGTAGCGCGTGGAAGCGTCGTCCCAGGGATCAGGCAGCAGACGCTTGCGGCTGAGCGCGATACGATTGGACTGACGGTCCAGCGTCAGCACGTACACTTCGATTTCTTCGCCGATCTTGAGCACGTCACGCGGGTGATCGACGCGGTGCCAAGCCAGCTCGCTGACGTGGATCAAACCGTCCGCGCCACCCAGATTAACAAACGCGCCGAAGTCGCGCAGGCCGGTAACGGTGCCGGTTACCACATCGCCTTCGCTCAGCTCAGCCAGCAGACGGGCTTTCTGCTGGGCACGCCATTCACGTTGGGCCTCGCGCTCGCTGAAGATCAAGCGGCGGCGGTCCTGTTCGACCTCGATCACCTTGACGATCAGCTCTTGACCGATGAGCGCGTTGGCCGCTTCGCGACGGTCTCCGCCCAGGCTCAAGGACGTCAAGTGGGAGCTGGGGATGAACCCTTCCAGGCGGTGCCAACGGACCAGGATACCGCCGCGATTGCTGCCCGTCACACGGACCTTGGTCACTTCTTCGCTCTTGAGCAGTTCGTGGGCCTTTTCCCAGTCATAGCGTTGCAGGCCCATGTTGATGGAAACGACCAGGTTGTCGTCCTGATCGCGTGGGTTGAGGATGTACACGGGGACTTCATCGCCGGCACGCAGGCTGCCGCGGTATTCGTCGTCCAACCGCTCCAAGTCTTCGGAACGCACGATACCATCCTGCTTGGTGTTGAGGTCCACGATGACTTCGCGTTCGCGCACCTCCAGGATGATGGCGTTGTGGATTTCACCGCGCCTCAAGGCGGTCACGCCGGAATGTTCTTCCAGTAAACGTTCGAATTCGGTGAGTTCTTGTTCCATGGGATCGTTGTTCTGGTCTGGTGGCATCATATAAGAGCGCACGGGGGCACCTGCAGACCAACCGGCCCTGTGCACTGTGTTCCTTTCGTATGCTTCAGTGTATGCGATTCTGTGCTTTTTCGCAGCCCGTATCGTCAGGCCACGCCGTCCTTAGCGCGCACAGCGCCGATTTTCGCTTCAAGCTGGTCGAGCCAATCGATTTCCGCCTGGGCGATAACGATGGCATAGTCCAGCACCCAATCTCTTTCAAATGCTGCTTCAGCAGTGACGGGGCCACCGTGTGCTGCTTCCGCCTTCAATGCTTTGATCCGCGCGTTTTGTTCGCTGCGACGCTGGTGGATGAGATCACGGATGATCTCAGGGGCTAGGTGCTTAGCCAAGTACAGCTTCAGCAGAAACTCGCGCCGAACTTGATCTGCCGCTGCCGGTTCATGCAGCCATGCACGAAGTTGGCGACGGCCCACGTCAGTCAAGCGATACACCTTCTTCGATGGCCGATTGACCTGCTCCACTTCCTGCACGGCTACTGCCCCTTCATCAAGGAGTTTGTGCAAGGTGGGATACAGGGTACCATAGCTGGCGTGTGTGGCTACACTCAGTGACGCCTGTACACGCTTCTTGATGTCATAACCGGTCATTGGCGCATCTGCCAGCAGTCCGAGGATCATGTATCGATGGGACATCACACCGCGCTTTATGGCTCAGTTTCCATTGAGCGCCGAGTATATCCCGATACGATATAGGTCCGCAGATAGAGATAAGCTAGCAAGCTGTATGAAAATTATAACTGCACAGCCCGCCAGATGACACCGACATTTTAGCGACAGTATATCAGAGAAATTTTCAGACGAATACAAACATTATCCGAGTGCTAATTTATCTCTGGCTGCGGGGTATTCATACCAATGCCGCGTGTGCCACGGTCCACCTCCCAAGGATAGACGATGTAGGAGTCGGTGGTGGCCGCGAAGAAATCGGGGTGTCGGTTGCTGAAGAGGGAACGATAGGGATTAAAATGCATCACACAGGTAAAGGCCTCGCCGCCGCTGGCCTCAACGCGCCCACGCACAGCGGTGCTGGTGCGCCCACTGCCCCACACGTCATCCACTAGCAGCACGCGCTGCCCGCTCAGCAACTCCGTTTGCGGAAATTGCAGGAAGCTGGGCCAGGCCATCAACCCAGACTGCTCGGTCCCGTGAAAGTCTACTGAGGCAATCAGCAGTTGGCGAATGTCTAGTGCTTCAGCCAGCATACCGCCGGGCACTACACCGCCGCGCGTAATCAGCAGCATCACCTGAAAGCCGCCGATGGCCTGAATTTGGGGGACAAGTAGGTCAATCAGAGCATCGACATCCTCCCAATTGAGGACCTCGCTGCGCATGGAGCCTTGTTGAGCCATGGTGTTTACTCGGATTTCGGATAAGGGCGCAGCCGAGGCCACTGCCCAGCGGTCAAACGTGCCGCTAGTATACACTATATCGTCCAGATCAGCCCGAACGCCGAAGCCAGGGTGCGGCAATGTAAGAGGCCACCCCTAAGGATGACCTCCCTGCACCCGCCCGTTGGGGCCAGGTGCCAATGATGTAGGGCAGGTGGGACTCGAACCCACACGTCCAAAGGACAGCAGATTTTAAGTCTGCGGCGTCTGCCAATTCCGCCACTGCCCCATCGAAGAGCGATTCTAGTGCAGTGCAGACAAAGCGTCAAGACAGGGCCACAAGGCACGGCGCGATTGGGGTTCGTTTTGTCAGGTCCTGGGTCAATGCGCGGCAATTGTGCAGCCAGCAGGGTATACTTCTGACTGTATTGTGTGGCGTGTGAATGTGACGAGGAACTGCTGATGCTGCACCTAGACCCACAACTCTCTTTACAGAACGTCGTGCATCCCACCGGCACCTGCTATGGCTGTGGCACGGCCAACCCGGACGGGCTTCAGCTCAAAAGCCATTGGTCTGAAGACGGCCAATTTGTGATCGCTCAGTTCGACGTGCCGCCAAAGTATACCTCCGGTTTCAAGGATGCGGCTTATGGCGGCGTGGTCGCCTCGTTAATCGACTGCCACAGCAATTGGACGGCCATCGCGTTCAGCTACCGGGCAGAAGGCCGCGAACCCGGCACAGAGCCGATGATTGCGTCAGTAACCGGTGAGCTGTGCATCAAATACCTCAAGCCCACGCCCATGAGTCAGACGCTGCACCTCAAGGCCTGGGTAGAAGGTGAGGTAGGGCGCAAGACGCGCGTCATCTGCGAATTAGGCACGGCGGATACGGTCACAGCGCGCGGCGACTCCGTGTTCGTGCGCATCGATCCCAGCCTGTTCGTGTAAATGCATCAATCGGCAGCGCTGCGAGTCGGGACAGTGCGCCGACGCAGGCGCTGCCAGCTCTGGCGAGCACGCACGTTAATAACCCCTAGGCCGATGAAAATCAGCGCCGCGCCCAGCACCAAGCGCCAGTCGATGCTTTCGCCCAGCACCAGCCAGCCCAGAATCACCCCAACAACCGGCACGACGTAGGTCACGTTCGTAGCGCGAAACGCACCGAGCTGTTGCACAATATAGTAGAAGAACAAATAGGCGACAAAGGTATTGGCAAAACCCAGCATCAGGGCTGCGCCCATCACGTCCGGCGATAAGCTGAAGAAGTCAACCGGTGCGCGCCCGCCTAAAGCCGGTTCCAGCAGCATGAAAACCAGCCCGGACAAGGCCGAAAAGATGAAGGTCCCGGCTGCAATGACAATAGGGTCCAGGCGTTGGCTGACTGTCTTCCGCGCCAGCACGGTAAAACTGGCATAGGACAAAGACGCGCCGATCACCGCCAGGTAGCCCCAAAGCCCGTTAATTGTGCTGTCTATGCCACCCACGACATGGGCTTCGCCAGCAGCCCGCGTTGCCAGGACTACCACCCCCGTAAAGCCCAACAACAGCCCAACAACCTTACGCGACGACATACGCTCATCCGCCAGGGCAAAGTGCGCAATCACCAGGGAGAACATCGACACCGTGGCTTGCAGCACACTAGCAACACTGGACTCAATGACCTGCTCGCCCATGCCCAGCAAAAGGTAAGGCAGTG
>CAYWGJ010000021.1:0-29826 GCA_964457835.1 uncultured Anaerolineaceae bacterium
TTACAGACGAGTATCGCTTGCTATTGACCGCTGCCGTTGCGATCTTCTTGCTGGCGTTGGCGATGATCAACTATGGTTTGGATGACACACTCACCCCCCACAGCCAGATCAAAAGGGTACTTGTCTACCTGGGGGTTGCTGTTGTCATAGGTGGAGTCGGTCTGCTCGTGACAGGTCTAACAGCGACACAATTCACAGGGATCATCGCGGTCATCATGGTCTTAGTGGTCGCATTGAACATCCATCAGTTGGTGACATTTGCAGAACCTCAGCCAGAACACTGAGCCAGTTGAGTAACCTGAGACGCAATCACATGCGGATCACCGTGTGGGCAGAAGCAGGGCGGTGCGGCTGAGATAAGCACGCCGACTCAATGGCCTGTATTGCAGGCGCGCTGGCGGGATAAAGATCAGTCGCTCACGCTGATGGCGCTTTTTGGGGGAACCATTCCAGCAAAACGGCCCATTAGCGTGATATAGGTGTAATTCGCCCAAAAACATTCCGGGTTTCTTAGCACTTTACACAAAATGATTGAAAAAATTGCGTGTAAAGTGTTGTATAGTCGCTTACCGTTCTTGTGGTTACACTCAAAATGAGTATTGTAGCCCGAAAAGGACTGTACAATGCGTCGAAACCGTCGGATTGAAGAATTACAGGATTACTCGTCCCTCAACGACGACCTCCATCTTGAAGACCGCAATCACCACGATGCCTGCGCCTTGATTTGTGCGGTACGCAAGGGTGGGCAGCCCACCCATGGCAACATCAAGCGCACCATCGAGGCACTGGCCCGTATGGGACATCGTACAGGATACATTAATGGTGAAGGGGACGGTGTCGGCATTTTGACCGACATCCCGCGCCAATTGTGGTCCAAGTGGCTGGCTGAAGATGGCTTGATCCCCACCTTTGCCGCTGAGCGCACCTTCTGGGTGGCACACTTGTTCATCCCCGCGTTTGAGAAAGCCCACGCCGCTGACTTAGTTGATCGCGTGTGCCAGGCCGTCAGTGAAGCGGGGCTGCACCTGCTGACCAAGCGCCATGCCCGCGTCAACAGCTTGGTGCTGGGGCCTAACGCGGCGCTCAACGAACCCGACTTCTACCAGATCGCTGGGGTAGCGGGGCACGTGACAGATGCCGAGCTGGACGCCGTACTGTTTGAGCTGCAAATCCAGCTTGAGGATGAGCTGGGGGTGCATTTCCCGTCATTTTCACGTTACAGCGTGGTCTATAAAGTGCAGGGCACCATTGAAATCCTGCGCCGCTACTACCCCGAACTACGCGACCCCGACTACGCCTCCACGGTGACGCTGGGCCATGCCCGCTACAGCACCAACACCAACCCCATCTTTGAGCGTGCCCAGCCCTTTTCCGTCATTGGGCACAACGGCGAATTCAACACGATTTCACGCTTCCGTATGGAAGCGCATATGCTGGGCATTCCCCTGCCTGTCAACGGCTCGGACTCACAGGATGTGGACCGCATGATCCACACACTGACTGCCCGCTTCGGCTTGGACTTGATCGAGGTCATGGAGCATATCTTTCCGCCATATCCCCATGACCTGATGCAGGACCGTGACGACATCGCCGAGGTGTACCAGCACATCCGGCAGGCGTGGGGGCACTTCGCGCAGGGGCCGGCGGCAGTGGCAGCCCGTTTGGGCAATCAACTGGTGTTCAGCGTTGACGCGCTGGGCCTACGCCCGCTGTGGTTCGGGGAAACGGAAAAGGAATACTTCGCTTCGTCGGAACGCGGCGTGTATCACCTGGACAGCATGTCCGTGGAGCCGCAGCCCATGGCACCCGGTGAAAAGATCGCCCTGCAACTCACCCCTGGCAACGGCGTTGAGGTGCTGCGCTACCCGGATATTCAGATGCATGTGCTGCGGCGTTATGCACGTAAACACCTCGACACTCAAGAAATGATGGCGCTGCAACTCGGTCCCGCAGCGGAACCGAATACCTATCCGAACAATAACGAACAGAGTCACGCCAACGGTCACGCCTACAGCTACGAGCAGCGCAAGGACAATGGACACGCAGCCGCGCCTACCGTCAGCACGAGCGTCATGAGCGCCCGCCTGCTGGATCAGCAGATGGCCGCTGCACAGGCCCTGCTCCCTGCTGCACAGGCCGTAGCTGTGGCGGACGCCCTGCTGCTGCCGCAGACGGCTGTGCTCCCACAGCCGCCCATGCCCTGGCAGCACGCCGACCTCAGCGTTGACACCGCGTTGCTGTCCGGTATGGGTTGGGAGCGCTACCACGTGAGCTGGGTGGAGACCCTGGCCCAAAGCGGTAAAGAGCAGATCGGCTCGCTGGGTTGGGACGGCGCGCTGGCCGCGCTCAGTCAAAAGCGCACCAATTTAGCCGACTTCTTCAAAGAAACGGTAGCCGTCGTGACGAACCCAGCCATCGACCGTGAGCGTGAGCAGTCGCAGTTCAGCACGCGCATGTTCATTGGAGCGCGCCCACACATTGAACAACCCGGCAGCGGCCACCCCCTACAGCTCGACACGCCATTGATCCTGGGCGGACTGGGGGCGCTGGGTGACTTGGACCTTCAGCGTGGCGTAGCGCAGGCCCACGGGACGGTTGTGCTGCAAGACCTGCTGGCCGTGTTTGCCGGGCGTGCAGCCGTGCTGGCAATGGACGCCGACCTGGATGAACCGATTGCCGAGGCCGTAGCCCGCTTGCAAGCCGAAGCCGTCGAAGCGGTGCGTGCTGGTGCGGAATGTCTTCTGCTGGACGACACGGAATCCGCGCAAGGACACAGGCTGTGGCTTGATCCCCTCTTAGTGACCGCCGCTGTGGATCAGGCCCTGCGTACCGCGCCAGACGCACCCAACCTGCGCCGCCGCTTAGGGATCGTGGTGCGTTCCGGCGCGCTGCGTGACCTACACGACGTGGCGTTGTGCGTCAGCTTAGGGGCCAATGCTGTGCTGCCTTACGCCCTCTACGCCGTGGCGGTGGGCATCGCACCCAAGCGGGCACGCACTGCGCCGGACCGCTCACAACTCAGCACTGGGCTGGATCGTGCTGTCAATGTGCTGACAAAAGGCCTGCAAAAAGTGACGTCTACCATCGGCTGCCATGAGCTGCGCGGCTACGGTCACAGCTTCAGCGCGATTGGCTTGTCTACGTCGATCGCGCAGGTTTTCGGCACGCCCAATTATTTCGGCAGTGAGGCACGCGGCCTAACCTGGGAGGCCCTGCATGATGATGCGCAGCTTCGCCGCGCTGAAATCCGTGGGGAAGCCCGCGCCCGCTTGGACAACCCCGACCGCTTCTTCCCGAAGATGTGGAAAAAGGTGGAGGCCGTAGCTCAGGGTGAAAAAACTTGGGATGCCTACACGGAAGAGGTCCGGGAGCTGGAACAGCGCCTGCCGGTGAGCCTTCGCCACCTGATAGGCCTACGTCAAGCGCCACCGGAACAGCGCGTGCCCGCCGGAGCAGTGCGCATTGGCGTAGGCAGCCACGACCTGCCCTTGATTATCAGCGCCATGTCGTTCGGCTCTCAGGGGGAGCTGGCCTACCGCACCTATGCTGAGGCGGCCAAGCTGCTCAACATCATCTGCATGAACGGTGAAGGCGGCGAACTGCCCGACATGATGGACCAGTACAAGCCTTGGCGCGGCCAACAGATCGCCTCGGCACGTTTTGGCGTCAACATCGCTTTCTTGAACTCCGCTGATTACCTGGAGATCAAGATTGGACAGGGAGCCAAGCCCGGTGAAGGCGGGCACCTACCCGGCCACAAAGTGACCGCACAGGTCGCGCAGTCACGGCACACCATGCCCGGTGTAGACCTGATCTCGCCGAGCAACAACCATGACCTGTACTCCATCGAGGACCTCGCCCAGCTCATCGACGAGCTGAAGACGGCCAACCCACACGCCCGCATCAGCGTAAAGATACCGGTAGTGCAAGGCGTCGGGGTCATTGCGATGGGAGTGGCGAAAGCGGGCGCGGACATCATCACCATCACAGGGTACACCGGTGGCACTGGGGCGGCCCGTGCCCATGCGCTGCGGCATGTGGGCCTGCCCGCGGAAATCGGGGTGTGGCTGGCGCATCACGCGCTGCTCAGCAGCGGCCTGCGGAAAAACGTGGAGCTGTGGGTGGATGGTGGCATGAAGAGCGGGCGCGACGTGGTGAAGATGATGTGTTTGGGGGCCAACCGCGTCGGTTTCGGCACCTTGGCTATGGTCAGCGTGGGCTGCACGATCTGCCGGGGCTGCCAGGATGGAACGTGTCATGTGGGCATCACCACCCATGTGCAGACACCGGCAGAGGCGCAGGAACGCGGCTTTAAGGCCTTCCGCCCGTTTGAAGAGAAAGGCTCCCCGGAAGGGATTTACCGGGTGTTTAGCGCCATCGCTGAGGAAGTGCGCACCATCGTGGGCCAGCTTGGGTTCAGCGACGCACAAGCGATCGTCGGACGTGCAGATTTGCTGGAACAGCAGGCGCTGCATGACCGCATCGACTTGACGCCGCTGCTGAAGCGTGCCCCTGAGACCCCCGCAGCCAGCCGCCCTGGTGGGCTGCGCATCTCGCGCCCGCGCAACATCATCAGCCGCCACATGACCGAGGTGATCGCTTCCTATGTGCGCAACGGTGAGCTGGAGCTGACCTACGACGATGAACAGGTCATGGCGATGGACCGTGCCTTGGGTACGCACCTGTCGGGGGCCATCAAGCGCGGGGACGTGCCCCATGCCCAGCACATTCAGGGTGTACACCTGAGTTTTAGCAACAGCGCAGTGCCGGGCAACGGGTTAGGCGCTTTTCTGGATGAACCCGTCACCATACTGGTGGAGGGCGGAGCGCAGGACGGCGTCGCCAAGTGTGCACTCGGCGGCACGGTCCATGTGCTGAAAGGACTGAACCACAACGGCGTCCGGCTGGACGGATCGGTGGGAAAGAGCTTTGCCTATGGGGCACAGGGCGGCACGTTCATTGTGCAGGGTAACGCAGACACCCGTGCCTGCATTCGGCTCAGTGGGGCGGATGTGATCTTCGGCGGTGAAGTGGACCGTCGCCAGCCTCTGCGCGACGAGCTGGGCGGCATTGGCGCACGAGCCAACTTGAAGGGCTACGCCTTCGAGTACATGACCAGTGGCCGCGCCCTGGTATTGGGCGACCCAGGCCCTTGGATTTGCGCTGGCATGACCGGTGGTGTGGTCTATCAACGCATCCAGCCGGAGGTGAACCTGACGGTAGAAGCGATCCAGCGCCGTATTGCCCCTGGTGCCAGCGTCGAGATTCAGCCGCTGGACGCGCAGGGCGCGGCGGATGTGCAGGCCTTGCTGGGGGTCTACATCCAGACCTTAGAGCAAAACAACCAACCAGAAGCAGTGCAGCACCTGCTGCCACTGCATCGCAGCCCGGCCAGCTACTTCGTGAAGATCGCCCCGCGCATGTTGTGAGGCCACCCGGCGCAGAACACCGCGATGAGATTATCGGGGTGTTCACCGGGTGGCATGGGCTGATCCATCTATCCCGGCCTGGTATGGATCGAGGCTTCTTCACCGACAGGCACGATCAACGCAACAACAGCGTTAATACCCATAGGTGTGTCCTCCGCTCATCCTGCCGCTGGCGTGGTGTGGATCGTGATCTGGCGGATCGTGCCATCATAGGCAAAGACGCGGCGGCTCAGGTCCGGGGCCAGGTGCAGGGCGGATGAATGCTGCTGCTGCCCGTCGCTGAAGTGCACGCTGACCCCGCTGTTGTCCGCCTGCTGCACCACGATAGGCACGCGGCACAGGGTGAAGGCGTATGCCTGCATCGGCACGTCGATCTGTTGCGCCTGGTCGTGAACATCCCAGTAGCGCAGGGTCGTCGGGGCATCTAGCCATTCATCCGGGCGCAGCAGCACGGGATCAAAAGCGATTATGCCACCCCGGATGATGATGCCCACTTCACCTAGGCGCGTCAAGATTTCTTCCTTAACCATACCCGTCATGCCCGGCTGTTTGGCCCCCTGGTCACGCGGGGTATGGGAGTAGGGATCAAGCGGGAACGCGCCGTAGGCCGCGGGTGACTTGTTGAAGCCCAGCCCAGCACGCACGTCATAGTAGGCGTCGATCAACGCGGGCAGGGTCTCGCTCTGACTGGCGGCGGCTTGATAAACGTTTTCCTGCACGGCCAGCAGCAGCTTGGACACCATGTGCCAATAGATGCTGCCCAGGCCCTCATAGGCGAAGAAGGACCCCGACCGCCCCGTGAAAGCACCGTGCTTGAAGACCGTCTCGAACTGCGCCAGGATTGCGTCGGATTCAGCGGCTACCAGGTCGGCCAACGCCGGCTGCGCCGACAGTTCCTTGAGCAGCGCCTTCACGCCCTGCGCATTGCGCAGATCGCCGCCGAAGTGATACCGTCCGTCTTGGTCACGCACGATGAGCCGCCGGTCACCGCACGCCGCCAGTGCCGGCACCAGCTTGAGATCGCTCACCGCCGACTCGTCCAGCGTGTTCTTCGCCAAGAAACCAGGCAGCTCCCGGTCAGGATAGAGGATGTAACTGTGCTGGTCTTCACGGTAGAGCGGGCTGTGGCGCAGGGAGTGCAGCAGCGCCAGGGCTTCATCCGGCGGCAGCAGGCCCGACGAAAGCACCGCCACCTGGCCTTCCAGCATCACCGGCAGATGCCGCACCTGGGCCGTATCCGCGCCGAAATGGAGCGTGTTGTAGGCGTGATAGAGCGCGTCCGCGCGGCGGTTGGCCTGGATGGTGCGATTCAGTACAGCTTCGACCAGCGCCAGGAAAGCATCAAGCTGTGCCGGGCGGAGTGTGCTCACTGCCGCCGCGCTGAGTGTCGTATAGCACGCGCTGCGGTAAGCGCTGCCCGCGCTGCCCAGTGCATCCAAGATGGCGCGGCGCTGCTGGTCCGTGATAGGCTCCGGCGCAGCGTGATAGTCCTGCAAGACCGTCTCAATCTGCGTGTACAGAGTGCGCAGCGACACTGAGACCGGCAGCGCATCTGGCGCATCAGCAAGCAAGCCGCGCAAGAACACGACAAAGCGGCGCAGATAGTTGGTTGTCACCACGGAGATACCCTTGCCCACCAGCGCGTTATTAGCGTCGTTCCACTCTGGGCGCTGGGTGTTCATCCAGATGCCGCCGTTGGGAACGAAGTTCACTAGCTTTGCCAGCAGCAGCGTGAGCAGCTTTTCGATCAAGGTCGCGTAGTAGACCTGGCCGTCGGCGTCAGCAACCAGCCTGCCGTCCGTGCCCAGCGCCGCTGCGCGCGCTTGGATGGCTGCTGCTGCGTCCCAGTCGAAGTCGATGCTGTTGTAGGCGTCTTGCACCAGGTCGGCATAAGGCTTGATGCGATAGGGCACGTCAGCGTAGGCAAAAGCCCGACGTGTGAGCAGGCTGCCCAGCCGCCCCGGATAGAAGCGCTCGCAGGCTTCCATCAGCTTTTGCAGGTAGATAATCTGATGATCGCTCCAATAACCGATGTTAGCCCAGGGATTATTGGGTTCCGGCACTTCCCAATCGACGCCATCGCGCGTGATGCGGTAGGGGTTATAGCCGTCGCGGGTCGTGGCATTCAGGAAGACACTCATCATGCCTTCCAGGAATTCCGGGTAGGCATAGGCCAGCGCCTCCCAGTTCTGGAAGATGTCACGCCAATTGCCCTCGTAATTGAGGCGCGGCGATCCATCAGCGTTCTTCAGGTGGATCGAGAAGCGGTTCCAGGGACGGCTGGGGTCCCCGTGACGGCGGCTGAAGGTCAGCGGCAGATAGGTATAGCACAGGCGGAACACGTCGGGATGGTCTTGGGCATCGGCGCGCTGCTTGAGCGTGGACACGCTGAAGGTGTCCGGCAGGGCGTCGAAGAAGGCCGCCTGTCGTGTGCGCAGGCGCTGGTCGTGGGTGTCCACGTAGGCCAGCAAATCGGCCTTGTCGATGGTGTAGCGATTAGCAAAGGTGCCGCCGCGCATCACGTTAAAAAGCACGTTGACGAAGTGATGCTTGGCCCCCGCTTGATCGCCGGAGACCTGCATCCCGTCCGCGCCGCCAACGATACGCTTGAGCTGTTCAGCAGTGGTGGCTATGTCGCGCTCAACCACCGTGTAAGCGTCCGGTGTCTGGCGCAGCCAACGCAGCAGGTCCGCGACCGCTGCGCCATCCTGATGCACTTCCGCCACCAGATGCCAGCTGTGCTCGGACTGGGGTGCGATTTCCAGCTCGGCATGGACGAAATACGCGCCGCGCTGACCGCGCACATCGGTTTCCGGCACGGGGGGCTGCCCGGCAAGCACCGTGCTGAGCTGCAAGGACGACAACAAATGGGCCGATGGTGTCAGACCCACCTGCCACACGGTCGCGGCGCGCAGGGACTCGCTGGGTTCGGCCAAGTCGGTCAAACGCGAGCTGAGCGAGAACAGCCCCAGGCCGGTGTCAGGTTCCAGCTCGCTGCGCTTATAGGCATTCAACAAAACGCTGAATTCGTTCTGCACCCCGGCAGAGACATACGCAGGCAGCACGTTCTGGAGGCCATCGGTAACGCGCAAGCTGAGGGTTTGACCGCTGGTATTGCGCAGCCAGGCCGTCTTGACGATGCCGTAAGCCGTGCTGGGCCGCCAGGCATAGCGGAAGGTCAGGCCCAGGTCGGCGTTGACTTCCTCAAAGATCAGCGCCGTGCCGGCCACGTTCTTATAGACGGCGCGCTGCACCCGGTGCGGTCGCTGTGCGTTGACGGTGAAGGGTTCCCAGCGTGCCATGCCGCCTGGCTGGGTGACGTGGAGGATCGTCTTGCTACCGGTGTTGGCGGCGTTTTCGGCGACTCGGTCCTCGGTGTAGTAGGGGAACAGCGCGTGGTCAGCGTTGATGCGCCCGGCGGTCAGGCCGCCTGTGGTGGACGCAAACAACCAGTGATCGTCGCTGCTGACGATGGACATGAAAAAGGGCGGCAGGGTATCGTAATCGGCAATGCGGTAGAAGGTGTCGCCCAGCAGGGTAACGAACGCGCCCTGTGCCGCGGCGGAATGGGCTGCATCAGTCCCAGGGGTGTTTGTCATGATGGCCTTTGCTTTCATGATGAGGGCTGACTGCGCGTGTGCCCTTTAGCGTGCTCTCACTTGACTATAGCACGGTGGGTACGCAGCATCAACGTTCAGGCAAAGGGGAAATCGCGCTCCAGCCACCCTGCTTGCCCCACTGGAACATCTGTACTATGATGGAAGTAAGCATACGCGATACAAAAGGGCCTAGCATGGGGCTGGAATTTAATAAGCTGACCGAACAGCTGCGCAAGATGGGCGATATGATCCAGGCACTCGACTTCGATCTGAACGCGAAGCTGCGCCTGGGCCTGGAACGCTTTCGTGCGGCTGACGACCTGGCGCGCGTCTACGATTACATCGAGATGGTGCGCCAGTCGGACATCAGCGGCTACCGAGGGGCCGCGCCCCTGCCCCCGCCCTACGGTCAGCCAGTGAACCAAGTCACGCCCGCGCCACCGGTGCCGCCCGTCGCCACACTGATCGCCGCCGACGGTTCACAAGTCTACCCCGATGAGCAGGCCATGGTGCATTACTATCTGCTCAACACCGGACTCTTTATCTACCACCACGGCATGCCCGACCACCTGCCGGAGGGCCACACGCTGCCGCGCCTCTTTTATCACAAGAGCCATGTGCACGATTCGTCCAACCGCCTCATCAGCAACCGCACCGTAGATGCCCGCCGCACCGTGCAGGAAATCACCGACCTGGCACAGACCGCCCGCCAACTGCGGCGGCAGGGCGCACCTGAACCACTCATCGCGCTGTATGACAATCACCTGCTATTTTGGGTCAATGACGACGTGACCGACAGTGACTCGATCACGCAGGACTACATGGCGGCGCTGATCCAACTGCACGACGCGGGCGCGGCGTTGGGCGGCTACCTAGACTCGCCGCCGCGCAGCCGCCTGCTGATCCGCCTGCTGTTCTTGCTCAGCCTGCCGGATGTGGACGCCATCAAGCGCAGTCAATCCGCGTTGAGCTTCGGCGGCGACCTGGAAGGTCTGCGCGATACGCTGCTGCTGGACCGCATCCTGAAACCCGGCGAAAGGACAGCAGTCATGGTGCAAAACTCGCCGCAGAACCTCCAGTATCGGCAGCGCGGTGTGAGCTACGAGATTGCCTTCTTCTACGTCAAGGTCTTCAACGGCTACCAGACCGCCATCGCGCGCGTGGACCTGCCTATGTGGGTGGCCCGCGACCCGGCTCAGGTCGATGCCCTGCACGCGCTGATCGTGCAGCAAAGTCAGATGCAGGGCCGCACCCCCTACCCCTACGCCCTTATTCGCGCGGACGAACTGGCCTTGGTCGATGGCCGCGATAAGCGCAAACTGGACGAGCTGGTCACTCTGGAACTGCGCCGTAAGGGCTTAGCCCCGGAGTTGGCCCGCGCCAAAAACCGCAGCAAGGACGCCGCGCGCAGCGACAAGCGCGGCTATGCACTGCATCAGGACCTCAGTGGATCGCATCATAAAGGAGACCTGCCATGAACGTGCACCGCAGCCTGGAAGAACTGCGCAACGAGCTGGCACGCGCCCACGTGGACGACAGCGCACAGCAGCAGCACCTCAACGCGTTGAAAGACGAAGTAGACCGCGTGCTGGACCCGGAAGACGACGCCCATCACAGCAGCTTGATTGACCGCATCAACGACATGCTGGTGGAATTTGACCATGAGCATCCTGGCATCGCCGCGGCCCTGCGCACTGCGCTGAACATCCTGGGCGAAAGCGGCGTGTGAACCGCTGCACGGCTCGCGCCAAGGCTCAGCTTGGCTTTAGCGACCACCGTATCGCGGTTGGCCTTGGGTTAGGTACTAAACTGTGTGAGCGACAACCGTGCCCAGTTTGTCTTGTACATCTGATGAGTCCAGCATACAATCTGGTTGATCTTGCATTGCATGAGCCAGGCTTGCGGCTTCAGACACAGCTTCATCGCAGTGCTGTGTAATGCGGCATGTAGGCATTTCACAACGGTTCATAGGCAGGCAGGACTTATTTACGCACGTCTTCGAAAATTGCCCTGCTGTAAGCTTGTCCATTATACTGTGTTTCGGGACTCAAAGTCTCACACATCTTTTGAGACGATTAGCAGTTAAGGAAGACACCATGCGTTTTAGAGCACATGTCTTACTCGGCGTCACCGCGACTCTGTTGTTGAGCATCGGCATCATGGGGCTGTTCAACGCCCCAACGGCAGCACAATCCTGCACCTTGGACGTACCACGCACCATCAACCTGCGCAATGGGCCGGGCACCAACTTCATCCAGGCCGGCCAGCTTGGTGCCGGTGACCGCGTGAACGCCGACGCACAGATCATCGGCACAGACGGCCTCACCTGGTGGCGGCTGACCAGTGGCGACTGGGTGCGGTCCGATCTGGTGACGGAGGGCAGCGGCTGTGATGCCCTGCCAGAAGAGCGCTACAATGATTTTCGTAATCTATACCCTGAGCCACCTGACTTGGTAATCCCCGACCGACGCAACGAAATTCCAGCCAATGCCCGCCTGCTGAACAACGGCATCGGCCTTAGCACCGGTGCCCGGATGAACGCGGGCAAAATACAGGTGGAAGGATTTTGCAGCGCTATGGGCTACCGCGCCACACGCGGTAACGGCAATTGGTTCTGCTCCGGCGGCAACAGGCGCGCCTTCCAGCTCTACCCACTAGACTTCGATGCCATCTGCCGTGCCACCTACGGGGTCTCCTACACCTTCGCTGCCCGAACCGGCCCAGAACGCGACCGCGAGATGACATGGCGCTGCTACGAACCGCTGACACTCGCTACGCCGGTGCCCTCCGCAACCAACACCCCCGTTGTCGTGACGGCCACACCGCTGCCGGCTCAGCCGACCGCTACCGTACCGCCCCCAACCCCCGTTGATACCGGTGATCCGGGCGGCATGACGTTGACAATCAACGGCGAAGCCGTGCTCTTCAGCCGCCTGGACGACCCCAGCCCGGCCCTGGAACTGCCCCCAGGCGAGTCCCTGCCCTTGGTCGGCATTGACGCGGCAGGCACGCACTATCGCGTCCGCTTCGACGGCAGCGAATATTGGGTTCAGGCGACGATCTTCACTGTGGTGACTGGCGGCAGCGTGACCGACCTGCCCATCGTCGAAGACAGCAGCAACACACCGCTGCTAACCCTGGCGCAGCCAGCAGACGCGCTCAGCAGCCTGCTGGATGATGCCGAGCTGCGCTTCCGTCTGGCCGTGGGTGAGTACCCCATTGCCGGGATCAGCACCACAGGCGATGCTTTCCTCATCACTACCGACGACGAGCAGCGCGGCTGGGTGTTTGCCAGTGTCTTCACGACTTTTGAAGGGGACCTGAGCGCCGTCGAGATGATCGCACCGGAGGACTCCGTGATTGAGGACGAAAGCAGCCCGGCACCCTCTGCAACGCCTCTGCCGGTGACGAACGTCCCACCGAGTGCGACAGCGCTGCCCTCAGCGACAGCTACGTCCACTGTGCCGCCTGAGCCGACCACGACCCCGCTGCCGTCAGCGACAGTGCCCCCCACCGTGACACCACTGCCAACAGAAACACCCATTCCGCCCACAGCCATCCCAGATAGCAGCGCGGTCGAGCCTGGCACCCTGCTCTACAACGAAGACTTCAACGCGGTAGGCGGCTGGCCCACTGGCAGCCAGGACTACGCACAGATTGACATCAGCGGTGGGCGCATGGGACTGCTGCTCAATGACAATCACGGTGAAAGCGCCTTGGTAGGTCCTGTCGAGGACCTGGCAAATGTGCCAATCTTCGGCGACTCCTACGAGCTGCGCGTGACCATCAGCGACGGCACCTGCGACTCCTTCGGCGGTGATGACTGTGTGTTCTACCTGGTGTTCGGCGTGCAGGGGGACTTCGCAGAATACATGGCTCTGCGCTATGACCTGGACAATAACAGCGTCGGCATCTACAACCAGGATGAATGGCTGGGCGGTTACAACATCAACAACAGCGCACCCAACCTCTTCGACGGCGGCCTGCACACGCTGCGAATGCAGGTGGACCCAGACTTCATGCAGCTCTTCGTTGACGACGAACAGTGGATCATCACCCGCAGCTATGAATTTGCGCCATCGGGTACGGTGGGCGTGGGCCTGGGCCGAGAGTTCACCCGGCGTGATGCCTACATCGCCATTGAGCAGCTCAGCGTGTACAGCTTCGTGGACCCAGCAGACGTGGCTGAACCCTACGTCGCCAACGAAGAACAGATCGTCACCGAGTACGCACACAGCTTCGCGGATGGTGATGGCGGCTGGATGCTGGAGGAAGAGTCGAACTACAGCGCCACCATCGAAGACGGGCGCTACGTCCTCAGCTTAACCGACGACCCGACGATGCGCTTTGGGCGTTACGACACCAAGTACGAAGTGATCCATGCGGATTACGCCACAGCGCCCTACATGACCCAGCCCTACGAGTTCTTCGTGAACGTGGACGGAATGACTGAAGACCAAGGCGGGGCATTATGCATCCAGCTGCTTTTCGACGTGGAGCCGGACCTGCGCCGTCACCGCGTGATCTCGTATTGCAACGAACAAGGCGGCACCGATCACTACATCAACCAGGGTGTCGAAGTCTTCGGTGTGTACGACAATGAGTCCTTCAGCTTCAGCATTCCGGTGCGCGCCTCGGATGCGCGCCTGGATCAGCCCAGCACCATCGGCCTGCGCCGCGAAGAAGGCCGGGTCGTGCTGCTGCTGGATGGGCGCGATGCCTTCAGCGCCGGGGTCAGCGACCCGATCAGCGGCACCGTCGGCGTGGGGGTGTCGCGCAGCAGCAACGATGACGGCAGCACCGCCCGCCTAGCGATCAACGGTGTGTCGATCAACCCAGTAGAGGAACTGGTCGTCGAAGCGATCAACCCCTTCACCGACGCACAGCTTGCTGCCTTCCGTGAAGACCCCAATACGCTCTTCTTCGCCGACTTTGCAGACGCCCCTGACACCGTGACGATGACCGGGGATGGCCGCGCAGCAGACGGAACGCTGAACCTGAGCTACAGCCTGAACGGGGAGCGCGTGAACTTCGAACGCCTGCTTATGGACGGCATCGAGAACGTAGGCAACGACTTTGAGCTGGAGTTTGAGGTCAGCAACCTGATCGAAGAAGGCGACTCGCGCATGTTCTTTGAGCTGGTGTTCAACGAAGGCACATACCGCCGCCCCGGTATTTTCGGCAGCACCACAGAAACCGCTAATCTGCGGATGCTGGTGAGCAGCAGCACCTACACCAGCTACGCCCTGTATGATACGGTATGGGGCAGCAGCTACACCTCACTTTCCCTGCCTGCCGTGCTGCACCTGGACGATGGCGAGACCCACCGCGTGAAGTGGCGCGTCTCGCAGCTTGGCGGCGGCATCAATATCAGTTTGTTTGTGGATGAGGTGCTCATCAGCGAGCAGAGCGTGCTGCAAGAGGTGAGCCAGGACTACTACCGCCCCTTCGTCTCGCAGATCGACGGCGCAGTCTACCTCAACATCGGCATCAATGGGGACGGCAGCGCCAGCGCAGCGCTCGATAACCTCATACTGCGACGCTACCAAGCTGATGATCTGGTCGAAGGCACTGGCATCGGTGAGGCCAACGTGCCCTTCGAGAGCGAGATTGAACGCCTACAGCTCAGCCTGCCGGAAGGCTGGGCAGAAGGCCAGCGCGCTAATGCCCTGGACCCCGACACCGACTACTTCGACAGCCACACCATCAACGTCTTTAACTCACCACAAGGGATCACCGGCGCGGCCAACGAAGTGGGCATGCTGCTCTTCGACCCCGTAGTCGTCAACACCTACGCCCGCATCGCGGATACACGCGCGGAGTCCTTGCAGACCGTGCTGGAAGCCTTCATGCGCGGTATTGATGGCGATCCAGAAAGCGGCGACCTGGACGAGCTGGTGCCCACACTCACCTTCGAGACGCGCGAGATCAGCGGGCGGCAAACCCTCACCACACGGATCGACCTGACGCAGGATACCGCCTGGTTCGCCTTCCGTTCATCCGATGAGCGCGCAACGGTCATGGTCTTCAGCACCTCATCAGGGCAATATGACGATTTCGCCGAAACCATCGACAGCATCATCGCCAGCGCAGACTACCCGGCTCCGTCCCAGGACTACGATGGCGCAGAGCAGGCGGTGCTCAACTACCTGACCCTGGCGTACCTGGCCCAGATGGACAGCGCGGTCAACCAGGCATGTCTAGAGGACGTGCTCGTGGTTCAAGGTGCCGGCCTGCTGCTGCAAGACCTGGGCGAAAGCGGCAGTGCTCCAGCTTTCGATCCCATCTTCAACGTGCGGGACGTGACCTTCACGATTGATACGTCCGGCCTGTTCCTGGAAAGCATGGACTCGCTGGATGACGGCGTGGCTCGTGTGCGCATTGCTGGCGCGGTGCGCCGCCTGTATGAAGATGGTACGTCGCAGGTCATCCCGCACAGCACGTATTTCATCAGCGGCTATGACGCCTTCTTCGGCGTGAACAACCTGCGTGTGGAACAGCAGAACAGCGGGCGCTGGACGGTGTGCTCCGGCGCATTTACCTTCTAGCGGCGTCGCTTGGCTAAGGTGAGAGACCCCTAGCCTCGAAGCGTTCATGGATAAACCATCACACAAACAGTGATGGTTTATCCAGCCCAAATCGTCCATATCACCGGGTATCCCCTGTTTTCCCGCACCCCATACGGCCCACGACGCACACAGGCATTGTCAGTATTGCGTCGGCTGGCCCACTTGACAAAGCACTCGCCTTATCGTATAAATACGAGCATGGATATGCAAAAAAGCAAGCCAACCAAGAACTACAGCCTCACCGCCGACGAAGAACGTCTCACGAAGATGATGAAGGCTTTGGGGCACCCAGCGCGGATGCAGATCATCCGGTATCTGAGCGATCATCCACAGTGTTTCACCGGTGACATCGTACAGGTGCTGCCGTTGGCGCAGGCCACAGTGTCTCAGCATCTCAAAGTACTGCGTGAGGCTGGGTTGATCTGTGGCACGATCGAAGGCCCGGCGACAAGTTACTGCCTGTGCGACGAAGCATTGGCATGGCTGAAGGCACGGGTGACGACACTCTTTTAGGGCGGCATCGCTTTTTTTGCCTAATATCATCGTAAAAATACGATAAAATGTACAATTTGATCGAGAGGAGCAACGTGTATGACTCATCTACCCGTGGTAGTTATCGGCGCTGGCCCAGTCGGGTTGGCTGCCGCTGCGCATCTCATGGAACGCGGCGAAACGCCCCTTATCTTTGAGGCCGGTGCCGAAGTCGGCGCAAATGTCCGTGACTGGGCGCATGTCCGCATGTTTTCCCCCTGGGAATTCACCGTGGACGCCGCGTCCGTGCGGCTGCTTGAGCGGCACGGCTGGCATATGCCCCCGCCTGATGCCCTGCCCACCGGCGGTGAGTTGGTTGAGCAGTATCTGCAACCACTGGCCGACTTGCCAGAAATGCGTGCGCACATACACCTGAACGCGCGCGTGATCGCGGTCAGCCGCCGCGACGCAGACAAGATGAAGGATGCCGCACGCGAAGACACCCCCTTTGTGCTGCATGTCGCTTACGCCGATGGCCGGGAGTCTATGGTCGAAGCCCGTGCCGTAATTGACGCTTCCGGCACATGGCAGCAGCCCAATCCAACCGGTGCCAACGGACTGTCCGCCATAGGCGAGCAGCGTCATGTGCAGCACATCAGCTATGGCATCCCAGATGTATTGGGCCAAGATCGACAGCGCTATACCGACCAGCGCGTGCTGGTTGTGGGCAGCGGGCACTCCGCCATTAACGTGCTGCTGGCATTGGCGCGCCTTAAGGTGGAACACAGCGCCACGCAAATCACTTGGGCCATGCGCGGGACAAACCTCAAGCGCGTGCTTGGTGGTGGGGAGGACGACGCGCTGCCCGCAAGAGGTGCCTTAGGAACGCAGATACAGGCCCTAGTCAACGCAGGTGCGGTCTCGATCCTGTCGCCGTTCCGGGTGCGCGAGATCGGCTCGGCTGGAGGCAGTCTGACGATTAGCGGTGAAACGCCCGACGGTCTGCAAACGATCCAGGTGGATGAGGTCATCACCGCCACCGGTGCCCGACCTGATCTGACCATGCTGCGCGAACTGCGGCTGGACATAGACCCCGCGGTAGAAAGCACGCGCACTCTGGCCCCCATGATCGACCCCAACATTCACTCCTGCGGGACGGTGCCCCCACACGGCGAGGCTGAACTCCGTCACTCAGAACACGGCTTCTACATCGTGGGGATGAAGAGCTATGGACGCGCGCCGACCTTCCTGCTGGCAACCGGTTACGAGCAGGTGCGTTCAGTAGCGGCGGCACTCGTCGGTGATTGGGAGGCCGCCCGTGATGTGCAGCTTCACCTGCCGCAGACAGGGGTGTGCAACAGCGACTTGGGCGGTGAAGGTGACGCCTGTTGTGCAGCCCCCGCGGCATCTGGTGCTACCATCAGCCTGGATGCCATCGGTTTGAGTGACGCACCGCTGAAGGTCAGCGTTGACTCCCAACGCGAGTCCTGCTGCTAAACATTGTGCTCATGTAGGCTGTGTCTTTGGCAGGCACCGCCTAACTCAGCGAAAGATCATCCGTGCGCCCAGAAGATACGATCAACGGCAGACTGTACTACGGCTGGTATATCGTCTTCACTTTAGCAATCACCGAGACGATCTCCTGGGGCATCATCTACTATGCCTTCTCGGTGTTCATCACGCCCATGGAAGCCGACTTAGGCTGGTCGCGTGGACAGCTTACCGGCGGCTTCTCGCTGATGCTGCTCATCACAGGCGTAATGGCCTTCCCGGTAGGTGCATGGATCGACAAGCATGGTCCACGGGTGCTGATGACCGCCGGATCAATAGGGGCGAGTGCGCTCGTCATCGCTTGGTCGCAGGTAAGCGATGTGACCGCCTTTTACCTGGTGTGGGCCGGGTTAGGCATGTGCGCAGCGGCAGTGCTGTATGAACCGGCTTTCGCCGTTATTGCGGCGTGGTTCGTGCGTTATCGCAGCCGGGCCTTAGCAATAGTGACCTTTGCCGCGGGCTTGGCAAGCACGATTTTTGTCCCGCTGTCGGATGCACTGCTAAACGCCTTTGGCTGGCGCGATGCCGTGCTGATCCTGGGTCTAGGGCTGGCCGTGACGACCATCCTGCCTCACGCGGTGGTGCTGCGCCGCCACCCGGATGACCTGGGCTTTCTGCCGGATGGTGTGCTCAAACAGGAAACAAGCACCGGGTTATCGCGTCCTGGTTTGTCACTCTCTGATGCTTTGCACAGCCGTTTTTTCTGGATGCTGACGCTGGCATTCAGCCTATCCTATCTGTCCGCTGCCGCCATCCGCGTGCACTTCATCCCCTTCCTGATTGAGTCGGGGATTGACGCCAGCACAGCAGCCGTTGCCAGTGCCTCGATTGGCATCATGCAAGTGGCGGGGCGTATTGTTTTCGCGCCGCTAGATGCGCGCTTATCGGGGCGGGTCATGGTGATAGGCATCTTCGCCATGCAAGCTGCCGCGATAGGCTCACTACTGCTTGGCTCCACATGGATCGCGATAGGACTGTTCATTCTGGTTTTTGGCATGGCTGTAGGGGCGGTGACCCTCGCGCGGCCTTCGATTTTGGCGGCCTTGTTCGGTTCCAGTCATTACGGGCGCATCTCCAGCGTCATGGCGATCTTCCTGACGGCGGCCGCAACCGCTGCACCCGTCGGTGCTGGGCTACTCTACGACCGCTTCGGCGGCTATGATTTTGTGCTTGGGCTTGTGATGGTATTGGCAGTGGCCGCAGCTTTGGTCATGGCCTTTGCCAGAACAGACACCGCGCAAGAAAGCCGCCGTGCAACGACTGCACACGGCATTATCAACGATTTGTGATTGCGTGAACGATACGGGCAACCCTACGAGGCGGACTTCTTCAATACGCTGGACGACACCTTGCCCACAGGTCAGGTCAGTGATCGACTGACCGCCACCATCACACCCCGGACCGGCTCAACGGGAGACAGCAGCAGCGGGCAGCCCATCATCGGGCGGCTGCGCCGCCTCGTGGATGAACACGGCAGGTACTGCACGCGCTGATTAACACAGCAGGTTTCCATCACGCATCTCAAAGACCTGGTCAGCGGCGCGCATCACCTTGGGGTCATGGGTAACGACAAAGGCTGTGATGCCGGTACACTTACCCGGTGAAACGCGCTGGGAAGTGGTCCTTTTGCAGCGGAATGATGTCGTCCAACAGACGGCGGGCCAGCGGCAGCGATAGCACCAACGGGTTTGTCGCCAGCGCACGGTCAAGTGCAGGGCGATCCCCCTGCCAGATGGCCTCTGCTGCTGCCCACTGGTATGCCGCCAACATGTGCAGCAGGCCGCGTACTTCCGTCGGCAGCTGATCCTGCACCAAGGGCGTGGCGCTGGTCCGTTCTAGCCGGGCGGGGACCTCGACAACACGCTCCGGCGCTAGGTCGGGCAGCGCACCGCGATTGGGGACGTTCAAGGTGTGGATGCTGTGGTCCTGTGTGACAAGGCCGCGCAGCACATCCACCGCCATATCACCGAAAAGCGAGCCACCGCGCACATGACTCAGTACTGGCACTTCCGCTGCGATCTGCTCACGGAAGTGCTGGTAGTATCCGGGCAGCATGTCCAGGATGACCTCAGCGCGGGTTTTGGGGGCCGCCTGGGCTTCGGCCACGGTCTCTTCACGGAAGTAGTAGTATTGCATGTAGCTGTTGGGAACACGCCCGTACTCACGGGTGAGTATGAACTGCCGCTTGACCCGGTTGGTGATGTCCTCGCGGGCCATCACAGCATCGAAGTGCCGCAGCATCAGATCAACACCGTCCTGTCCGTTGATGCTAAAGTGCGTGCTCCAAGTCGCGTGATTCACCCCGATGGACTCCAAGTGAATGTGGGCATCTGGCAGGTTCAATGCGTGCAGAATCTTGCCGCTGTCGTCCTTAGTCTGGTCACAGATGCTGATGCAGGGCACATCGCTAAAATGGGTCACGGCCTCTGCCACGATCTGCGTTGGGTTGGTGTAGTTCACCAGCACAGCACCTGGTGCCAGCCTGCGCATCTCCTCCAGCAAGGCCTGGATCACCGGCAGCGTGCGCATGGCAAAGAAGAACCCGCCGGGGCCGATAGTCTCCTGACCGATCACACCATGCAGCAGCGGCACAGCCTCGTCTTGATGCCGTGCCTCAAAACCGCCCTGCCGGAAGGTCGTCAGCACAAAATCCGCCCCAGCGATGGCAGCCTGGCGTTCGGTCGTTGCAGTGATGCGCAGATCGGCGTCGGCGTTAGCAGCAATCTTCTGTCCAAGCTGCTGTACGATTCTCAGCTCATCGGCTGCGATGTCCATCAGGGCCAGCTCTGCCCCAGCAAAAGCTTCCGCCTGCTGGATGAACGCGTTCAAAAGACCGGGAGCGTATGCGCTGCCCCCACCTATGATGGCAATTTTGACAGCCACTGCTTTACCTCCTCGTTGCTGGGCGCAGCGGAAGCCCCGCCTGCCCTGGTGGTCGAAAGCGCCCCGCACACTGCCCCATATCGCAGACACTCGTTGAGCGGGGCACCCTGTGCGTAACGGAACAAAAAACCAGCGTCAAAGGAGTCACCCGCGCCGGTCGTGTCTACAGGGGTGACGGATAGTGCTGGCACATGCAGGCGTTGTGTAGTGGAATAAGCCAGCGCTCCGGTCTTACCCTGTTTCATGACGATCATGCCGCCCTGCATCGACGTTAACGTCTGCACCAATGCAGACTCGGTGTCTTCTATCTGGGCAATGTAACACAGCTCCGACTCGCTGGGCATGAAGACATCCACACAGGCGGCGATCCGATGCAGCACGGGATCGCGTAGGGCGTGCTCGTCCCAGCCGGGATCGAAGGAGACAGTCAAACCGGCAGCGTGGGCAATCTCACAGGCCTGCGGAAGCTGCATTGCCCCCAGGAAACTAGCGAGATGCAGGTGACGCGCCGGGTGTGCCTTGAGCAGCGCCGCTAGGTCAACCGGGGTATCCGGCTTACGGAAGCGTGTGATAAAGGCACGGTCATGCGGAAAAGACAGCGCTGTCGTTATTTGAGGCAGTGGATACGGATGCTCGCGGATCAAGCGGCGGTCAATGTGCAGTTCGTCAAGCAGGTCCTTGGCGACCCGGCTCATCAGGTCATTG
The DNA here is from genome assembly GCA_964457835.1 of uncultured Anaerolineaceae bacterium. GTDB lineage: Bacteria > Chloroflexota > Anaerolineae > Aggregatilineales > Phototrophicaceae > CAYWGJ01. The sequence continues at coordinate 21,208 of CAYWGJ010000021.1, forward strand.
CCCAGGTCGGCAATCAAGCCGACACGGGCACCTAAGCGCTGCAAACCCGCCGCGACGATGGCGCTGCCGCCCAGTGCAATGGTGAAGTCCTCGGCAAACAGCTCAGTGCCCAGTTCGGGCATGGCTGGCAAACCGGTGTAGATCAAGTCGGTGAAGAGCGGCCCGTAGACCAGCACGTCATAGCTCACGTTGCGTCGTCCTTTTCCAACAGGCGACGTATCGCCCGCACATAATACGGTGAGGCAATGGGTCCCGTCAGCAATGGGTCATCCGTCGCCTGCATCCATGCTCGCAGGGTACGCAGCAGATCACGTTCAATTTCAGTATATGCCGACAGCCCAGCCAGGTTGTGCAGCTCGTTCGGGTCGGTTTCCAGGTTATAGAGTTCTACTGGCGGGCGCTCCCGTGTAAACGAGTCGATCATCTGGGGAAAGATAGGACTGTGCTGGATATCCGCGGCAACGTTCACCACGTCCACTTCCGCGTTCCAGATGAGCTTGTAGCGCGCAGTGCGCACAGCCCGCTGCGGCTCGTAGGCGGTGTGGAAAGTCTTACCAGCGAAGACCTCACTGCGCGGCTGATAGTCGGTACCGCACAGCAGTCCCCAGAAGCTGCGCCCGTGCAGGTTGGGTGGCGGCCTGATGCCTAAGCCCTCCAGGATAGTCGGCACCAGATCAACGTTGCTTACCAACTCATGCTGCACCCGGCCCATCCCAAAGTTGAAGGGCTGTCCCACCATCAGCAGCGCGGTCTCAATGCCAGGATCATAGAGCGTCGTCTTGGCACGGGGCATGGCAATGCCGTGATCCGTGGTAAAAATCAGCCAGGTTTCCGTGAGGTGGCCCTGTGCCTGGAGCGCGTGCCAGATCGTTCCGACAGCCGCGTCCAGCCGCCTAATCACGCCCTGTAGCTGAGCGAACTCCGTTTGGGACTCGGCGGTAGGCGGTACGTAAGGTGGCAGAGACACCCCGCGCGATTCATCGGGTGGCGCTTGGCCAAATCCCCCAGCGGCGTCACGGTGCGGCTCGTGAAAGCCGATGTTTAAGAAGAAGGGCTGCTGCGTATCCGCCATGGACAATGCTTCCACCGCCGCCGCCGCGATGGCTTCTGGGTCGGCCAGCACTTGCACGGAATCGAAGCCCAGCGCACGCACAGAGTCGACGTCATGGCCGGTGACATGCTGCACACCGATCTGCATTGTGTGCCAGCCAGCGTCCTTAAGCAGACGGGCCAAATGCTGCTCCCCCGGATACAGCCGCCAATCAAAGGGCGAGTGCGCCAGGCCAAACATGCCGTTGGCATGAGCGTAGCGCCCGGTGTAGAGTCCGGCCCGGCTGGGGCTGCACTGTGGTGCTGTGCAGAAGCTGTTAGCAAAGCGCACCCCGGCGTCTGCGATGCTGTCCAGATTGTCCGAGGGCACCGCCTGCCAACCGTAGCTAGCCAGATGCTGCCCCAAGTCGTGACAGTCGATCATCACAAGCCAGGTCATGTGCTAACCCTTCACAGCGCCAGCAGTCAGACCGGCTACAATGCGATTTTGGAAGACGAGCACCAACACGACCAGCGGGATCGTAACCACCATGGAGGCCGCCATGATCTCGGCAATGGGTTCCTGGCGTGAGACCGTGCCACTGAACTGAGCAATCGCCACCGGTGCGGTCTGTGCGGATGGCTCGGTGATGGTGAAGTTTAGAGCGAAGAGATATTCGTTCCAAGAGCGGACAAAGGCCAGCAGACCGGTGGTCACCAAGGCCGGTGCCGTCAGCGGCAGCAGAATAAGGCGGAAGGTCTGGAAAGTTGTGGCTCCATCGACGATGGCAGCTTGCTCGATTTCCGCGGGTAAGCCCCGGAAGAAGGTCGTCAGCACCCAGATGGTAAAGGGCAGCGTGAATACTGGATAGGTCAGGATGAGCGCGAAGGGGGTGCCGAACACCCCAAACTCCCTGACGACGGTGTATAAGCCTGACAAGATCGATATCTGTGGGAACATTGTCATGGAAAGGATGACGTAAAGCATCACCACCCGTCCCTGAAACTTCAGCCGTCCCAGGGCATAGGCCGCGAAGGACCCCACCACCAGCGAGAAAATGGTCACCACACCAGACACCACCACGGAGTTACGCAGCGAGTCGACAAAGGTAGAATCACGAAAGACATACTCATAGTTGCGCAGAGTGGGCGCAGCAGGCAAATAGGTAGCACGCTGGAACATCTCGTTTTCCGTTTTGAACGAGGTGTTTAGCGCCCAATAGAAGGGAAACAAAGCGAAAAAAGCGACAGCCGCCACCAAAAAATACAATCCAATGCGCTGAAGCGTGTTCATCAGTCTGCCTCCACGCTCATGATACGAATGTAGATCAATGCAAAGGCACCGATAAGCACGAAGATAATCATGCTCACCGCCGATGCGTAACCGTCCTGCTGGTTATTGACTAGAACCTCGTAATTGTAAGTTGCCATCGAAAGCTGCTGCCGCCCGAAGAGCACGTTGAACAGGTCGAACATGCGCAGCGCGTCCAGCATACGAAAGATGAGCGCCACAGCGATAGTAGGCCGCAGCAGTGGCAGCGTGATTGAGAAGAAACGGCGCACTCTGCCCGCTCCATCGACGGCTGACGCCTCATACAAGTCTGAGGGTATCGTCTGTAGGCCAGCCAGCAGCAGCAGCGCCATAAAGGGTGAGGTCTTCCACACATCCACCATGATGGCTGCCGGGAGCTGAAGCGACGGGTCAGAGAGCCAAGCTTGGGGTGCATCAATCAAGCTTAGGTCCATCAGCACCCGGTTGACGATGCCAGCGCTGGTGTCCTTCAGTATCAACTCCCATAATCGCGCGGAGATCACCGTGGGGATAGCCCATGGGATGAGCATCACCGCCCGCATGATGCCGCGTCCGGCAAAGTTGGAGTTAACCACCATCGCAATGAATAGACCTATTATCAGCTCCAACGTTACGGAAGATACCGCGAAAATCAGGGTCGTCGCTACACTCTCTAAGAAATCACGGTCCACCCCACTCAGCACAAGGGCATAGCGCAGCTCACCACTGTCCGGCAGCGGGATCGTCCAAGCGGTGCGGTAGCCTTCCTGCAACAGCGTGTTGTCGATCAACGCCCAGCGGATCGAGCCGTCATCGCGGGTTTCACAGCCGCCGGTACTGTCATCAACACGGCAGGACACAGTGTCGATGCGGATATTGAGTAGTCGATTGTAGTTGTCCGTACCAACAAACGTTGGCACCTCCGCGCTGCCGAAGCGTTTGTCCGTCAGACTGCGGATGAAAGTCTGCTCCAAAGGACGCGCAGCCACGAAAATGACCACAAAGAGGCTGGGAATCAGCAGATACCAGGCGGCACGGTTCTGCTGTTTAGCCAGCGTTTCTTGGCCGTGGAAGGCGTTTTCGATGTTGCGGCTTAGCCAGAACCAGGCGTAAAACAAAGTCACCGCCATCAGCAGGGGAATCTGCACAGGTGCCAGCTGGCTGTAGGCCAATGCAACGCCTTGGTCAGCGGCATTGCGGGCTACATTGAAGAGGTTGACGAACATAAGCATCAGCGCACCCATACTCAGCCAAAGCAGAGAGAGTTGCGCCCAGCGCGCTGTGAGGATGTGACCTTGACGCAGACGTATGCCCAACATGAAGAAAGCGAAACCTGCCAGCAGTTGCAGCGTCGGCAGCACAATCCCCAGACGACTGAGGAAAGCTAGGAGCAACGAGGGCGCTTCGGGGTCGGCCTCAGTGGGCGTCCAATTCACCACTGATTGGAGCACCGGGTCACGAACGATGGTCAAGATCAGCAGAGCGACCGCCCCCAGCCCCAGCGCGATGAACAGGCCGCTGTAGACACTGACTGCCTGCTTGTTGTAAGGCGGCGGTGTGTCCATGATGTCGGTGCCAGATTGGATCATAATGGCTCCAGAAAACAGATAATTAGCAGGTTTTATTCACGTGTTTAAGATCAGTTTAAGTACGAAAAACGGGTTCTTTGGGGGACGGCAGACGGCCATCCCCCGAAGACATACCAATGCGTGGTGCGCCTACTCTTCCAGCAGGCTCAACAGGTCCAGTTCCAACAGTTCCAGCGCGACGTCGGCGTCCTCTTCACCCGTGAGGATGCTGTGGACTGCCGTGAAGTACAGTGTAGAAACCTCGTTGTACTTGTCGGCTGTAATGGTGGACGGACGAGCCGTCGTCACCGCAACAACTTCAGGACTGGAGAAAGGCATCGCTTCCTGGATGTCCTCGTCGGCAAAGAGATCGAAGACCGCCGGGGGCGAAGATGTATCGATGGAATAGAATTTCTGGTTCTCGGCACTGGTCATGTAGATGACGAAGGCGGCGGCGGCTGCCGGGTTCTGCGAGTACTTGGAGACGCCGATGTGCCAACCACCGAGCGTCGCTGCGCCTTCATCGGAGTCGCCAGCGGGCAGCGGGGCAACGTTAAAGCTGTCGGCGATTACTTCGCTGTCCAGGCTGATGCTGTAGGCGTAGGGCCAGTTGCGCATGAAGGCAGCGTTACCGACGTGCCACACACCGCGTGCATCTTCTTCCTGGTAGCCCGTCACGCCCGGCGGGCTGATTGTGCCCACCCAGCCAGCGGCACGCTCAAACGCAGCAAGGGTGGCGTCGTTGTTGATCTCAAGCTCCCCTTCAGGGTTGACGATGCTGCCGCCGCCATTGGAGACCTGCCATTCCAGGGCGTTGGTCGTCAGCCCCTCGTAGGCATTGCCCTGGAACACGAAGCCCCAGAACTCGTCGTTACCTTCGGCGCGCTCACCATCCATGATGGTCTGCGCCATTTCTTCCAGTGCGTCCCAAGTCGCGGGCGGTGCCTCGTAGCCGTACTTCTCCAACAGGTCGGTGCGATAGTACAGCATACCAAAGCCAATGCGCAGCGGCAGCGCGACCAGACGGCTATCCACGGTGTTGTTGGTGACCAGGGCCGGCAGGTAGGAGTCCACCTGCTCCTGCGAGACGTATTCACTCATGTCCAGCAGATGCTCGGACAGCAGACCAGGCCAGATCACATCTACACGGATGACGTCGAAGTCAGCGCTCTGCTGCTCAAAGGCCGTGAGGTAGACGGCCAGCAGGTTCTGCACATTGGCGTCACCCGGCACGCGATCCACGGTGATATTGGGGCACACTTCCTTGAAGCGCTCGATGGTAGCTATTTCCGCTTCGGGGTGGCTGCCTGCCGGGTCACCGATGTAGGTGATGGTTACTTCCTCGTCGGTCCCGCAGTCGAAGTCATCTTGCGCAGCGACCACATTCGCCGACAGCGCCAACACAACGATCAGGATCAAAAACAGGGCTTTACGCATAGGAAAATCCTTTTCTACTAAGTACTGCCTGTGTGAAACGAGAGCTGCATACGTGAATACCTCAGAGCGTGTCAATGTGCGGATACCACACCGCCTTTCTACTTCGCTTACGATACCGATGCGAACTCGTTCCGGCATAATCCAGGACGAGGTCCATCCAAAGTTAAGGGGTACTGTCGCCGTCCACCCAGATGGGGGAACTCCAGGCCCATTGGCCGTTATGTTGGCGTACCCGTATGGTATACCAGTCGCGCGATTGGCTGCGGTGCTGGTGAGTGAAGCGGAACTGATGGGTGTATTCCCCTTCCGGCACGGCACGGTGAACATACAGCGCAGGGGACACGAAGCCACCTTCATAGAAGCTGTGGGCACCTGTCATCAGCTCGGCCAACGTCAGCTGATTCTGGGCTGTGCCCGTCGTGACAATGAGACGGGTATGCGCATCCCCCTCAACCGTGATTGCGAAACCCTCCGTTGCTGGGGTATGCAGTGAGGGGTTGCGCCGCGTTTGTGCCTGGAAGCGCACGGTGTCAGGTGCAGTCTGCGTCACGCTGTTGGCGCTGTAGTTGGCATCAGCTGCTGGATTTTCCGTAGGCTGGTAACCGCGAAGCCGAGGCTCTAGGCCGCGCAGCGCCCCACCCACTACTTGTACACCGACGTCCCATAGGTAAGGCTGGTCTTGCTCGCCCCAGCCAACCTCAATGTAAAGCTTATACACCTTGACCGAGTCACTATTTGTGTCAACCTGGGGAAAAATCGTCTCGCGGTGGATCAAGCGATTGTTGTGCAGCACGTCGATAGCGTCCAATGCGCCACCACCGATCACCTGCACGGCAATCTCACGTGTGTCAGCAGGTGGCGCGATGCCGCCCATCGGCACGCCATTAAGCGCGAAGGCCAGCGCGATTCGATCGCCGGTGAGCGCAAAAGTACGACGCTGATGGATAGCCTTCCAAATCCCGGCACGGGTTAACGACTCAGCCCAGACACCCAGTCGCCCGGAACCATAGCCGCCAGGCATGGCATTATGGTGGTCTGTGGAGCCGATGATGCCGAATACCTTGCCCAGCGCCCAGCCGTATTGCGCGGTACTGTTTACGTGGCGTGGCCCCATAGAGTGCAGGTAAGGATATGGACCTTCGCTGCTGAGCGATAGGCCGTGGAAAGAAAAGACTTCGGCCACGGGGGACAGCTCGTTATTGAAAGCCTGCCAGTTGATGCCGCGCTGTCCGCGCTTATACCCGATGTGATGCGGGATCAACATGGTGGGACTGGCACAGTCACGCAAGGCCTGACGCATCGCGGACAGATCAGGGGCATCAATGATTCGGCTGTCGCGCTCGTCCTGGTAGTAAATGCAGTAATCGCCGTAGGCCAGTGAATGCCACTCAAAACTGGGAAAGGTGACAAAGGTGCCGTCTTGGTTGTAAGCAGCTATAGTAGACAGGTAGTCTGGCCAGTTGGTCTGCGCCTTGCGGAAGCCCTCGCGATGATACGCTACCAGGTAGTCTAAACTGGGATCATCGGTGGGTAGGTCCGGCCAAGCGGCATGAATGGTCACGCTGGCAAAGTCCAGCTGCATCCGCGCATTGCGCAGCGCGTCTTCAAGCGGACCGGTACCATAGCTGAGGCCGCAGTGGTTGTGCAAATCACCGTAATAGACCTGCATGTTAGGGAAAAGCGTATCACTAAACACAGACATGTCAACGAAACCAATTCTAGTTTAATCGCGCGTTGATCTTGTACCATATGCACTTCAACATACTATCGTTGGTGGTGCACTATCCTAAAACGCGACTCAGTAAGATGTGTATTTTGAACTGCATTTATAGTATACCTTTTTCAAAAGCTTTGTCAAAAGTTTCGTAGAACGCGCATGTCATTACACCCTGCTATCCTTAAAACCCTCTTGAGCCGACCTCTTTCAATCGCCGACCTACACAGCGGCGTACAGGTCAGCCTGCCTACGTTACGCAAAGCCCTCCAGGACCTCAACGATGCACGCTGGATCCGAGTCGTGGGCCAGGCGGATACCAACGGTGGCCGCCCTGCCATGCTCTTTGGCCCGGACGACAGTTATTATTTGAGTGTCGGTGTGCATCTTCAGCTTCCCGGTCTGCACCTCATTACGGCGGACTTGCGCGGCCAAGTGTTGGACGAGATGCACGACTTTACCGACACTATTCCTCAGCCGGACGAGGTGATCCAGCGGATTATCGCGTATGTCAGCACGGTTCAGGTGCGCTTTCCGGAACGTCGGGTGTTAGGCATCGGCATCGCCGCACCCGGATTCATCGATCCGGTATCCGGTGATATTCTGTCTATAGGGCGCGTGCCGAGCTGGTACAGCCTGCCTATCTGCCAACGTCTACACAGTGCTTTGAACCTGCCGATACACATCGCTAACGACGTGGATTGCATGGCCTTCGCCGAGTTCCAACGTAGCAAGCTGTCCTTCGAGCAAAACCTGGCTTACTTCGGCTTCGACGAGGGCGTGAAAGTCAGCTTATTCTTGAACGGTCAGCTCTATAAGGGATCGTTCGGCAATGCGGGCCTGATTGTCACGGACCTGTTGCAGCTCGGAGATAATTCCGAAGCAGCGCGCGCGCACGATCTGCTGACGATCCACGGAGTCAATGACCTGGTGACAGCACGGATCAACGCGCTGCCTGAACCCGAGCGTGAACCCTATCGTGGCATCCTAGAGACGCGCGGCCAGCGTGAACGCTTCCAACTGATGCAGCAAGCAGCGGCGTCTGGCCTGCCCATCTGCCAAGCCACGGCGCAGGCGCTGAATACAGCCTTGGCAGCGGCTATGGCCAACGTGATCTACATGGTGCAGCCGGACGTAATGGTGGTCGGGGGTATACTCAGCCAAATGCCGCTGCCGCTTTACACAGACCTGGAAGCTAGGGCACGGGCCTATTTATCGCCACTGTTTACTAATCGGCTGGTGATTCAGCAGGCGGCACTGTCTTCCCCTAATCGGGCCGCTCTAGGTGCTGTTTATCATTTCTTGCAAACCCATCTCGACCAGACCGACACGGATATGCTGCACATCGGTGATGAGGGCGGATGAGGTGTCGGCTAGTTCCGCCGGATTATCCCGTGCCGTTGACCTGGCCGACTACGTTTGGACTGTTGACGACCGACTGCGCTCCCCAATGCCGTAAGCCACTTGCGATATAAGGTTCTTTGGGCGGAGTCACCTCAACGGACCTGACGCCGGATGGGACCTAGCTGCCAGTGGACTATAAACTGTCGGAGAAGGTCAACGAGAGCTTCGCACTGCAA
>CAYWGJ010000022.1:0-12605 GCA_964457835.1 uncultured Anaerolineaceae bacterium
ATCGGCCAGCACCTGGGCCATGGCGCGGTGGGACAGCGTGTGGGGGCGGTCTGTGCCGCGCTGGGGATGCAGGTGCTGGCCGTCCGCCGCCGCCCGGCTCCGCAGCCAGACCGCGTGGCTGAAGTGCACCCACCGGATGCGCTGTACGCGCTGCTGCCGCGTGCGCAGGTGCTGTTTATCTGTCTGCCCGGTACCGACGCCACTGACGGTCTCATCGGGGCGCGGGAGCTGGCACTGCTGCCACCGGGCGCGGTGCTGGTCAACGTGGGCCGCGCGGCGGTGATCGACCCCGCCGCCCTCTACGCCGCACTGCGCGATGGGCATCTGCACAGCGCCGGCTTGGACGTGTGGTACCACTACCCGGCGGATGTCGAGTCGCGGACGCACACCCCCCCGGCGGATTATCCCTTTGAAACGCTGGACAACGTGGTGCTCAGCCCACACCGGGCGGGGGGCGGCGGCATCCCGGAGGTGGAGACGCGGCGCATGGCCGCCTTGGCGGAGTCCCTGAACCAGGTGGCGGCGGGTGCAGGTCTACCGCACCCCGTGGACCTGGACGCGGGCTACTGAAGCGCAGCATTTTCACAGGAACCGGACAATTCGCCGGGTCCCACCGCCGCTTATTTGCGCTACAATGTGCTATAGGCTTTCACGGCTGTTCAACAGAACTCGGAGGAGTGAACAGACTATGCTGGCAAGTCTCTCAGAACCGCGTACCTACATTAGCATCGGCCTGGTTGTCGGGATCATCGTTTTTGTGTTGAGCTACTTTCTGGGGCCGCAGATTGCTGGCGTGTTGATCGACATCGAGCGCGCTGGGTCTGCGGTGATCGGCGTGCTGGCGCAGGCCGTCACGCAGCCCCTGATTTTCATCGCACTGAACCCCATCCCAGGGGCAATCGCCGCGGCGCTGCTGTGGCCCCTGCTGCTGCTGCTGCTGCTGCTGCTCTTCCTGGTGACGCTCATCGGCCTGGGCGCAGGCGCTGCCGGCGACGTGCGCCGTGAGCTGAACTGAGCCGCTGCCCAACCTCTACTTCTTGCGCCGCCCCGACCGCAGCAGGTCTTGCACGGTGCTCAGCAGGTTGTTGGCGAGGTAGGGCTTGGTGATGTAGCGGTCGGCCCCGGCATCCAGCCCCTGGCGGATTTGGTCGGGATCGGCCAATGCGGACAGGATGAGCACCGGGATGTCGTCGAACACGCGCTTTGCACGCATCTGCTTGAGGAACTCGATCCCACTCACGTCTGGCAGCATCATGTCCAAGACCATGAGGTTCGGTAGGGGCTTTTTGCGCAAAGCCTGGGCCGCGTCGTGTGCTGTGGTGACCAGGATCGTTTCCATGTTGGCGCGTTTCAGCAAAAGGTCCACCAGTTTCAGCACGTTTTCGTCATCGTCTACAACCAGGATGGTGACTGCCACGCTTATGTCTTTCTGTGTGTGCTTGGGCAAAAGTACGCTAGAATTTGTAGCGCAGGGCCGGGCAGATTGCAATTGTTGTCTCCCGGTTTATATGACTCTAACCGTCTTTGCCGTCTGGGTCAATCAGGTGTATGCTGTAGGCACACTGGGGCCTAGACGGTCTCTTGAGATGGACACGAAAGGGCACGCTGTATGAGCAAACGCACCCCCACACCCCCTCTCTTTTCGCTGCTGCTGCTGAGCGCGCTGCTGGCGCTGACCGGATGCTATCAGCCTGCCGGTGACGACTTCGTGCCGGTGTCAGTGGGGGATGCCGGGGCGACGTCCGCGGCTTCGCCAGAGGCCCCCGTCGGTACCCTGATCGTTCCCGATGCGACTGACTCCGCGCCGGACGTGCTGCCCACTGATGCTGCCGGGGATTCCGCGCCGACTGACGTGCCGCTGCCCACCGATGGCCTCGGTAGTGACACTGCCCAAACGCCGGATACCGCCGAAACGCCGGACGCCGCCGGTGGGACACCGCCGCTGATCTTCACCGTGGCGGCCAGCGCTACCCCGACCGAGACCCTGATGCCTACTTCGGCTCCTACCGAGGCCGACACCACAGACCCGACGCCCCCCACCGAGACACCGCTCTTCATCACGCCTGGCTCACCCGGGGACCCGATCGTCGTACCCACCAGCACGCCGCCGCCCCTTAGTCCCACGCCCACACCCGGCGGTGACGAAGATTCCGGCGGTGATGATTCGAGTGATCCGGGCGGTGATCCGGGCACGGACCCGCAGCCCACGACCGCGCCGGAAGACCTGCCCGACGACTGCGTGCACGTCGTCAGTGCGGGCGAGAACCTCTTCCGCATTGCGCTGCGCTATGAGACGAGCGTCGGGGCCTTCCTGAACGCCAACCCCGGCCTGGGCAGCGGTACGCTGCTGAGCGTAGGCCAAGAGCTGGTGATTCCTGGCTGTGAGGACGACGGCAGTCAGATCGCACCCACCGAGGCCGCACCCACCGAGGCCGCACCCACTGAGGCACCGCCAGAAGGCGTGATTGAGCACGTTGTGGTGGCCGGGGATACAATCTACGCGCTGGCCCGCACCTACGGCAGCACGGTCAGCGCCATTGTGCAGGCCAACAACTTGAGCAACCCCGACCGCCTGCAAATCGGCGATGTACTGCGCATCCCGGTGGAGGACGAGTAAGCCCGCCGCCTCAGCAGTCCGGCGTCTTGACCAAGGCGCGTAAGAAGGTGGCCGCCATGATGCGGGCGATGGTATCCCCGTCCAGGCGGCCCCCTTCGCGGAACCACACGCCCACCCAGTTCTGTGCGCCCAGCAGGGTCTTCACGAAGATAGGCACGTCCACCGGGTAGAACGCGCCGGCGTCGATGCCCGCCTGCACCACATCGCGGAACAGGCTCTCGAAGTAATCGCGGCGGGCGAAGAAGCTGTCGCGGCGCTGCTGATAGGCCGCGCGCGCCCGTGCGCCACGCGGCAGGCGGGCTTGGGTCAGCAGGGGGCGCACCTCAAAGACCATGGCCGCACCCACCGCCGTGTTGCTGGCAACCCCGGCAATGTGCAGACGGATCATCTCGCTCAGCTTGTCCGCGTGAGCGCGCTGGCTGTGTACAATCGGCTCAATCTGCCCGATGACTAAATCCAGCCCGCCCTCCAGCACAGCCAGCAGCAGCGCATCTTTGTTGTCAAAATGATGATACAAGCTGGCCGCCGTCAGGTTCACTTGGGCGGCAATGTCTTTCATGGTGGTGGCTTCATAGCCTTTTTGCCGCAGCACCTCAGCGGCGGCGGTGATGATGTCGTCACGGCTGACAGACTGCTCAGCGGGTTTGCGCGCCACAGGGGGCCGTCCTTTGCGATGTGGAGTAAAAAGTCCTCGCTGAATCAAACATGCGTTCGATTATAGGCGGCACCGAGGCGGGGCGCAAGCGATGCGCACACACATAAATCGGGTGCAGCAGCGGCTGCACCCAGAAGCGTAACAATGAATGAGGGCGTGATTCAGGCCGACCCTTAGAACTCTTCCAGGATGGGTTCCGGGTCCAGGTCGGGGTTATCGGGGTTATAGCCCAGCTTTTGCAGCGACTCCAGCGCCGCCTCACGGGTGCGATCCATGAGGGGCAGCGAAGCCGCCAGGCTCAAGAGGGGGGTGATGGCGCGTTTATCGCCGATTTCCCCCAGTGCAGCGGCGGCATGCAGTGGGGTCTGCTTGCCGGGGGCGTTTAGGGCACGGATGAGCGGCTCCACCGCGCGCGCGTCCTTCAACTTGCCCAGCATCAACGCGGACCGCCCGCGCACGATGAGGTCTTCGTGTTCGTTGTCTACCGCGACGATGAGCGCGCGCACGGCTTGGTCGCCGCCCAACATCCCAAGTTTCATTACGGCTGTACGACGCTTTTCTTTGCGTACATCACGCAGTTCTGCTAGAAGCTGCTTGATGACCTGCGGGTCAGGCTCTGCCATAACGGGTTCCGCCTTTCAAACTGTCCTTCAGGCACCCGCATTCAACGCGGCTGCCGAAGACTATGATAGTCGTTTATGCTTCCTGTGCAAGCGTCACCGGGGCTGGGTTGTCATCGGCTTGATAATCGGCCTGCCGGGTGATGACCAGATGCCCGTCGTGGATGCGGCCTACGCGGTCGGCCAGCGGCACGATTTCCGGATTGTGCGTCGCCATCACCAACGTCCGCCCCGCGCCGCGCGTCAGCTCCAGCAGAAGCTGAAGTACGACCTGGCCGGTCTCCTCGTCCAGGTTACCGGTCGGCTCGTCGGCGATCACCAGGGCGGGCTGTGTGACCAGGGCGCGGGCGATAGCGATGCGCTGCTGCTCGCCGCCGCTGAGCGTGTCTGGGAAGGCGTCGGCGCGTTGTTGCAGGCCCACGCGCCTTAACAGCTCACGGGCGCGCTCGGCGGCTTTCACCCGGCTGCCCCCGCCCAGTTCAAGCGGTAGGGTGATGTTCTCTAATACGGTCAGGGTGGGGATGAGGTTGAAGAATTGAAACACGATGCCGATGTGATCCCGGCGAAATAGGGTCCGGGCGCGTTCGTCCAGGGCGGTCAGGTCCGTGCCGTTGATGCGCACTTGCCCGGCGTCGGGCGCATCCACACCGCTGAGCAGGTTCAGCAGGGTGCTTTTGCCACTGCCGCTTTTGCCCAGCATCACGAAGAACTCCCCGCGTGTGATCTGGAGGTCTACCGCGTCCAGCACAGCGCGGCTACGCCCGCCTTCGGTGTAGCGCTTGGTGAGTCCTTCAAGTTCGACAATCGCTTGGCTGCTGTCGGCCTGCGCGTCCCGTTTCATCATGGGTTCTTCCTACCTTATACTTACCATTATGCATCGCAAACAATCAGAGCAGCGTAGACGTTTTCTAAAAAGTGTAGGATTCTTGTAAATCTTTTCACGATTAAACACATTATAGAGGTTCAAGATGAGTCCAGCATCGCAGGGAGTAAAGAACGCATGAAAGCCGCTGACACTGCCTACGCCGCGCTGCAACGCCTGCGCTACAACGACTCCACGCCGCCCGCTAACACCCGTGACGCCGCGATTGCCCTGCTGGAAACCAGCACCACACGCCGCCAACACATCGACACGGCCCTGGAAGCACTGCGCCAACCCGCCGTGCGCTCCACATTAACGGACGCCCAGCGCCCGCCCCTGCGCCGGCTGGCGCAGCGCTACTTCAGCGGCGCACCCTCCCGCGACAAAGGCGGCATGATCCGCGAAGCGGTGCTCAAACTGCTGGTGCACATCGGGCACCCCGACGACCTTGATCTCTACGCGCGCGGGGTGTGGGTGGTGCAGCTTCAGCCCGTGACCGACACCGCCCAGAACTTGCGCGGCGTGTCCCTGGCGGGCTTAGCCGCTGCGGACCCCGACTCGGCGCGCTGGCACGCGACGCGGCTGTTGGGCGACCCGGACACCTCGGTTTTCAACGGGGAACCCGCCGTGACCGCTGTCGCCGTATTGGCGGAAATGCGCGAATGGCTGCCCCTGTACTATTTCGCGCTTAACAACGGCCCCGCCCTGGATTCTGAGGGCTACGGTGAGGCCCCAGCGCGGGCACTGGAGCACCTGGCCCCGGTCTTGCCCGCCGAGCTTTACATTGACCTGGCCGTGCGCTACATCGAAGCCGCGGCACGGATGAGCTGTACGGGCATCATTGACGGCGCGGCGGACGCGCTCAAGGCGGATGCTGACAGCCCGCTGATTGTCCTCTTCGAGCGCCTGCTGGGGGATGTGCAGGACGAAGACCTGCACCGCTACGCGGCCATCGTTGCTGCTGGCGCGCGCGTGCCGCCCCTGACCGAGCTGCTGCTGTCAGCGGCCAAACTCAGCCCGCGCGCGCACCTGTTCAACTACATCGACGCGCTGGCCCTAGTGGATCACCCGGCACGCGATGACACACTGGCCGCGCTGGAAAAGAGAATCAGGCCCTCACCCTAAATTTCTCTCTCCCACAAGCTCTCCGGCTTCAGGGATTACCAGGCTCCACCACAGGTCATATTTTACCGCACCTCCAACATACAAGGGCTGGGTTCGCCAACAGGGTCTGTAGCATGAGTCCAGGCCGCTGATCTTACACCCCTTATTCCGCGAGGCTCGGCTCGTAGGCGATGAGCTTCTCCCGCCAGGCAGTCGGCATGGGCACGGAGGAATCCGTGTGATAGTCGAAGCACACCAACACCGAGTGTGCCGTGGCAACCACTTCCAGCCCGGCGGGGCGCTCACGGGTAAGGATGTGCTCCACGTCGAAACTCTTGTTACCCAGACGCGAGACGCGGGTCCACACAGTGACGCTGCCGTCGTCCAGAGTAACAGGCGCTTTGAAGTCAATCGTCACGCGCGCGATGATGAGGCCCAGCGCGGACTGCTGCCCGTCCCAGAACTGCATCGCGCGGAAGTAGGCGACACGCGCCTGCTCACAGTAGGTCATGTATTTAGCGTTGTTGACGTGGCCCAGCGTGTCCATGTCACCGTAGCGCACCGGGATCACCTCGGCGTAGCGATAGCCTTCCGGCGGCGTGCTCTGAGTCATTCAAGCGCTCCTGTGTGGTGTACGTGCATATTGACCTTGGCATCATACCATGCCGCTAAAGCACCGCCCAATTATGCTATACTCCGTCTCATGAGCACACACACCCTCGCCGCCCAGATCGCCCCACAGCGCAGCACCCAGTACGCACAGTTGGCCGCGGACCTAGCGCCGCATGAGCTGTACCTCAGCGCCCTGAGGCCGCATCTTCAGGCGTTGGAGTCGGTCACGCTGGGCGGACAGCCGTACCTCAAGCTGACGTTGGATCAGGCCCCGGACGACGCGCTGCGGGCTGTGCTGGGCAGCTTCGCCATGACGCGCGCCTTCTTCACCTATTACGACAGGTTGGGCGAGCACGACGGGCCGCTGCTGGCCCCTATTGACCCCGTGTTTACCCCGCCGCTGCCCATGGATTTAGCTCTGACGCGGCGCTATCGCGGCAAGACCAACGAGTTGTTCACGCACTTTCTGTGCAACGTCGCGCGCCACAGCAGCGCCTTCGCGCAGCGTCCCTGGCATACGCTGCGTCTGCTGGACCCGCTGGCGGGCGGCGGCACGACCCTCTTCACGGCGCTTAGCCTGGGCGCGGATGTCGTCGGTGTGGAGCAGGACGCCCAAAACGTGAGCACCTCAGTGGCCTACCTGCGCGATTACATGCGCGGTGCAGGGATCGGCTGCCAGATCAAAGAAGAGCACCTGAAGAAACGCGGTCAGCGCTGGTGGTGTACGCTCAAGATGCCGGACCGCCCGCGCCTATTCGTCTACGCGCGCGGAGACACAGCCCAAACGGACCAGCTCATCGTAGGTTTCAAGAAGCCGCACCTCATCGTCACCGACTTACCCTACGGTATTCAGCACCAGGGCGCGCTGCGCGATCTGCTGATGGCGGCGCTGCCGGTATGGGCACAGGTGCTGTCCGAGGGCGGCGCGCTGGCCTTTGCCTGGGACGCCACCCGCTTTGCCCGCGCGGACATGATCGCCCTGGTGGAGTCCGCGTGCGCGCTGCGTGTGCTGAACGACCCGCCCTACGATCAGCTCGCCCACCGCGTGGATCGCGTGATCAAAACGCGCGACGTGATTGTGGCGCGCCAGCCTTGAGGCACAAGACACAAGTCTTAACGCTTTTTCGTTCACGAAAGACTTATACTGAGGGTGTCGCACATTGCATCCTAGGAGGGTCTTGAGTATGCCATACGTTGCACAACCTTATGTGGCCGGCACCCCAGAGGCCGAAGTCCGTGGCGAGACCATGATCGCCTTTTCCGAAAACCTCGAAGCTGAGGCCATGCAGCCCATCCTGGAACAATATGGGGCCGCCAATATTCAGCCGGACCAGTGGTATTCGCACCAGCTCTGGATGGACATCCTCAAGGCTTTGGAAACCCACCTGGGCAACAATGCTTCACAGGCTTTCGTCGCGTTTGGGCGGAAGGTCGTAGAGACCGCGGCGATGCCGGACGCCATTCAGTCCATCCCAGATGCGCTGAACGCGCTGCACGCGATTCATCACGTCAACTTGCGCAATGTCCCGCAAGAAGAAGGCTACGCGATTGCCGAACTGGGCGAGAAACACTACGTCGTCTATCACAACACGCCCAATCCCGAAGATGCCATCTACGGCTTTTTGTGGGGCATGGCCGCCCGTTTCAAGGGGCCGGGCGAAATCTTCCGCGTGAAGCAGATCGCCAACGACCGCCCCGATACCGCCCGCTCCGCCTATGAAATCCGCTGGGGGGCCAGCAGCGACAAGTTCGACTAAAAGCCGCATCACACGCAGCACAACCGCGACTCCTCCTTCAAAAAACGTCATCCGCAAGTAGCAAAACACCCCGCTCCGCTGTGTGTGGAGGGGGTGTTTTCGGCTGTGAGTGATCGTGTGGGCGGTGCGCGTTTAGCCGCCGCTGCTGTAGGTTTCCAGGTAGGCCACGATGTCGGCCAGGTCCTGCACGCTCACGCGGTCGCTAAAGTTCTGCGGCATCTGCCCCGCTTGCCAACCGCCAGGAGCGATGTAGTTATTGGGGTGCAGGATGCTTTCAACGATGTATTGTTCTGGCGTGTAGCCCACGTACTGATCCAGCAGCAGGCGTTCGTTGACGATGTTGTCCCAGGTCAGTTCCGTAGCCGGACCCTGTGCGCCGCCCATATGGCAGCCGGAGCAGCCCAGCAGCGAGCCGACTTCGGACGGGGCCTGGTTGTTGTAGATGGTCTCACCGCGTGCGGCGTCACCCACGATGCCGTTTTCTTCCCAGGCGACCAACACCGCATCGACGTCTTCACCCGCGGCCTCAGCGGTGGCTTCACCGCCGCCGATGCCCGGTACCATGGCGTACTGACCAACCGCCAGCGCATCGCCGATGGTCCAGTCGTTGCCCTTATCGAAGTTCAAGATGTAGTTGGTCAGGTCCTGGATTTGGTCGTCACGCAGTGGGCCGCCGGTGCGCTGGCTCCAGGCCTGCATCACGTTGCCGCCCCACATTTCGCCGGTCTGGGTGCGCCCATGGACCAGCGTGGTGTAGATGTAGCTTTCCAGGGTGCCTTCCCAGTTGGCCTGTCCCAGGCGCGTCGCCAGGCCGGGGTTATCGCGGATGGCGTCAGCGGAAGGGTAGCCAGCCAGCGTAGCGGGCACGAGCTGTGCCAGGATATCATCGATAGCGGCTTCCTGTACGGCGATCTCATCCGGGATTTCGCCCAGGCGCGTGGCGATTTCACCCAGGCGGGTGTTGATCGCTTCAGTCCGCGCGGAGGTTGCGTTGGGCAGTTCCGTGGCTAGGGTAAGCTGTTCCTGCTCCAGGCCGGTACGCTCGGCTTCCAGGCCGATGATGATGCCGCGCGCGTCGGCGGTGAAGTCAAAGCCGAAGAGGTGCGGGCTGTTGAGGCCCGGTGCACGTCCGGCCAAACCGCGGGAATCGGTGCCGTGGCAGGTGGAGCAGTTCGACGCAAACAGTTCAGCGCCACGTTCCACCGAGCGCGCTTGGAACTGGCGTTCAAACGAGGCCATGCGCCCGTTCTCGTTGATCGCCACCCATCCGATCATAATCATGATGCCGACGAACGACAAAATGCCGACCAGGATGCGCGTCTCGATTTTCTCAAAGATCATGCGTTCAAGCATCAGGGTGTCCTTTACCTGCTGTGCATAAGCGGATCAAGCGCGGGTCACTGCTGACCCGCGCCCATCGTCGTACTTGCTTAGTTCATGAAGTAGGCGGCGTTCTTGTGGATAAAGATGTGATCGGACATCACCCGCCGCACCTGGACGCCGTTTTCGTCCAGCACCGGGATGGGGTTGCCCGCTTCATCGCGGATCACACCGCCCGTTTCGGTCAGCTCCACGGCATCCCACACCAGCACCACGTCAATGCGCTTCAGGTCATCTTGGTTTTCAGTGATGATGACTCCACCCCAGGCGTTCAGCAGTTCGTCGGGATGCTCGGCCAGCAGGTGGTGCAGTTCTTCGATGGCCGTTTCCAGCTCCGGCGCGTTACTCGGTACCAGCGTCCAGCGCGGTTCCTGGAAGGCGGCGGGCAGATAGTTCTCGTTCATGTTGATGCGCACCAGATCGGCGTCGGTCATCCGCATGTTGTCGGCACTGACTGCGCCATTGGAGTACTCGTGCGCGCGGATTTCGTCATTGAAGGCGGCCACGGCCTGCGCGCGGTTTTCGTCTTCCGCTTCGAACTGGTGCGTGGTGTAGGCCCCGACGACCAGTTGGTCATAGGGTACCGGCAGCATCACGCCCATCTCGCTGTGAGCTGGCTCCATGGTCATCTCGTGCAGCACGTCGCTTTCAGCAGCGTTCGCCACACCGTATTTGGGCAGGCCCATGTAGCTGAGCACCACGGTACCGCTCATCAGCACGAAGGCGAAGCTGAGCATGAAGCGGCGGTCGGCGTAGCGGCGGCTGGGGGTGGTGTCCAGGTAGGGTATGACCATCAGGCCGACAAACACAATCGTCGGGAAGATGATGCCCCACAGCACCTTATCACCCAGTTTCAGCGCGCCCTGAATCCAGAGGAAGTACCAGGGTGCAGTCGTGCCCAGGGGGGTTACCTGCGGGTCTGCGTGGGCTTCCAGCGGTGCATGGTAGAACCAGACTACCAGCATCACCATGATGAAGGTCGTCACGCCGATCCACATGATCTCGCTGGTCATCACGTCCGGGATGAAGTAGACGCGCTTGTCCAGCGGCACACGCTTGGCGGTATCCTCGCCGATGTTTTCCTTTTGCGGCGGCAGGCTGTGACCGTGAATAATCACCTTGTAGTAGTGCACACCGGTGAAGATGAACAGCAGCGCGGGCACGGCCAGGACGTGCAGCAGGTAGAAGCGCAGCAGACCATTCGCCCCGATCTCAGGCCCACCGCGCAGCAGCAGGTTAAGGTTTTCGCCGACGATTTCCGGTGGTGCTGCTTCCACCATGGAGGCACCGATGGTCACGGCCCACAGTGCGAGCTGGTCCCAGGGCAGCAGGTAGCCGCTGAAGCTCAGGAAGAGCGTCAAGAGCAGCAGCACCACGCCCGTGAACCAGGTAAACTGTCTTGGTTTCTTATAACTTCCTGTAAAGAAGGTTCGCAGCATGTGTAAGACCACGATCAAGACCATGGCTTCCGCGCCTAGACGATGCAGGTCGCGGACGAACTGGCCCAATGGCACGTTGCCCAGGATGTTGAGCATGTTGCCATAGGCGATTTCCGGCGCGGGCGTGTACCACACCATCAGGAACATGCCGGTGATCGTCTCGAACACCACGAAGTAGGTGCTCAGCCAGCCCAGGCGGAAGGTGGGGTAGATGCCGGTCATGTCGCGGTGGAAGAACGACGGGCGCATGTGCAGCCAGAAGCCATCAGCGTGGGGCTGAAGGCGCGGGTTAGGCCGCCGACTGGGGGCCTCGCCGCGCAGCGCCTCGCGGATGTCCTGGATGTTCATGCCTGCGGTGACGCGCTCGACGACGTCATCGACGCCTTCGTAGATCGCCTTACGGAATCCCTTTTCCTTGATGTCATCAAGGATTGAAGGGAATGGAAGAATGGACATTACTTCGCTCCTCAGTGCTCCTCTGTCTGACAGTGCAACCGCGCCCCAGGGTCTCAGCATGGGGCAGCGTGTAGGGTGCTGCGTGCGGCTGTCGTTTAGGCCTCGGTGCTGTCGTTTTCGGCCCCGATGCCCGGCCCCAAGACGCGTGAGCCGGTGTCAATCGCCACGGATTCAATCTCACGGCCCGCCACGGGGATCGGTTTGCCATCAGCGCCGTTGTCCAGCGTGGTGCCGTCAGCGAAACGCACCGTCAGCACGAAGCGGTCCAAGCCGCGTGGTGCCGGGCCGGTGATATACCCGCCATCACGTGCAAACTGCGAGCCGTGGCACGGGCAGGCGAAACGGGCGTTACTGTCGTCCCACTTCGGCAGGCAGCCCAGGTGGGTGCACACGCCGTAGAGGGCCACCAGGCCGCTTTCGTTGTTGCTGACGTGGAAGCGCCCGGAAGGTACCGATATCGGTGCGGTACCCGGCAGCGGCACTTCACCCGGATCAAAGGGGAACACGCCGCCAAACTCACCTTCTTTGAAGCGCGGTAGGGCGAACCAGATCAGGCCCGCCGTGGCCTGGCCCAGCAGCAGCACAATCGACGCGCCCCAGATGTAATACAGAAACTCACGGCGGCTGACCGCTTCAACCTGGACGGCTGGCGCGGCACCCTGTTGTACAGCCCGCGTGCTGCCACGGGTTTGGGTTGGGCTTGCTGTTGCCATTTTTCAACACTTCCTTATCATCACCACTCACAAACAACGCCGCTGTAACAAGACAGCCGCACCCGACTTTTGTGTTGGGTCAGGGATTATGCAGAGTCACAAGAGACCGGGAGGTCCGGTGCCTGTCAGAGCCACGTAAAATATATCACAAGCGCCACAGCGAGTCAAAACGAAACCAAGGCCATGTTTCGGTCCACAAACGGGGAAAATTGAGCGAAGTTTAATCTATCCGCTGGCAGGCCAGTAAGCATATTGTAAATATGCTCAACTCCCCCAGCAGCACTGCCGGGGGAGTCGCGATGTCGTTTATGCGGCGTTAGACACGCGCCGGGTGACGTTAGACACGCGCCGGGTGACGTTAGACACGCGCCGGGTGACGTTAGACACGCG
>CAYWGJ010000022.1:12705-24686 GCA_964457835.1 uncultured Anaerolineaceae bacterium
CCGGCAGCGTCGCCAGGCGTTCGGCGGCGGCCTCTAGGGTGTCGTCCCCTTTGCAAAAGGCAAAGCGCGCGTAAGTGTGTGCCATATGCTGATGCGCCTCACTGTAGAAGAAGCGCGGCGGAATGCAGGCCACGCCCACCTCAGCCGTCAAGAAACGCGCAAAGGCTAGGTCGTCACCATCGAATACCGGTGAAAAATCGGCCATGGCGAAATAGGTACCCTGCGGCGACTGCACCTGCATCCCCGCTGCGCGCAGCCCTTGTACCATCAGCGTGCGCTTACGGGCGTACAGCTCGCGCAGCGAGTCGGTGTAGGCGGCCCCTAGCGTGAAGGCCTGCGCCACCGCCTGCTGTGCCGGGTGATTGACGGCAAAGGTGGCGAACTGATGTACCTTGCCCACGCCCTGCACCAGTGCGTCCGGCCCGTATACCCAGCCGATCTTCCAGCCGGTCATGCCGAAGGACTTGCCCGCGCTGCCCACCGTCACCGTGCGCTCGAACATCCCCGGCAGCGTGGCGATTGGCATGTGCTCAGTGTCGTCGAAGACCAGGTGCTCGTAGACTTCATCGCTGATGACCGTGAGATCGTGCGCGTGACACAGCGCCGCCACCGACTCCAGCTCCGCCCGGCTCAGGACGCGCCCGGTGGGGTTCTGCGGTGTGTTGAGGACGACAGCGCGCGTGCGTGGCGTGATCGCCTGGCGCAGCAGCGCGGCGTCCAAGCGCCAATCCGGGGGCAGCAGCGGCACGTAGACCGGCACCGCCCCGGCCATCTCGATGTCGGGCACGTAGGTGTCGAAGTACGGCTCGATGACGATCACCTCGTCGCCGGGGTCAACCAGGCCCATGATCGCCACGAAGAGCGCGCTGGTGGCCCCCGGCGTAATCAGCGTGCCGTGTGTAGGGTCTACGTCCAGGTTGTAGCGCTGCCCGGCGTGCGCGGCGATGGCGGCTTTCAGGTCCGGGGTGCCGCGGCTGGGCGCGTACTGGTTGTAGGGTCCCGTCCGCAGCGCGCGGGCGTAGGCCTCGACAAAGGCGTCGGGGCCGTCGAAGTCCGGCTTGCCCTGGCCCAGGTTGATTGCGTTGTGCTGCTGGGCCAGGTCGTTGATTTCTGTGAAGACGTTGGTGCCGTAGGCGGCCAGTCGTTGCGATGCACGCGGCATGATCTGAGTCCCGTCCGCCTTAGTAGGCCTTGGCGAACAGGGCCACACGCGGGGCCGCTGCACCGCTGTAGAAGCAGGTCCCGGCAGCTTCGGGCTGGCCTTCCAGCGGGAAGCAGCGCAGCGTTGCCCCGGTGTCATCCTTGACTTGGCGTTCGTCGTCGTCACTGCCTGCCCAGTAGCCACGCGCCCAGCCGCCGGACTCGATCACCTGGCGGAAGGCGTCGTAGCCGTTCACGTCGTGGATGTTGGCATCACGAAAGGCGGTGGCGTCGGCCAGCAGATTAGCCTGCACGGCGTCCAGGGTTTGGCGCACGGACTCAATGATGCTGTCCTGTGGCACGAAGGCCTTGCCTTCCTTGCCGGGTTTGTCGCGGCGGGCCAGCACCGCGCTGCCCTTCTCCAGGTCCTTCGGGCCGACCTCCAGGCGCAGCGGCACCCCGCGCATTTCCCAGTCGTTGTACTTGAAGCCCGGGGTCTCGTCGCGGTCGTCCACATGGACGCGGAACCCGGCCTCACGCAGGGCGGCCACCAGCTTCATCAGCACCTCCATGACGGCGCTGTGCTCTTCTTCTTTCTTATAGATGGGCACGGCCACTACCTGAATCGGCGCGATGCGTGGGGGCAGACGCAAGCCTTTGTCGTCGCCGTGGGTCATCACAATGCCGCCGACCATGCGCGTGCTCATGCCCCAGGATGTGGTCCAGGCGAATTCTTCGGTGTTCTCCTGGCTCAAGTACTTGATCTCGAAGGCGCGGGCGAAGTTCTGGCCTAGGTTATGGCTGGTGCCGGCTTGCAGGGCGCGCTTATCGCGCATCATGCCTTCGATGGTGTAGGTGTGCAGCGCGCCGGCGAATTTCTCAATCTCGCTCTTCTGCCCAGGGATTACGGGCATGGCGGCCTCGTTCACCGCGAAATCGACGTAGACGTCCAGCATCTGCATGGTTTCGGCCTGGGCTTCGTCGGCGGTAGCGTGCGCGGTGTGGCCTTCCTGCCACAGAAACTCGCTGGTGCGCAGGAAGGGGCGGGTGCGCAGCTCCCAGCGCACGACGTTGGCCCATTGGTTTATGAGCAGGGGGAGGTCGCGGTAAGACTGAATCCACTGCGAGAAGGCCTCGCCGATGATCGTCTCAGAGGTGGGGCGCACCACCAGCGGCTCTTCAAGCTGCTTGCCGCCCGCGTGCGTCACGACGGCCAGCTCCGGGCTGAAGCCTTCGACGTGCTGGGCCTCGCGCTTGAGGTAACTTTCCGGGATGAAGAGGGGGAAGTAAGCATTCTGGTGCCCGGTGGCCTTGAAGCGTTTATCCAGGCCGTTACGGATCGCCTCCCAGATTTCGTAGCCGTAGGGCTTGATAATTACGCTGCCCCGTACCGGGGACTGCGCCGCCAAGTCCGCCCGGTAGACGATCTCGTTGTACCACTTGGAAAAATCTTCACTCTGTGGTGTGACTGCCTGTGACATAGCCGCTGGTCCTCACTGGTGGGCTGGGCGCATTCAAGCGCTGGCTGACAAAACGCTGCCATTATAACATCCGCTGGCGGCGGGGTGTAGTGAACGGACCCCGAAAAGTGGGTCCGTTCACTACACCCTTTCACGCGGCTGTTTAGTTTGGTGCCGATGATTCCGCCCACCCGCAGGTCCGGACGCTGCCAGCTCTCGCTGATGACCGAGCTGCTCGGATTTGCGGTGGTGCCAACCATGAACAAGTCTCACTTGCTCTAGTGCGGGTTGGGCCAAGGAATTTAACGGATTATTAAATACACGCGACTGATCTTATTGTATTGTTTACATCTACATCATATTCATTGGGCATAAATTACCTTGGGAGTAGTTGTATCTGCTGCAAAATCCTAGACTCCCAATCGTTTTCAATCAAGGAGATTGACTCTATGCAGAAAATAACCCGTCTCATGTTAGCTAGTGCCTTGTTGCTGGGTGTTGTCCTAGCAACTGTCAACGCACAAGCCCAGGATACACCATCAGGGGAACTCGTTGTGGCTTTGCCAAGTGACCCGACATCGCTTTATCTACCACGCGCCGCGGACCGCACAGCGGGTAATGCGGCATGGTCGCTTTACAACTCACTGCTCTTCATGACAGACGATGGTGAATTGGTGGGTGATTTAGCCACTGACTGGGAAATCAGCGAGGATGGGCGTGAGTATACGTTTTTCTTGCGTGAAGGTGTGACTTTCCATAATGGCGAGCCTTTCGACGCTGAAGCGGTGGTCGCTACGTGGGAATTTGGTCAAGATGCCAGCAATGACTACGCTGGACAGTACAGTGATGTGATCGAGGTGATTGTCGTCGATGATATGACGGTTACCTTAGTGACAGCAGAGGCTAATCCTGTTTTCTTGACGCTGTTGGCAGATAACTGGGCAATCATCCCACCTGCTTATATGCGTGAAGTTGGCATTGATGCGTTTGAAGCAGCTCCTGTCGGTACGGGACCCTTTGTTTTCGTGGAACGTGCCTTGGGTGATCGCATCGTCATGGAAGCGAACCCGGATTATTGGGAAGCTGGTTTGCCCAAGGTTGAGCGTGTGGTTTACCGTGTGATCCCTGACAGCACGACGCGCGTTGCTGCCATCCAAACGGGCGAAGTTGACATTGTCAACCGCTTGAGTGTGGATGAAGTGTCTTTGTTCGCTGGCAACGACAACATCAACGTGATTAGCTACCCGAATGACCGTGTGTACTATGTGGGCTTTAAGAACATCGGTAACGGTGTTGATGCGCCTACGATGGACCCGCTGGTGCGTCAAGCGTTGAATTTGGCGGTCAATCGTGAAGGCATTCTCGCTGGTATCTTCGCGGGTGAAGGTATGACGATTGCCGGCTTCACTGTGTCAACGAATTTAGGCTATGACGATAGCATTGCAGCTTTCCCCTATGACGTTGAACGTGCACGTGAATTGTTGGCAGAAGCAGGTTATGGCGATGGCTTCTCCATTAATATGGGTTGCCCAACAGATGCGTACCCAAGTATCAATGAAGTGTGTCTTGCGGTTCAACGTGATTTGAGCCTGATTGGCATTGACGTGACGCTTGAATTCAAAACGTCCAACAGCTACTGGGCAGAACCCGGTTACGCAACAGTCGGTCCGATGTATGTGGACAGTTGGTCATCAGCCGTAGGCGAAGCCCTACCCCGCCTGCAAGGCGCGCTGACACCTGAGGCCTATTACAATACCTGGGTGGACGATACGATTGTAGAATTTGTCGCTTCGATTGAGACGACAGTTGACCGTGAAGAACGTGCGGCGATCTACGCGGAATTGCAACAATACATGCAAGATAACCCGCCCTTCATCTACTTGTATCAGCTCAATTTGTTTGAGGCCACGACAAGTCGTGTTGAGGGTTATGCCCCGCGCCCCGCTGAGAATTACTACCTGAAGGGTGTTTCGGTTAACGACTAGGGCTTTTGCTCACAGGAGCCGGGTGAGGGAGGCAAACGCCTCCCTCATTTGCCTTACGCTGTTTTCGTCCTTTCTGGTAATGAAGTCAGGGTGCTGATGTTTCGTTTATTGGCAGAGCGGTTTTTGCAATCATTCTTGCTTATTTTGGGCGTTTTAGTGCTCGTTTTCTTGATGGTACGCTTGACGGGTGACCCTGCTGCGTTGATGATGTCGCGGGAATCATCCCAAGCAGATTTAGAAGCTTTCCGCGAGCGATATGGCTTGGATCGCCCTGTGGGAGAACAATTTGTTGATTATATGGAGGGCGTCCTACGCGGAGACCTGGGCAATTCCTTGAGAATGCGGGGTGTGGCAAATATGGACATTATTTTGCAACGTTTGCCTGCTACGCTTGAATTGGCGACCTTTAGCTTGCTGTTCGCGGTGGTGGTGGCTGTCCCACTGGGCACTTTAGGCGGGATATATCCGCATACCTGGATTGATGGTATTGCGCGCATTGTGGGGCTTGTTGGTCAGACGATCCCCAATTTTTGGTTAGCCATGATACTGATTATCATCTTTTCAGTCAATTTGCGCTGGTTCCCTTCATTCGGGCGAGATGGTTTGCAATCACTTGTCTTGCCGGTGATCGCGCTAGGTTTAGCGGGTATGGGGCAATTAACACGGGTGATGCGCTCAGTCGTGTTGGAAATACGAAGCGAACATTATGTGAGGACGGCACGGGCTAAGGGTATCAAGCCTTTCTGGGTCGCATTTAGGCACATTTTACCCAATGCAGCCATCCCGATGGTGAGTGTGATCGGGGTCCAGTTCACTTACTTGTTGGGCGGCTCAGTTTATATTGAGACTATTTTCTCGTGGCCCGGCTTGGGGTCACTTCTCAACGATGCCATTCAAGACAGTGATTTTCCGTTGGTACAGGCAATCACGCTCTTCCTGGCGTTCTTTGCGATTAGCATCAACCTCGTGACAGATATTGCCTATGCGTTGCTTGACCCACGCATCAGGCAGCGGTAGAGAGTAATTTGATGACACAATCAACCATAACGCGCATCGAAGAAAACACGTTGAAGTCTGAAAGCCTAAACGCAGCTTTTCGCAAGCGCTTGATGCGGAGTCCAAGTGCGCTCATTGGTGTAGGCATTCTGTTCGTATTGGTGGTGATGGCGCTTTTCGCCGAGCAAATCGCGCCTTTCACACCAACAGGCGGTGATTATGCAAGCGCACGTTTGCCTGAAGCATGGCGCGAGGGCGGCTCGCCCATGCATTTACTCGGTACGGACCGATTGGGTCAGGATGTCTTTAGTCGGATCGTCTACGGAGCGCGGGTTTCACTTACGGTAGGCTTTTTCGGTGTTTTGTTGGCGAGTTCGATTGGTGTCACGTTGGGCTTGTTGGCGGGTTATCTCGGTGGGTGGGTTGATGCAGTTATTACATCTTTTGTAAATTTGTTGTTGTCTGTGCCGTATCTCGTGCTGGTGATTGTGATTGCGACGATATTCGGGCGAAGTTTGCTGAATGTGATTGTGATTTTTGGGGTGACAGGCTCTCCTGTTTTTGTGCGGTTTACGCGGGGTGAGGTGCTGCGCGTGCGTCAGGATGAGTATGTCATAGCGGCTTATAGTTTGGGGGTGACACGTTTTCAAATTATCACAAAACATATTTTACCTAACATTACGGGGCCTTTGTTGACATTGGCCACCTTTGAGATGTCAGCCATGATATTCTATGAAGCAGGCTTGAGCTTTTTGGGTTTGAGCGTGCCACCTGAAATCCCTTCCTGGGGGAACATGCTGGCAGTTGGCAGGCCCTTCTTGGCGATTATGCCTTGGTTAGCCATTTACCCCGGTCTAGCGATTGCGATTACAGCATTGGGTGTCAATTTGCTGGGCGATTGGTTACGGGATGTACTGGACCCGAGATTGCGCACGTAGATTTTGGCAGGCAACAGGAAAAAAGAACGTTACGCGTTACGCGGCGTGTGGTTTGCCTTGGGCGCGCAGGTGCTCAGCGAGCACGTCGATCTGCGCCTCGTCCTTGGTGGCGTGGCAGATAAACAAGGGGATGGGTGCGGACGGGCAAATACCCATCCGCAATTTCGTAGCCGTAGGGCTTGATAATCACGCTGCCCCGTACTGGGGACTGCGCCGCCAAGTCCGCCCGGTAGACGATCTCGTTGTACCACTTGGAAAAATCTTCACTCTGTGGTGTGACTGCCTGTGACATAGCCGCTGGTCCTCACTGGTGGGCTGGGCGCATTCAAGCGCTGGCTGACAAAACGCTGCCATTATAACATCCGCTGGCGGCGGGGTGTAGCGCCGACGCGCGCCGTATCTTTGCAAAGCAGACCACAGCGGGTATGCTCTGCGATGAAATCAGCGTCGTAAATTAGTGTTTCCCAGGGAGTATCAAGGATGCCTTTTTACCAACGTTTAGGTGAAGTGCCCCACAAGCGCCATACCCAGTTCCGCAAGCCGGACGGCGGGCTGTACCGCGAAGAAGTCATGGGCCTGGAGGGCTTCAGCGGCCTGCAATCGATCCTGTATCACCATTATCTGCCCCCGCGCGTGCTGCAAACCGAATTCCTGGGCGAGGCCAAGCCGCAGTACGCTGCATTCGGTGCGGTGCGTCACCGCGCCTTTCGCAGCGAGGACCTGCCCGTCGGCGGTGATGCCGTGTCCGCGCGGCGCGTAGTGATGGGCAACCACGACGTCACGCTCAGCCTCAGCCGACCGGCGCAGGACATGTCTTACTTCTACCGCAACGCCCAGGCCTATGAGGTCTGGTTTGTGCATGAGGGCAGCGGCACCTTGTGGTCGCAGTTCGGCAAGCTGGACTACGAGCCGGGCGACTACATCGTGATTCCCTTTGGTACCACCTGGCGCATGACGCACACGCCCGACGAGTCCGGGATGGTGAGCGCGCGCTTCTTCGTGATCGAGGCCCCGTCGCAGATCGAACCGCCCAAGCGCTACCTGAACAAGTTCGGCCAGTTCCTGGAGCACTCGCCCTACTGCGAGCGCGACATCCGCACGCCGGTTTACGTCGGCCCTACGCTGGAACGCGGCGCATTTGAGGTGCGCGTCAAGGTGCGCGACAGCATCAGCCGTCACCTGCTGGACCACCACCCGCACGACGTGATCGGCTGGGATGGCTGCCTGTACCCCTGGATTTTTAACGTGCGCGACTTCGAGCCGATTACCGGACGCCTGCATCAGCCACCGCCCGTGCATCAGACCTTTTCCGGGCAGAACTTCGTAGTGTGCAGCTTCGTGCCGCGCCTCTTTGACTATCACCCCGAAGGCATCCCGGCACCGTATAACCACAGCAACGTCAACAGCGACGAGGTGCTGTATTACTGTGATGGCAACTTCATGTCGCGCAAAGGCATCGACAAATACGACCTGACGCTGCACCCGGCGGGACTGCCGCACGGCCCCCAGCCCGGTGCGACCGAGGCCAGCCTGGGCGTAGAAGCCACCGAAGAGCTGGCTGTGATGGTCGATACGTTTAATCCGCTGCACATCGCTGTCGATGCGCTGGAGCTGGAAAAACCGGAATACATGGACTCCTGGCAGGACCCAGCCTGGGAATAAAGGCCGCAGGCGGCGCGCCCACTGAGCGCTTTGAAACGAAAGAGGTAAAAAAGCGCGTGCTGACACAATGTCAACATTGGCCGCCGCCGCATCATGATACACTGTAAGTGAGCGTTGGTGTTTTGCGTAAGGATAATTGGACATGGCAATTCTGCTGTTAGCCCGTGGTGATGAAGAGGCGCGCACACTGATGCGCAAGGCGATCGAGGCCCGTTATGGCACGCGCCCCCTCTTCCTGGACAGCATTCAACTGGGTTTCAAGGGCCGCGCGCGGGTCAAAGTCGGGCCAGTGATGACCTGGGTGCCGTTGGTGATCGACGCCTATCTGCGCTTCCCGGATACCGTGCGCTGGGACTTCACCGTCAAGCCCATGGGCCTGCCCGTGCAGCGCGGCGTCGAGGCCGTCTTTGGCGATGTCTACCGCAGTGAGCGCGGCAAGCGTAAAGAGATGAAAGACGACCCGGCCCTGGTGGACAACCTGCGTCAGCGTCTGTGGAGCCTGGCCGCCCTGCTGCTGACCCCTATGGCCGAAAGCTACGTCACGTTGGAATCCGTCGGGCCGCTGGCCTTCACCGCCACCAACACCCAGACCCAGGACAGTGCTACTGTGCAGCTCAACGACGACTACAGCATCGCCAGCGTGTCCATTGACTGCCTAAACCTGGAAAGCGGCCAAGAACAGACCTACACCCTGCGCGCTCAAAGCGAAATCGTGAGCATGGACGATGTGGCGCTGCCGGGCCAGGTCACAGCCTTCTGGGACGACCAGCCGCACTTTGAGGTCCAGCTCACCAGTGCCAACTACCAGACCGAACTGCCCGACAGCCTGTTCACCGGTCGTGACACCGCTGCCATCGGCTGAGCTGCCTGCCGGATTTAGTCCAGCACTGCGCGCAGCTTGCGCAGCATGTTCATGCCCATGATGCCTTCGATGGCTGTCGCGTCGTAGCCGCGCTCCATCAGTTTGATGGCGATGCGCATCAGGTCTGCCTCCGTGTCCAGCTCCTGCGGGATCGCCTCAAAGCCGAAGCCGCCGTCAAAGTCGCTGCCGATGCCCACATGCAGCGCACTCCCGGTGAGCTGGCACACATGGTCGATGGCGTCCGCGACGTGATCCAGTGTGACCGCGTTTTTGCCATCGGTCGGGGTCCAGGTGCCATCCAGGAAGCGGTTATACAACACCACGCCCATCACGCCGTCGCGCTCCCCTAAGCGGCGGATTAAGTCGTCGCTGAGGTGGCGGTCGCTGTCGCGGAAGCGGCGCGGGTTGCTGTGGCTGGCGATGACCACACCGCCGTACTGGTCCAGGGCTTCATGGGCAGCACGCTCGCTGAGGTGTGACAGGTCTAAGATGACGTTGTGCGCGGCCATCACGTCCAGCAGTTCGCGGCCTTGGGGGGTCAGGCCACCCTCGTGCCCGTTGCCGGCGCTGTAGCGGGTGCTGCTCCAGGCTGGGCCAACCAGCCGCACGCCGCGCGCGTACCACTCCGCAAATTGCGCCGGTTCCAACACGGGGTCGGCCCCTTCCATTAACATCACCAGGCCCTGCTGCCGCTCACGGATGTCGCGCGCGTCGTCCCAGGTTTCCAGCACAGAATCCAGGTCAGCGGCGCGGGTGATGAGGCGTATCTTGCTGTTTTCGTCAGCCAGGCGCTGATAGTAGTCGTGCTGCTTGAGGGCCAGATCATGGGCCTCGCGCGGGCTGCGGTAGCGTTCTTCCGCGCCCACGGGCTTAAAGCGGCTGTTGGGGTCGTGCGGGGCCACAAAGAGCGTGGCAAAGGCGACGGCCACCCGCCCGGCAAT
Organism: uncultured Anaerolineaceae bacterium; assembly: GCA_964457835.1. Taxonomy (GTDB): domain Bacteria; phylum Chloroflexota; class Anaerolineae; order Aggregatilineales; family Phototrophicaceae; genus CAYWGJ01. Next base: position 22,690 of record CAYWGJ010000022.1, read on the forward strand.
GGCTTCCGGCAGGCCCAGCGTTGCGCCGGGATAGGCCAACTCGTATTCCAGCAGGCGCTTTCGCAGCGCGCTGACGGCGTAATCCCGCCCCATGCTAAGAGCGGTGTAGGCGATGTCCTGGTGCGCGTCCACGATAATCATGTGCTGCCTCCATCTGCTGGCTGCGCTGCGCGTTATGAGCATTCAGTGAGAAAGCGGCGCTGCGAAACGCTAAAAGTAAACTCATGTGCCTCCAAGTACTGTTCACTTATTATAAACCAGAACATCAACGTGATGGAACGAGAGATGAGCAGGGTATCCATGGAGAGGACAACGCAGCACAACAACTACACGTATCCCGGCCTGCGCACGGGCCTGTTGGTCGGTGCGATGGTGACGGCACCGATCATCGCACTGTTTTTCGCCGCCGACCTGATCTTCGGGCTGCCACTGCTGCCCCTGGACCTGATCGACTGGGCCGCGCGCAACCTGCCCGGCAACCTGATTACCGTGGGCATCGACGCCATTGTGTCGGCTAACGAAACGCTGAACCTGGGCCGCACCGATGCGGTCGCCAAGCTGATCGAGCAGATGATGGGCGTGGCGGTACTCTTCATCATCGGCGTGATCGCCGGCGGCGTGTTCTTTGCCGTGCTCAAACGCCGCCGCACTGACGCCGGAAAAGCCGCGCCTTGGGGCATCCTGGCCGGTCTGATGCTGGGACTGCCCCTGGCTGCGCTCAGCGTCAGTGTGAACTTCACCGCCACCACCGGCCCCGTGCTCAGCTTCGCCTGGATCGTGGCGGTCTACGTGATGTGGGGCGTGGGCATCGCCTGGGTATACAGCGACACCGTGCGTGTCAGCCGCGCCGCGCTCATCAAGGCGGAAGTGGCCGAACAGCGCGACACGCGCGCGATCAGCGCTGAAGACGCGGCGGCGGCCCCCGCACCGACGGTAAGCGCGGCCCAGGTGCACGCCATGCAGATCGACCGCCGCCAGTTCTTGGTGCGCGTGGGCGGGGCCACCGCTACGCTGACCGTGGCGGGGGCCGGGCTGAACCTGATCTTCAGCCGCCCGACGGAAAGCGCAACCCTCGCCGAAACGCCGCAGGTCAGCCAGACCCTGCTGCCTACCCGCCCCGACGACTCCTTGGTGGCTGCTGCCGGCACGCGCGCGGAATACACGCCGCTTGAGCAGCACTATCGCATCGACATCAGCGCCCGCCCGCCGGTCATCGACGGCATCGGCTGGACTCTGCCCATCACCGGCTTGGTCAATAACCCGGTGGAGCTGACGCTGGACGAGATCATGGCCTATGAGTCACAAGACTTGTTCGTCACGCTGTCGTGCGTGTCCAACCGCATCGCTGGGGACCTTATCAGCACCACGCGCTGGACGGGCGTCAGCTTCCAGAAGATTATTGAGCTGATTCAGCCCACCGCAGAAGGCCGCTACGCGCGTATCACCGCCGCCGACGGCTTCGACGAGTACATGCCGCTGTCCGTGGCCGAAGCCGACTCACGCGTGATGCTGGCTTACCACTGGGACGGGCGTCCGCTGTTGCAAAAGCACGGCTTCCCGCTGCGCATCTACATCCCGGACCTATATGGCATGAAGCAGCCCAAGTGGATCACCGGCATTGAGATCGTCGAGAATTGGGACGAGGGCTACTGGGTGCGGCGCGGCTGGTCGGAGTCCGCGCGGGTGCAGACGACCTCGGTAGTGGATACCGTAGCGGGCGAAGCCGTGTACGCGGGCGAAGACGGCGTGACCTACGTGCCCGTGGGCGGCATTGCCTACGCCGGGGCGCGCGGCATCTCGCGCGTGGAGGTCAGCGTGGACGGCGGCGAGTGGCAGGAAGCCCAGCTCAAGACGCCGCTGAGCGACCTCACCTGGGTGATCTGGCGCTACGACTGGCCCTTTGAAGAGGGGCTGCACGCCTTCGAAGTGCGTACTGTGGACGGCAATGGGGTACCGCAGATCGAGCGCGAGACCGGCGTCCGCCCGGACGGGGCCAC
>CAYWGJ010000022.1:24696-29823 GCA_964457835.1 uncultured Anaerolineaceae bacterium
CATCCACCGCTTCCGCGCCCGCCTGTAAGCGCGGTGCAGCGTTAACGTATCACCCACCGCCCCCTCAGCGCCGAAGCTGCGGGGGCTTTTTTGTGGAGCTGGCCGGAGTCAGCTTGACAGACCCTGTTGGCGAACCCAGCCCTCTCCCGACCGTCCCTGTGGGACTAGGACAGGGACTTCAAAAGCGATTTTCTCCCCGTCTCCCAGCGCAGCGTTCGGGGGAAGGGGCCGGGGCGGAGCTGCGCAACAGGCATCACAAGGCTGTCATATCAAAACACATGCATTGCTTGAAAAATTATAGGAGAAAATATAATAATAATTATTGTCATGACAATATGGTGCTCGCGACACCATACATGCTGATGACGCTGCAAAAAGGGACAACACGTAAGCTGCTGCTCCTGGCCGTGGAGAAGACTCATGTTGCATCGCAACAGACTTGGGTTACTATCAATATTTTTTACCTTGATCACAGCAAGTCCGGCAGTCGCCCAGGACATTCCAGATTCGATTTGCCCACCGCTGTCGCCTGAGACTCTGGCTATCATCGAAGCTCAAGCTGATCTGGAAGAAACTACGCTGGTAGAGGATTTTACAGACCTGGGTGGCATGTTTGGATTTGGTATGCAGTTTGTCATTCCTGACGACTACGAATACCTGGGAGAAATGACTTACCTTTCGCCTGACGACACCTTGAGCGTAGAGTTGGCAGTATTCAATGGTGGCGGATTACGCCTCGACCACAAGTCAGAACCACTGCTTCAAGACGCGGTTCTGCGCGTGTTTGTGCTGTTGTCTGCTGCACACGGTACAGGACTACTATGGGGATGAACGTCACAACCCCTGGGGTAGGGGCAGTGCCTGGGCTTCGCGCACGGCAGGCCGTGAGATCAGCGCAGACATCCTCATTGGTTACCGGCCTTACAACCCGATGCACCCTCGACGGCACCGGATGAGATGATGCCTTTTGTCTTGATGCCCTTCTTGAACGGTGAACCCATAGACACACCAGAGTTTGGTTCGGTCTTTTATGGACAGGTCGATAATGAGACCTTCGCGGCCCGTATCCCCATGACCATCACCGTACCGGATACCATTGGTCTGCATTACCTGAGTGTGCTGGTGATTCCCTATCCAGAGACACCACGCTGTTTCGCACGGGATAGTTCGTTCTCCAATCCCGTCCTGATCGGGGGCTACATCAACGCCATTCCCCCCAGGGACTAAGCGCGCGCACCACAAACGCCCCGGCGCGGCTGCCGGGGCGTCAGTATGACATGCGCGGTCAGGCGTTAGTCCTTCAGATCGCGCAGATGCGGGAAGAGCAGCACATCGCGGATGGAGCGCTGGTCGGTCAGCAGCATGGTCAGGCGGTCCACGCCCATGCCGAAGCCGCCGCAGGGGGGCATCCCGTAGCGCATCGCCCGCAGGTAATCCTCGTCAAGGGGCGCGGCTTCTTCGTCCTCATCGCTGTAGAGCCGCTGCATGTCCAGGAATCGCTGCTCTTGGTCCTGCGGGTCGTTCAGCTCTGTGAAGGCGTTGCCCATCTCCATGCCTGCGATGAACATCTCGAAGCGCTCCACATGGAAGTCGTCATCATCGACGCGCTTGGCAAAGGGCGAGATGTCGCGTGGGTAGTCCATCAGGAAGGTAGGCTGAATCAGCGTCGGCTCCACGTACTTACTCAGCAGGTGATCGACCAGCTTGCCCCAGGTCTGCCCCGGCTTGACTTCATCGCCGATGCCGTGCAGCGCCTGTGTCAGCGATTCGGCGTCGGGGTAGTCCATGTAATCCAGGCCGCTGTGCTGCTTGATGGCGTCGCGCAGGGTGATGCGCTGCCAGGGCGGGGTCAGGTCGATCGGCTGGCCCTGGTACGTGATCTGCGTGCCGCCGCTGACCTGTTCGGCGATATGGGCTACCAGCCGCTCTACGATGTCCGCTACGCCGCGATAGTCGATATAGGCCTTGTAGAACTCCATCTGCGTGAATTCCGGGTTGTGCTTGAAGCTGACGCCCTCATTGCGGAAGTCACGCCCGATCTCGTACACGGCGTCGAAGCCGCCCACGAGCAGGCGCTTGAGGTACAGCTCAAAGCTGATGCGCAGGTAGAGTTCCTGGTCGAGCTGGTTGTGGTGCGTGGTGAAGGGCCGCGCCGCCGCCCCACCATAGATGGGCTGGAGCACCGGCGTCTCGACTTCCAACATGTGCTCTGCGTCGTCCAGGAAGCGCCGCATGGCCTTGAGCACCCCCGCGCGCTTGCGGAAGACCTCGCGCACTTCGGTGTTGACGGCCAAGTCTGCGTAGCGCTGACGATAGCGCGTTTCCTTGTCGCTGAACGCGCCGTACTCCACGACGGTGCCGTCCTCACGCACTTCCTGCTTGACGACCGGCAGCGGACTCAGCGACTTCGCCAGCAGCACCAACGCCGTCACGCGCACGCTGACCTCGCCGGTCTTGGTATGCATCATCTGCCCTGAAGCCTGCACGTAGTCGTCAGTGTCGATCAGCTTGGCCTTGATCGGTGCGTAGGCGTCTTCGCCCATGTCGTTGAGCCGCAGGAAGAGCTGCACCCGCCCCGATTCATCCTCGATGTGCATAAAGCTGAGCTTGCCCTTGATGTTCACACGGCGGACGCGCCCGGTCACGGTGACCTGTGGCGCTTGGTCTTCGGGGGTGTCGGCGGGCAGGGCGGCAAAGGCGGCGATAGCGTCGGCGATGCGGTGGGTGCGGGTGCTGCGACGTGGGTACAGCGCGACGCCGCGCTCACGCAGGGCCTGTGCTTTGTCAAGGCGTTCTTGTTCCAGGTTATTGGGCTGCCACATATGCGCTCGCTTGCTGTGCTCGTTTGGTTGCAACGGACAAAAGAACCAGGCGGTGCCGCGCAGTACCGCGACCCGTATCCTACGTCAGGGATTATGGAAAAGCCCGCTGTCGGGGTCAAGTCCGCAGCGGGGGCGGCCTATTCGATGGTCTTCACCTTGAAGATCAGCTCGCCATCGGGTGCGGCGACCTTGACGCGCTCGCCGACCTTGCTGCCCAGCAGCGCCTTGCCCAGCGGGCTTTCCATGGACAATTTGCCCACGCCGGGGTTAGCCTCAGCCGAGCCGACGATCTGGTAGCGCTCTTCGTCTTGGGTGCCCTTCTGGACAATCGTCACCCAAGAGCCGATGCCAACGCGGTCCTTGTCGGGGTTGTCCTGGATGATCTCGGCGGTGTTGATAATCAGCTCCAGGCGGGCGATCTCGCCTTCAACGAAAGCTTGTTCGTTCTTGGCGTCTTCGTATTCGGCGTTCTCACTCAGTTCGCCGCCTTCTTCCAAAGCCAGACGCAGACGCTCGGCCACCTGGGGGCGGCGTACCGTCTTAAGCGTATCTAGGCGTTTCTCCAAGGACAGCAGGCCTTCACGGGTCAGATACTGCGGGTTTTCGGACATGGTGCTTTCTTAATCTCCAGACTGCCGGGGCAGGCTCCAGGACAGCATGTGCGGCAATGTAGAAAAGACACAGCCTGCAAGCTGTGTCCGATGTGCCAATGCTGAGTGAGCTGCCCCCCTGTTTCGGCGTCAACTTAGCACGTTTTACGCGCACTGTAAAGTAAAAAATTCTATAATCGTGCAGGCTGCGTAGCTGCGCTGTTTTGTCGTCTTGAGGCGCGCGTATCTTACCCCATACCAGGCATCCGCACCGTAATGGTGGTGCCTTCGCCCAGCGTGCTGGTCACCAGGAGGCTGCCGCCCAACGCTTCGACCAGGCCCAAGGCAATCGGCGCACCTAGGCCGCTGCCCTTGAAAGCACGCACGCGGTCGTCGTCGGCGCGGAAGAAAGGCGTGCCGTACTGTGCCAGCTCTTCTGCGCTCATGCCGATGCCGTTGTCACTGACCGTCACCACGAGGGTGTTCTCGTCGCGTGCGCCGCGCATCACCACGCGCCCCTCGCCTTCAGCGGAGTAGCGCAGGCCGTTTTCAATCAGCTTGAACAGGGCATGGGCCAGTGTCTCGCCGTCGGTGTTGAGCAGGGGCAGGCCGTCGGGCACTTCAGTCTCGAACTGGCGGCTCAGCTCCTGTGCCAGCGGCCTGGCCTTCTTTTCCACCATCATGGCGATGTTCTTAAACATGTCCATCTTCGGCTTCATGAACAAAATGCCCGCGCGCAGCTTGTTCATGTAGCTCACGTCGGACAGCAGGCTTTCCATGCGGCGCGAGTTGGCGCGGATCACGGCTAGAAGCTGCGCCTGCATCTCGCTCATTTCACCAGCCATGCCCGGATTGCTCAGCATGTCGGAATAGCCCCGGATGCTGGTCATCGGCGTGCGCAGCTCGTGCAGCGCCACCTTAAAGAACTCGGCGGTATCCTGCGCCATCGACGCCAGGTCAGCGGGCAGTGCCGGGCCGGACGCCGTCTGCTCCTGCTGGGCCATCTGCGCCTGCTCGATGAGCACCCCGATCTGCTTGAGCTGAGCCGGCAGGCGGATCGGCACCAGTGCGCCGCTCTCCGCGGCTTCGACCAGGGCCGTGATCTGCGTGCGCGCCTCATGCATCAACTCCGCTGCTTGGCCTGACTGTTCGTCCTGCGTCATATCGGACACCGCGCGCTCCTTCAGTTAGCGGCCTCGTGTACTGGACTGCTTGGTTCCGGCGGGTTGGGCAGCAGGACCCAGTAAGCTTCCGTGAGCTGCCCTGCGTGCTGCATCTGTGCCCGCAGCTTGGACTCCATTTCCGCTTCATCAGCCCAGAAGGTACTGATCTGTGAGCGATAATGCGCCACCGCCTCTAGCTTAGCCCTGACCTGCACTTCGCGCAACACGGCCCGCTGTGGCCGCAAGCGTGTGCGTAGGGCCTGTGGCAGCACGTCCAGGGCGGCCTCGACCGCCCCCGGCGCGGCGCTGTAAGGATAATCCGCGTAGAGCCACAGTGTCAGCCCTGGCTGCGAACCTGCCAGGCGCAGTGCCCAATCCCGCGTGAGCTGATGATCGACATGGCTGCCCACGCCCAAGGGTGCCAGCAGGTGCGTCATATCAGGCGGCAGCGGCAGCGCATCCAGGGCGGCGCGGGCCGGGTCCAGCGGATGCACTGCGCCCCACAGCGAGTCCTCGTCCGGGTACAGCGGCAGGCCCCCATGCCTGCGATAC
>CAYWGJ010000023.1:0-26877 GCA_964457835.1 uncultured Anaerolineaceae bacterium
GCTCACCAGCAGGCCGGCCAGCTTGCCCAGCACCAGCGACAGCCACAGCGGATTGTTCCAGGGCAGCAGGTTCCACACGTTGCGCGCATTCTCTCGCGGGTCAGGCAGGCCGGTGATGGCCGCCGCCTCAATCATCGTCTCCGTGACCGGCTCGTACACCCAGCCCAGCGGGAGCTGTAAGCTCAGCAGGGACTGTACCGCCGCCTGCGCTTCCGTCAAACTGTCACCCATCTCTTGGATCAGGTCGTCGGCAGTCTCTTCTTCCGGCGGCATGGCCGATTCCGGCGCGGACAAGCCGAGTTCAGGGGCGGTGTCATCTTCATCATTATCATTGCCGCCAATGCCCAGGCCTTCCTCAGCAGCTTCCACGTCGAACTCGCGCGCGATGGCCGCGACGTTGGCGCGCAGCTCCGGGCTTTCCCACAGTACCCGCGTGATGTAGAGCGTGTCCACGTTGAGCGTGACCACCAGCGCCGCTGCCACGATCACCGTCACGCGCTGCATGTGCTGCTTGTAGAGGTTGGTAGTGCGGCCCATGCCTTCGTCGAACCAGTTCTCCAGCTTGCGACGCGCATCACCGACGTTCTCCGCCGTAGCGATGACCATCTCCAGGGCTTGACGGAAAGCAGGACTCTTCACCTGACGCAGGCCGCCCAGCAGCGGCGCAAGGTCTTCCGCGCGGCCCCGCACCGCCGCCAGCTCCATCTGAGCGTGGTCATAAGCCGCCTTGAGCTGGCCGTCGGGGTCGTGCACATTCATGATCGCTTCGCCAATGTCGTTCAGGTTCTGCGGGTCCACATCAGCCTGAAAGCGGGCCAGCAGGTCGCGCAGGTAATAGCGGTCGTCAGCATGGGGCAGGTCCTCGACCGCGCGGCTCAGTGGGCCGAAGACTTCCTCGCGGTAGCGCACAATCAGCACGCCCATCAGCGCCTCGACAAAGGCATCCGGCGCGATGTAGGTCACGTCTTTGGCCTCAGCGTTGACGATCTCACGCACGGCGGTCTCGTCTTCCACCAGCAGCGATTCGTGGCTGGCGTTCACCATGTTCACCAAGGGATGAATGAGCATCTCGGCTTGCAGGCGCTCATCAACCACTAGGTCCTGCAAACCCTGCTTGAGCTGCTTGGCACGCCACTTCAGCGCGGTAGCCAGCAGGTTGTTGATCTGCGTGACGATAATCGCCAGGAAGCTGAACACCAGGATCAACCCCAAAACCAGTTCAATGAGGGGAGTCTGCAACATCAGATCAAGTCTCCTTTCGGTGCCATATATGAGGATATAGGCGGTATTGTAATGCGAAGTGGGGTTCTGCGCGAAAGCCCGTGCCGAGGGCACGAAAAGCAGCCCCCGGCACGGGTGGAAGTGTGGGCTTCGTTGGCGGTAGGCCTGGAATCAACCCGCCGCGTACTTACGTGCAAAGGCCGTCTGTGCCGCCTCATAACCCGCAGCGATCAGAGCGCGGCTGGCGTCCTCGTCGTAGTCGATGATGCGCGTGGCCGGCAGGAAGTGCTCCGGCGCGACGATGATGTCATCTACCCGGCGAAAGCGCGGCGTGCGCCCAGCGGTGATGTCGTCGGCGGCCATGTCGCTAAAGGCCCGCGCCAGCTTTAAGTCACTGCGGAAGGACGCCAGCAGTGCCCAATCCAGCGTCCAGGTGATGGCCTCGCCGAAGTCCTGCGGCAGCCGCCCGCGCTTGGCGTCTTCGCTGTGCTCCCACCAGGGCGTCATCATTACCACCACCACCTCCATGGGCCGCAGCGGGTCCACATCGCGCACGGCATCGAAGGCCGGTCCCAGCGGCGTGTTGATGACCACCGCGCCGTCCCAGTAGGTTGCACCATCTTCATCCTGCGTCCAGGGGTACACCATGGGGATGGAACAGCTCGCGATGATGCGGCGGCGCGTGATCCCCGGACGGCAGTAGTCATACGTTAGGCCGCTGCGCGGGTTGATCACCTCGCGGTTGCTGAACACCACGCCCTCGCCGCTGCGCACGTCGGTAGCAGCAATCAACAGAATCTTCTCGCTCTCGGCGATGGCGGCTTCGTTGATGCCCAGGCGTTCACCGAGGGTCTGATACAGCGGGCCGGTGTCAAGCAAGTTGCTCCAGCGCCCGATCAAGCGCGTACTGAGGCCGCGCGGCAGGATGGGCAGCGGCGGCCAAGACTCGCTGGCAGGCGGCGACATGGCGTGCTGCGTGACCTGTGGCAGCGGGGACCCGATAGCCGCACGCAGCAGCAGGTTCGCCACCCGGCGCGCCAGCCAGCCCATACCCGGCGGCAGGCCCTCTACATCCTGCGCCCGCAGCGACAGCCAGAACTGCTCCAAAGCGGTCGCGCTGATGCCCTGTGCAATGGCCGCACCGTTCACCGCGCCAATGCTGGTGCCCAACACCACATCCGGCACCCACGGCCCCGATACATCATCCGGCAGGCCCACCTTGCCCGACTCCATCAGGTACTTATAGACCCCCGCGTGGAAGGCCCCGCGTCCGCCGCCGCCGCTGAGTACCAAGGTGCGGATAGGCTGGTTAGTGCTTTGCGCTTGCGTCATGATCCCTGCTCCCTATAGTGATTGGCAGCGTAAGCATAGCCCACATGCAGCGCCGCACGCCAAAATGACCAGCGGTTAAGCGTGGCCCAGCCGTAGAGCAGAGTTTGCACACACTCGGTATCATAGAAGACAGTGACCTAAACTTGAACCGACTCGAAAGGAAGACCCTCATGCGTCTGCGCATCCCACTCTTCATCGTGCTGATCGCCCTGGTGCTGGCCGTGCTGCCTGTCCAGGCCCAGACTGCTACGCCCACACCGCCCGACCCCAACGGCCAGATTACCTTCCCGCCGCCCGTGTACCTGCTGCGCGGTGAGGCTGAAGTGCGCGGCTCCGCGGCGCTGCCCGGCATGAGTACCTTCTTCCTGGAATACCAGGCACTGGCTGACGGCACGCTGACCCCCAACCCCGACGGTGACTGGTTCCCCGCCACACTGCCCGAACAAGGCAGCATCAGCGACGACGTGCTGGGCACCTGGAACACCGCGCTGGTCCCGGACGGCCTGTATGCGCTGCGCCTGACCATGAACGTCGCCAATGAGGTGCTGCACCACGTCATCAGCCCGCTGCGCGTGGAAAATGATGTGCCCGATTTCGTCGTGCAGCCCACCCTAGCCGCTACGCCCACCGCCTTCACCCGTCCAACCCTAGCCGCTACGCCCACCGCCATCAGCGCCACCGCCACCGCCACCGCCACCGTGGACGCCAACGTGCGCACCGGGGACAGCACGCTGTACGACGTCGTAGGCTTCCTGCTGGCCGGGGACAGCGCCGAAATCCTGGGTCGCAGCGCCACCGGCAGCGGCTGGTACTACATCCAACTGGACAACGGGCGGCGCGGCTTCGTCTCGCCCAGCGTGGTGAACGTCAGCGGCAGCATCAGTGGTCTGCCGGGCTTCAACCCGCCCGCCACCCCCACGCCCACCTTCACCCCCACGCCAGACGCCTTCGGGGACCTGCTGGCAAACGGGCACAGCCTAGTGCCAGAGCGCCCCACCTGTAATGAGCCGTTCAAGGTGCAGGTGAATATCACCAACGCCGGCAGCCGCGCCACCAGCAGCGCCGTCACCGTGCTGCTGCAAGACTATGACGTGGCAACCAACACCCTGACGACCTCGCAGGCCGTCACGCTGCCCATCATGGAACCCGGGGACAACTTCGTCGCGGTCTTCGACCTGACCATCGGCCAGTTCCCCGGCGAAGACCACCGCTTCGTCGTCACCATCGACAGCGGCAGCCAGGTCAACGAGGAAAACGAGACCAACAATACCTACAGCGCCACCTATCGCCTGCGTCGTGGGGCCTGCTAAAGCACCGCACACCCACCGCCCCATCCATCCCCACACCCCCCGTCCTAGGCCGTAGGATGGGGGTTTTTGCACCCGCAACGCACCAAAGGTGGGCAGCATTTCCTAATTTGCGCTATAGTGAGTAAGCAAGTGGGCGGCAGCAGCACAACAACCGGCAGAAGACACCACAAAAGGCGCATGTTACAGGATTCCAAGCGTCCATCTGCCAAACAAAAACCCGGTGCCGCAATGTTTAATGCTTTTTGTGCCATCTCGATGCTATAGTAGTAAAAGACGCAGTACCCTTTGCCTAACCGCAGATCAAAACAGTGAGTGAGCGAGACCTATGCCGCGCATTCTCTACATCGAAGATGACGCTAACAACCGGATGCTCGTCCGGCGCATTTTGATGGTCGAAGGCTACGAAGTCGAAGAAGCCGACAACGCCTTCGATGGCATCGACATGGCAACCCGCAACCCGCCCGACTTGATCCTGATGGACATGAGTATGCCGGATATGGACGGCCTAACCGCTACCAAGCAAATCCGCAAAACTCCTGGCATCAGCGATATTCCCGTCGTCGCACTTACCGCCAACGTCATGCAGGGCGACAAAGAACGCACCCTGGAGGCGGGCTGTGACGGCTACATCGGCAAGCCGATCGATGTCGATACCTTTGCAGACCTAGTGGCTGAATACATAAAGTGAGGTCATGGTGGTAGAACGTGCCCCAATCGATCCAAGTGAAGCGCACGTCCTCGTCGTTGAAGACAACGTGCCCAATTTCGTCCTGATCGCCCGGATGCTGGCCTTTATGGGCGTGCAGCGCTGCGAATGGAAAACCTCCGGCTGGCAGGTCGTCCAATTCGCCGAAACCCTGCCGCGCATCGACCTCATCCTGATGGACATCCGCCTGCCTTACGAGGACGGCTATCAGGCCCTGCAAAAAGTGCGCGGCCATGAACGCCTCAAGGACACCATCATCTGCGCCGTCACCGCCGAGGCCAGCGAAGACCAAATGAAACGCGCCCAACGCGCCGGTTTCGACGGTTTCCTGGGCAAACCCCTCGATCCCGACCGATTCCCCGACCAGATCAGTCGGCTGCTCGGCGGCGAACCCGTCTGGGAGTGGAAGTAAGGCCCAAACCAGGGGGGAACGGCTGGCAGCCGCATAACGCACACGCTGCCAGCCGCACAACACACATCAGTCGAACGACCGCTAGCGAGATGAGCTATGGACACCGCCACGCACCTGCGCATCGCCTCAGCCTTTGGTCACTGGGCACAGCACGCCCGCCAGCAGGGGCCGCAGCTTGCCCAACTGCAAGACCTCTTCGCTGAGCTGCTCAGCCCACAAGCGACCGCGCCGGCCCTGCGCCTCTACCAAGAACGCGCCCACCGCCTGCAAGCCGGCCCCGCCACACCGGACGCGCCGCCGCCGCCCGAATTCCGCAGCAGCGCTCCCTCCGAGGCCCTAACCCTACGCCAACCCGTCTACGCCGACGAGGCCCAGGCCTGGCTGCTGCCCCTGGACGCACCCCACAGCGACTTCGCCCTCTTAGCCGTCCACACCAGCGCCAACGCCGACCCTGAACTGCTGGCCCTGCTCGCCGCACAGCTCAGCTTGGCCCTGCCCCCCGCCAATGACCCCGACGACCACGCAGCCTACCACCCCGCACAGAACCTGGCCCAGCGCCTTAAACGCGCTTTCGATGAACTGGTCGTCGGCCAAGACCTGCCCACCATGGCCCACGTCGTCGCCCAACACATCCTGCCAGACCCCACCCAACACCTCAACCTCTACGTCCTGTACTACGAGGACGAAGGCTATCAGGTCACCGGCTGGGACCCGCAACCCCTCAGCGCCAACGCCGTAGAGACCCACGTCTCGCTGGCCGCCCCCTTAGCCTGGGACGACCTGGCCGCAGCGCTGCGATCGCGCCTGCTGGACGGCGACTCGCTGCTGCTGGATGCCCCGCACGAAGCCAACGCCGCCGACCTCGGCGCACGCTTCCGCCGCTGGCTGGTTAACGCCAACGTACAGGCCGCCGTGCTCTGCCCGGTCATGATCGGCGGGCGCAGCGTGGCCGTCATGATCGCCACCGGCAGCGCCGCCGCCCCGCTCGACGACGCCCATTACAGCGCTCTCAGCAACCTGGCCGATCAGATGGGCGTGCTGGCTCAAGTGCGTCACCTGCTGGAACAAGCCCGCAGCGCCCGCAGCGCCATGGACAACTTCACCCTAGCGAACCGACTCATCAGCGCCGCTGGTGATTACGGCTACCTGGCCCAAGCCCTGAGCTACACCGTCGCCCGCCACATGCGCGCCGTCGCCCTAACGCGCTTCAACCAACCCCTGCCCGCCGACACCCCGCCCGCCTACCGTCTGCTCATGGGCGTGGGCGCGCTCGACGACGTGCTGCCGGTCGATTCCACGCTGCGCCGCCCAGACCTGCAAGACCCCGCCGTCCTGGCCCCGCTGCGTGAGGGCCAGCCGCTCATTATTGAGGACCTCAGCGCCGCACCCGACTCCCTGCTCAGCAGTACCACCCGCAGCCAGTACCTCCAGCTCGGTGCCACCTGGGCCGCCTGCTTCGGCCTGCGCGCCGGCGACCAGCTCATCGGCACCGTAGACGTACTCAACGACGTGCCCGTGCCCCTGGACGCCGACACCATCGCCAGCTATGTCGCCCTCGCTGACCAGATCGCCCAGCAGGTGCGCACCCGGCAGCTCTACGAAGAAACCCTAGCCGCGCAAAACCTGGCCGCACAGCTGGTGGAAACAAACCGCCGCATCGCTGCCGCCGCCGACAGCGGGCAAATGGCCGCCGCCGTCAAGGACCTGCTGCCGCCGGTCGTGCGCATGGTGGGCATCTTGCACTTCGACGAGCCGCTGTCACCGGGGATGCTGCCACACCTGATCCGCGTGGAAGCCTACGCCACTGAGGGCGGAGTCGAGATGCCCGGCCACAGCTTCCTGATCGACGCCGACAGCCCGCAGCTTCAAGCCCTGGTCAGCGTGCTGATGCAGGGCGATTCCCAGCTCATCGACCTGCAAAACAGCCGCGCCTCGGCCCCCTTTGGCCCCCTCGCCGACGACATGCGCGCCCGCAACCTGAACGCCTTCGCCGTCATCGGCCTGCGCAGCATCGGGCGGCTGTTGGGCGTGCTGGTCTTCGGGGCCACCGACACCCAGCAGTTAAGCCAGCTCACCGAGGACAACCTGGGTGCCGTGGCCGGACAAGTAGCCGTCGCCATCGAAAACCGCGACCTACTCGACCAAACCGCCGACGCCCTCGATTTCGTGGCCGCTCAATACGAAATGAGCAGCGCCCTCTTCCGCGCCCAAACGCCTTACGAAATGCTGTCCGTGCTGGTGCGCTTCAGCCAGGACGCCTACACCCTAGCCACCCTAGGCCTGGTCGATGAAAGCGGGCAGCGCGTGCGCGTCGTAGCGCAGATCGACCGCGATACCCCACGCGACAGCGACCGCGAAGACCGCACCCTCTTCAGCTATCCCATTCCCGACGGCCTCGCCAACGGCGACAGCCTGGTCGTTGAATCCGACGACGGCCAAAGCCTCAGCCTACCCCTGCTGAGCCGCGAAGGGGAGCACCTGCTGGGCGTAGTGCGATTCCAAAACCCGGACCCCGTGCAGCTCAGCACGGAACGCCAACGCGCGCTGCGCACCCTGGCTAATCAGATGAGCGTGACGCTGGAGAACACCACTCTACTGCGCCAAACCGACCGCGCCCTGCAAGAAACCCGCGACATCTCCGAGCTGAGCCGCGCCATCTCCGGCAGCGAAGACAGCCTGCAACTGCTGACCGCCATCCAGCGCAGCGTCGCCCCTGATGCCCACAACATCGCCCTGGTGACTATCGAGCGCGACCTGATGAGCGACGTGATCCGCGAGTTCATCCTCTACAGCGTCGTGCAAGGGGACCACGCCGAGCGCTTAAAGCTGCCCCTGCAAGAACACGTCGACCTGGAGGTGCTGCTGGCCTTCACCGCTAAATGGACGGGCCGCGAGCGCGAAGTGGAGTTCGTCGAACAGGTGGACGCCGACACTGCCCTCACCGACCCCGTGTACGCCTACTACCGTGATCGCTGGGAAGAAATCCGCAGCATCGTCGTGGTGCCCATCATTGACGTGGACGGCATGCCGCAGCAAATCCACATCAGCTTCGCTCAGCCACGCCGCTTCAGCGAACGCGACCGCCGACTCTACGCCGCTCTGCGCGATCAGGCCTCAGTGGTGCTCAAGAACCACCGCCTAGTGCTGGACCTCAGCACCAGCGCCGCCCGCCTGGGCAGCCAAGTGCGCGTGATGCGCAGCATCAACCACCTGGCCGTGACCATGGGCAGCATCCGTGATGAAACGGCGCTGATGGCCGAGGCCGCCGAAGCCCTAGTCGCCGCGCTGCCCATCGACCACTGTGGCATCTCGCTGATGAACCAGGACGGGCGCAGCGCCACGGTCGTGGCCGAATACCCCGCTCAGGGCACCGTCGGCATCGTCCTGGACGCTGACAACGCCCTACAGCGCATGATTATGGACAACAAAAACCCCATCCTCATCCCAGACATCGCCGCCGAACAAGGCCTGCAAGCCGAATCGCGCGAGCGCTTGATCGCCATGGGCATGAAGTCCCTCTACCTTTTCCCCATGGTGGACCTCAACGAGCGCTACCTGGGCGCGGTGGGCCTGGAAGTGCGCACCCAAATCCTCAACTTCAGCGAAGAAATGATCGACGTGGCCCGCACCATTACCAGCCAGCTTGTCGTCGGCCTGACCAACATCCGCCAGCTGTACAACATGCAGCGCCAGGCCGTGCAGCTTCAACAGCTCACCCAGTTCAGCCAGGTGATTCAATCCCAGCTCAACCTGGAAGGCATTATCCGCAGCGTGGCCCAGCAAGCCCCACAAGTGCTGGCCCTGGACACACTCAACATCTACCTGCGCAGCAGCGAGGCCGAAGCCCCCGTGCTGGCCCTGCGCACCCTCGGCGGACATATACAGTTCAACGGCCTGGGTCGCCCGCTCAACGCCAAGCGCAGCGCCGCCCAAACCGCCCTGGACAGCGGCCAGCTCATCAGTGTAGACGACAGCGAACGCAGCGAGGTGAAGTGCAGCAGCGCGCCGGATTACCTCAGCGTGCTGGCCGCCCCCGTCACCACGCGCGGCGCGATCATCGGCGTCATTGAAATCGCCCAGCGCGACGCCTACCGCTACACCGACACCGACAGCATCATCTTCAGCCAACTGGTCAACCAGGTGGGTATCGCCATGGAAAACGCCGACGCCTACACCCAAAGCCAACGCCTGGCCCGCAGTAAGGCCCTGGTCAACGACATCAGCAGCCAGCTCCAAGAACAGATTGACGTGGAGAGCATCTTACAGCTCACGCTCAACGAGCTGGGACGAGCACTGGGGGCTAAGTCCGGGCGCATCCGCCTGGGCACCGTGGACGCCCCACGCCGCAAACCGCGTCCCATCACACCCACCCCGGACGATGAGGCCTGAGCCACGCCCGTATCCCAGCCGAGTGAGACCTGATTATGCGCTTTGATTTTCTACTCAAACTAAACCAGTACGAAAGGGCCGCCGACCGCAGCCGTGCCCTGCTCATCTACGTGCTGCTGGGCCTGCTCTTCATCAGCCAGACGGCCTACATCTTCGGCACGCCGCTGTACACCCTGGGCACGCCGGAACCCACCACGCTCTTCAGCGCCGCCGCCAACGGGCGCATTCCCATCATCAACCTGCTGCCGCTGATCCTGCTGAACGTCAGCGTGCTGACCGCCTTCCTGCTGGTGCGCCGCGGCCAATTGGAAGTCGGCAGTTGGACCACCATCATCGCCTGGCTGGTCGGCAACCTGTGGACGCTGCTGCTGACCCAAGCCAATGTCAACGGTACGGTCGGCGGCCTGATGATCTTCATTGTGGCCGCCGCCCTGCTCAAAGAAGTGCGCGGACTGGCAGTAGGCCTCAGCGCCAGCATGGTCAGCCTGGTGCTGGCCCTGCTGCTGCGCGAACCGGCCTTCACCGAACAAACCAACACCATCACCCTCTTCGTCTACATCGGCATCCTCAGCACGCTGCTTTACCTGTACCTCAGCTACTTCCGCAGCGCCTTGGATGAAAGGATCAGCGAAACGGTGGACGTGCGCCGCCGCATCACCGCCATCCTCACCGAGATCACCGATCAGGTCGCCGCGCGCCGCCGCTCCGACGAGATCACCCAGCACAGCGCCGACCTCATCCGCCAACAGTTCCCGGACCTATACCAAGTGCGGCTCTATCGCATCACCGAAGGCGGTGCCGAGGCCCGCGTCAGCGCCGAAGCCCTGGCCGAAAAAATCACCACCCAACCCCTGATGCGCAGCGAACGCGCCAGCGTCGGCGGCCTCAGCAGCATCGGCCAGGCCGCCTACACCGGCAAGGCCATCGTGCAGCAGCCTGATGGCCTCCGCTTCACCGAGGCTGTCTTCCCCATGCGCATCGGCACCCGCGTCAAAGGCGCGCTGGTACTGCGCACCACCCTCGATGACCGCTTCAACAGCGCCAGCCAGCAAGCAAGCTTCCAGGACCTGGCTGACGTCGTAGCCCTGGCCCTGGACAGCGCCTCGCAGTTCGAACGCGCGGAAGAACGCCTGCAAGAAAACCAGAAGCTGGTGGGCCAGATGCAAACCACCCTGCACGAAGTCGAGCGCCTCAACCAACGCCTGACCGGCGGGGCCTGGGCACAGTTCCTGCGCGATACCGGCATGTCGCCCGGCCTGCGCGTCGATTACCTGGACGGCGAAATCGAAGAAGACAGCGCCTGGACCCCCACCCTCAGCGAAGCCGCCAGCATCAACCACATCGTCCAGGACTCCCGCGGGCAAAGCCAAGTCATCGCCGTGCCGCTGCGCGTGCGCGGGCAGGTAGTCGGGGCAATGGAATTCGAGCTGGACGCCCAGGCTAACTTCACCCCCGAAGACTTAGAGCTGGTGCAAGAAGTCAGTGAACGCTTCGGCCTCGCCGTCGAAAACACCCGCCTGGTGCAGGAAAGCCAGCGCCTAGCTCAGCGCGAAAGCCTCGTCGGGCAGATCAGCGCCCGCCTGCAAGGCAGCAATGACATGCAAAGCGTGCTGCGCGAAGCTGCCAACGGCCTACGCGAAGCTCTCAAAGCCGAACGCGTCGCCATCAAACTGGGTGACCCCGGGGCCGCCAACGGCCAGGCCGCGCCCGCCTCGAAGGAGGATGCCTCATGAGCCAGCAGCAAGCTGTTTTTCGCTACGTGCCTAACCCGCTGAACCAACTGCGCAAACGCTTCGTGCAGACCCTGGCGATCATCGCCTTCACCACGTCCTTGGGTGGGCTGGTGGCCCAGGCCGCCGCCGCAGGCGGTATCCCCCTCCTCGCCAGCATCGCCCAGACCCTGACGCTCTTCATCGTCGGCTTGATCGCCTTTGTGCTGGTGCAGCGCGACCAAATGCGCATCGCCGCCCGCCTGCTGATCGTGGTCTTTACGATGGTTCCCCTGTTCGTGACGAACAATAACGTGCTGCTGCTGCTCTACATCATGGCCCTGATTACCGCCGCCACCCTGGCCGAAAGCCGCTGGGAATTCATCGCCGTAAACCTGCTGGTGTTCGGCAAGCTAAGCTACCAACTCATCCAGGTGATCCAGGTCAGCGGCTTTGAAACTACCGACGAAGGCGTGGCCTTGAGCATCACCTTCAGCACCTTGGTTATCGTCAGCGTCGCGACGCGCTTCTTCATCACCACCGCTGAACAAACCGCCATCAGCGCCCAGCGCACCAGCGATCTGCTGCAAGCTACCGCCGAAGTCGGCCAGATTACCTCCAAGATGCTCACCGTCGATGAACTCTTCAATCGCGCCGTCGCCCTCATCCAAGACCGTTTCGCCTTCTACCATGTGCAGGTCTTCATGATCGACGAAAACCGCGCATGGGCTAACCTCATCGCCAGCACTGGCGAGGTGGGCCAGCAGCTTCTAGCACGCCAACACCGCCTGCAAGTCGGTTCGCAAAGCGTCATCGGGCGCGTGGCCCAGGTCGGCGAGCCAGTCATCGCCCGCGATACCGATCGCGACAGCGTACACGCCCGCAACGAACTGCTGCCCAACACCCGTGCCGAGCTGGCCCTGCCCATCCTGGACGGCGATACCATCATCGGCGCGCTGGACGTACAAAGCACCCGTGCCAACGCCTTCGACGACACCGACATCCAAGCCCTACAAGTCATGGCAAACCAACTAGCCGTCGCCATCCGCAACGCCGGCCTCTTCGAAAACCAACAGCGCAGCCTTGAAGAAAACAAGCGCCTGTTCCTGGAAGCCGAAACCGAACGCCGCGAGGTGCAGCGACTCAACAGCCAGCTTACCCGCCGCGCCTGGGACCGCTACCTCCAGGAAAGCACGAGCGACCCCAGTATCGCCGCCGAAGCTAACGCCTTCGTCCCTCAAGCAGACTGGTCCCCGGCCATGCGCGAAGCCGTCACCAAACAGCGCCCCGTTACCCGTTGGCAAGACCAACAGCAGATCATCGCCGTGCCCATCCTGCTGCGCGGCCAGGTGCTGGGCGCTATCGAAATCGTCAGCGATGGCCTGGACGAAGAGGACACCGCCACCATGGTCCGTACCGTGGCCCAGCGCCTAGCCACCAGCCTGGACAGCATCCGCCTCTACGACGAAGCCCAACGCGCCACCGCCCAGGAACAACGCATCAACGAGATCGTGACCGGCTTCCAGGCCGCCCCCACCGTCGATGACCTGCTGCGCCTGACCCTGGAAGAACTGGGCCGCACCCTGGACGCGGAAAAAAGCGCCATCCGCCTAGGAACCGCCGCCCGCCAGAACGGCCATTCGCCCATCAGTAACGGGAGCACGCCGCATGATTAGGGCCTTGCAACGCCAACTCTTCACCCTGCGCTACGACTACGAGAGCATCCTGGACCGCCAGCGGGCCACTGCGCTGCTGTACGTCGCCGTCCTCACCCTGGTCAACACCGTGGGGGCCATGATCATCGTCACGATCCTGGACACGGTGCGGGGCAATGAAATCCCGCCGGCACGCTACATCATCACGGTGCTGCCCATCTTCGCCATAGGCATCTACTGGCTGGTGCAGCGCGGCAACCTCACGGTCGCCCTGTGGCTGCTGATCCTCTCTCAGGTGCTGGGCATCGGCCTGGCCCTGCGCAGCGGCCTGGACAATAACATTATCATCCTGATGGCCCTGCCCCTGATTACCGCTGGCAGTATGCTGCGCCGCGAGTCCTTCGTGTACATCACCCTGATGATCCTGGGTGTGGCCCTGGCCGCCGCCTTCGCCCAATCACAGATTACCCAGCCCGTGAACTACATCCCCGCCGAGCGCGTCTTCGGCGACCTCAGCCTGATGATCTTCTTCGTCGCGCTGTCGCTGGGCCTGCTGTTCATCTTCAGCGGCCAAACCGAAATCGTGGCACGCCGCAGCCAGGAACAGATCAACGCCTACAGCAAAGTCACCAACCTCAGCGCCCAACTGCTGACGATTGACGACGAAGACACCGCCATCGCCGCCGCGCTGGCCTTCCTACGGCTAAACCTTAACATCGGCTTTGCCCAGTTCTACACCACCGATCCCAACGGCACGCTCAAGCGGCGCGTGCGCAGCGCCATGGGCATCAGCGCCAGCTCTGAAAGTAACGAAACGCTCGCCATCGGCGACCTGAACATCATTAGCATCGCCGCCCGCACCCAAGAGACCCAAAACGCCAGCGGCGCCTCCATCCCGCAGCGCCGCAGCCACTTCCAAGCACCTACCAGCTACGGCGTCGCCATCCCCAGCCTGTATAACGAGACGATCTACGGCGTACTGGACATCCAGCTCACCCATGACGGCGACTTCGACGCGCAAGAGCTGTCGCTGCTGACAACCGTCGCCACCCTACTGGCAGGGGTGCTGCACCACATCCGCCAGGTGAACAACCTGCGCCGCGACATCGCCCAACAAGAACAGGCCGCTGCCGCAGTACGTCAGCGGGGCAGCCACGTCACCGATGAGAGTTTTACCTGGGAGCGCTACTTCGACTCGCGGGCGGGGCGCGTCTTCGGCTTCGATGGCGACAACCGCGGCGGCAGCTTCACCCCCGCCTACGACATCCCCGACGGCCTGCGCCCAGCCCTGCAAGAAGGCGAGATCAGCGTCAGCGAAGAAAGCGACGAACACGGCCACATCATCCAAACGCTGACTGTGCCCATCCTGCTCAACGACCAACTGCTGGGGGCCATGGGCTTCTGCCTGCCACCGGGCCGCCGCTTCACCGAACGCCAGCAGCGCACGGCCCAAACCATCGCCCGACGCCTAGCCATCGCCCTGGAAAACAAGCGCCTCTACGAACAGGCCCAGGCCCAAGCCGAACGCGAACGCCAAGCCAACGCCATGTCCAACACCCTGCTCAGCGCCACCAACGTGGAAGCCGTGCTGAACCTAGCCGCCGAGCAATTCAATGCACTGCTGGGGGCCGTCAGCACACACATCCACATCCAGCCGGAAACGGTCGGTGACACGCAGCTTGACGAGGAAAGCCATGAACCGAGAGCGTAACCTCTTCCGTTTTAACCCCCTGCGCGGTTGGCCCCTGTGGCTTAAGACCTATGTCGGGGTGTTTGCCGCCATGTTCTTCCCAACGCTGACCCTGCTGGTCTTGATTGCCGCCCGCAGCGAACAGATCAACGCCGAGGCCACACGCAGCTACTTACAAAGCCTGGGCCAAAGCATCAACGAAGAACTCAGCGAAGACCTGGGCTTTGCCATCGAAAACCTGGACGGCGCGCTGGAAAGCAGCCTGTTGAACACGCAAATGCTCAGCCTGCTGCGCAGCCTAGCCACCGATAACGCCCGCAACGCCGTCGAAGACTTCCTGGAAAACCGCCTGGTGCGCACCGGACTCTACCAAGACATCCGTGTGCTGACACCCACCGGCATCGTCGCCCTAGATACCGGCACCCTGGAAACAGGCACCGACGTCAGCCAGGACGACGTCGGCTACCGCGCCGCCCGCAACGCCCAGCTCCTCAACGAACCCGAAGAAATCATCCTCTACAACGACGGCGGCACCCTGCGCTTGGAAATCGTCAAGCTGCTTTACAACAACCGCCTGGAGCTGGTCGGCTTCTTAGTCGGCACGCTGGACATCGACGAGCTGCTCATCGAAAACCTGGAAACCGAAGACGGCCTGCTGGAAAGCATCGCCTACCTGCGCAGCCGCGATAACCTCATCATCACCCCGCGTGCCAACCGCGAACGCGCCGCTCAATCCGCCGCCGTTGCGCCTTTACAGGCCGCGCTTGCCGGCCAAAGCGGCCTGGCAAACTACAGCATCAACGACGACACCATCATCGGCTACTACACCCCCCTGCTGGAAGGCCGCTTTACCCTCGTCGTGGAGCAGGCCAGCAGCAGCAGCAAAGTGATCCCTGGCATCACCACCTTTCTCGCCAGCAACGCCCTCAGTTGGGTGATCTTTATCCTGGCCGGTGTGCTCTTGGCCGTCATGCTCGCCAACAGCCTCAGCCGCCCACTGCGCAGCCTGCGCCGCAGCCTCAGCGAAATGCGCGAAGGCAGCTTCGACACCCCCGTGGCCGTCGCACCCACCGCTGACATCATTGGCCGCCTCGCGCGTGACTTTATCGCCCTGCGCGAACAAGTGCGCACCACCCTGCGCGACCAAGAAGAACGTATCGCCGCCCGCACCCGCGACATCGAAGCCACCCAAGAAGTCAGCCGCTACGCCGCCACCCAGCGCAACGTCACCCTGCTGATGGACGAAGTGGTGAACCTCATCGTCGCGCAGTTCGGCAACATCTACCACGCGCAAATCTTCCTGATCGACGAACAAGGACACTACGCCGTGCTGCGCGCCAGCACCGGGCGCGCTGGGCGTCAGCTCCTAGCCCGCGGCCACCGCTTAGGCGTGGGCAGCAACAGCGTCATTGGCCGCGTCACCGCACAAGGCCGCGTCGTCGTCGCCACCGACACCGCTAAGAGCGATGTGCACAAGCGCAACGAATTCCTGCCCGACTCCCGCTCCGAGCTGGCAATCCCCCTGCGCATCGGCGACCGCATCATCGGTGCCCTGGACGTGCAAAGCACCGAAAGCAACACCTTCAAAGACGAACAAGTGCAAATCTTGCAGATCATGGCCGATCAGATCACCATCAGCCTGGACGCCGCCCGCCTCTACCAAGAATCGGTGCAGCGCCTGCAAAGCATCGAAGCCAACAACCGCAGCAGCACCAACGCCGCCTGGGACGACTTCCTCGACGACCAACGCCGCAGCGCCCTGGTCTATCAAGCCGGGCAAGACAACCACAGCGACAGCGCCGAGGCCCTGCGCCTGGAAGCCATCAAGCGCGAGGATACCGTCATCGGTGAACTCACCGAACACGACACCCGCCCCTTCGCCGTGCCCATTCGCTTCCGCGGCTCCGTGCTGGGTGCCGTCTACTGGGAACTACCCAACAGCACCTTCAGCCAAAACAAGGTGCAGTTGGCCGAAGAATTGGTCAGCCGCCTGGCCGTTACCCTGGACAACGCGCGCCTCTTCGAAGAAACACGCCGCTCCGTCGAACGCGAGCGCATCGTCGGTGACCTGGCCGCACAGCTCAGCGGCAAAACCGACGTCAAAGACATCCTCGAAACCGCCGTGCGACAGGTGGGCCAGGCCCTGCAACTGCCGGATGTCAGTATTCGCCTTAACCTCAACGGTCCAGCGACTAGCAACGGCCATGAGACCAACGGCCACGCCAATCACGGGCAGCACCCCACTGCCCCGACGCATCCTGAGTCTTAATGAATACATGAAGTGTTGAGGACTTTCGTGCTATGAGTATCCAACACACACAAGCCCCACCCAACCGACTACGCCATCAACTGCTGACCCGGCTCCAGCGGGTCTTCCTGGTGATGTTCCTCGTCAACTTGGTGCTGGCTGTCACCATCGTCATCGCTACCACCCTGGACGCCAACGTCAGCAGCAGCCAAGAAGCGCTGGACTTCTACACCAGCCGCGTGGCCCTCAGCCTCACCACAGACGGCGACGCACTCAGCAGCCTAGCACGCGGCACCTTCGTCCGCAGCTTCCACACCCTGGCCAACGAGCGCACCCTGCTGGACATCCCGGCTGAAACCATCGAAGAAGCGCAGCGCGACATGCTGCGCGCCTTCAACGACCTGCTGGCTCGACGCCCCGACCGCTATCGCCGCATCAGCTACGTCACCGAAGACAACGCCGTCTGGGGCGAGGCGATCAACACCAGCGGCGAAACCCTGCTCAACACCGAATATACCCTGCGTGACAACACCGCCCGCACCACCAGCTTCATCCTGGCCGCCTCCGGCACCTTACCCGCCGGCGAGATCGCCCTCAGCTCCGTCATTCCAAACCCTGATGACGGGCGCAGCACCCTCATTTTCTACGTGCTGCTGACAGAAACCAATGCCGGCACACGCGGGGTCCTGGAGCTGGAAGTTGACCTGGACGCCACCTTCATACCCCTCGCCAACATCGGCCTGCGCAGCGCGGACTACTTCCAACCCCAACGGCGCGCCCTCGTCGCCAGCAGCATCGGCCAGCCCCTCTTCATCAGCGATCCAGAAGACGACATCGACGGCGTAGATATCGATGAAGAGATCATCGCCACCATGGCTGCACAGCCCGTCAACGCCACGGCGGTGCTCTACGGCGACAGCTTGCTCAGCAGCAGCGGCATCAGCCTCTACACTGGCGGCGACATGCCCTGGCACATCATCATTGACGACAGCCTCAGCGTGGCCCTGCTGCCCGGCGTAGGCATCATGGTCTTCGCTGTGCTCATCATCGTCACCGTGTGGGCCGGCGTGCTTCTGCTTACCCAGCGGCTGATCGGCGGCGGCCTAACTGCCCTAGAAGCCGCCCACGCCGGCACCGCCCAACTGCTGGACATGGCACCAGACGAAGACAGCCGCGGCACCACCGACGTGCTCCCCAGCCTGGCCCTGGCCCGCGACCAAAACGAAGTCACCGAGATGATGGTCGCTGTGCGCGGCGCAGCCCGCAAAATCCGCAGCCTGAACCGCCAACTCGACGAACAAGTCCGCCGCCGTAACCGCGAGATCGAAATCGCCGCCCGCATCGGACGCGAAGTGGCCCTGCTCAGTGACATCGACGCCGTGCTCAACACCTCCATTGACCTCATCGTCTCCGAAATGGGCTTCTACCACGCCCAGGTCTTCCTGGTGGACGACGCCGGTATCAACGCCATGCTGGTCTACAGCCATGGCGAGGCGGGTAAACGCCTGCTGGAACTCAAACACCAACTGCCCGTCGGCTCGCAGACCGTCATCGGTACCGTCACCGGCAGCGCTAAACCCGTCATCGTCAACGACACCCAGCGCAAAGACAGCCCGCACAAAGTCAACGCCATCCTCAACGAAACCCGCGCCGAAATGGGCCTGCCCCTCATCATCGGCGATCAAGTCATCGGCGCGCTGGACATCCAAAGCCGCGAACCAGACGTCTTCCGCGAGGACGACCTGCCCATGTTCGGCCTGCTGGCTGACCAAGTGGCCGTCGCCATCAACAAAGCGCGCCTCGTGGCCCAATCACAAGACCGCATCAGCCGCATCGACCAACTCAACCGCCAGCTCACCCGTGATGCCTGGAGCGCCACCAACGACGACAACGCGCTGCCCCCCGGTATGCGCTACGACCTGCTCAAGGTACAACCCCTCAGCGACCCACCTGAGGACAGCAGCCCCGCTCCCGGCGCGTTCGATGTGCCCATCAGCATCCGCGGTGAAACGATCGGCACACTCAGCGCCGCCACCGGCACCGAACGCAGCTTCAGCCGCGGCGAGCAAAACCTGCTGCGCGACATCAGCACCCGCATCGCCCTCTCCATCGAAAATGCGCGCCTCTTCCAAGAGACCCAGCAAACCCTCAACGAGACCTCCGTGCTCTATCGCCTCAGCAGCACGCTCAACGAGGCCAGCGACCCCAGCGACATCCTGCAAGCCGTGCTCAGCGTGGCCCTGCCCGATGCCGGCGGCGCGCAGCTCTGGGTATTCGACGACTACGGCGCACCCGACGCGCCCGCCTGGATGCAAGTCTACGCCGACAGCGCCCGCCACCCGCGCGACGCCGCCAACGAAAACCTCATCCGCCTGCGCCTGCACACCCCCGACCACCCCCTGCTGGCGGACTTGCAACCCGGCCAGGTGATCGTCGTCTACGACACCCGCGCCGACAGCCGTCTGGACACCGGCCTTCAGCTCATCTTCCGCCGCATGGCCGCCCGCGCCGTCGTCGTCGTGCCGCTTTACGTGCGCAGCGGCTGGCTGGGCGTGCTCATGGTCGAATATGCCCAGGCACGCCGCTTCACCGAACGCGAAGGCCGCCTCTTCCAAGCCTTGATCGATCAGGTCGGCGTCGCACTGGACAACCGCCTGCTGCTGGTCCAAACCGAACAGGCCCTCAGCCGCAACGAAAACCTCTACGCCGCCAGCCGCACCATCAACATCGCCCAAACCTACGCCGATCTGGTCAACGCCGCCGTCTCCACCAGCAGCGACGCCTACCTCGATTTCAGCCTGGGCCTGCTGGAAGGCAGCCTGGACGACAGCGGCTGGCCCACACAAATCCGCCTGGTGGCCTACTCGCAGGGCGGCGAAATCATCGAGTCCGACACCTTAGTCCCCATCGACATCCCGCCCGGCTCGCCCATGCGCCAGCGCGAACCCGAAATCATCCGCGACGGCATCGCCCGACGCCAAGGCCATGCCACCACCGTCAACTGGCTGGACCACCCCGAAGAGTACGCCTACATCGCGCTCTTCCCGCTCTTCAGCGTCAATCAGCCCATCGCCGTCTTCGCGCAGTACAGCCAAACCGCGCACACCCTCAGCGCCGAAGACGCCGAAACCTACCGCGCCCTGACAGGACAAATGAGCACCCAGCTCGAAAATCGCCGCCTGCTTCAGCGTACCCAGGAAAGCCTGGACGAAACCCGCCGCCTCTACGTCGCCAGCCGCGCCATCGCCGCCGCGCCCGACCTCAAGAACGTCTACAGCATCGCCGTCAGCAGTCTGTCGCAGTCGCTGATCCAGCAGGCCGCCGCCCAACAGCAAGACCTGCTCGTCAGCCTGCTGCGCGCTGAACCCGAACCCC
The DNA here is from genome assembly GCA_964457835.1 of uncultured Anaerolineaceae bacterium. Classification (GTDB taxonomy): domain Bacteria; phylum Chloroflexota; class Anaerolineae; order Aggregatilineales; family Phototrophicaceae; genus CAYWGJ01. Next base: position 20,048 of record CAYWGJ010000023.1, read on the forward strand.
GCGAGAACGCCCCCGAACTCGTCTGTATGCAGCGCTGGCAAAATACCAGCAGCGATGGCAGCGCCCCCGACATCTACGAAGGCGAACGCATGGACAACCACCAGGCCCCCTTCGCTCACCTGCTGGACGAACTCGTAGGCGAACACATCATCGCTGACCTCAGCCAGGTGAAGTTGATCTCCATGGAAGCCGGGATCGCCGTCCAAATCCTGCGGCAGCGTGGGGCACAAAGCGCTGTGCTGGTGCCCATCCGCACCCGTGAACAATGGTTCGGCCTCATCATCTGCCTCAGCAGTGTGCCCAACGCCTTCGACGAACAATACGAGCGCTTCGTGGACGCCATCGCCGGCCAAATCGGCCTGACTATGGAAAACCGCCTGCTCTTCGAGAACGCACAAACCGAGGCCCGCCGCGCCCAACTAGAAGCCCAACGCGCCCTGGCCCTGGCCGAAGCCGCACAGGTCGCCAACCAAATCGGCGGCGAAAGCAGCGACGAGCAAGGCGACCTGGCCGAAGTCGTGCGCCAAGTCTCACAGGCCAGCTTCTACGACCGCTGGCTGGTCGCCATTCAGGACGAAAACGCACAGGTCCTTGAGGTACGCACCCATCACCTGGGCGACCAAGCCGACCGCGTGCAGCCCCCGGACGCCTTCCCGCTGGACCAACCCAGCCCCCTAGCCGACGTCTACCACAGCGGCAGCGCGCTCATCGTCAACGATATTCACCGCGAAACCGTCTTCCAGCAGGCCACCGTCGGCCTGGACGCCATCAAACAGCTCGGCAAGGCTATCCTCACGCCCATCACCCTGGGTGGGCGCACCATCGGCGTGCTGGCCGTGGGCCGCCCCCCAGATGCCGAAGACCTGGACCAAGCCGACCTACGCCTGGTCAGCACCTTGGCCGCACAAGTGGCCGTCGCCATCGAAAACCGCCGCCTCTTCGAGCAGGCCCGCCGCGAACAACGCACCCTGGCCTCCACACTCAGCACCCTGCCCGCCGGCGTGCTGGTGCTGGACCCGGCCACCCTCACACCCACCATCTACAATGACCAAGCCCGCGAGTACCTGGGCGTCATCTTGGAAGATGGCCGTCCCTTCAACGCCGAAAACTACCAGCTCTTCCGCACCGGGACCAACCTCAACTACCCCAACGAAGAACTGCCCATCTTCGTCGCCCTGGACCGCGGCACCGCCTCCTCCACCGACGACATCGCCCTCGTGCTGGACGACACCCACACGCTCGACCTGCTCGTCAACGCCGCGCCCATCCTCGACGAAGACGGTGCCATCAGCGCCATCGTCGCCACCTTCTCCGACATCAGCAACCTGCGCAGCCTGGAAAATACCCTGCAAGAGAACCTGCGCGAAACCGTAGCCATCTACGAAGCACAGCGCCAAATCGCCGAAGCCGACACCCTCGACGACGTGCTGGACGCCATCTCGCTGCAACTCATGATGGCCCAGCCCAGCGAAGGCTACATCCTGATGCCAGACCTGCGTGGCCGCCTGCGCATCAGCCGCCATCTCTTCCAATCCCTGGACAGCCCCGGCCTGCTGACGCCCTTCCTGGATCACTACGAGTTCCGCTATGAACCCGACACCCAGCGCGCCGCCACCCTGGATGAACCCGCCCGCGAAGCCCTAGCCGCCCGCGGCCTTATCGCCCTCATGACCGCCCCCCTGCGCGCGCAGGGCCGCGAACTGCCCATCGGCTGGCTGGTGCTGAGCCACATGGACCCCAACGCCTTCAGCCCAGAACAAGAACGCACCCTCACCCAGCTCAGCGACATCGCCTCCACCGGCATCGACAACCGCCTGCTCATCCAGCAGACCCAAGCCGCCCTGGAAGAAACCGACAAACTCTACAGCGCCACCACCGCCCTCAGCCGCGCCCGTGACATGTTCCAACTCCAAGACGCGCTGCAAGCCGCCCTCAGCTCGCTGGGTGCCGATGTCTACGCCGCCTTCCTCACCGACGAACTGCTGCTCACCGACCACATCGTCAGCCACGGCGAATCAGTCGGCCTGCTGCGCGCCGCCCTCAGCCGACACAACCTCAGCGAGAACGGCCTCTTCGTCGAAGACATCGACGACCTCTACAACCCCTCCCCGCTACTGCGTGACCTGCACACCGCCAGCGCCGGTACCCTGCACAGCCTGGGCGTCGTGAACCTGCGCATCAAAGAAATAGTCAGCGGGCGGCTGCTCATCGGCTACCACGACGCGCACAGCTTCTCCGAATTCGAACGCCGCTACCTGGGTGCCCTCTCCGACAGCACCTCGGTCGTGCTCGACAACATCGCCCTCGTGGAAGAAATCCAAGCTACCCTGGAAGAAACTACCGTGCTCTACCAGGCCGTCCGCAGCCTGACCAACGCCACCAACGAGCACGACATCCTGGGCACCATCATCGACTTCATCGTGCAGACCCATGTGGACCAGGTCTTCATCGGCCTGCTGCGCACGCGCCGCTGGGATCACCCACAGGCCACCTTGGACATCACCGCCAGTTGGAGCAAAAACGACTCCATGAACCTCGAAGGCGTCAGCCTCAGCGCGGAAGAATTCCCCGCCTGGGAACGCTTCGCCAGCGATTCCGTCTTCGCCCTCGACGACGTTGAAAGCACCTCCAACATCAGCGACATGGAACGTATCGGCCTGCAAAGCCTCGACGCACGCTCAGTCGTCGTCATCCCACTGCGCGTACCCAACCGCGCCATCGGCATCGTGTGGATCGGCTCACAGGAACCCTACAAACACGCCGACGCCGAACTGCGCGTGTACCAATCCTTCGGCGAACAAGCCTCGCTCTCCATGGAAGCGGCCTACCTGCTGGCCCAAACCGAACGCCGCGCCCGCCAGCTCGAAATTTCCGCCAAGGTCAGCAGCGCCATCAGCCAAATCTTGGACCTGGAAACCCTGATGACCGAGCTGGTGAACCTCATCCGCGACGCCTTCGGCTATGACCACACCCAAATCTTCCTGATAGACGAAAGCGACGAAAACGCCGTACTGCGCGCCAGCACCGGTGAAGCCGGGCAAAAATTGCTGGCTATCCAACACGCCCTGCCCAAAGGCTCCGACTCCGTCATCGGCCAGGTAACCGCCACTGGCCGCCCGTCCATCGCCCTGGATACCGCCGACGCTGACGTCGTGCACATGCCCAACCCCTACCTACCCCTCACCCGCTCGGAAATGGCCCTGCCCCTCATCATCAAGGGCGAAGTCATCGGCGCGCTGGACGTGCAGTCTAACCAGCCTCAGGCCTTCACCCCCGACGACGTGAGCGTGCTGACCACCCTGGCCGCACAAATCAGCATCGCGCTGGATAACGCCAACCTCTACCGCGACGCCCAAGACCAGGCCGGACGTATGGAGTTCCTCTTCAACATCACCAACCAGGCCGCCTCCGAAAACACCCTGGAAGATACCCTCAACGCCGTGGCCGTAGACCTACGCACAACCCTGGACCTGGCCGCCGTCGCTATCTACCTGCCCAAAGCCTACCTCGACGCCGACGAAAACCCCTACACCGTGCTGACCGCCAGCGCCCTCAACGGTGCCGACATCGCGCTGGACCAACTGCCCAGCATCACCGTCGGCCTAGACGACACCCCCCTGAGCTGGGTGGGCACAGAACATAAGCTGTACCTGGAAAATAACCTGCTGCACAACCCCGATTACCAACCCCTCACCCCCGACGCCCGCGCCGTGCTCATGGCACCCATGAACATCCGCGACCAACTCATCGGCGTCATCGTCCTGGAATCGCGGCGCAGCAACGCCTTCCAAAAAGACGGTGTTCAGCTCATGCAAACCCTGGCCGGCTCGCTCTCCTCCATCGTCCAAAGTGTGCTCTTCCTGGACCAGCTCGCGACCGCCAACGACGACCTGCGCGAACTTAATCGCGTCCAAAGCGACTTCCTCGCCAACATGAGCCACGAGCTGCGTACCCCGCTCAATTCCATCATCGGCTTCAGCCGCGTCATGCTCAAAGGCATCGACGGCCCCCTGACCGAAATGCAAGAGCAGGACCTCACCACCATCTTCAACAGCGGCAACCACCTGCTCAGCCTCATTAACGACATCCTCGACCAAGCCAAGATCGCCTCCGGCAAGCTGGAGATCAAAACCGACTACTTCGACATCAGCGCCGTTATCGACGTCGTGCGCTCCATGACCATCGGCTACATGAAAGACAAAAACCTCGACCTGCGCGTCGAAGTGGCCCCCAACCTGCCCCAAGCCTACGGCGACGAATTCCGCCTGCGCCAGGTCCTCATTAACCTGGCCTCCAACGCCGTCAAATTTACCGACAAAGGCGGCATCACCATCCACGTCCACAAACAAACCCGCCAACACGGCCAGGACTTCATCCGCATCGACGTCATCGACAGCGGCATCGGCATCGCCCAAAAAGACCTGCCCCTACTCTTTGAAGCCTTCCGCCAAGTGGACAGCTCCCTCACCCGCACCCAAGGCGGTACCGGCCTAGGCCTGCCCATCGCCAAATCTCTCATCGAAATGATGGGCGGCGAAATGATCGTCGAAACTGAAGTCAACGTCGGCTCCACCTTCAGCGTCACCGTGCCCACGCAGCCCCAAAATCAGGCCCCCGACGACGACACCGACGATGCCAGCAGCGACACCCAAACCCTGCCACACCTGCGCGCCAACGGCAAAGACCGCCCGCGCGACACCCAAACCCAAGAAATAGACGTCGCACACAACGGCCACGACAACGCCGAAGACAGCACCGAACCCCACAGCCCGCTCGAAACCCGTGCCATCCCGCGCGTAGACCGCATGACACCGCCCGCCATGCCCACCAAACGCCAAGTCCTGCTCATCGAAGAAAACCCCACCATGGTGGACCAATACCGCCGCACTATCCAGCGTGAAGGCTTTGAAGTGCTGGCCGCCTCCATCCCCTTAGAAGCCGAGGCTATGGCCAGCGGTCTGCACCCCACCCTCATCGTCATGGACCTCAACTTCCACAACGGCCAAGGCTGGCACATCCTCGAACGTCTGCAAAACCGCGACGATACCTTCGACATCCCCGTCGTGGCCGTCTCCATCCACGACGACCGCCAACGCGCCCTGGACGCCGGCGCACACAGCTTCCTGCAACGCCCCTACCTGCACGAAGACCTGGCCGCCGCCGTCCTCGAAGCTGAAAAGGAAAGCAACACCGACCGCATCCTCATCATCGACGACCAGGCCAGCGACCGCCGACTGCTCGAACAAATCCTAGGCGGACAGGGCCGCTACCGCGTCTTCTCCGCCGACAATGGGGCCGACGGCATCGCCCTCGTCGCCCGCCGACGCCCCGATCTCGTCATCCTCGACCTGCGGATGCCCGAAATGGACGGCTTCGCCGTGCTGCGCGAACTGCGCGCCAACCCCGAAACCTCCCGCATCCCGATCATGGTCGTCACCTCCGCCGCCGCCGACCTGGACGCCGACGAACAAGCCCAGCTCGCCAATGTCCACGTCTTGCCTAAAACCGAAATCAGCAAGGAAGAATTCGACGCCTTCATCAAGAACGTCACCGACCACCTCGCCCCCTTCTAAACGTCACGCGCTGCCACCGGGTCCGCTCAGGAGTCCTCCCCAGCGGACCCATGCCCCACACCCAACACCACCCGCCGCGCCGACGCAAACGCCGCCCGCAGCGCCGACTCCGACTCCGACGCCATCAACCGCGCCTGAAGCTCAAACACCACCCCCTCCGGCAGCAGCTCCGGCGCAAAGGCCCGTCCCGTGACGCGCCCCGCCGCCGCGTCAAAACGCCGCAGCGCGTAACGCTCCCAGCGCCGCAGCTCCGCAATCAGGTGGGCAGGCGGCACCGGCTCCACGTCCGCCTTCACCCCCGCCGCCGCCGCGTCTTCAACCGCCGCACCCGGCCCATCACCCCACGGCACCGGCCCTATCCCAAAATACCGCGCCCGCAGCTCATTGACGCTCAGCACGCCCACCGCCGCACGCAGCTCGTCCAGCCGCACCTGCACGTCCGTCGGGCGGATGTCCTCAAAGGCCGCCACCGTCCCCGCCCCCCAAAAAGGCAGCAGCCCCTGCGTGATCTTCCCCGCCAGCCGCACCAGCTTGGGGTAAAGCGTCCGCTCAATAAACAGCCGCTCCGCAACCTTGGCGTTGGCCTCCGTCGCGTTCTCGCTGACCAGCGCCACCGGCACCCCAAAGGCGCTCAGAATCTCGTCCCGGTGCGCCAGCCGCCCCCGCAAAAAGTCCAGGTCCTGGTGGCTGAGGCCGATGTGCTGCCAGGCCACGCTGCCCCCGCGCACAAAAGCCGTCCGCCGCTGAGCGCTGCCGTAGCTGCTGCGCCATTCCGCCTTGATCCGCTCAAAATCCTCGTCCGACACGTACTCGCGGATGTTCACAATCCCCGCCGGTACCGCCTGACCCTGCCCAAAAGTCCGCTGATTCCACTGCGCCATCGCCCGGTCCCCGCGCACCGCCAACCCCGCCGCCGCCAACGCCGACGTGCCGTAATAATCATTGGCCGGATGCCAGCGCTTGAAGTGCAGCACCTCCACCGCATCCAGCGCCAAAGACTCGCCGTCCACCGTGTATACATAGCCCTTCACCCCGCCCTGCGCATCCGGCACCACCGCCATCCGGTCCGGGCGCAGCGGCCAGATTCCCACCGGCAGCCCGCGCGCATCACCCACCAAAAACCAGTACGCATTGCCGCTCAGCTCCAGCGCGCCCAGGGTCTGCTCCATCAGCTCAAAGCGGCTGAGCTGCGGGTTCGGCGCGTCCAGCAGCACCTCCAGCGGATGCCGACTCAGCGCCCGCATCGACTCGCCCTCC
>CAYWGJ010000024.1:0-26418 GCA_964457835.1 uncultured Anaerolineaceae bacterium
CGACCAGCACCCGAAGACGGTCAGCGCGGTCGGCGGGGTGTTCATCCGCCCGAAGGATGCGCTCGCCGACGCGCCCGACACGCTCGACGTGCCAGCGTCCTTAGCGGAAGTGGCGCAGCGCGGCCTGGCCCTGGGCAATCAGCCCGAGGTGTTCGCCAAAGTCGGCGACAGCATCACAGTGGCCCCTGGTATGTATCGCCCCCTAGGTGACGGCAGCTTTGAGCTGGGCGACTACGCTTACCTACAGCCCACCGTGGACCGCTTCCGCGCGCCTTTCAACAGCTTCCTGCGCAGCTCATTGGCAGCGGGCGGCGGCTGGACTACACAAACCGTGCTGGATAACGGGCGCGTCAACCGCTCGCACTGCCCGGTCGGGGAGACCCCGCTGGAATGCGAGTATCACGCCATCAAACCCGCCATCGCGCTGATTATGCTGGGCACCAACGATGCAGCCTTCCTGAGTGCTGACGCTTACCGCGCCAACCTGGACCACATCGTGCAGATCAGCAAGACCATGGGCGTGGTCCCGGTGCTCAGCACCATTCCGCAGCGCTGGGGCTATGAGGCGCAGGTGGCGGTGCTCAACAGCATCATCCGAGAGACTGCCGCTAAGCACGGCCTGCCGGTGTGGGATTACCACGCGGCCCTCAGCGGCCTACCGCAGCAGGGCCTCAGCGGGGATGGCGTGCATCCGTCCATGCCGCCGGGGGGCTACGCGGATGCAGCGCGCTTTAACTCAGCCGAGACACTGGCGTCCGGCTATGGCGTGCGCAACCTGGGCGCGCTGCAAACCCTGCACACGGTCTATGGCAGCCTGTTCGGGAACTGAGCAGCAAAACGCAAAACAAACGTTCTGTTTTTAATGCTTTTGTGCTATACTCAAGCCATCCCGCAGGCATGGCAGAAAGCAGGCAGCCCCTATGTATCAACAGATCATCATCGTCGGCAACGTAGGCCGCGACCCGGAACTGAAATACACACAAGCCGGTATCCCCGTAGCCGATTTTTCCGTAGCGGTGAACAAGCGCACAGGGCGCGGTGAAGAACGCCGCGACGAAACCACCTGGTTCCGCGTGACCTGCTGGCGGCAGTTGGCCGAGCTGGTCAACAGTTACGTCAAGAAGGGCCGCCAAGTGATGGTCATCGGTGAAGTGAAAGCCAACGCCTACACCGACAACAGCGGTCAGGCCCGTGCCAGCCTGGATATCACCGCCCGTGACGTGCGTTTCCTAGGTGGACGTGATAGCGCAGGCTTTGAGTCCGATGAACAAGACAGCGGTGGCTACGGCGGTGGCTACGGCGGCGGCAGCAATGACTTCACGCCCCCCGGCCGGCCCCATCAGGACGACTCACGCGGGGGCTTCGACCGCCGCCAAGACAACCCCATGGATACCTCCCCGCCCAGCGACGAAGGCGACGTGCCCTTCTAGGACTGCGGGCGCGGCAGGCGGATGGTGAAGCAGGTCCCGTCACCCAGGGTGCTGCTGGCGGTCACGGTACCGCCGTGCGCCTCAATAATCTTGCGTGTGATCGCTAAGCCCAGGCCCGTGCCAGTACCGGGGCGATGATCGCCCACACGGTAAAAACGGTCGAAGAGCTTGGGCAGCGCGTCCGCCGGGATGCCGGGGCCGTCATCATCTACGCGGATTATTGCAGCCTCCGCATCCAGCGTGCAGGACACCGTCACCGTCGTCCCGGCGGGTGTGTACTTCAGTGCGTTGTCGATGACGTTGCCCAGGGCACGACGCAGCTTCACCGGGTCCATCTTATGCATCAGACGCTCTGCCACGACCTCTGCACGCAGCGTGATACCGGCTTTATCGGCCGTTGTACCGAAGTACTCCACGGTATCGCGCACGAAGTCGACCAGGTTCAGCGGCTCAAAGCGAAAGCTCTCTTCAGTCGGACGATCTAGACGGGCCATCTCCAACATATCGTCGAACATATCGCGTAACTGCTTGATCTGCTCCTCCATGCGTTCGGCGCGCTCGTGTCGCGCAGCGGCATCGTCGGTGCGCACCAGCAGATACAAGCCCGTTGTAATGATGCTCAGCGGAGTCATTAAATCGTGAGACATATCACCCATGAAGCGCTGCAAGGCGGCTACTTGCTCACGCTCGCGGGCCAGCGCCAAGGCGTGGGCTTCGGCCTCACGGCGTTCAGTGATGTCCGTCACCACACCCATGATACGCACCACCCGCCCGCTTGCCGGGTCCACTTCCGGCCTACGCCACACGCGCGTCCAGCGCGTTTCACCGGATGCCGTGATGATGCGGTATTCGCCGATGTGCGGCTGTCCACTGGCCATCACGTTGGCGAAGTCCGCGTTGATGCGGTCGAGATCATCCGGGTGGGTGACTGCCTGATTAGCACTCTTGAGGTTGGTCAATATCTCATGGGCTGCGTAGCCGGTCAGGCGTTTGAAGGATTCCTCCGTGATCCATTCCAGATGTGGCACCCCTTCAGCATCGACAGAGAAGCTGTAGGCATAATCCGAAATCATCTCGGTAATGGCCCGGTAACGGGCTTCGCTGGCGCGCAGGGCCTCTTGCGCCTCCGTGCGTTCCGTGATGTCGCATGCCATGCCGATCACCTTGACGACGCGCCCACTTTCCGGGTCCAGCACGGGGCGGCGGCTGATTTCCAGCCAGTGCCATTTGCCGTTGGGCATCTGTAGATGATAGGTATTCGTGACCGACTCACCGCGCAGCACCGCTTGGAAATCGTTGTCCAGCGCGGGATTATCCTTCGCGCCCTGCGCCATTATGCGGATGTTACGCTCGACGTCTTCGGGTTCCAAGCCGGTCACGCGCCGATGCGACTCTTCCGTGATCCATTCCAGGTGAAACTCGCCGTCATCGTCGATGATAAAGCTGTAGGCATAGTCAGACATCATCTCGCTGACGATACGGTAGCGTTCTTCACTGCGGCGCAGCGCTTCTTCCGCCATCTTGCGCTCCGTGATGTCGCTGACGACGCCCACCACCCGCACCACGCGCCCGGTATCGGGGTCGATTTCCGGCGTGCGCCAGATGCGCGAGTGACGCACTTCGCCGTTAGCCGTCAGCATCCGGTATTCGCCGATATACGGCTGCCCTGTCTCAATCACGCGCATGAAGTCGGCGGTGGCATGCCCTTCTTCACCGGGATAGGCGATGTTCGTGTTCGCCTTGGAAACTGTAGAGACAACGCTGGGATCATAGCCCGTCGCACGGAGGAAGCCTTCTTCGGTGATCCATTCCACGCGCGGCGTGCCGTCGTCGCCGATGACGAAACTGTAGGCATAGTCAGACACCATCTGGCTGACAACGCGGTAGCGCGCCTCGCTGAGGCGCAGGGTTTCTTCCATGCTGCGACGCTCGGTGATGTCGCGCAGCGACAAGGCCAGGCGATCCCCAATAGGCACGACCTGCTGATAGAACCAGCGCGTCGTGCCATCGCCCATAGGCAGCGCAAACTCTTCTTCATAGGGCTGGCCCATCGTCAATGCCTGAGTCACACGCTGCATCACCGGCTCCAGCAAAGATGCAGCCGTCAGCGGTAGCAGCACATCGCGCTGAAGCCACAAGCCACGCAGCGTTTCAGGCTGGCTTTGCAGCAGGTCCGCCGCGCGCTGATTGACGTCCAACACGCGGAAGCCGATGAGCTGCGCGTGGTCATCGCGGGCGGCCTCCAGCAGCCAGAAAGGGTCCAGACGTCCGGCGTTGACTGCACTGAGCAGGGCCTCGCGGTCGCTGAGCTGCTGTTGATAGGTGTCCAAGACTTGCTGGCGATAGTACGCGGCGAACACGGCCAACCCAGCCAGCACGATGTGAAAGCGCAGCGGCCCAATGTATACCGCTGCTGCGTCCAGCGTCGGCAGCAGCAGCGGGGTAGCCAGCAGCATCAGAAAATGCACCAGCGACACCAACAGGGCCAGCCGCCAATGCAAGACCAGCGCAGCGAAGAGCGATATGGCGCTGATGAAATACAACAGTTCAATGGCCAGTTGGGGCAGCGCTGCCGCTACGCTGAGGATCGGCAAAACACTCAACGGAATGATGAGCAGAGTCACGTAGAAGGGCGGCAGGCGATAGGTGAACAGGTAGGCCAGCAGGTACAGCAGGCCGTTGCCTAAATACACCGGCATCAGGGCCTGTACCTGCTGCACATCACGGCTGATGAGCAGGCGTGTGCCGGGCAGGACTAACGCCAGCACCAGCGCGACGATCAAGAGCACAACGCGCAGCACCCGCCGCGCCGACTCTTCATCGTGAAAGAGCAGCAGCGCAGAGTCAGGCTTTGCAGACGATGTAGGCGACGATGAAGGGGTATGCATCAGTTTCCTGTTCGCACTTGTAATGACAGATGTCGATTCTACTATACCGCATTTCGCGGCCTGAAGGGGTGGTACAGCTCGCACCTAGTTTCACCAACTTGTGCGTTGTTTCACACACCATTTAAGGTTCGCTAAGAAAGGTCGTCTTCATGCAGGCATCCGCGCTACAATCTTTTTCAGTTGAACACGATGTCTATTTGCAAAACCGCTGTTTTCTTGAAAAAACACCCGAAGACAAGCGCAAAAAGAGCCGTGTGACGCACGACCGTTTATTCATACACCAGGGATTTTATGTCCGCAGAACATACGCCCAAACTCGAAGTCCGTGACATTTCGCTGAGCTTTGGCGGCATCCGCGCCCTACAAAGCGTGGGCTTCACCGTCAATGAAGGTGAAATCCTGGCGGTGATCGGCCCTAATGGCGCGGGCAAGACCAGCCTGATTAACAGCATCAACGGCTTCTACCGCCCCCAAAAAGGTGAGATCGCCTTTGAAGGCCAGGTCATCAGCGCGATGCCGCCCTACCAACGCGCCAAGCTGGGCATCAGCCGCACCTTTCAGAACATCGCCCTCTACACCAACATGACGGCGCTCGACAACCTCATGGCGGCGCGCCACCTGCACATGCGCAGCAACATGCTGACCGGTGCCCTCTTCTGGGGGCCAGCCCGCCGCGAAGAGATCGCCAACCGCCGCGTCGTTGAAGACATCATCGACTTCTTAGAGATGGAAGCCATACGCAAGTCCATCGTCGGCACGCTGAGCTACGGCCTGCGCAAGCGCGTGGAACTGGGCCGCGCCCTGGCCCTGGAGCCGTCCCTGCTGCTGCTGGACGAACCCATGGCCGGCATGAACGTCGAAGAAAAAGAGGACATGGCCCGCTTCATCCTCGACATTCACGAACAACGCGACATGACCATCATGCTCATCGAACACGACATCGGCCTGGTGATGGACATCTCCGACCGCATTGTGGCGCTGGACTTCGGCCAGAAGATTGCCGAAGGCACCCCGGCTCAAATCAGCCAGGACGAAGTCGTCATCAAGGCCTATCTGGGCCAGGAGAGCGCGCTATGAGCTTTATACCAAAGACCGACGACACCGCGACCGACAACGGCACCCATCCCACACCCACCAAAGCCGCACGCATTTACATCACTGAACCCTACGACTCCGTGCCGCCCCTGCCGGAAGGCAAACACACCATTCCGCAGGCCTTCGTCACGACCGCACACCAATACGGCGACAAACGCATCGCCATGCGCAAAAAACGCTACGGCCTGTGGCAGGAATACACCTGGGCGGAGTCGCTGCAAAAGGTACAGGGGTTCGCGCTGGGCCTGGTCGCCATGGGCCTCAAGCGCGGCGACAAAGTGACCATCATCGGTGAGAACGACCCGGAGTTCTACTGGGCCGAAATCGCGGTGCAGGCCGTGGGTGGCGTCAGCGTGGCCGTCTTCACCGACGCCGGCCTGGACGAACTGTTCTACGTGGCCGATAACAGCGACTCAACCTTCATCGTCGCCCACGACCAAGAACAATGTGACAAGGCCATCGCCCTGCAAGAACGCCTGCCCAAAGTGCACAAGGTGATCTACTGGGAAGAGCGCGGCCTGTGGAACTACGAGGACGACTGGCTGATGAGCTACGACTCGGTGCTGGCGCTGGGTCATGACTACGCCGTGCAGCACCCGCACGCCTTCAACGAAGCCGTTAAACAGGGCAGTACGGACGACATCGCCATCTTCAGCTACACCAGCGGGACCAGCGGAGTCCCCAAGGGGGCCATAATTACGCACGGCAACCTGCTGTATGCCACCTGGCACACCCGCGAGACCACGCCGGTCTACGCTGAGGACAACTACGTGTCCTTCAGCCCGCTGGCGTGGATCACCGAGCAGGGCTTGGGCCTGGCCGCGCACGCCCAATGGGGCTTCCAGGTGAACTTTCCGGAAGGGCCGGAAACAGTGCAAATCGACCTGCGCGAAGTGGCCCCGAGTTCGCTGCTATTCCCCAGCCGCATCTGGGAGAACCTGGCCCGCACTATGCAGATGCGCATCAACGACAGCTCGCTGCTGAACCGCCTGCTATACCGCCTCTTTATGCCGGTGGCCTACCGCATCATTGACCTGGAAGACGCCCGCCAACCGATCCCGGTGCACCTGCGCGCGGCCCGCTTCCTGGGCGAATACGCCATCTTCAAGCCCCTGCGTGACCGCATCGGCATGGTGCGGATGCGCAACGCCTTTACGTCCGGCGCGGTGCTCAGCCCGGATGTGCTGCGCTTCTTCCGTGCGACGGGCGTGGAGCTGAAGAACATCTATGGCTCCACTGAGATGCAGGGCGTGACGCAGCACTACCAGGACAACGTGAAGCTGGAAAGCGTGGGCAAGCCTATCCCCGGTGTGCAGATCAAGATCGCCGAAGATGGCGAGATTCGTGTGCGCAGCCGGGCGGTGTTCCAGGGCTATTACAAGATGCCGGAAAAGACCACCGAGACCTTCGACGAGGACGGCTTCTTCTGCACCGGTGACGCAGGCTATGTCGATGACGACAATCACTTGATCTACCTAGACCGCGTGAAGGACATGATCGCGCTGAGCAACGGCGAAAGCTTCAGCCCGCAGTACATCGAAGGCCGCCTGAAGTTCAGCCCCTATGTGCAGGACGTGATGGCCGTGGGCGGCTTCGACATGCCCTTTGTCAGTGCCATCATCATCATCGACTTTGAGAACGTGTCGCGCTGGGCGGAAAAGAACCGCGTGAGCTTCACCACTTACGTGGACCTGACGCAGAAACAGGAAGTCTACGCGATCATCCAGCAGGAAATTGAGCGGGTGAACAAGACCCTGCCCCCGGCGGCGCGCATCCAGCGCTTCGTGATCCTGCACAAGGCCTTCGACGCCGACGAAGCCGAACTGACACGCACGCGCAAGCTGCGCCGCCGCGCCCTGGAACAGCGCTATGGCGAAATGCTGGACGCCATGTACAGCGAACGCGAGCGCGTCAAGGTCACTGCTGAGGTGAAGTATCGCGACGGGCGCATGGGCACCGTGGAGACCGAAATCCGCGTGGCGACAGTGAACGGCTGAACCGCGCGTCACGACCCAAAAGATCGTTAAGGACACACAAAAGGACATTTAATCGTGGCTCAACTCGCCTCACCGCAAAAACAAGGCCGTGCCTTGCCCGGCATAGACCGCAACACGCTGCGCAACGCGGCTTACGCCGTGTCGGCCATCCTACTGATACTGTGGCTGGCCCCACTGATCGACGAGCGCACGCCTGCACGCATGATCCAGACCACCGTAACCGGCCTGTTCGCGGGTGGTGTGTACGCGCTGGTGGCGCTGGGCATCGTCATCGTGAACAAATCATCGGGCGTGTTCAACTTCGCCCACGGCTATATGATGCTGCTGGGCGGCTTCTTGTTCTTCTCGCTGTTTACCACCCTGGAGTCGGTGTCGGTGGCCGCGGTGGCCCTGCTGGCAGCGCTGACCATGTTCATGGTCGTGACGATGGGCGGTTACCGCTACCTGCGCAAGCCCCTTTACCTCTTGGTCTTCGTCGGCGGTACGGTGGCGCTCACCCTGCTGATGAGCATTGAAGGCGGGGGTATCGCGGCCTGGATACGCGGCCTGGGCGCCGCCATCACCGGCGCGATACTGCTGGGTCTGGTCGTGGAACGCTTCACCATCCGCCCATTGATCGGCCAGCCGCTCTTCACCGCTGTCATGATGACCCTGGCTCTGGCCGAGGTGCTGCGCGGCATCATCAAGACACTGTGGGGCAGCCGCGAAGAAACGATCCCCATCTTTGCCACCGCGGACCCCACCTTTCCGGGCGCTTACCAACGCCTGCCCCCGATCCGCATTGATGGGCGCGAGACCTTTCTGGACGGCATCGTGATTATCAACCTCGGCCAGTTGATCGCCTTCGGGCTGGCACTGGCCGCCTTTGCGGTGTTCATCCTCTTCTTCCGCTATACCAACGTTGGCCTGGCGATGCGCGCCACGTCCGAGGACCAGCGCCTGGCGCAGTCAGTCGGCCTGCGCGTGAAGATTATCCTGGCGGTAGCCTGGGGGATCGCGGCGCTGCTGGCGGCCACGGCGGGCGTGCTTCAGGGCGGGGCCAACATCCTGTCGGTGAACAGCGTGCCGCTGCTGGCATTGGCGGCATTCCCGGCGGTGCTGCTGGGCGGCCTGGAGTCGATCCCCGGTGCGCTGGTGGGCGGCTTGATTATCGGCCTGGTGCAGGAATGGGCCAACCTACTTTTTCCCGGCACACAAACCGGCACCGAGCTGGCACCCTACGTGCTGCTGATGATCGTGCTCGTGATCCGTCCGGACGGCCTCTTTGGTCAGAAGCGTATCGAACGAATCTAGGAGGCTGAAGATCTAATGTCTGCCAATATCCGCCCCTCAGGGGTATTTGACACCACCTACGGCGAGGACATCGCCATCAACCGCACCCGCACGGACAAGCTCATCAGCAACGGCTTGTTCCTGCTGCTGCTCACCTTCCCGATTTTGGCGGCGGGCGGGGTGCTCATCCCGGAAAGCTGGATCGGCCTGATTAACCGCATCGCCGTGCTGGTGATCGCGGTGCAGGGCCTGAACATCCTGGTGGGCTACACCGGGCAGATTTCGCTAGGTCATGCGGCCTTTGTGGCCGTCGGTGCCTACAGCGCGGCGATCTTGGCGCGCGGCTTTGAGCTGATGCTGCCTTCCATGGCGAACCCCATCGCAATAGGACCGCTGCCCTTCTGGTTAGTCATCCCGTTGGCGGCACTGCTGACCGGGGGCATCGGCCTGTTGTTCGGGCTGCCGTCGCTGCGGGTCAAGGGCTTTTACCTCGCCATGGCGACGCTGGCGGCACAGTTCATCATCCCTTGGGTACTGCGCTATCCCATGAACGACCTCACCAACGGCACGCGCCCGCTGGAGGTGCCGGTGCCCACACTGGCCGGACTCAGTTTGTCGTCGGAGTACGAGATTTTCTACCTCATCGTGCCGCTGTCGGTGGTGATGATGCTGTTTGCGCGTAACATCATCCGGACGCGGGTGGGACGCGCCTTTATCTCCATCCGGGACAACGACCTGGCCGCCGAACTGCTGGGTATCAACGTGTTCACCTATAAGCTGCAAGCCTTCTTCCTCAGCGCGCTGTACGCCGGTGTTGCGGGGGCGCTGATGGCCTACCAGACCAACAGCATCAGCTTGGACAGCTACACCTTGGACACGTCGATCATGTACCTGGCGATGCTGATTATCGGCGGGGCGGGCTTCCCGTTGGGGGCACTGTTCGGCGTGGCCTTCGTGACCGTGCTTCAGCAGACGATCATCCCCGGCTTGATCCCGACGATCAACGACGTGCTGCCGTCGCTGCTGCCCTTCATCGACCCGGTGAACATCTTCGCCTCGCTGAACGCGCTGCTGTTCGGCCTGGCCTTGGTGATCTTCCTGATCGTGGAGCCACGCGGCCTGGCGCACCGCTGGGAGACGCTGAAGATAAGCTGGAAGATTCGGCCCTATTCCTACTAGCGGTATCAATCAGTGCTTACAGATGGCTTGTGCGATCTGAAGCCTGCGGATACAAGGGTACACAAAGGTATCCTGAGTCAAAAAAGTTTGTTTGACCTTGAACGGCATCAATTGAGGAGAGAGTTGTGATGAAAATCCGCCTGTTGCTTTTGACCCTAGCTGCCCTGCTGATCGTGGCGGCACCGAACTTCGCCCAGGATGAAGAGATGGCCCTAGCTGACTTCATTGAGCGCACCGAGTGCGAACACGACCTGAGCGGCCAGACCATCCCGTTGTATCACTTCGGCGACATCAGCGGCCCGTATGCCCCCATCACCCAGCCCCTGCTGACCGGTATCGCCGACGCCCTGGCCTACTTCAACCCCCTGGGCGGCATCTGCGGTGCGCAGATCGAGCAGGTGAACCTGGACACCGCCAGCGACCTGAACCAGAGCCAGGCCATCTACGATGACTTTTCCACCCGTGACCCCAAACCCCTGATGATTATCCTCTATGCCAGCCCGGACGCCGAACTGCTGCGCGACCAGCTCGCTGAGGATGAGATTCCCGTTGCCATCTCTGCCGGCTCCATCGAGGGCCTCTACGGCGAGACCGGCGATGAGGCCGGCTGGATTTTCGCCACCAACCCGCTGTACGTCGATCAGCTCGGCAGCTTCTGCGACTATGTAGCCGCCAACCCGGACGAATTCCCCGAAAACCCCACCCTCGGCTACATTAGCTGGCCGGGTGCCTTCGGCGAGGCCGCCTTCACCGACGCGACCCAGGCCTATTGTGAAGGGCTGGGCGTCGACTTCCTCGACACGCCCGAACTCTTCCTGCCCACCGCCCAGGACGTGATCACCAACGTGCTGAACCTGACCGACGCCGGGGCCAACATCCTCTACACCAACACCCTGGCCTCCGGGTCACCGGTGATCGCCCGTGCGCTGGTGGAGCTGGGCCTGGAAGAAGACGTGGTGCTGGCCGGTGTCAACTGGACCATGGACAGCTCCGCCGGTTTGATCGACCAGCAGACCCGCAAGGCCAATGGCCTGCCCGCCGTGGACGGCATGTACGGCTCCATGCCCTTCGTGTGGTGGACTGACCTGGATCACCCCGGCATGGCCTTCATCGCCGAGCAGTTCGCCATGCAGGCTGAAGCCCAGGGCCGTGACGCCACCACCCAGGCCCGCCTGCGCAACATCTCCTACATCCTGGGTTGGACCACCGTGGACTACTACGTCGAGATGGTGACGCGCGCGGTCAACGAAGTCGGCCCGGATGCCCTGAGCGGCGCAGCCGTCAAGGTGCAGATGGAAAGCGTGCCTTACACGGCAATGGGCGGCGTGCAGGTGATGGACTTCGAAGACGGTGCCCTGCGCGCGACCAAGCTGAACCGCATTGTGCGCTACGGCTTCCTCAACGCCGACGGCACCGGTGCGGCCACCAGCGCTGAAGACGCCAACACCGCCAGCGGCCTGTTCCTGCCCGTCGTCACGCCGCTAACCGAGTTCACCGACGCGCCGGACCTGCGCTTCCCGCCGGAAGAATAAGCAGCCCGCGCCCCGCCAGAATCACGCGCCCCGCTCGATACACAGAGCGGGGCGTTTTTGTGCGCTGCCCAGTGAGGGCTTTATTCGCCCTGCAATTCCTGGATCAAGCCCAGGATTTCCGCGCGGCGGGGGCTGTCCGGCAGCAGGTTGAGGTATTCCTGGAAATCGGCGATAGCCGCGTCGTTATCGCCAAGGTCACGATGGCTGTAGCCCCGGTTCAGGTAAGCACTGGGAAACTGCGGGTCCACGCGAATCGCCTGGCTGTAGTCGTCAAAAGCGCGCTGAATCTCGCCCATCAGGTCATAGGTGAAGCCGCGCGCGTTCCACAGGCCCGCATCATTGGGTTCAATGCCCAGTGCGGTAGTGTAATCAGCAACCGACTCGTCGTAGCGTTCCAGACGGCGCAGCAGCGAGGCGCGGTTGGCTAGGGTCACTGTGTCTTCTGGGTCCAGCGCCAGCGAAACGGCGTAGTCTTCCAGAGCAGCATCGTACTCTTCTAGGTCTTCGTAGCACAGCGCACGGTTGTTAAATACCACATCGGAGTCCGGGCGCAGGACTTCGGCACGATTGTAATCTTCTACGCAGCGTTCGGGCTGATCGCTGCGCCAATACACCACGGCCCGGTTGATGAGCGCTGTGCTGTAATCCGGGGACAGGCGCAGCGCCTCCCCCAGCGCATCCAGGGCGCTGTCGTAATCCCCCAGCAGGCGGTAAGAGTAGCCCAGGTTGTTCCAGTAGATGGGGTCCTGGGGCAGCAGGCGTGTGGCCTCCAGGTAGTCGATCAAGGCCGCGTCTATTTCGCCCAGGTCCAGCAGCACCTCGGCGCGGTCCGAATAGAAGTCGGCGTTGGTGGGGTCCAGCTCGACGGCACGGTTGTAGTCTTCCAGCGCTTCTTCGAGGCGTCCGTTGTCATAGTACAAGAAACCGCGATTGCGATAGGCGCGCCCGTACTCTGGGTCCAGGCGGATGGCGGCATTATAGTCGTCCAAGGCCAGCGCGAAGTCCCCTTGTTCACCGTGGGCCACCCCGCGATTGTTGAAGGTGACAGCATTCTCCGGGTCCAGCTCAACCGAACGGTTTAGGTCGATCAGAGCACGCTCATAGTCGGCCACGTCGATGTAGACGCTGGCACGATTGCTGTAATAGACGGCATTACTTTTGTCCAGGTCCAGGGCGCGGCTGAAGTCGCGGATGGCGGACTCGTTTTCTCCTAGGCAGATGTAAGCCAGGCCGCGCGCGTTGAAGTCTTCCGCGTTCGGGTCTTCGATGGCGTCCACCTCATCGACCACGTCCTGCGCTTCAGCCATGAAGGTATAACGCGAACCGCTGACGCACAGGGCCTCGGCGCTGTTGGTCATGCCGTCATCCAGGAAGGCCTGCACCTGCTCAATCAGCGGGCCGTTGTCGCTGAAGAGCACGAACAACTCAAAGTCGGTCTGTGCGCTTCCGGGATTATCAGCCAGCAGGTAGGCACAGCCGCGGTACAGATAGCTGTCGGAATAAGTGCTGTTCAGTTCAGCAGCACGGGTAAAGCTGTCGATGGCGTTGTCATAACGCCCTGCGGTCAGGTCGTCCAGGCCGCGCTCGTGCAGCAGCAGGATCGCCAGCAGCTCTGAGTCGGCGTCATCGGGCACTTTCAGGTCTTCATCAGCCAGGGCCAGCACATTACCGCAGATGCTGCCGCCCTCCGTCTGCGCCTGGACGGGTGTCATGGCGCTGAGCAAGAGCAATACAAAAATGAGCAGGGAAAAGAGGGTAGGCATGGTTTTACTCCGTTGGCAAGCCAGATCAAGGTTATTATAGCATCCGTGGCGGCTGGATACCGCAGGCACGGTGGGAATACGCCCACTTACCGACGTAGAAGCACCCGCTTCCTAAGCGTTCCTTGATAGCTGGGCGGGCAGTGCTTGACGCCATAGGCCGAATGCTGGCTATAATCAACACAATCGCTCACATCAACCAAGGACCGCACATCATGCCCCAGCTCAACGGCAAACGCCTGCTTATTGCCTATGCCCACCCCGATGACGAGAGCTTCGGCAATGGCGGCTTGATCGCCAAGTACGTCGCTGAAGGCGTGGCCGTTTCGCTGATCTGCGCCACGGACGGCGCAGTCGGCACCGTCGAACCGCAGTACATCGAGCAGTACGGCAGCGTGGAGGCCGTGCGCGCGGCGGAGCTGCAATGCGCCGCGGATACCCTGGGCTTCAGCGAGGTCGTCAGCTTGGGCTACAAAGACAGCGGCATGATGGGGTCAGCGGACAACGACAACCCCGACTGCCTGTGGTACCGCTACCAGCAGGACCCGCACACGGTCACGCGCCAGATCGTGGAGGTGATCCGGCGCATTCAGCCCCAGGTCGTGCTCACCTTCAACAAGTACGGTGCCTACGGTCACCCGGATCACATCGCCATCCAACGCGCCGCCGAGGCCGCCTTCCACCTGGCCGGGGACCCCGCGTATGACACCGGCCAGGCCCCTTACGCCCCGCAGAAGTTGTACTACAGCAACATCCCAGCCGCCATCGTGCGCCTGGGCATCTGGCTGTCCCGGCTGCGCGGCCAGGACCCGCGCGCCCTGGGCGTGAATAAAGACATCGACCTGGTCGCCGTCTACGAGAACATCGCACCGAACCACACGCGCGTGGACATCCGCGACTACTACAATGCCTGGGACCGCGCCAGCGCCTGCCACGCCAGCCAAGGCGGGGGCGGGTTCAGCAGCATCCCCAAGGCACTGCGCCGCTACCTGACGCCTTACCAGCACTTCACGCGCGTGGTGCCGCGCCCGGCCCGCGACCACATCGACGAGGAGGACCTCTTCGCTAGCGTCACACTGGGCGAACCGACCCCCAGCGCCACGCCCTAGCCACTGCCCGAAGGAGCGCCGCTATGTCGGCTCGCAGCCCGGACCAAATCGAGCGCCTGCTGGACGCCGTAGAGCTGATCCGTGAGAACCGCCGCCCAGAGGCGACGTCCATTCTGCGCGCCTTGATCCAAGAAGACAGCGACTTTGAAGAGGCCTGGTTGTGGATGAGCCTAGCCGTTGAGTCGATGGACGAAAGCGCAGTGTGCCTGGATAACGTGCTGCGCATCAACCCGCACAACACACAGGCAGCCGGCGCGCTGTATCGGCTGCGGCAGCCGGACCTGCAAGCAGAACAACGCCGCAGCCGCTACCGGCTGCAACACGACATGGCCCTCACCGCGCTGTGGCTGCTGGTAATCGCCACGCTGTTTGCGGTGCTGATGACCTACGGGCGGCTGATGCCCGTCGGCCCATGAGCCGCGGAGTCAAAGGCCGTAAATTCAGCATTAGAGTCTTGCAAAGGTGCTTGTGGAAAGAGTCGGATTCGTTGTATCCTGGCCTTGACAACTGCATAGAGAGGGATTAGACTTCTTCCCATGAAACATGCGGGCCTATAGCTCAGTTGGGAGAGCGCTTCAATGGCATTGAAGAGGTCATGAGTTCGAGTCTCATTAGGTCCACCTACTAAGCCCTTTCACGTCAGTTGTGAGAGGGCTTTTGTTTAGTGGTAAAAAGGACTGGGTTGTGTCAGAAGAAAAAAAGCAGCAGCACGAGCAAACCCTATTGGACGACATCATCGAAGGGCTGGAAGGCGCTTTCGAGGAGATCGGCAAGCTCTTCAACCCGCAAAAACGCAAACCGACCCGCGTACCCGTGCCCATTCGCCCGGATTACCCGCCCCAGCCGCCCCAACGCCGCGACCAACGCTACTAGGGCCTTGCAGGACACAAGAGGTTAAACACGCGGACTGACTCTGCGCGGGTTGTTTGACTCGCGCAGTTTTCGTTCACTGCACGCCCACTCTTCCCAAGGCGGCCCAGAAACCGTACAATATCCTGACTGACGCATTAACCGGAGACGCGCCATGCTGACGCCCAACAGCCCCATCACCCCGGACGCCTCGGTCGTCCACTCTTCTCTTACCTAGCGGCCCCCGCTGCATCACGTTCCGTGTGCCTGCGTGCACCGCCGCCAGCCTTTCACTGTAAGCTGACGCCGACCTAGCATCCGCACGCTTAGCCATAAATTACGGAGCGACAACACCTTGAACGACAACAACACCTATGACCATCAAAAGATCGAACCCCAATGGCAAAAGCGCTGGGAAGACGATCAACTGTACCGCGCTGAGGTCGATTGGACGCGGCCCAAGCACTACGCCCTGACCATGCTGCCCTATCCCAGCGGTGACCTGCACATCGGGCACTGGTTCGCCATGACCCCCAGCGACGCCCGCGCCCGCTACATGCGCATGAAGGGCTACAACGTGCTGTTCCCCATGGGCTTTGACGCCTTTGGCCTGCCGGCGGAAAATGCCGCCGTGCAGCGCGGCATCCACCCGGCACAATGGACCAATGCCAACATCGAGCGGATGCGCAAACAGTTACGCAGCATGGGAGCCATGTTCGACTGGTCGCGCGAGGCCGTAAGCTGCGAACCGGCCTACTACCACTGGACCGAGTGGTTCTTCAAGCTGTTTTACGAAAACGACCTGGCTTATCGCGGTGAGGCTATGGTCAACTGGTCCCCGACGCTGCAAACCGTGCTGGCGAACGAACAGGTCATCGACGGCACCGACGAACGCACCGGCCAGCCTGTCATCCAGAAGATGATGACGCAGTGGTTCTTCCGCTACACCCGCTACGCCGACGAACTGCTGGACTTCAGCACGCTGGACTGGCCTGAACCCGTGCGCATCATGCAGGAGAACTGGATCGGGCGCAGTGAGGGCGCACACGTCACCTTTACAACCGAGGACAGCGACGCCATCACCGTCTACACCACCCGCCCGGATACGCTGTGGGGCGCGACCTTCATGGTGCTGGCCCCGGAGCATCCGCTGGTGGACAAGCTGACCACCGACGATCAGCGCGAGGCCGTGACCGCCTACCGCGAAGCCGCTGCCAAAACCACCGAGATCGAGCGCACCGCCGAAGGCCGCGAGAAGACCGGCGTCTGGACCGGGGCCTACGCCATCAACCCGGTGAACAAGGCACAGATTCCCATCTGGATCGCCGACTACGTGCTGCTGAGCTACGGCAGCGGCGCGATCATGGCCGTGCCCGCCCACGACGAGCGCGACTTCGCCTTCGCCCGCAAGTACGCTCTGAAAGTGCAGGTCGTCATCCAGCCGGAGGGCGAAACGATGGACGGCGACACCCTGCCGGAAGCCTACGCCGGGCCGGGCGTCATGGTCAACAGCGCGCAGTTCGATGGCACGCCCTCCAACGACCAGAAAGGCCGCAAGAACCCGGCCATCGACGCTGTAATCACCTGGCTGGAAAGCGAGGGCATCGGCAAGGAAGCAGTCAACTACCGCCTGCGTGACTGGCTCATCAGCCGCCAGCGCTACTGGGGATCGCCCATCCCGATGATCCGCACCGAGCATGGCAGCTACGAGGCCGTGCCGGACGATCAACTGCCGGTGCTGCTGCCCGGCGACGTGAAAATGACCGGCGTCGGTAACCCGCTGGGCAATCACGAGGCTTTCGTTAACACCACAGACTCGCAGGGCCGCCCGGCCAAGCGCGAAACAGATACCATGGATACCTTCATGTGCTCGTCCTGGTATCACCTGCGTTACCTGAGTCCACACTATGACAAGGGACCGTTTGACCCGGACGAAGCCGCCTACTGGCTGCCCGTGGATGTCTACACCGGCGGCGCGGAACACGCCACCATGCACCTGCTGTACACGCGCTGGTTCAACAAGGCCATCCGCGACCTGGGGGCCTTCAATGAGGTCTTCGAGATCATGCGCGACAACGACCGCGACTCGGCTCATGCACTGGATGAGCCGATGCTGATGCTGCGCAACCAGGGGCAAATCCTGGGCGAAGAACGCAAAGGTGACCTGATCGTGGCCTATGGCGAGCTGGACGCTAACGGCAAGCTCTTCGCCGACCGCATCGAAGTGGTAGACCTGCTGCCCGAAAAACCGGTCAGCGCCATGCTGCGCATGGGCGAACTGATGAAGCGCACTGAAAACCTGCTGACCCTGGCCGGGCCGGACGGCGCGCGCTACACGGTCGAGCTGAACACAGGCGGCACCGTCGAGATTCCCGGCATCCCTGGCGAGAACACGGTCGCACAGCTCAAGCATCACCTGGAAATCCAGCGGATGAGCAAGAGCAAGGGTAACGTTATCAACCCAGATGAGCTGGTCGCTCAGTACGGCGCGGACACCGTGCGCGCTTACCTAATGTTCGGCTTTGACTGGAGCAAGGGCGGCCCCTGGGACAGCCAAGGCGTGCGCGGCCCGGCCCGCTGGGTCGAGGATATGTGGGAGATCGGCACCGCTCAGCCGCCGGAAAGCGGGGACCCCGAAGCCGAAACCACCGCCGAGCGCGCTCTGCACCAAACCATCGAAAAGGTGGGCACCCGCCTGGAGCGCTTCGAGTTCAACACCTGCGTCAGCGCCCTGATGGAGCTGCGCAACGTGCTGAAACCCCTGCTGCGCGATAACAAACTGGGGAACGCCTTCCACAGGGACCTGATGCACCACACCCTGCGCCTGATGGCTCCCATCACGCCGCACATGGCGGAAGAACTGTGGGCGCGCCTAGGCTTTGAATACAGCGTACACAATCAGCCCTGGCCGGAATATGACCCGAAGAAGGCCGCCGAAGACAGCGTAGTGCTGGTGGTGCAGGTCAACGGCAAAGTGCGTGAGCGCCTAACTGTGGCCGCTGACATCAACGAAGAAGACGCCAAGGCCACCGCAATGCGCAGCGACGCCATCCAGAGAGCCTTAGACGGTGCCGAACCACGCCGCGTGATCTACGTGGCCCCACGCAAGCAGGGCGACGAACCGAAGGTGAACGTGGTCATCAAGTAGGGCCGCCCTTCCGCCTAATACGCTGAATCACAACCCCCGCGTCAGCATCGGCGCGGGGGTTTTGTGTGGGTCTGAGTAGGGCTGCGTTCCGGCTAGGGCTGCACCGCGGGCGGCAGGGGCAGCACCGATGGCTCAGCGGGCACCGGCAGGAAGCCGATGGGTCCAGGCTGCGTGCCCGGCACGTTGACGCGAAGCTGCGCCGCGTCCACACGCATCCGGCCCCGCTCGTTGTTGTAGAAGATGATGACCTTCAGCTTGTCCAGCGTGCCATTCACAGGCAGGGTGCCTTCCTGAAGCGTGTAGGCGTAACTGCCATTCGGAATGCTGACCTTCACGTTGTTCTTGCTGCCGTCGATGTACTTGGCCTTGACCATGACGCGGGCTTTGTTGTTGTCCAGGTTTTTGGCCTCTACCATGGCGCTGAAGCTCAGCACGTCCCCGGCCTGCACGCCGCTGAAGTCCACCTTCTGGATCAGGCGCGACTTCTTGCCTGCGCGGCCTTTGAACTGGTAGGTGCACTCGCCCTCGTAGGCAAAAATCTTGTCCGGCTTGCCGTTGGGGCGGTCCGTCTTATTGCACTTGACCCGGTTCCCGTTCAGCTCGCGGCCTTTCATGTCCCAGTCTTTGGCGTCGCGCTGCTGGTAGCTCTCGAAACCGCCGTTGGCGATCAGGTCTACGGGCTGGCTGATGCTCAGGGTGACCACAGCGGTACTGCTGTCGGCGGTGCCGTCGTTGGCCTTGTAGGTAAAGGTAACCGTGCCGTCGGCGTCTGCCGGGGCCATGTAGACGAAGCTGCCATCAGCGTTGAAGCTCAGGCTGCCCGTCGCCACGTTATCCACCAGGACAGCCGTCAGGACGTCACCGTCAGGGTCGCTGTCGTTCGCCAGCACGCCAATAGCGGCAGTCGCGTTGAGGGTGTCACCCGCCACGACGTTGTAGCCGTCTGGGGCGGCGGTGGGCACCTCGTTGTCCGGGGACACGCTGATGCTGACAGCAGCGGTGTCGCTCAGTTCGCCGTCGCTGAGGGTGTAGGTGAAGCTGTCTGCACCGATGTAGTCTGCGTTGGGCGTGTAGGTGAAGCTGCCGTCGGCGTTGAAGCTCAGGCTGCCGTGGCTCACGCTGCTGCTCAGGGTCACGGTCAGAGCAGCGGTGTCGGTTTCCACGTCGCTGTCGTTGGCCTTGACGCCATTAGCCGCATCCACCGTCAACGTGCCGTTGACCAGCAGGCTGTAACTGTCGTTATTGGCGATGGGCGCGTCGTTGACCGCGTTCACGGTGATGGTCACCAGGGCCGTGCCGGACATCACAGTGCCGTCGTCCACCTTGTAGGTGAAGAAGGCCTCACCGCTGAAGTCCTGCGGCGGGGTGTAGCTGAAGCCGCCGTTGGCATCGAGTGTCAGCGTGCCCTCAGTCACGTCTTCCACCAGGATGGCGGTCAGTTGATCCTGATCGATGTCCTCATCATTCGCCAGCACGCCGGCCTGCGGGATGACCTCCAACACCACGTCTTCGTCGGTGCTGTAGGCGTCGTTGTTAACCACCGGGTCGTCGTTGATGTTTTCAACTTCGATGGTCACGGTGACGGTGGCGCTGTTGGCGATACCGTCCGTAGCGTAGTAGGTAAAGGTGTCGGTGTCGGCGAAGTCGGTATCCGGGATGTAGCTGAAGAGACCGGTCGCTTGCAAGTTCAGCGTGCCGTGGTCGGCATCTTTCACCAGCACGGCGGTGAGGTCGTCACCATCGGCATCGCTGTCGTTGCCCAGCACACCTTCGTCCACGCTGGTGATGTACAGCGCTTCGCCTTCGGTGGTGCTGTAGCTGTCGGCCTGGGCCACGGGCGTGCCCTGCGAGGCCACGGTGGTCTTCACCTGGATGCTGTTGTTGCTGCCATCGCTCTCGCTGCTGCTGCTGATGCTGGCCGTGGCGATGTAAGTCCCGGCGGTCGTGGTCGTCACGTCCACGGTGAGCGTCTCGGTGTGGACGAAGCTGCTGCCCAGCGCGCAGGTGATGATGTTCGTACCAGTGCAGGTGCCAGGTATATCCAGGCTGTTGACGACCACTTCGTTGGGCAGGTTGATCGTCAGGGTCACGTCGTCGGCCTGGACAGTGGTCATGTTGCGCGCGTCAAAGGTGTAAGTGAAGCCCAGGCCCGCCTTAATCGGATCACTGCTGTCGCTGCCGTTGACGGTCAGGTCCGGCTGGGTGGGCTGCGTGCCGCTGACCGGTTTGACGTTGGCCATCAGGTACATGTTGTCGTTGTAGTCGTAGTTGGTGTAGCTCGCGCCAGTGTAGTCATGGCCGATGATGTACACGTCCTGGATGAGATGCCCCCCGGCATCACGCAGCGGCCACACGCGCACTGCATGGCTGTTGCCGCAGTCACCGTTACAGGCGGTCCAGTTGTTGTGCGCGATGATACGGAACTGCTCGCTGCGGTTCTGGTTGTATTCGGAGAAGGCGCTGCTGTTGTTCTTCAGCGGCTGCACAGACTGGCCGTACAGTTTATCATGGGTGAAGCTGGGGTCGTTGCCGCTGTCAAAGTCCAACCTGAAGCTCGCCTGGCCCCCATCACAGCAGCCGTGGTAAGCGGCCAATTGGCGCACGTAGATCGACTTGCCGCCGTTCTGACGCTGCCACTTGTAGGACAGGATTTCCTCTGAGTCCGCGCCGACTTCCCAGCGGCCCGCCGGGTTGCCAGCACCACTGCCCACGTTGCCGATGTTGTTGTAGAAGCCGAAGGCAGGCATCATCTCGTCGATGTACAGCTCGTTGCTGCCTTCGGGCGCGGTCATGTACACAGAGGCCAATTGGATCACAGCCACCGGTTCGTTCTTGGCCGTGGAGTTCAGCGTCAGGGTCTCATTCAGCGTGCCCTTGCTGCCCGTGGTGGAGATCAGCTCGACCAGGATGTCCTTGAATTCGCCGGGGTTCAGCGAGAAGCCCGCGTAGCCATCGGGCAGGCGATAGTGGGCGGTGTTGCTGATGCTCATGCTGTTGACCGTCAGGGCCTCGTTGCCCTCGTTGCGCACCCGCAGCGTGACTTCACGGTGCATACCGTGGCTGGTGGCATTCTGCTGAATCTTGTTGCGCAGGCCGCTGAAGGTCAGCCAGCGGTCGAAGTGCTGGGTGCCGTCCAGGTGCAGGTCGCGCAGGGCGGTCCAGTCGCGGTTCTCAAAGGTGATGACGCCCGCGCCGGTGTTCGGCGTGACGTTGCGCACGATCATCACGATGTCGTTGTAGTCAAAGCCGGTGGTGTACTCTTCCACGGCCATGACGTAAGCGTTAGCCTCACCCGGAACAGGGAAAAAGCGCACTTTGTGGCGCTCGTTGTCGTTCGTCTCAAAGACGTTCAGGTGGTCTTCCTGGTAGACGCTGTAGTCGAAGAAACTGGGCGGCCAGAAGGTCCAGAAGCCGAACACATCCGCGCCGGGCACGAAGCTCAGGCTGCCGCTGGCGGTGGGGGTCAACTGCTGGTCGTCGCCTTCATTGAGCATGAACTCAACCTGGCGCGTGCTGGTGTCACCAGAGGCGTACCAACCTACGCGCACGATGGGGTCGTGGTCCACGGCGTAAGCGGCCAACAGCTCGACGGTGACAGGCTGACCGGTGTTAGCGCGGCGGAAGGCCGGGATCAGCACTTCATCGCCCAGGGGGCCAGCGGTACCGCCGTTGCTGCCGTGGATGGGCGTGGTGGCGGGGTCGTCGTCGCCCGTGCTGATGCCCAAGTCCCAGGTATCCAGAATGTACTGAAGCGACGGCTCGGCCATGTTGCCTTCGCCGTCGGTGCCCAGGCCGCGCAGCTCGACGGTCTCGGTGCCGCCGGTGCCGCCGACACTCAGTGTGGCGACAAAAACGCCCTCCGCATTGGGGGCGAACTGCACGTTGAGGACCTGACTGCTGTTGGCCCCGATGTTGAAAGGCGTGCCTGGCGCACCAACCAGCGAGAAGGTCCCGCTGCCGCTGAAGTTCAGGCTGTCAATGCTGATGGTCGCGCCGGTCGTGTTGGTGATCGTCAGCGGCTGGGTGGCGCTGGGGGCACCGCCCTTGACATCGCTGAAGATCAAGCGTGAGGTACTGAGGTCAAAGCTGGATGATTGTGCGCTGACTACCCCGACCAGCATGAGCAGGGCCATCAGGGGCGTCAGCAAACGGGCGAAAGATACAAATCGTCTCATTGGTATGCGTCCCTTTAAGATTGACTGAATAGGCGTGCGTATGATGAGCTGGCTGGTTGGTCGTCAATGTTAATTCACAGCAATGCGTGCAATGTGCGCTCACTCCTTGACTACGATATCGGAGAAAGTCTTAGCCAAGGTGTGAAATAAGCATCTGTTCAGGTCAAATTTACGTCTTTCAGCCCAGCCTTTACATACTTTGAGAACTGACAAACGGACTTGTAACAGGTGTTGTTGGCGAACCCAGCCCTCTCCCAACCGTCCCTGCGGGACTAGGACAGGGACTTCAAAAGCGATTTTCTCCCGGTCTCCCAGCGCAGCGTTCGGGGGAAGGGGCCGGGGGATGAGGGTCACAACACATTCAAACCGATTGACCCACAGGTTCTTTATCTATGCCCGCCGATCACCGGGCCGGACTCGGACGACTCACAAGCCGTGTTCGGCCAGCCAGCGCAGCATGATGTCGGCGGCGTCCTGCCAATTGCGCTCCAGCATCATGTCGTGCGCCATGCCGGGGATCACGACCGCTTCGGTGCCGTAGGCGCGGGCGGTGCGCTGCTGTTCAGCCAGCGTGAAGATGCGGTCCCGTTCGGCAGCCAAGACCAACACCGGCACCTGCACCCGTGTGGACTGCGGCAGCCGCAACGATCCCTCCAGGCTAAACCGTATCGACTCCTGGCCTAAACGGGCGTAATAACGCT
Organism: uncultured Anaerolineaceae bacterium; assembly: GCA_964457835.1. GTDB lineage: Bacteria > Chloroflexota > Anaerolineae > Aggregatilineales > Phototrophicaceae > CAYWGJ01. The sequence goes on from CAYWGJ010000024.1 coordinate 23,136, forward strand.
TGACCTCCACACGCGGCATATCCGGCGAGAAGAAGTTCAGGTGGGCGCGCTCAATCGGGCGCACCAGCTCCTGCGGGGAGAGCTTCAGCGTGGTAGCAGCCATCGACAGCGGGCTGCGCGCGGTCAAGCGCAGAAAGAAGGCTGCCGGTCCCGTCACCGGGATGGTGGCCATCAACACCCCAGCCGACGGCCCCGCCGGGGGACGATAGCGCGCTAGGTAATGCTGCACCAAATAGCCGCCCATGCTATGTCCGACCAGCACTGGCTGACGCCCGGTCTCGCTGTGAACCTGCGCGGCTGCCTGGGCGATGTCGTCCAGGTAATCTTCCAGGGCGGCGAAGCGCACACTGCCATCACTGGCACCATGCCCGCGCAGGCTAAGCGCGAAGCTGTGATAGCCCCCCTGACGCGCGGTATAGGGCAGCATGTGGACATTCCAGCACCAGGCCCCATGCCAGGCCCCATGCACGTACAGCAGCGGCGGGCGCTCGGCGGCAGCAGGGTCCGGGGAACGGTAGCGGAGAAATTCAAGGCGCATCACGTGCCTCCTTTGGGCAACACATCAATAGGGCTGATCCAAAGTATAGCACCCTCGGCGGGCTGTGGGGCTGTCCTTAAGGGAAGTCAGTTGCTAAACCGCGCAAGTGAACGTATGATTGGGTGAGGAAGCCGTTCGCGCCGGGTTGTGACCGACTGCGCGGCCACGCGCACGGCTGCCCAAGCTGCGTTCGCTAATTGGCAGAAAGGCTGGAACTTGTCAAGCTGGATGGTGGTTGAGGACGAACCGGATATCTACGATGTTCTGCTGGCGATGTTCGGCATCTGGGGCATTGAAGGTGTGGCCTTTGTGGACGGTGAAGAAGCCGTGGAATGGATCGACGACGTAGACAACGCACGCTTTCAAGGTGAGCTGCCGGAGCTGGCCCTGCTTGACATCCGGCTGCCGGGCGACATCGACGGTCCGGCGGTGGGCGAACGCCTCCGTCAGAGCAAAGTCATGGGCGACATCGCTATCGTGCTGACCACCGCGTATAAACTCACCCCGGAAGAAGAACGCCAGGTGATCGCACGGGCCGGGGCCGATGAGCTGATCTACAAGCCGCTGCCCAAGTTCGGCGAGCTGCAAACCACGCTGGAACGCATCATTGCCGACCGCCGCGCCCGCCTGATGCAGCAGGATTCCAACACAGACACGGAATAACGGAGGCAGTGCGCAGCCCAGCAGCGCCTCCGCACACGAAAGCGACGACGATCATGCGAAACATCGCGCCTTCTAGAGCATTGGCTCGGCGTGGCCGCCAGTTCTTGCAGGTGGCCTTCTTCTTGGTTGCAGCGGGCCTTTTCGCCTTGATGCTGGGTATCACCCTGCGCGTGATCCGCCTGGTGCCGCCCGCCAGCCCGAACCTGGGCCTGTACGAAGGCTTCGCCACGCTGTTGATTGGCTTAGGCGCGGTCGTGCTGCTGATCGGCATCGGCGTGGCGGTGCGCGGAGCGACCTTCCGCACCGACAACAAACTGGCCCAGCGCGTCGGCGAGTCGATGACAGCCAGCTTTGACGAGGGCTACACCCTGATCCGCAACGTGAGCAAGTTCGGCCTGGGCTACATCGACGCGGTACTGATCGGGCCGCCGGGCGCGCTGGTGTTTCGCATTACGGACGCGCGCGGCAGCTTCCTTAACGAAGGTGACCGGTGGCTGATCGCCAGCGGCACCGACACGCCCAGCGAGGCCGGGCGCTGGGTGCCGGCCCGCATCGACCCCACCCGTGAGTGCATCGTCGATATTAAAGCGCTGCGCAGCTATCTGGCTAAGAACGGCCTGCCGGACGTGCCCGTCTACGGCGTGGTCGTCTTTACCGAGCCGGACCCGCAGGCGCGCCTGACGCTGAAGACCCCCCGGCTGCCCGCTACGCACATGGGGTCGCTGGTGCAGCGTTTACAGCCCAATTACCTGCACGAAGCGCGCATCGATCCAGCCACCAGCACGCGCATCGTTGACCTGCTCTTCCCGGTCTGAACACCATGGCGCTGCATCTGCTGCTGGCCGACGTGGGCGCAGGCAAGACCAGCGCCGCCTTGCGCATCCTCAGCGACACCCTGCGTGCGCGGCCCTTCGCCCGTGCCTGGGTGCTCTTAGCCAACCGCCGCCAAGAAGACGAATTTCGTGACCGTTTGATTGCCCTGCCTTCCCCGGATGGGGGGGCGGCCCGTAACGTGCACGTCAACGTCGAGTTCTTCAGCTTCTACACCCTGAACCGGGCGCTGCTGCACTGGGCCGCGGAACCCTTTCAGGGATTGGGGCACACCGGGCGCTTCGGCCTGCTGCGCTTGGTGATCGCGCGCCTGGCCGACGAAGGCCTGCTGCCGCACCTGGGCGATGTGGTCGAAACGCCGGGCTTCGTGCAGGTGATGGCGGACCTGATCGACGAGCTGAAGCAGAACCGCGTGGACCCGGCCCACTTCAGTGCTGCCGCTGATGCCCGCTGTCGTGACCGCCCCCGGTGCAAGGACCGCGAGATCGCCCGCATCTACGCCGCCTATCAGGCTGCGCTGCGCCGCTACCGCCTGGTGGATACTGAGGGGGAAGGCTGGCTGGCCCTAGCCCGCACCGCCGACTCGCCCCAGGTGGCCGCTAACGTTGATCTGCTGCTGGTGGACGGCTACGATCAGTTCACCCGCGTGCAAACCGAGCTGCTGACCCTGCTGGCGGGGCGCGTCGGGCAGACCCTCGTCACGCTCACCACGGTGCCAGGCCGCGAAACGACCCTAGGCCGCCGCTTCGAGACGACACGCCGCGCCCTGCACGCCGCCTGTGAATCCGCCGGGGTGCCCATCAGCGCGCAGCACATCGCCCACACCCCGGACCGCCACCCGCAGCTCGACGCGCTGATTAGCGGCCTGTTCACACCGGGACATGCCCCCACACCTTACGTCAGCGACACGGACGGCTTACACTGCATCGAAGCACCCGACCCCGCCAGTGAGACCCAGGCTGTGCTGCGGCGGGTCAAGCGCCTGCTGCTGCAAACCGACATCTCACCCGATGGCATCATCATCGCGCTGCGTGACTTCGAGCGCTACGCCCAGCACCTGCGCGCCATCGGCCAAGCCTACGGCATGCCGCTGAGCCTGCATCACAGTGCATCTCTGCTGGAAACGCCGCCCATTGCCGTGCTCTTCGCAGTGCTGCGCCTGCACGCCGACGACTTTCCGCGCCGCGCCCTGTTGGACGTGCTGCGCAGCCCGTACATCCAGGCCCAAGACCTGGACACTGACGCCCTGTC
>CAYWGJ010000025.1:0-25079 GCA_964457835.1 uncultured Anaerolineaceae bacterium
AGGACGACAGCGCGAGCGTGGCGCAGGCCGCTACGGACCTGCCGCCGACCGACGCGCCCCCGCAGCCCACCGCCGTGCCGCTGATTAACGACACCCGCTTCCAACCCGGTATTCAGGTGCAGGTGCCGCCCGACCTCAACGGTCAGCACATGGACGGCTGGTACCGCGATGTGTCGCAGAAGCTGGGCCTGGGCTGGGTCAAGCAGCAGGTGGCCTGGGAGTTCATCGAGCCGGAACCGGGCGAGTACAATTGGCGTCCCGTGCGCTTGGCGATCCGTTCCGCCGAAGAATTCGGCCTGAACCTGATGTTCTCCATTGTCACCACGCCGGAGTGGGCGCGCGAACCCGGCGCGGACCTCAGCGAACCCGGCCCCCCCGCCACCAACGACGACTTCGTGAATTTCCTCACCGAGCTGGTAACGCGCTTCGGTGAGGACCTGGACGCCATCGAAATCTGGAACGAGCAGAACCTGGACCGCGAGTGGATGTCCATCAACGGCCTGAGCGCGCAAAACTACGTGGAGCTGCTGCGCCGTGCCCATGACGCCATCAAGGCCGTGAACCCGGACATTATCGTCATCAGCGGCGCGCTGGCCCCCAGCGGCGGCTGGACCGAGCCAGACGGCACCATCAGCGCCATTGACGACTTCAGCTACCTGGACGCCATGATCGACGCCGGGCTGCTGAACTACACCGACTGCGTAGGCGTGCACCACAACGGCTACAACATCAGCCCGCGCTATACCTGGGACGCCGTGCCCAACGACCCCAACGCGGAATTCCGTGGGCCATTTGACAACCCGCACCACTCCTGGAGCTTCCGCAGCACCCTGGAAACCTACGCCAGCAAGATCGCGGTGGCGGGCGGCGACCAAAAGCTGTGCATCACGGAGTTCGGCTGGGCCAGCGTTGAGGACCTTGAAGGCTACCCGGCGGGCTTTGAGTTCGCCAAGGACAACACCCTGCAAGAGCAGTCCGACTACCTGATCGAAGCACTGGACCTGATGCAGGAATGGGAGTTCGTGTGGCTGGCCTTCATCTGGAACTTCAACTACGCGCCGCAGGCCGGCTGGAACCCGAACAACGACAACGTGCCCTACTCGCTCATCGGCCCCGACTGGGCGCACCGCCCGGCCTATGACGCCGTGGCCGAGTGGACCGCCGCCCGCCGCGAACAACCCTAGTACGACCGACTGATGACCGCGCGCGCCGCCCGTATTCGTACAGGAGGCGCGCTGCGATACGGACACTATGACTGCAACTGAACCCCAACCCACAGCGCACAGCCGACCCAGCCTGCTGCGTGGCACCCTGATGCTGAGCGCCATCCTGGGCCTGTTGATCGGCCTGCTGCTGCTTTTGGGCCTCAGCACCCGTGATGACGCCGACCCCTTCGCGGCTGAGGCCGTCACCGACCCGCCCTTCACGCCGCTGACCTACGGCATCCAGGCCTTTCTGTGGTGGGATGGCGGCGAGGTCGGCTTTCACCTGGACTGGACGCGCATGATGGGTTTCAGCCATGTCAAGCAGACCTTCGCCTGGCATGATCTGGAGCCTCGGCCCGGTGAATGGGACTTCAGCCAGGCGGACCGCATCCTGCGCGAGACAGACGCACGCGGCCTACGGGTCGTGGCGCGGCTGGGCGGCGTGCCCGCCTGGGCGCATGACCTGGGCGCGGATCACGATCACACCGACGTCCCCCCCTCTGCCCTGGACGGCTGGGCCGGGTACTGTGGCACGCTGGCGGATCGCTACGCCGGGCGCATCCACGCTTACCAGGTGTGGAACGAGCCGAACCTCAGCCGCGAGTGGGGCGGGGCGGAACCCGACGCCGCCGCCTACGTGGAGCTGCTGGCCGCCTGTCATGACGCCATCAAAGCCGCCGACCCCGCCGCCATCGTCATCAGTGCCGGGCTGGCCCCCACCGGCGACCACAACGCCCGCGCCCACCGTGACGACCTCTACTTGCAGGCAATGTACGACGCAGGCTTTCAGCGTTATGCTGACGTGGTAGGCGTCCATGCGCCGGGCTTCGACGCGCCGCAGGTCGGCCCTGACGACGCCGAAGCGATGGGACGTCAGCGCTGGATGAGCTTCCGCCGCGTGGAGGACCTGCGCCAGATCATGGTTAGCAACGGTGACGCCGCGCACCAGATGGCAATCCTGGAAGTAGGCTGGACGACCGATGAACAGAACCCGGAGTACGCTTGGTTCGCGGTGACGCAGGACGAGCAGGCGCAGTATTTGCGCGAGGCTTACGCATACGCGGCGGCGCATTGGCGGCCCTGGGTCGGCTTGATGTCGGCAATCTATCTGGCGAAACCGACCTGGACGCCCGATGACGAAGAATGGTGGTGGGCCATCACCGAGCCGCGCCTGGACGAAGGCTACATCGCGCTGCGTCCGGCGCTGGACGCCCTGCTGCGGATGCCTAAACTCTGCGGTGACGTGACCGTGCCCGCCCTAGCCCCGGATGAGGTGATTCCCCTTGAGCCACGAAATCCTTGCCATTAGCGTTTTCTTCCACCTGCTGGCAACTGTGATCTGGATCGGCGGCCTGCTGCTAACCGTGCTGAGCGTGTGGCCGGAAGTGCGGCGCACCCTGGCCGATTCCCCCGCGCTGTACGCGATGCTGACGCGGCTGCGTAAGCGCCTGGCCCCGCTGTTTAACCTGAGCCTGGCCGTGTTGATCGTCACTGGCATGGTCCAGATGGCCGGCGACCCCAACTACGACGGGCTGATGCAGTTCGACAACGCATGGAGCCGGGTCATCCTGCTGAAGCACATCGCGCTGCTGGGGATGATCGCGGCTGGGGGGCTGCTGCAATTCGGCGTGACGCCCGCCCTGGAGCGGACGACGCTGTTAGTGGAGCGCGGCAAAGGGGACCCGGCGGCCTGGCAGCGGCTGCGGCGGCGTGAGGTACAGCTCACCTGGGTGAATGCGGGCCTGGGGGTGCTGGTGCTGGCCTTCAGCGCGTGGGCGACGACGATTTAGCGCACACATCAGCGCGCCGGGTTCAAGTAGGGGGTCACCCTGAACCCGGCGCTGTGCTTGAAACGGGTCACGCGCGGCCAAACGGAAGACGCTGCTGAGACGTTTGGTTTAAGCTGCGCGTCGTGTGCAAAAGGATCAGCCGTAATAGGCGCGTTCAGCACCGTAGAAGTCGTCCTCATAGAAGGAGGCGGGGTCCATGGGGCGGGTTGCTTCCAGGGCGGCATCGTCGGGCAGCGGTTCCAGGTAATGACGCAGGTCGGCCTGGCGCTGTACCTGCTGGGAATGCATGATGAGGCCCAGCGGGTCATCCTGGCTGCGGAGGGACAGGTAGCCGTCTTCGACAAGGCCCAGGTCGCCGATGTAGCGCCCCTTGAATTCCATCACCCAGCCGCACTGGGGATGGTTCAGGCTGCGCAGCAGGTAGAACGCGCTGGGGTCCAGGTCACCGGGCAGGTGGCTGTAGTCAAACAACAGGCTGACGGGCTGCGCGGCCACGTCCAGGTAAAGCCGCAGGCCGGTGTCCAGGGCCAAGAAGTCGGCGGCCTCTGCGTCGGCATCGAAACACACACACACCACTTTACCCTTGTCGTACCACTTGAACTCAATTGCCATTTTACTGTGCCTCCATGTTGATTAAAGGCATCATACCCTGGAAACGCGACTCAAACCCTTGAGGAATCGTTGCAATTACAGGATTAGCGAATGCTTGGCTGATTTTTTACTTTCTTCGTAACGCTTATTTCGGTACGAGGGTGGGCGCAGCGCTGTCGTCGTCATCTTCTTCGTCGTCACTGCGGCGGTTGGCGACTTGGTTCACGGTGTGATGGGTGCGGAACAGGCTGTAGTGCCCGCTGCGGCCAGGCAGCGCGTTCAGCACGTTCTCGGTTTCCATGATCGAAAACCACAAGTCCAGGTCCCAGCGCACGCGCGGGGCATGGGCGCGCACGGTATCGGGGGAGATAGGTTGGTCGGCTTCGTAGAGGTCCAGCAGCACGCCGATAAAGCGGTCGCGTTGGCGCAGCACGTCCTTGATAAAGCGGCGGCGCGTCATCAGCGAGATGCCCTTAGTGTTGAAGTTGCTCTGTGGGTTGGGGTACTCGTTGACCTCCGCGCCTTTGTTTTGCTGCAAATATTCCACGCCGCGCTGAAAGCTGATGCCGTTGTCAAATTCTTTAAGGCGGCGGTGCAGGCTGCCTAGTGGGCACCACTCAAAGCCGCGAAAGCTGGTGAACTGTTCCACACTGACCACGATACGGCGCACCATGTCACCGGTTTCGGGTTCCTGCTGGCTGAGCTGATGCAGGGTGACCCCGGCCCAGTTCTGCTCGTCTTCAAGCGCGATCACGTTGGGCACGGCGGGTCCACCCAGCGCAGGCGGCGTGGTGGGTAGTAGATGAGAAGCCAGCTTGATAACCGGCACCAGGTCGTCGGGGTTGTGCCGGTGCGGGATGAGCTGGCGGTCCAGGATGCCCTCGCGCACCAGAGCGTCGATCCAGTGTGAGCGCCATTGATCGTCGATATTGAGGCCGGGGCGCTCCAACTCGCGGTCCATCGCCAGGCCCTTGAGCAGGAAACCGTAGTTGACGTACTCCCAGTTGCGCACTTGTAGGGTGTTGGCAACGCGCAGCGCGATACGGTCACGCACCAGGCGCGTCAACTGCACCACGGGGTGTTCCAGGTTCAGTTGCAGCATCCCTTGGGCGTCCATCAGCACCAGCACGCCCAGCGACAGCGCCTGCGTCACCAGGTCTTCGCCGCGCTCTTGCGAGATGACGATGTCGGCCTGTTGCAGGTGAGCCACCAGGTCAGTCATGGGCACCTGTTGGCCGTCGTGGTCGTTGGCGATGCGGTCGAACTGAACCACAACGCTACTCCATTGAGAGGGGGTGAAGGCCTCAGTTGGTTCATCCAGCAGGGTGGACTGGCCGAGGCTGTCGTGGGTTTGCAGGCTGGTGAAGTCGTCGATATATTCGACGGTGACGCCGGGGTTGTTTTCCAGTTGGCGGGCGGTGCTGCCGCGCACACCCCACACCACCACGGCGTGCCCGCGCATCACGACGGTGTTCAGGACGTCGTTGAAGTCGCGGTCGCCGCTGGCAAGGATGAAGAGGTCAGCGGAGTCGCTGTGGTTGAGGTCCTTCATCACGTCGCTGGCGATGCGCAGGTCAGCGCTGTTCTTGCCGGGCAGGTTGAACACAGGGTCGATATTGGCTAGGGCCAGGCGGCTGCTGGCTTCGTCGGCGATCTCGCGCCCGCTGGCATCCACCAGGGGCGGCAGGGCACCGCGCTTGCCCCAGGGGGCATAGGCAGCCATCTTGATGATGTGGCCGTGCGCTTTGGCCTGACGCACAAAGCTGGTAATCAGGTGGTCCAGGTCCACCACGAAGCCCTGCTCGTTGAGGCTGATGGAGATGTTCTCAAAGTCGATGTAGACGGCCACGTTCTTCGTCTGAATGCCCAGGATGCTCTCAATGGGCTGGAAGATCACCGAGTCGGCGAAGGCGGTGCCCTTCAGCACGTCCTCTGACCCCCACATGCGGATGCGTGCGGTACGGGTTTTGCGGATGCGGCGGACGAGGGGCACCAGGTCGCGGCTAGTAGTCGCCAGGATCAGCTCGTCTACAGGATCGGGGTCATAGCTGAAGTAGTGGATAATCAGAGCGTCGGGAACGCTCTCACGACGTGGCACGTCAAAGACTTCGTAGCCCACGGCGTGGAAGAAGTGCTGAAGGTCGGCACTGCCTTTGTCGCGGTGTTTTTGCCAATCCGCGACGGCGATCGCCTTAAGCTGTTCAGGGCTGACGAGGCCTGCTGCCAGGGCGGCACCGCCCCGCAGGCCCACAGCCAGCTCTTGCATATCAACGTTGATTCCTCTGCTGCGGAAGCGCTGCAACAGATCATCGACATCTACAACCAGATAGGCAGCCATTAAACAGTATCCCAAAAAAGTGGATGTCAAGGGGTGGGGGGCCGCTGCGCCGCCTGCACCCTGGAGCGCCAAGCTCTGTTTAATTCATACTAACAAAGCCCCCCCCGGCTCACAAGCGTGGGTTTTGGTCTCGGCACGTTTTGGGGACAAATTATCGATAATTTGAGAGGGTAACTGTCGGCATCTGCCGCGCCTCGCCCCACCTTAAGGGTTGCAACGCCACAATAACGATTACACTAGAAACGTATCCTTTCGTATGTGTGCGGGGGGCCACACACACCGCGCCCACGCTCTGCTGCCCACCGCCAATGTTGCACTGATGCGAGGCTCAGCCATGTATGACATCCTTATGTCCAAACAGTTCCAGCGTGACCTAGACCGTTTAGACAAAGCAATCCGTGCCAAAGTGACCGACACCGTGCGCATGATCGCCGATGATCCCTACCGCCACAAGGGCCTCGGCACCGAAAAGCAGCGCTCGGTCTCTGGCCGCAAGATCATGCGCTCGCGCGTGAATTACCAGTATCGCCTGCTGTGGGAATACCTGCCCCAGGGGCAGATCGGCGTGTGGCGCGTGGGCAACCACCCCGACATCGACGCCGTGACCACCCTGCCCGGCATCAGTGACACCACCTGGCAGGAAGCCGAAGCTGCCGAGGCGGACACGGCCCCTGTGACTGTGCCGACGCAAGCCGCCCCCGGCCCGTTTAACCGCTTTCATCCCAACCAACTGCGGCTCTTCGGCGTCCCTGACGACCAGGTTGAGAACGTGAAGACTCTGGGCGATGCCGAGGACCTGTGGGACCTGCCCCTGCCGGAAAACGTGCAGGGCCTCTTGATCGACCTGCTGACCCGTGAAGACGACGACGTAGACATCCTGCTGGACCCCAAACAGCTTTTGTATCGCAGCAGCGTGGACCTGCTAGAGGGCTATTGCCAGGGGCACATCAAGCGCCTGATGCTGAACCTCAACGCCGAGCAGCAGCGCCTGGTCAACATGGACACCAACGGTCCGCTGCTCATCAAAGGGGTGGCGGGTTCCGGCAAGACGACCATCGGCATCTACCGGACGCAGCGCCTGGCCGAGCTGATCTATCAGCAGCCGGACCTGTTCGAGCAGCCAAAGGGCGTGCTGGTGTTGACCTATACCCGCGTGCTGGAACGCGCCATCGGCGAGCTGCTGGCCGAACTGTACGGCAGTGTGCCGAAGGGCGTCACGGTGGACCGCACCACGCGCTGGATGGTGGCGCAGCTGACAGCCATGGGCCAGCCGGTGCAGTTCATGGACGAGCGTGAGCGCCTGCGCGTGATCGAGCAAGCCCACGACGCCGTGCTCAAAACCGACGAGCGCCCCGAAGCCCAGACCCTGCGCGCTAAGAACGGATACTTCTACAAGGACGAGTTCGACCGCGTGATCGACGCGCGCCACCTGACGACGCTGGACGCCTATCAACAAGTGGACCGCGTAGGGCGCGGCACCGGCCTGGACCGCGAGCGGCAGCGCCCGCTGGTGTGGGCCGTTTATCAGCGCTACGTCGAAGCCATGAACGCACAAGGCCAGATGAGCTACGCCCAGCTCCCCGGACGCCTGCTGGCCTACAAGGACCGCTTAACGCGCTACGAAGCCATCATTGTGGACGAAGCGCAAGACCTGACGCCAGTGCAGCTGCGTGTGCTGGCGAATGCGGTGCGACAGGGTGAAAAGGGTCAGGGCTTTACCCTGCTGGCCGACCCGGCGCAGAGCATCTACTATCGCGGCATCCCGTGGAAAGAGGGCGGCGTCAACATCCACGGCAGCCGCAGCCGCACCCTAGAGAAGAACTACCGCAACACGCGCCAGATTCTGGCCGTTGCCCAGGATGTGTTGGCCCAGTTTGAGGACTTACAGGCCAGCAATGAGTACGTCGCGCCCACCAGCACCAAGCGCAGCGGCCCGAAGCCGGTGCTGGCGCTGTACCACGACCAGGACGCGGGGCGGACTTACTTGATCGAGCAGATCGTGCGCCTGGCACAGAGCGGACGCTACCGCCCCGGCGACATGGCCGTGCTGGCCCGCGACAAGAAATCGCTGGAGGACATCTCCAACCGGCTGGCGCGCCAGAGCATCCCCATGCGCAGCTACAGCAGCGATGACTTCAGCCTGCTGGAAAACCACGTCAAGCTGATCACCATGCACAGCGCCAAAGGCCTGGAGTTCCCAGTGGTGTTCCTGGTGGACCTGGCAGAGGGGAGCATACCGCCGCGGCTGTGGGGCGACGATGCCGAGGAGCGCCTGCTCAGTGAGCGCAAGCTCTTCTACGTGAGTATGACGCGCGCCTCGGATCGGCTGTACCTGCTGGCCCCCCACCACTACGGCGAACGCAGCCGGTTCGTCAAGGACATTGACGAGGACAAGCTGCGCGTGCTGGCCTGTGAGCAGGCATTGGAAACCGCATCCTCCGGCTGAGGACCGGCCTGCCATTTGTCACCCATGAAGGAAGACAGACAGCACTTGCACAGGCTGCGGAATTCTTGTATGCTGTATTCAGAATGTTGAATTTAAGAGGTGCCTTGTGTGCTACACCACCGACGCGGACCGCTTCAAGGCGATGAGCCACCCGGTACGCCTGCACATCCTGGACATGCTGCGGCGCGGTGAGACCTGCGTGTGCCACATCGAAGCGGCATTGGGCAAACGTCAGGCGTATGTATCGCAGCAGTTGATGACCCTACGGGAGGCCGGTTTAGTCCGTGCACGGCGGGAAGGCTTGCAGGTGTACTATCATCTGCATGACGCGCCGACCCTGGCCCTGCTGCAAACGCTGTACGGCCCCCTGGATACGCCCGGCCTGGAAACGATCGACGGCTGCGCCTGCCCAGAATGCAGCCTCATCAACGTTACTGAAATCTCATAAGTTCGTTCTGTTCAAATGCCCGTATCGAAGGAGACAACCCCCATGCTTCAGATCAAAGTGCTCGGCTCTGGCTGCCCTAACTGCCAACGCCTGGAACGCGAAACCCGCGCTGCGCTGGACACCGCCAGCATCGCTTACGAGCTGCACAAGGTCACCGACTACGGCGACATCGCCAGCTACGGCGTGATGGCTACCCCCGCCCTGGTCATCAACGAAACGGTCGTGTCGGCGGGCAAAATCCCGAAACACGACCAGATCGTCACCTGGGCGCGGCAGCAGCCGTCCTAGCTCTATAACCACTAGGCCCTGTGCAGCGATGACAGGGCCTGTTTTACCCGCTTTAACATTCAACTTTGTGAATATGAAAGGACCTAACATGGCGCTCAATGTCAGCCGCCTACCCCGCATCGACACCGACCGCCGCGCCTTCGCCGTTGTGGGCGTGCTGGGGGTGCTCGGCTTTGCTGCTTACCAGAACCTTCAACCCATCGCCGACTGGCTGACCTTCTCGCTGCTGGGCCTGGACCCCGAAAGCGCTCTCGGCGAGTCGCTGAACTTCTTCGTCTACGACGTGCCCAAGCTGATGCTGCTGCTGACGGGCATGATCTTCGCCATCAGCACCGCGCAGACCTTCATCGACACGCAGAAGGTGCGTGCCGCGGTCGAAAAACGCGGGGAAGGCGTGGGCAACCTCATGGCGTCGCTCTTCGGTGCGCTGACGCCGTTCTGCTCGTGCTCGTCCGTGCCGCTCTTCATCGGCTTCGTTGAGGCGGGCATACCGCTGGGCATCACGTTCTCATTCCTCATCACCTCGCCCATCATGAACGAAGTCGCGCTGGTGCTGCTGCTGGGCATGTTCGGATGGGAAGTGGCGGTGATGTACCTGTTTTCCGGCATTCTCATCGGCGTGGTGGGCGGCATGGTGCTGGGCCGCCTCAAGCTGGAACGCTACGTCGAAGACTTCGTTTACAAGGTGCAGGCCAAGCCCCGCAACGTGGACGGCACCATGATCCAGGTCACCTGGCGGGAGCGCTTCAGCGACTCCGCTGACAAGACCTGGGAAATCGTGCGCAAGGTGTGGTTATTCGTGATTATCGGCATCGGCATCGGCGCGGTCATCCACGGCTACGTACCCGCTGAGGCGCTCAGTGACGTGATGGGAGCGGAGGCGTGGTGGTCGGTGCCGGCTTCGGTGATGCTGGGCGTGCCGCTCTATTCCAACGCCGCCGGGGTGATCCCCATCGTTAGTGCGCTGCTGGATAAAGGCGCAGCCCTGGGTACAGCCCTAGCCTTCATGATGTCCGTGGTCGCGCTCAGCCTGCCTGAACTCATTATCCTACGCCGGGTGCTGAAGCCCCAACTGCTGGTGATCTTCGTCGGCGTCGTGGCCTTCGCCATCCTGCTGACGGGTTGGCTGTTCAACCTCGTGATGTAAGCCTTTCCCCCGCGTGATTCTGCGGTAGACTGGTACCCGTTGATCTGCCGCAGAGTCACCCGGAGTGAACCCCATGGCCGCCAAAACCGTCTTCGAACTCTTAGAAGCCATCCCCGACACCGACGTGCTCAGCGTCACCGCGGATGCGCTGGTCGATGCCCCGGTCGTAGAGGACAGCCGCGAGGTGCAGCAGCACGGCTTATTCGTGGCGCGGCGCGGCCTGAACGTTGACGGCCATCGCTACATTGACGACGCCATCCAGCGTGGTGCAGCGGCGATCATCGGTGAGGACGACATCACCGGGCTGCCGGTACCCTACGTGCGTTTGAGCGATACGCAGCGCTATCTAGGCCTGCTGGCGGCAGCCTACCATGACTTCCCGGCGCGTCAGCTGGTCGTCATCGGCGTTACCGGCACGGACGGCAAGACCACCACCAGCACCCTGATCCACAGCATCCTGCAAATCGCCACGGGCGGCACGGCGGGCCTCATCAGCACCATTGCCGCTGACATGGGCGGCCAGGCCCAGGACACCGGCTTTCACGTCACCACGCCCACCGCGCCCAGGGTCCAGGCCTACCTGGCCGAGATGGTCGCGCGCGGCATGACGCACGCCGTCCTGGAGGCCACCAGCCACGGCCTAGCGGAGGGGCGGCTCAAGGGCGTGGACTTCGACGCGGCGGTGCTGACCAACCTCACCCACGAACACCTGGACTATCACGGCAGCTTTGAGGCCTACCGCGACGCCAAGGCCCAGCTCTTCCACATGCTCAGCAGCTCGGTGCGTAAGGAAGGCACGCGCGTCCCGGCCACCGCCCCCGATGAAGTCGAAGAGGCCGCGCCCAACACCACCGTACCCAAGGTCAGCGTGGTGAACAACGACGACCCCAACGCCGCCTATTTCTACGCCATCCCCGCCGACGTCAAAGTGCGCTACGCCATCGACGCCTTCGCCGACGCCCGCGCCGACAAGCTGCGTTTTGAGTCGGACGCGACTTATTTCAACGTGGGCGAAGCGGCCTTTAAGTCGCCACTGTTTGGGGCCTTCAACGTGCATAACGCACTGGCCGCCATCGCGCTGACGCACACCCTAGGTGTGAACCAGGCCACCATCCAGGCCGGGTTGGCGTGGGTGACAGGCATCAGCGGGCGCATGGAGCGCATCGACCAGGGACAGGATTACACGGCCATCGTCGATTTCGCGCATACGCCTAATGCACTGGCGCAGGCACTCAAGGCAGCCCGGACGCTGTTAGCTGAGGGCAAACGTTTGATCGCCGTCTTCGGCAGCGCCGGCCTGCGCGACGTGGAGAAACGCCGCCTGATGGCCGAGACCAGCGCGCGCCTGGCGGACTTCACCGTGTTGACAGCGGAAGACCCGCGCACGGAGTCACTGGACGACATTTTAGCGATGATGGCTCAGGGCTGTGTCAATGCGGGTGGGGTGGAAGGCGAGACCTTCATCCGGGTGCGGGACCGGGGAAAAGCGATTTACCAAGCCTGCCAGATGGCACAGCCCGGCGATATCCTGATGGTATGCGGCAAGGGCCATGAGCAGAGCATGGCCTTTGGCGACGTAGAATATCCCTGGGACGACCGCGATGCGCTGCGCGCGGCGCTGAACGGCCAAGTGCTGGCGACCCTGCCCACCGCAGCGGACGACTAAGGGCCAGCACTGAAGCGCTCAGCGGCGGGCGTAACGCCCCATAGTATCGTTGATCTGTGAGCTGAGGCTGTTGACGCGGCTCACGACTAATTGCCAGCGGATGTCGTGCCAGGCTTCCGCGCCGTGCTGCTCCACTTCGGCGCAGATGTCGTTAATCAGGGCCAGGCGCGCGTCGTCATCACGGGTGTATTGGCGCACCAGTTGTATAATCTGCTGGGCCATGTGCGGCGTGATGCTGCGCGCGGCGCGGCAGATTTCATCGACATCCGGCAGGGTGACAAAATAGGGATGAGACATGGCGTTTCATCTCCAGTAGAAGAGCAAGGTAAGACAAGCGGTAGACAAACTTAGGGTATACTTTTTTCGTACTCCCTTGACGAACTTCAGTCTACACCAAGTTGCGCGCTTACAGGCCTTTTTTTTACATTTGAAACAGTGAAAGTTCGATAAATAAGCATTACAACTCACTTGGCATCGCTCATTTTTTACTCATTTTTAAGCGTTAATGCGCCAAATACGCACTCCACTGTACTATAGAGGCAGACCGGTTGACCGAGATCACGAGGGAATGCAACCATGAGTCAGCTCAGAAAACGCGGCCTTCAGCCTTTGGCCCCGCGTGAATGTCCCCAATGCGGCATGGAGCGCAGCTTTGTCGTCACCCGTGAGAAGACCGAGTGCAGCCACTGCGGTTACGTCCATGAGCGCCACGCCGCCCCCTTAGATGAAACGCCCAAAGCCAAAGCGCGCGCCCAAGCTGCCCCCCCGGACCCCAGCCAGTACCCGATCAGCTACCGCATCACGCATCCCGGCGGCGTGGAGTCTTACGTGGAAGCGGCCTACACCACCGCCATGGACTGCGCCCGTCATCAGGACTGGGACGGTCTGATCCACAACCTACGCCGCTGCCTGGACTACCGCCACGACTTCACCGATGCGCACTTGTGGCTGGGGCGCATCCTGCCGGATGCCGACGCGCGCCGCGATCACCTGACGACCCTGCTGGCTCATGATCCGAACAACGCCGAGGGCATCCGCGAGCTGATGATCCTCAACGGCGAGATTAACCCGGACGCCGAATTTGACGAGTACAGCATGCCCCAACAGCGCGCGGTGGGCGGGGCGGTCAAGGCCAGCGGCACCAAGCTGAACTGCGTGCGCTGCGGCTCGCCGAACCTGCACGCCGACGCACAAAGCGGGATGCTGGTCTGCGAGAGCTGCGGCCACAGCCAGGCCAAGCCGCAGGCAGGCATCAGCGGGATGCAGTCACTGAGCCAGGCCATCATCAAGCGGCGCTCACAGGCGGTGCAATGGGTCGTCGATACGCATTGGATCCAGTGCAGCGCCTGCGGGTCCACGCGCACCGCCGCCGCTGAACAGCTCAAGCATCAGTGCCCGTTCTGCGGCTCCAGCCAGGTGCTGCAAACCGACGCCGTGGGCGCGCTGCAACAGCCCGACGCACTGATCCCCTTTAGGATCACGCGCCAGCAGGCTTTAGAGATCGTGAAGGAACGCTTAGAAGGGCGCATGGAGCGCATCAAGGGCTGGTTCGTCAACAACAACGTGGAGCGCCTAGAAATTGAGGGTGTCTTCCTACCCTTCTGGATGTTCGACGCTGTGGTCGAGGTCAAGCGCACCACCCGCGACCTACGCGGCGAGAGCAGCCGGGTCGGCGGCGCAGGCATGAACCTGGCGCAGTCGGCTTACATGCAAGAAACCCTGCCGGAGATGGCGAACAACGTCTCGGTGCCTGCGGTGAAATCCCCGCCCGCCAAGCAGCTCCACAAGATCGACAACTATCATCTCAAGCACGCGGTGCGCTACAAACCCGACTTGATCGCACAACACAGCGCCGAACTATACCAGATCGACTTTGACCAGGCCGCCATGACCGCCCACGAGATCATCGGGCGGCAGATGCGCCAGCGCTACAAGGTCACCACAGGCAGCAGCGAGGTGGAAGTCAACGTCTTCTCCATGGTTAAGCAGATGAGCTTTTCAATGCTGCTGAAACCGGTGTGGTCGGTGTCGGTGATTGAGAAGGACGGCGACCTGCGCTCGGCCTTAGTCAACGGGCAGACCGGGCGGCTGCACATCGGACGCGCCCACAAACCCGGCCAATTGAATTAAGCGGCGGCTGTGTTATCATGCACGCAGTGACCGTGTTGTAAGCTGACTGAAGGAGTCATCCCCCATGGAAACGAAGACCGTCACCATTCCCAACATCGGCTGCGATGGCTGTGTGAACACGATCAAGGCCGAACTGTCCGAGATCGACGGCGTGCAGCAGGTCGAAGGCGTGACTGACGCTAAGACCATCACCGTACAGTGGGACGATCCGGCCACCTGGACGCGCATCGTTGAGGTGCTCACCGAGATTGAGTACCCGCCGAAAAGCTAAACGCCATGCCGACGACACCGCTGATTGACCTAATGCGGGTGTCGGCGGCGGCACTGCGACCTATCGTGTCGGGGGCCAGTGGGTTGTAGCACATTCGCGGTATAATGGGGCCATGTGTCCATGACCACAGGAGCACACCCCATGCCACCGATTGAGGACCCGAACCAACAGATGCAGCGCGTTCAAGCGTTGATCCGCGACAAGCGCTACAACCAGGCTCGCGAGCTGCTCGTGCGCATGGATGACCCCCGCGCCGAGGCCATGGTGCAGAAGCTGAGCATCGCCACCGCCGACCCCGACGGCGTGATGGAAGGCGTTAACTACGTGTCACCCATCGGCCCCATCCCCGGTGACGACAACACCGTCATTCGTCCCCTAGGCAGCAAGGACCTCAACGCTGCCGTGTACGTCGGCGGCGCGCTGGCCCTGCTCATCACCAGCGTGATTGCCATTTTCATCGGCCTGGCCTTGAACTACAGCACACAGATCACCGACTACCAGCTCGTCGTCTTTCCCGTGATCGCAGCAGCGGCGGGCGGCGTGGCGCTGAACGTCGTGCTGGGTGTGCTGCGCGTGCGCGGTCCGCTGACCGTGGTGCTGGCGCTGATTACCGGCCTGCTGATCTACGGCACCTATTGGAACGCACAGTACAACGATTTCTTGCGCGCAGCACAGGTCAGCAGCACTGCTGAGGCGCGCGATGCCTTCGATCAACGGCTGCGCGCCGAATACGGCATAGGCGGGGTGTTGGGCTTCGTGATACTGACAGGCGACACACGCGGTCAGCCGGTGCGCGGTGAGCAGCTCATCCCCTTCTTTGACGACTACTTCCCGTTTTTGCCGCAAACCGAAACACTGATCTACTGGATTGTCGAACTGGGTATCATGCTGCTGATACCGGTGATCTTCACCAGCGGACGGCGCAGGAAAATCGACGACGTGATTACGACGCGGGGCTGAGTGCCTCGTCCAACAGGGCGGCCAGTGCGTCCCCGGTCAGCACGCCGAAGTGTCGCGCCAGGACCGTGCCGTCGCGGTCGATCAAGTAGCTGCTGGGGTAGCTGAACAGCGCGTACTGGTCTTGCACCGCACCGGTGGGGTCCAGTGCGATTGGGAAGGTCAGGCCCAGCTCATCGCGGAAGGCGACCACCTGATCGGCGTGCTCGCGGTTATTGACGGCCAGCACACTGAAGCCCTGGTCGCGCAGCGCCTCGTGCTGCTGCTGAAAGTCCGGCATTTCGACTCGACACGGCCCGCACCACGTCGCCCAGAAGTTGAGCAGCACCACCTCGCCGCGCAGGTCGGAAAGCGCAATGCGCCCGCCGTCCAAGGTGGGCGCGCTGAAATCTGGGGCACGCTGGCCCACGCGCAAGCCCACGTCCGCGCCGTCCGCGTCCGTGATGGCCGCTGTATCCGTGGTGACGGGGGCGTCCGTGGCGCTCAACAGCACCGCCGCCAGCAGCCCCACCCCGACAATCCCGATGAAAAGCACAATCAAACGCAGTCGCATAGTGCCTTGGTCTCCATCCATTCGATACGGTCGTACACCCATTAGACCGCAGGTCCGGGGCCGCCTTTACCCAGCGTTGACCGCGTGTTGACCGCGCAGTTACCGAGTCTGCTCACAGCCGGTAATGCATCTCCGTGGAGGCCGTGAAGCCCAGGCGTTTGAGGAAGTCATAACGGTGTGTCGCC
Source organism: uncultured Anaerolineaceae bacterium (assembly GCA_964457835.1). GTDB lineage: Bacteria > Chloroflexota > Anaerolineae > Aggregatilineales > Phototrophicaceae > CAYWGJ01. Next base: position 16,016 of record CAYWGJ010000025.1, read on the forward strand.
ACGGCCTCAAAGCCGACGCGCTCGTAAAGCTGGCGGGCGCGGGGATTGGTATCTACCACATCCAGGCGGACCGCCGTGTAACCCTGCGCGCGGGCAAAGTCGATAACGGCCTGCAAGAGCTGGGTGCCCAGGCCGCGCCCGCGCATAGTGGCGTCTACCGCGATGCCGTCCATCAGCATGACGCCGGGCTGTTTGCCTCGATCCGCCAAGGCCAGCAGCAACAGGCGAAAACTGCCGCTGAACGGGCCGTACGCTTTGACGTAAGGACCCCAGCTTCCATCCAGAAAGCCCCGACCCGCGTGCTTGATCCCGGCCAGGCCGACCAACTGCCCGTCACAGCGCGCCGCGATACAGCGATCCAGGTGCAGGTCCGAGGCCAGCACGTTCTCGGCGCGTTCCAGTGGTCCCAGGATGGGGCGCAGCTTCTGGGCAAAGGCGGCGTAGTAGATGGCGGTGGCGGCGCGGCGCTCGGCGTCGGTGATGCCGGGCGCGATCTCAAGCTGACAATCGGTGCGCATTCTGCACGGCTCCTGTGTGCATTGGGGTCCACGACTGTATACGCAGCATCCAGTTGGACGTTGCAAACTGACGGTGGCGCTTTCAGGGCAACTTACTATAATCCAGACTGCATGTATACCTAACAGGAGGACTTTAACATGCCACGCACCCGCGCTACCCGGACCCTGCTCATCAGCCTGCTGCTGGTGCTGACCGCCCTCAGCGCTGTCGCTCAGGAGGACGGCCAGCCGACCACCGCCATCCGCGCCATCTGGGACCCTAACAGCTTTGTGCTCATCAACACCAGCGAGCAGGGCGTCAACCTGACCAATCTACGCCTCGTCAGTGAACGCGGCGAAATTGGCCCGGGCGACTGGACCCTGCTCACCGATGAGACTGGGGCCTACTACAGCCTCACGGACGTGCGCCCTGGGTCCTGCCTGGTGGTGTACGTGGCGGGCGGCGTGGACCAGACCCCGCCCGGCGCGGACTGCACGCGCATCGTCGCGTTTACACGCGCGCAGGGCGTCAACACGCAAGTCTGGGACCTAGCTCAGGGCGGTTTTACGCCCTTTGTGGGCGACACCCAGGGCGCGGCCTGCTCGGTCACTGAGGGCACGAGCTGTGACATCACGGTTGCCAGCGGCGGCCCGGACTTCCGCGCGCCGGAGCAAAGCCCCCGCAGCGTGCCCGTGCGTGCCATCTGGACCCGTGACGTGTTCGTGCTCATCAACATCAGCAGCAGCGGCGCGGACTTCAGCGGCCTGGACCTGGTGAGCGACGCGGGCGCGGTCCGTGCGGATACCTGGGTGATGGGCACTGACGCCGACGGCATGAGCTATAACCTGGCCAACCTGCGCCCCGGCACCTGCCTGGTAACCTATCTGTCCAACGCGCCCACCACCGCCCTACCCGAAGGCGTGCGCTGCACCCGCACCGCCAGCCTGACCACCCTAGAAAACCCAGACGACCAAGTATGGCAGGCGGCGATCTTCAGCGCGCTGGTCAACGGCGAGACCGCCGCAGAATGCCCCACCGACAGCGGCACCACCTGCGACTTTGATCTGCCCAACGCAGACCTAGCCGCCATCGAAGCCTTCGGCAGCAACCCGCGCGTGGACACCAACGACCCCAGCCAGGCCGCCCGCGCTTTCATCCGCGCCGTGTGGACCCCGGAGACGCTGGTGCTCATCAACACCACGCCCTTTGGCCTGGACCTCGCCGAGCTGACGCTCAGCAGCAGCGCGGGCGATGTCGGCCCGGAGCTGTGGGTGATGAACGTAGACCCAGCCAGCGGCACGCCCTATAACCTGGCGGACTTCCGGCCTGGTTCTTGCTTGGTCGCTACTTACCCGAACATGCCCGACGCCCCGCTGCCCGCCAGCGTGCGCTGTACCCGTGTGTATGCGCGTGTGAGCCTGGAAAACCTGAATGACGTGGTGTGGAGCCTGGACGCCGGGTCCTTCACGGCCAGCGGGGTGACGTGCAGCACCACCGAAGGCACAAGCTGCGACATCACGGCCAACACTGCGGACTGACAGCGGATCAGCCGGATGTCATCAGTCAGGTTAAGCGCCCTGCTTGCAGACCGCAAGTGGGGCGCTTTGTGTGGGATAGGGCTTTAGATGTGCGGGGTCGCTTTTTCGCGCAGGTAGAAGATCAGGTCCTGGGCACGGGTAGCCGCCCCTCGCTGATGCAGCAGCGCCAGTGTCTGCGCGCGGTGATCGGTGCCGTGGTTGACGACATGCATTAAGATGCTGCCCACGCCTTGACGGTACGCGGTACCGTCACTTTTATGATACGCGATTTCGCGGTTCAGATCGGCGGCACTGAGGGCGGCCACATAGCCGCGCAGCGCAGCCTCGACCTGTGCCCAGCGACTTTTTACGGCGTCCAGGTCGGCAAAATCTACTGGGTCGAAGGCGGGGGTGGCCGGCTGATCTTGCAGGCGCGTCAGCCAGGTGTTTTCCGCGTTCATCGTGTGTACCAACTGCGCGTGTACCGAGCCAATCGAGTAACCGTGCGGCTGCATGTAATCCGCGTGACTGAGCGTGGCAGCGCTGGCGATCACATGGCTGTGTGCCCAGTAGGTGTAGTCTATCAGCGTGCGAAGCATTTCCAGCATAGGTGGTGTCCTCGTGTTTCTAGGCTAATGATGTGGTACTTACGGCGCTTCACGGAAGACCATGCGGTAGACCATCAGCGCGACCTCCGCTGGGCCGTAATCGCTGGCGGTGTCGTGGCTGAACCACCAGTTGAGGGTGCGCAGCAGCGCCCCCGCGACGAACTCGCCCAGGAAGCCGGGCGGAAAAGCCAGGCCGGGGCGGTCCAGCTCGCTGCTGATGGTGGTGTCGATCACCTGGGTGAAGTAGCTGTGTACGCGCTCGGTGAAGGCCGGGTGGCTGTTGGGGCCGACGGCTACGCTCACCAGGTCGCGGTGCTGGCCGGCAAACTCGAAGATCGCCAACAGCACCAGGTAAGGGCGGCGGCTGCGCGGTTCGTCGCGGACTAAAGCCATCAGCACCGCGTCGAGGCGGTCTAGGCGTTCGCGCAGCAGCGTCCACACCAGGTCTTCTTTGTCCGTAAAGTGGACGTAGAAGGTGCCGCGCGCCACGTCGGCCATCTGGATGATGTCCTGCACAGTGAGGGCTTCATAGCTGCGCTGGCGGATCAGATGCTGCGCGGCATCCCGCAGGCGGACGTTGGTGCGCTGCTTGCGGCGCTGGGCGCGCGTCAGCGACAGGCTGGTGCTGGAAACGGTATTATCGATCATAGCGGTATACTCAGACTCAACGTGAGACAATGGACCGCACCCCAAATACATAAACTGAGCCTGCGTGAGCCGCACGGGGCCGTTGGCAGTAACAATCAGCGGTGTTTGACAATGACGGGGTGTCAGCTTGCAAACAGCCTATCACAGGTTAGCTGGTCGTGGCAAGCGATTCCCCAGTTTCGGCTGGAACAGGCCGCATCAACACGCGATTCCAGCGGTCCGGCTCCGGTTCACCGGGGTAGGGGTCCCCACCGCTGAGCTTGCGCAGCACGTAGATCACCAACACGCGCACCGAACCGATGAAGGGCACCACCAGGAAGGCCCCCAGGATGCCGCCCAGCGACGCGCCGACAAACACCCCCAGGATCACCACCGGCAGCGACAGCTCCAGCGCATCACTGGTCATCTTGGGCACAAACACGTTCCAGAAGATCATCTGCACGCCGAAGTTGATCGCCACGGCCAGCAGCGCTACAGCGAAGGGTTCCATGTCCAGGGTGCTGGACCCCTGGAACAGCGGGATCAAGAACATGGGTACCAACGCGAAGAAGCCGCCCACGTTGGGGATCAACGAGGTCAGCGCAGTGAAGACACCCATGAACACCGCCGAGGGAATGCCCATCACGATGAATTGCAGCCAGGTGATCGTACCGATAATCACGCCGGTGACCACCTGCACCTGGAAGAACTGGATCCAAATTTTATAGATGCGGCTGACGATGATGAGGTATTCACGCCGCCGCGCCGCAGACTCGGTGGCGTGAAGCGTGGCGTACCAACGCGGCACCTCCAGCAAGAACAGCAGCGCCGCCAGGTGGACCAAGAAGGTGGTGCTGAAGAGACTGCCAATGCCGCCAATGGCCCCACTGACGACCTGTGTGGCGGTCAGCACGCCGCTGAACAGAACGTTCAGCGCTTCAGAGGAGACCTCGCCCGCGTCCATGTTGGCACCGCCGCCGACGGCCCCCGTATTGAAGCCCTCCAGGATTTCCTGCACAGACTGGCTCAGCGGCTCAAAGATGAAGTTCAGGTCTACATCCTGGCCGACAATGGGCACGATGCCCTGCTCCGGCGTGTAGTCCACCAAAAAGGTCGCTACATCACGGACGCCGGTCTGGACGTTGCTAATCAGTTGGTTAGCAGCCTGGATCACCTGGGGCAAAAGGGCCAGCGTGAACACAATCAGCAGCAGCATGTAAGTGCCGTAGACCACCCCCACCGAGGCCCCATAGGACAAGCGCGTGCGGCGGGTCAGGGCAGCGATGGGTACGAACAAAAGGAAGGTCAGCAGGTAGGCCAAGATCAGTACGGTCAGAATGGGCATCAGGAAATTCAGCGAATACACGCCGATGAGCAGCAGCGCTACACTGACAACGCGCTTGGTCCAGGTGCTCCATTCGGCGGCGTAGGAATCCGGGGCGGGGTCCACGGATTCGGGCGGCGGCGCGGCTTCGGGCAGCACTGACTCAGGTGGGGGGGTAGCAAACTCTGTAGAAGCCATGGGGCATTTTCCCTATCGCGTCACGCGGCAAAAGCGTATGCCCACAGCATAGCATATGCCGAGCGAATGTGCCGCTAGGCTGCAACCCGCTGTCTACGCCTAGGACATCCGCGCTGCGGATGCCAAAAAGCGCTGCATCGCCTCAGTGACAGCGGCGGGATTGTCCAGGTTGGTCGCGTGGCCGGCATCCGGGATCAACTGGTGCTGTGCGCCAGGGATCAGGCGTGTGAGTTCGGCCTGCTGGCGATGGACAAACCAGTCGCCGTCACCCTCTAGGATGAGCGTCGGGCATTGGATTTCGCCTAACAGATGGCGGCTTTCCATGCGGCTGATGCAGTTCCACAGGCGCACGTAATGATTGTGTCGCATGGCGCGCGTGGCCGACACGATGTAGCGTCGGGTCTCAGGGTTGCGGCCCAGGATGAGCGCGGTTGAGACCCCGATCAGGCCCGGTGTCAAGAAGCGCATCGACAGGCGGTTGACCGGCAGCACGTAGCGCTCGAACCAGTTGAAGCGGTTGGTGAAGGGCGTGCCGATCAGCACTAAAGCCTGCACCCGCGCCGGATGCTGTGCCGCTGTCCGCAGCGCGACGTGCCCGCCGGCTGACAGCCCGATCAACACGGCTTGATCCACGTCCAGATAATCCAGCAGGGCCAGTTGATCGCGCGTGAAGTCGTCGGCCTGGACCGGGCCGTCTGGCAGCGAGGAATGCCGGTGCCCGCGCATGTCCCAGGTGATGCAGCGGTAGAGGGTCCGCAGTGCCTCCACCTGTGGCTGCCATTGGTCCGCGTTCCAGCCGCTACCATGCGAGAACAGCAGCACGGGGGCCTGTATCGGCCCGGTGTCTTCATAATGCAGCGTCACACCCGCGTCTGTCGTGAAACCTGGCATGTGTCAGCCTCATATAATTGCATTTCAAATTGAAATTTGAGCAAACAAAGTAAAGGAGAAATGAAAGTAAGCTGAGGAGATACTGAAACCGGGGCCAGTGCCCCCGGCCCCTTCCCCCCCAAATGAGGGAAGGGGCGCTGCAAACGGGCGTGGTACGCAGGCTAGAAGTTAATCATGTGCCCTTCCAGGCCATGAGCCGCTTCTTTGATGGCCTCGCTGAGGGTGGGGTGCGCGTGGACGTTGCGGGCGATCTCGTTGGGGGTCAGCTCAGCGCGGCGGGCCAGGGTCAGTTCGGGCAGCAGTTCGGTCACGTCAGGGCCGATCATGTGCGCGCCCAGGATTTCGCCGTACTGCTTGTCGCTGATGAGCTTCACGAAGCCGACCTTCTCGCCCAGGCCCAGGCTCTTACCGTTGGCTTGGAACGGGAACTTAGCGACGTTGATGTCGTAGCCGGCGTCGCGGGCCTGCTGCTCGGTGTAGCCAAAGCTGGCGACCTGCGGCTGACAGTAGGTGGCGCGCGGCATCATCACAAAGTCGAAGGGCTGTACGTCCAGGCCGGCGATGTGCTCCGCGGCGGCGATGCCCATGCTTTCAGCGACGTGGGCCAGCATCAGTTTGGCGGTCACGTCCCCGATGGCGTAGATGTGGGGCACGTTGGTCTGCATGTGGTCGTTGATGGCGACTGCGCCGCGCTCGGTGAGCTGTACGCCGGTGTTTTCCAGGCCGTAGCCGGTCACACGCGGCACAAAGCCAATGGCCTGCATCACCTTGTCGGCTTCCAGGACCTGCTGCTGCTCGTCCTTCAGGGTAGTGACAGTCACCTTGACGCCGCTGCCGGTGTCCTCGATGCCATCGACGCGGGTGCCCAGCAGCATCTTGATGCCCATCTTCTTGTAGACCTTGCGCAGCTCCTTGCTGACTTCTTCGTCTTCTAGGGGCAGCAGGCGGTCCAGGTATTCGACAATGGTCACGTCCACGCCGTAGTTATGCAGCACATAGGCAAACTCAATGCCGATGGCCCCCGCACCCGCGATAATCATGCTGGACGGCACGTTGTCTTCCATGATCTGCTCTTCGTAGGTCACCACGCGCTCGCTCAGTGCGGTACCAGGGATCAGGCGGGTGGTGGCCCCGGTCGCCAGCACGCAGTACTTGAAGCTGAGGGTTTCGCTGCCGCCGTCGTTGAGTGCCAGGCTAAGGGTGTGGTCGTCGGTGAAGGTCGCCCAGCCGTCATAAGTGCTGATCTTGTTCTTCTTCATGAGGAACTTCACACCGTTGACCAGGCGTTCGCTGACCTCACGGCTGCGGCTGTAGGCGGCGGCGTAGTTCGCGGTGACCGTGCCGTCCACGTGCAGGCCGAAGGTCTCGGCTTCGTGGGTGAAGAGGCGCACCAGCTCCGCATTGCGCAGCAGGGCCTTAGACGGGATGCAGCCGACGTTGAGGCACACGCCGCCCCAGTACTGTTTCTCGACGATGGCGGTCTTCAAGCCCAGCTGTGCGGCACGGATCGCGGCCACGTAGCCGCCGGGGCCGGCCCCCAGTACGACGACATCGTATTCCTGACTCATAGCAGAAGGACTCCTCATCAAAATGATTGGTCTTGCTGATGCGTGCAGGCGCTGCACGGGTGCTGCACGGGTGCTGCACGGGCACAGCGCCATACATAGTCTATAATTCTATCAGGTGCTGCGCCGCAAGTGCAGGGTTGAGCGTGCGCTGATGCCGTCACTTGATCTGATTGAGACAGAATGTAAGGAGCGCTTTGACGATGAGCGACCACCCGAAGAAGAGTTGGCAGGCGATGGGCCTGGAAGCGCACGAGCTGTTCACCGATCGGGCCGCGCCCTACTGGGCACAGTTCACCCATGAGGAATTTCTGGAACAGGTGCGCACGGAAATCCTCACGGGCTTGCAGCAGATGATGGGCTACGTGCAGTGGTTGGCCGATGACACGAGCATCCGGGTGCTGCATGTGCATCGGGGCGAGTTCAAGATGAGCGTGCAGGAAGTGCTGGATCACATGATGAACGGCGAGGACCGCGTGCACACCACCATCGACTTTGCCCTGGACTACCTCCAGCGCCCCGACGCCCACCGCAAGCCCAGCATCGACCACAGCGCTACTGCGGGCAGCCCGCAGGCAGCGCCCGATACAGACACATCATCCTAGTTGGGAGGGACTTACAATGCCTATCGAAACCTTTATTGACCAAGACTTAGACAACGTGATTGTAGTGCGTTTCATCGGTGTTTGGGACTGGAACGATTATCAATCCACACTTGACCAAGTCAAGGTGATAGTGGACAGCGAAATTGAAAAATACTATGAGATTACTGACCTCTCAGAAACGCGACACATTCCCCGCGGTGCGCCTTCCCCACACCTCAACCGTGGCAGGCGCATAGGGGACCCGATCCTGTTGGTGGTCGTTGGGGAACAGGCCTACATCAGTTTGCTGTGGCGCACGCTTGGGATAAGTTTTAACCCCAAATCCCCGAACCTTGTGCAAACGCTGGACGAGGCACGCACTCGGATTCGTAACCACCAAAAAGACGCCGCAGAATCAGCATCTGATGAATAGACGGAATTTACGCGGTCTATGCCGGGTAAGACCAGCGCGTGGAGCGCTGTCAGGGGGGTGTCATCACCGGAAGACAACCCGTCAGAGGAGCAGACCCCTATGAAACTTGACCTGACCCCCCTCATTCAGCGTGAGGTAAAGCCGATTGACTTTGCCGCCGAGCTGGGCGTTGAAGCCCTGCGCCGCGCCGCGAACGAGAGCATCGACTTCATGCTGGACCTGATCGCCGATCTAGACGACGCCGACGTGGTGTTTGAGCCGCATGACCCCGACGCCCACGATCCCTATGCGGTGGCAGGCGAAGATCACATCGGCTGGAGCGTGGCGCACTTGATCGCCCATGTAACCGCCAGCACCGAAGAATGGGCCGCCTACAGCAGCATCCTGGCGCGGGGCATCCGCTACACCAAAGAACCGCGCCTGCGCTACGAGACGCCGTGGCGCGAGATCACCACGCAGGCACAGTGCGTGCAGCGCCTGGAAGAAAGCCGCCGGATGCGCCTGGCTGCCCTGGATATGTGGCCGGACGCGCCCGACCTAGACACCACGCGCGAGCTGTCCGAGCGTTTTATCGAAGTGATCGGCCAGATCAACGCCCCGGCGGCCTTCCTCTTTGGCTTGATGCACGAGGTAGAGCATCACGCACAGCTCGTGGACGCGGCGAATCAAGCGCGTGCCGCGCGCGACGGTGACGGCGGCGATGACGAAGAAGACGCCGCTTAGCTCCGTTAGTCGTCTTCTGGTTTAGGCGAATCCGTTGGTTTAGGGCGGCGCAAACGCTGGACCTGCTTAGCCGGGTCCGGCGTGGGGCGGCGGGCG
>CAYWGJ010000026.1:0-25046 GCA_964457835.1 uncultured Anaerolineaceae bacterium
CTTCACCAGACGCATCGTCGTTTTGACACCGACGTCCGCGCCGATGAGCTGAGCGTCGTAAGTGTTGACGCCGGGGCCGCCAGGCGTGATGGTTAGCCCGACTGTGATGTCACCAACTTGTGTTTCTGCGCGTGGGGCGGGCACGTCCTCGTTGGCGAATTCCGGCACTGGCACGGGCGTTGCGGACAGCCAGCCCGCCGCGATCAGCACGACCAGAGCCAGCAGCGACTCCAGGCGCAGCGTAGGCAGAAAGCCGCTGGTGCGCTGGATGAGTCCTTCAAAGCGGGCGTAGCGTTCCGGGCGCAGCGCGATGTGGTGCAGCGCGCCCACCGCCACCAGCAGCGCTGCCATGCCGACCTTGACCGCCAAGGAGAGCGCAAAGGTGCTTTGTAAGTCGGCAGGGGTGAAGTACCAGGTCGAAGCGTTGTACAGGCCCGTGACAATGACCAATACCAGCGCCGCCGTGGCAAAGCGCGAGAATCGCCTCATAGCCGCCAGCAGCGCCAAGCGCCGCGCGTCGCCTTCGTAGGGCTTCAGCGCCACTGGCAGGATGAGCGTCAGCGCAACAACACCGCCGACCCAGAAGGCCACTGCCGTCAGGTGAATCCAGTCGGCAACGACGCCCACCCAGGGCAGCACCAGCGCACCGGCGGCGTGGCTCAGCGCACTGTGGGACCCCAGCACCAGCGCCGCGATCCAGGTGCTGGCGGCCAGGAAGGGCCGCACGGTCTTGGGCTGGCGTGTGTGATAGTACATGCTGGCAAGCAGCATCGCGCCGATGATGAGCAAGAAGCCCATGCGGAAGTTCCAGATGTCGCCGAAGCGCGAGCCGATGCGCACGACAGCCCACAGGTTTCCGCTGATGACGCGCGCTATGTCCACGTTGAAAAAGACCATGGTCTGCTGAAGCAGCGCTAAAACGTTGCCCGCGATGGCAATCAACAGCGCGACACTCATCACGGCGCGCACCCGGCGCATGACTCGCGGTGGCAGCAGGCCGGCGGGGTGCTTGGCGCTGCCCCAGGCGGGCACCAGCACCCAGGCATACACCGCCACCACGCCGAATAGCAGCGCGGTCGCGGCCAGTGTGATGCTGCGCCACACGACCTCCAACGGGATGGCTTGATCGCTGGCGGCCTGGCCGCTGACCCCGCCGATTTCCTCACCGACGAAGAACACGCGGCTTTCGGCCACGACATGCCCATCGCTGGCGAAGGCTGGGCGCAGCTCTACGATGTACGCACCCTCCGGCAGGCCTGGCTCAAGCTGTACTTTCAGCAGGGAGTCGTTGAGTGGGTCCACGCCGCCGGATGCGATCACATTGCCGTCCTGGTCGCGGACGTTGACCGTGCTGAAATCCGGTTCTAGGCCCTCGCTGAACCAGTATTGCAGGCGGGTGGGCGCGCGCTCCAGCACGGCGCGGTCCTCCGGGACAGCGCGCACGATATAGCCATGGGCCGACACGGTAGGTGGTGCGGCCAACAGCAGTGCTGCCAGGGCACTCAGCGCAATCAACAGCAGCACGAACGCGCGGCGGTCTCTCAGTTTGAGGCGCTTCATCGGGCGGCGGCTCACGCTTTAATCAAGCTGGAAGCGGTCGCCGCTGGACGGCATCGCGTCGGATGGCGTGCTGTCCGGTGACGATGAAGACGCGCTGACCGCGGGGTCAGGGTCGGGGGCTTCGGCGCGGCTGCGCACCCAGTTGAGTCCCATCATTACCAGGAAAACCACCACTACGCCGAGGAAGATCATCTCATCCCAGTAGCCCAGGACACCGTGCGCTAAAACAATAGGCAGGCTCATTAACAAAACCTTTCACACTAAACCAGGGTCATTTTAGCGCAGCTCGTTACGTTTTTCACGATGAAGTTTATGAGCGCCGTGCCGGATTGTCTGTACCCGTCGCCAGGGTGCCTCTGCCAAGCCCGCGCGTTAGTGGTATAATCCGCGTAACCTACAATCACCCATCTCTGAGTCCGTCAGCTTGGCTGGCGTGATAGCGGATAGGTTATCGGGAGAATACACCGCCATGAAGTGTCCAAACTGCAATCATAACAACCGCGACGGCGCGAAAATCTGCGATTACTGCGGTGCACCGCTTTTTGATCCATTACAGGGTGCGGCCACCAAAGCCCTGGGCGACACTGATATTGAAGAAATCATTCCGCGCTGGGGGTCCTCCCGTTACACTGACCGCATCCACCTCAACGTGACTCTGAACGGCGATGAGCATGTGCTGACCTTCGACACCAGCGAGATGGAAGAGCTGGTGCTGGGCCGCCTGGACCCGGACACCAATACCGCGCCCAACGTAGACCTGACCCATTTCGAGGCCCGCGACAAGGGCGTTTCGCGGCGGCACGCAATCATCACACGGCGCGACGGCAACCTGCACCTCACCGATCTGGGCAGCCCCAACGGCACCTTCCTCAACGGCCAGCGCTTGATTACCAACCAGCCGCGTGTGCTGCGCGATGGGGATGACATCCGCCTGGGCTACCTGGTCGTGCGCATCAGCTTTGAGCGGAACTAAGCTGACTGATGGCCGCACGCAGCCGGACGAATGACGAATGGCGCGCGGACCTGCGCAGCCCTGATCCGATGGTACAAGACAGCGCCTTGGAAGACTTGCGTACCCGCTTGCAGCGCAGCATTCTGTATTACCTCAGCCAGGAACGCAGTGACCTGCGCGAGCTTTCCAGCCAGGAACTCACACAGATGGCCGAGGACCTCTCACAGGACGCCCTGATGCGCATCATGGATAACCTGGACACCTTCCGGGGTGAAAGCCTGTTTACCACCTGGGCCAACCGCATTGCGGTGCGCTTGGCTATCAGCGATCTGCGCCGTGCCCGCTACAAGGACTTCAGCTTGGACGACCTGACCGCCGACGGTGACCTGCTGCCGACAACATCGCCCACCACCCCGTCCCCGCCCAGCCCGGAAGCCGTCACCGAGCGCGCCGACGTCATGGCGAAGATCGACCGCGCCTTCAGCGAAGCGCTGACCGAACGCCAATACCGCGCCCTGGAAGCTGTCGCCATTCGCGGTGTGCCCATGGACGTGGTGGCCGAGCAGCTCGGCACCAACCGCAACGCGCTCTACAAGCTGCTGCACGATGCCCGCCGTAAGCTGCGCAGCCACCTGGAAGCCCAGGGTTTGTCAATGGATTACGTGATGACGCTCTTCCAGCGCTGATGATCTTGTGGCTGCAACAGCGTAAGATCATTGTCATCAGCCGTCTCTAGTGAATAAGCCGATAACTGAAGGAGGTGATGGTCGATGACAGCACCCGGAAAAAAAGATGAACAAGACCGCGAAGAACTGATGCGCTTCCTGCTGGAGACGCCCTTCGACGAAGAGGTGATCGCCATGGACTGTGCCGACGGCTGCGAGGAACTCAGCCAGTTAGCCGAACGGGTCGCCGCCGGGGAGTCGGTGGCGACGCTGATGCCCGCGCTGAAGGAACACATGCACTACTGGAAGGACTGCCGCGAGGAGTTCGAGGCGCTGGTGGCACTTGTCAAAGCGGAAAACGCCGGGCTGCTGCCTGATCTGCTGGCGCTGGACAGCGACGAAACGCCGGAGGATGACGCCCACAACGCCGAACCCGGCAGTGACGCGCCCTAAGCCGCGGTAAGACCCTCCGTGCCGCCCGCGTCATGGATAGTGGGTGGGCAGCCCGTCAGCACATCGACCCATGGCCCCCCCATGCACCCCACCTATCCAACACCATCAGCCCACTGCATCTGTGCAGCGACAGACAGAGTGAAAGCGAAGCGATACGATGAACCTGAACCTGAACTTGAACCTGAACACCCAGCACACCACCAAGAAAGAGCGTGTCGTCATCATCGGCAGCGGCCCGGCAGGTTTCGCCGCGGCACTCTACACCGCTCGCGCCCAATACAAGCCGGTGCTTATCGCCGGTGATACCCTGGGCGGGCAGGTCGGCCTGACGCACGAGATCGAGAACTACCCCGGCTTTGTCGGCGGCAGCGGCCCGGACCTGGTGAACGTCTTCAAGGAACAGGTGGAGCACTTCGGTACCGAGATCGTCTATGACCTGGTGACCGAGGTGGACTTCAGCCAAGGCTCCCCCTTCACCGTAAAGACCAGCGACACCACCTACATCGCCGACGTGGTGATCGTCACCATTGGCGCGAACCCGCGCCACTTGAACGTCCCCGGTGAGGTGGCATACACCGGGCGCGGCGTGAGCTACTGCGGCACCTGCGACGGCTTCTTCTTCCGCGGCAAGGACATCGTGGTCGTGGGCGGCGGCGACAGCGCACTCGAAGAGTCCATCTTCCTGACCAAGTTTGCCAACACCGTCAACATCATCCACCGCCGCGACAGCCTGCGCGCCGGGGTACAGCTTCAGAAGCGGGCCTTCAACAATCCCAAGATCAGCTTCACCTGGGACAGCGTGGTGGACGAGATCATCGCCGGTGAAAGTGGCGCGGTGAGCATGGTGAAGCTGCGCAACCTCAAGACCGATGAGGTCACCGATCACCCCACCGACGGCGTGTTCATCTTCATCGGCCACACGCCCAACAGCGACGTGTTCAAAGGGCAGCTCGCGGCCAACGAGCGCGGCTACCTCATCGCGGACGAGCACTACCGCACCAACATCGACGGCGTGTTTACTGCTGGCGAAATCCAGGATGAACTGTGGCGGCAGGTGTCTACGTCCGTGGGGCAGGGGTCCGCTGCGGGCATGAGCGCCATCCATTGGCTGGAAGAGCACGAAGAGTCGCTCCAGGACCTAGGCGAAGGTGAAGCCGAGGCTGCCGGGGACTAAGCCAGCGCCTGCGCATCAGCATACACAGTCAGGGGCGATCCCAGACCGGGACCGCCCCTTTTGATTCGCGTCGATGCAGCGGCCTGGCTTAGGGCAGCACGTTGTAGCTCAGCACCAGGCGGATGAGGCTCACGCCGTCTTCGGTGATGGTGGCGCTGGCGCTGCTGCTGCGCACGTTGCCCAGCACCGCTTCATAGAGGCCGACCTGCTGGTCGATGACTGCCGGGTCGGGGGTGGCGGTGGGCGTAGGCGTGGGGCTGGGCGTCGGGGTGGCACCACCCAGGCTGCCGATGATGTTGTCGAAGATGGTGCCGATCTGCGGCCCCAGCAGCGTCAGCACGACGATAGGGTTAGCGACCGTGCCGCCGACAAAGCCGTCGGCGTCCGTCCACCAGTAGGACATCGGCTGCGGCAGGCTGTGGCGCAGTGATTCGCTGTAGATGGGCATGTCGGCCAGGGTAGAACCGCCGTCAAACAGCGCCTCCACCGGGCCGCGTGTGCTCAAGAAGAAGACCTCATCCGTGGCCCCCAGCAGCAGCTCGAAGCGCTGCACGTTGAAGTCCTCGTCCGCGCCGATGGCGTCCGCTGTCAGCACGTTGGGCACGGGCAGGTCCACGCTGACCACATGCACGTCCACGCCGCCTAGGGTCTCGGTGCTGATCGTGACGCCCTCCGTACCTTGGAAGAGGCTCAGCAGCGCGCCCAGCTTTTCGGCCAGGGGTGCCCCGGCGTTGTCGGCGGACTCGATCACCACGCCGAAGTCGACGTTCTCCGCCAGTGCGATCTCGTAATTCAGGCCCGCGCGCAGGATGGCGGCGGTATCGATGCGGGCAAAGACGGCGTAGTTTCCGGTCGCCCAGTCCAGCAGATCGGCCTGGAGATCAATGCCCACCGTGGACAGCACCGCCTCCACCTGGGGGATCGGGTCTGGGCCGCCGTCGGCTTCGATGGCGGTGCGCAGGGTGTTGGTGCTGCTGGTGTACAGGCCGCTCAGGTCAGCGGCCAGGATCACGGCGGAGGTGTCCTCCGGGAGGTAACGCGCGAAGTCAAAGGCCACCTGCGGGATGTCCCCGCGCGGTCCTTCCACGTCCGGCAGCAGCGCGGTGTCGATCACGAGGTTCGTCTCGTCGATAATCGTAAAGCCGACCATCTGCGGCTGAAGGTTGAAGCTCAGGCCCTCAGGCAGGCTGGCGTCTTGCAGCGCTAGGAACGGCGCGGTCTGTGCCCAGACGAGGATGTTGTAACTGGGTTCGACCAGGTTCTCCAGGCCGCGCTGATAGTCCGCGTTTTGTGCCAGGCTGTTCTCCAGGTCGGCGGGCAGCGCGATGTCCACCACGCTGATGACCATCAGGTCGTCGTAGACGTCAATCAGGTTGCCCATTGGGTGGTCGAAACGGGCCATGCCGTCTGCATTGACCACTGGCTCCGTGCCCAATTCGCCCTCAAGGAAGCGCTGCGCGGCGGCGCGGTCGTCCAGTTCAATGGCAGCGTACAGCCCTTCAGGCAGGATGTTGCCGGTGCGGTCCACGGCGGTGATGCCGAAGGCGGCGTTATCGCCCAGGAAGGCCAGGACGTCATCGAGCGTGGCCGGGTTGGTGCCCAGGGCCAGGCTCAGCGTATCACGCAGGCCCAACGACGGGATGCCCAGCTCAGCAAAGGGCGCAGAAAGCTGACGGCTGAGGACGTCGAGCTGGTCAAGGTAGCCTTCGTCCACGCGGATAGCGGCGTAGACCACGGTGTCAGCAGGGAAGTATTGCGCCAGTGACGGCACGCCGGTGGTGGGGTCTTCGACAGCACTCATCGCACTGCCCCATACGCCGAACAACAGCAGTACGGTCAGCACAAGCAGCAGAGTCTTACGCATGGGTATCCTCCCGTGTTGGGTGAGCGATGCCTCCATTACAGCACGGCGCGCGCGTGGCGTCAAATGCGGGGGACAACAAAAAGCCGCCCGGTCACAGGCGGCTTGCTTGATCAGCGGAGAGAGTGGGATTCGAACCCACGATGGGCGTTAACCCATACTCGCGTTCCAGGCGAGCCCGTTCAACCACTCCGGCACCTCTCCAGGGTTATGCTGCACGATAATAACAGATACGCCCGGCCTTTTCCACGGGGAGTTTGCAGCTTGTAGGTCGTTTGGGTGGGCAGGGCTGCTGCTGCGGGGTCCCCTAAAAAGCACCAAGCACCAGCCAAAGGCGGGTGCTCGGTATTCGGGGAAGCCAGTCCGTTTCTCGATAGAATACGAGGGTATTCTGAGAACTGCCTAATGTGCCTGGTGGGGGCAGGCACCATTAGCGGACTAACCTCATAATAACAGCTCATGCCCTAAAACGCAAGTCTATTCTTCTTGAATTCAAGGAATTTCGCTTTTTTCATGCGGTATTTATACTAAAAACTAAGTTGTTGAAACTTGCTGCGGTAATCTGCGTATACTATAACACGCTTATTTTCACTTGATAAGTTGAAAAATCTTCCCCCCACCATTTTCCGGAAAATAAGGAGAAACAGCATGGCAGCAGAAACGCATGTGATTTTCGGCACGGGGCCGGTTGGCCTGGCTGCCATGGACGCTCTCATCGCGCGGGGAGACGTGAACCTGCGCCTGGTCAATCGGTCGGGGCGGCGCGACGGCATCCCGCAGGACGTAGAACTGCTCAATGGCGACGCCAGCGACCCCGACTTCACCCGTCAGGCCGCCCAAGGGGCGGACGCGGTGTACTTCGCCCTCAACCCGCCCTATACCCAATGGCCGACGTTATTCCCACCGCTGCAAGCCGCCGTCGTGGACGCGGCGATCCACAGCGGCGCGCGCTTCGTCGCCATGGAAAACGCCTATGCCTACGGCGACACCGACGGCGCGCCCCTCACCGAGGACCTACCCTTGCAGGCCACGACGCGCAAGGGGGCTGTCCGCGCGGCCATGACCCGTGATCTGCTGGCAGCGCACCAGGCCGGGCGCGTCCGGGTTGTGATTGCCCGCGCCTCGGATTTCGTCGGGCCACGCGTCACGCAGTCTCAGCTTGGTGACCGCGTGTTTCCCAACGCGCTGGCAGGCAAGGCCGCCCAGGTCTTTGGCGACGTGGACCAAGCCCACACCTACACCTACATGCCCGACATTGGCCAGGCCCTGGCGACGCTGGGCACCGCCGACCCCGACTCGGCGGTCTATGGGCGGGCCTGGCACGTCCCGGCAGCCCCGACGATCAGCACGCGCCAGTGGCTGGAGAAAATTTACGCAGAATCCGGACAGGACGCCGTAAAGGTCTCTACCATGCCGCGTCTGATGGTGCGCGGGCTGTCGCTGTTCGTACCCGTGCTGCGCGAGATTTACGAGCTGCTCTACGAGTTCGAAAAGCCCTTCATCCTGGACAGCAGCGCCTTCACCGCGCGCTTTGGGCAGACCGGCACCCCGGTAGACACCGTTGTGCGCGAGACAGTCGCCTGGTATCGGCAGCAGGGGTGAGCTAGGCTTACAGTGCCCGCGCTTCTGCACGCGCGGCAGGTCAGCGCGAGCGGGGTGCTGCTGCTTGATGAATCCCCGGCGCGGCGGGCCAGCTCGCGCAGGTCAGCGTCGGGGTCCGTGCGGTAGACCTGCGCCAGCGCGGGCAGGTAATCGGGATTGCTGCTCTTGGCGGCGGCGGTGATGGCTTTACGACGGCGGGCGGGGTCTTCGTGCTGAAGCGCGGCGATAATGCGTTGATCGACCATGGGCAAACCCTTGATTTAAGTCTGACAAAGCCGCACTCATCTTATTATATCGGCCTTTGTCAGCCTGTACGTCAACATTCTGTATGAGTCTGGTAAAGGGCTTGCCACAACTGGCCGCTTTTGTCATATAATGCGATAATGTGTTACATCAATTGGGCGCTTGACCTGTGCCCATGGCGAACCCTACGCCCCGCACATCACCCGTCGTCCGCGACCCCGGACGCGCTGTATACCTGTGTATGCACCACCCGCTCATGTGAAGTCGTTGACGGAGACCTGCCTGCTTATGTCTAAACAGCCGCCCTTGATCCAAGTTTACCTGCTCACGCCGGACGACGTGCAGCCGGAGCGCCAGGCACTGCTGCGTGCTCTGGATGAAGGCGCAGAAAACAGCGCCCTTTTCGCCCTGCTGTCCCCGACCGCCGACCCACTCAGCGCGGATGTCATCATCGCTGTGTTGTGGAGTCAACTCGACGCCCCGTTCACCGCCCCTGATGGCAGCGAACACGAGTCACTGACCAGTTGGTTAGTGACTCGTCCCACCGATGCCCGCCCGCGCCTGCTGCTGTATCGCGGCATGATGCCGCTTTCGCCTGATAGCGACCTGATGGAAGCCATCCGGGTACAGGCGTTTTTCAAAGCGCACACCGACCGTTACATCCCCTTTGCCAACATGGACGGCCTGGCCGCCAACGTCACTGAAGCGCTGCGTAAGCTGGCCCTGGAGCTGGCCCCCACCCCAGAGCCAGACACCGCAAGTGACGACAGCGTACCGCAGGACCCGGCTCAACAGCCTCTCAGCACCGCACCTGCTGCGCCCAACGCGACCTTCAGCCGCCGAGATCATTATGCGCACGTCCAACTGCCGCCCAACTACGTCATGCGCGCTGAGCTGATCGACTCGCTGCGCGATGCGCTGCTGGCGGACGGCCCCGGCCAGATGTGGGCACTGCAAGGGATGGGTGGCATCGGCAAGAGCACCGTGGCCCGCGCCCTGTGCGATGATCCCCAGGTGCAGGCGGCCTATCCCGACGGCCTGCTGTGGATTACCTTGGGCCAGGAGCCGTCGCTGATTGCCCGCCTGCGCGAACTGGTCGCCGCTCTGGGCGGCGTCATCCGTGACAGCGCCCCGAGCCTGGAGTCGCTGCGTGTGCTGCTGGCCGAGCTGCTGGGCGGGCGCGCCTGCCTGCTGATCCTGGATGATGTGTGGGAAGCGCAGCACGCCGCCCCCTTCCTAGATGCAGCCCGCAGCGCGCTCGTCACCACCCGCAGCCCGGAGACTGTACGCGCCCTCGGCGCTGAACTGCTGGCTGTGCCTGGTATGTCTGAGGTGGAGGCTGTAGCCCTGTTGGATGACTGGGCTGGCGCACAGCAGGCCCACACCGCGCCTGCGCTCAAGGCGCGTATCGCCAACCGTGTGGGGCGGGTGCCGCTGGCGCTGAAACTGGCCGGCGCGCAGCTTCAACACCGCAGCGCAGTGGGATGGCTGGAGACCTTCGACGCGCTGCGTGCCGAACAAGCCGACGTGTACGCCACCCTGTCGCACATCTTCGACCACAGCCTGGAGGCGCTGAGCGCAACCGAACAGCGCCTCTACGCTGCCCTGGCGATCTTCCGCGAGGATCAGGTGATTCACGCGGTGGCTATTGCGCGGCTGTGGGCCGCTATGGGCGGCCTGGACGCCGACGCCGCGGCTGCCCTCATTGACAAGTTGGCTGCGCGTGCCCTGCTGGAACGCAGCGGGGACGCCCACACACGCGCCGTGGTGCTGCACGACCTGGTGCGCCAATTCATGGACCAGACCCTCAGCACGGAAGACGTGCGCCAGGCGCATGAGGCCCTGCTGCGCGGCTATGAGGACGTGCTTTCGGCCCCTGGCTGGCACAACGGCCCGTCAGACGGCTACTTCTTCGATAACCTGGCCTACCACCTACAGGCTGCGGGCCGCCGCGATGAACTCTACGCCCTGCTGACTGACTCCGCCAACTGGATTAACGCCAAGTTCAGCGCCTGTAAGGGTGATGCCTCTTTCCTCAACGACGTGGACGTGGCCCTCAGCGACTTCAGCGACCCACTCAGCAGCACCGACTTTGTGACGGTTGCCAAGCTCTACGCCATGCGCCAGATCGTCGATTCGCGGGCCAACCGCTACGACAACGACGACTTCCGCGTGCTGGTGCGCATCGGGCGCAAGGACGAGGCGGTCATTCAGAACCAGGTGCGCGAGCCGGACGATCAAGTCGGCGGGCTGGCATCCATCTACCGCGCCCTGGATGACCTGGGCAGTGCTGACAGCCTGGTGCTGCGCCAGCTCATTGAGCTGGTTGAGTCCAACGGGGACCCCTACGAGCGCGCACTGGCCTATCAGACCGCCATCACGACGCTGACGGACGGCACCCCCTACAGCCCGCGCAAAGGCTTGAGCAGCGAGTCGCGCGCACTGCTGGACCGGCTCATCGAGGCGGCGCTGGCCGTGCCGCCCACCAGCGCCCAGGTATCGCTGATCTGGCGCTTAGTGAACTTGATCCACTGGCTGGAGCTGACCGAGGACTACGCGCGGGAGATCAATACCCTGCTGCATACCGCCCTGACGACTGCACGCGGCCTGGATAACCCCTTCCAGAAGGCCGACGCCTTCATGCCGCTGTTTGAGACGATCACCGTGCTCAAGCGCGAAGACCACGCGCAGGACGCCTTCATCGACACGGTGACGAGCCTGCGCCACTACCAGTTCACGCTGAGCTACCGCGTACAATCGCTGCGGCTGCTGGCCGGTATGTGTGCCCGCCTGGGCTGGGAAACCCGCGCGCGCGAACTCTACATCGAAGCCAGCGAGCTGGCGCGCACCGACGCACGCAGCCGCGACCCGATGCTGCGCGATATCGCCGCCTACAGCGCTGCCTACTACCCTGATCTCTCTGAGGAGCTGCTGCCGGACATCCAAGACGACTACACGCGCCTGGTGGCCCGCTTCCGCGCCACGCAGTCCCAGCTCGACAATGACCGCAGCCCATACTTGCTGGAGTCCTTTGCCGACGATGCCGACTCGATCACCGAGCATGTGCGCGGCTTCAAGGACAAGCGCGACACGGCCAACACCTTACGCAGCATGGTGAGTGTGCGGGCACGCTATGAGGAAGACGACGCGCCGGTCGATCCGCTGCTGGAGGAAATCTACCGCCTGGCGGTGCTCATCGACGACCCCAGCCCGCGCAACGTAGAAATGCGCGAGCTGGCGAGTGCTGCTGCGTTGGAATACCGCCGCTTCGATATCGCCATCCGCGCCGAGGAAGCCATCCAGAACAGCCCGCTGGACAGCATCAACGCGCTGTTAGCCATCGTGACGGCCATCCTGAAGACCCGCCAAGACGACCCCGACGCGCGCGTGCCCTACGACATCGATTCGCTGTTGAACAAGGCCCTGGACGCTGCGCAGGAGATCGGTGAAATCCCCACGCGTGACATGAGCATGCGCGACATCGCCCGCGCCTTTGCCCGCGCCGGCTATGTGGAACGCGCCATTTCCATCGCCCGTATGGTCGAAGAGAGTAACCTGGTGTGGAGCCTGAGTGGCGTGGCCGTAGCGCTCTCGGACTACGGGCAGGGGGGCAGCGACAAGCTGAGCGAACTCTTCGACGAAGTGAACCGCTGGTTTGACCACCCCTTCGTGCCGGACACACTCAACGAGCACCCGGTATACGTGGGCGGCCTCAGCGCGCTGGCGACAGCCTTTGACCAGCTCGGTCACGAATCCCTGGCCGACAGCCTGCTGGACCTGGCTGAAGAGATCGCTGAGGTAGTGCTCAGCGAGGACTTCAACCGCAGTGCCAACATGCGCCAATTGGCGCGCCTTGCCAACGCGATGAGCTTGGCCGGGCGCGAGGACACAGCCGACGCGCTGATCGACAAACTGAGCAACCCTTACTGGAAAGCCCAGGCCCTGCGCAGCAAAGCGCGCGTGATGATCGAAGAGGGTGATCTGGAGGGCCTGCGCGAGATGATCGGCGTGCAGCTCAAAGGCAGCGAGTACGCGCGGCAGTTCCGGGCTGAGCTGGCGGTGGCGATGTCGCAGAACGGGCAGATCGGCGAAGCACTGAAGATTGCCCGCAGCCTGGACCGCGTGAACAGTGCCATCGCGCTGAGCCGTATTGCCATCGCCTGCTATGACCAGGGCAGTGCGCACCCCGACGAAATCATGGGCCTGCTGGACGAAATCGCCGGGCACGTCATTGAAACACAGGGCGGGGCCAACATCGCCCGCACGATGCACGCCCTGGCGCTGGCCCTGGGGCACCTGGGTCACGATGACGCCGCGCGCACGGTCATGCGGGGCAGCGCCATTTACTCTGAGCAGCGTGCCAGCATCGCCCAGCGCGACCAGGTAGACCTGATGCTGCGGCGTGGCGAGATCGACCAGGCGCTGAGCTTGGCCCGTGAGATCAAAGACGTGAGCTGGCGGGCATCGGCCTTGGGGCGTGTGGCCGCCCATGACCTGAGCAACGCCGCGCTGATGCGCGAAGCTGATGAAGCCATCGAAGTGGCGGCGGCCTTTGCCCGCGATGACTTGGTAGATGCGCTGGCGGCCAACGGCCACTTCAAGCTGGCCCTGGATAAGGTCGGGCAGTGCGGCATCTACAACTTCATCATGCTGCTGGCGGCCATACTGCGCCACATGGACGACCCCGACCCGGACTTCGCGCTGCACCTGCTGCACAGTGTGGTGGCGGTGGTCAAGCGGCGGCACACCAGTTGGACCCACGTTGAGCGCGTGTTTGCCCAGCACAACCCGCCGCTCAGCATCCAGGCGCAGCCGCTGCGCGTGCCCGCCAAGACGCCGCCGGCCCCGGCCCAGTTCCCCATCCTCAGCGACACCCTGCGCGCGGCGCTGCATCACATGGTGGGCCGCGCCTACTTTGAGCAGAAGCAGTACGCCGAGTCCACGCGTGAATACGAGGCCGCCATCCAGCTTAACCCGGATGAGCTGCTGTATCACTCCAACCTGGCGCTGAGTTACTACATGGTCACCGACTACAAGAAGGCCATCGCGCAGTACACGCACCTCATCGCCGCACGTGGTGAGGACAAGCAGAACGTCTACGACTACTACTGGCGCGGCCTGTGCTATAACGCTGAAGAGGACTACGCGGCGGCCCTGGCGGACTTCGACCGCACTGTCGAAATGGAGCCAAAGAACGGCTTCAACTACATGTCGCGCGGGCGGGCACAGCGTAACGCACGTCACTTCCCACAGGCCCTGGCAGACTTCAACCGCGGCATGAAGCTCAAGCCGGAATCCGCCTACATCTTCTACAACGATCGGGCGCTGCTGTACATGGAGATGCGCGACTTCACGCGCGCCTTAGAAGCCGTGACCGAAGCGATGCGGCTTCAGCCCAACAACTCGGTCAATTACAACACGCGCGGCTGGATTTACTTCGACCAGGGCGACTATGACCGCGCCTTTGAGGACTTCAGCACCGGCGTGCGCATCAACCCCCTGGACTCCGGGAATTACAACGGACGCGGCTGGGTGTATGTGCAGCGCGGCGAATATGCGCTGGCGATTGAGGAATTCACTAAAGGGGTGGACAGCGGCCCCGGCGGCGAAAAGCTGAACCTGAACCCACGCGCAGCGGCCTACGTAGACCTGGGCGAATATGACAAGGCCTTGGCTGACCTGGAGCGCTGGATGCAGGCCGACCCAGAGACACAGATTGTGGCGGACATGATGCGGGCGATCATCGCGCGCTTGCAAGGCCAGCACGACGCCGCTGACGCTTATCTACAGGCCGCCCACGACGCCGCACAGCAGGTCAAGCTGGAGTCGATGCAGCAGCGGCGTTTGTGCCTGTGGGCGGCCATCCGTGGCGACCTGGAAACGGTCAAGCAGTATGGCACACAAAGCATCACCACGTCGAACTACTTCAAGGCCTCTGGGCTGGACCTGTATCTTAAGCAGCTCGCGCGGCTCTTCCCGGCACAGCCCATCTATACCGAGATTTACGCCTGGTACCACGCTGCGGTGATGGCGGCACCTGTACACAACTTGCCCGACGACATCGACCTGGACACCTACGGCCTGGACGCGCTGCCCGAAGAGGACAACGACGACAAGCGCCCCTTTGACATGGACCGCTTCATGTCCATGCTGGACGACCTCAAGCAGCGCTTCAGTGACATGAAAGAAGACGAGAACGCGCTGAAGGAAGACAGCGACGCTGAGCGTAACCCGGACGACGACGCGTCCGAGGAAGCCGCAGCGGAAAGCCCTGGTGATGCTACCCGCCGCGAGGAAGTCATGGCAAGCCTGCTGGATCAGCTTGACTTCCTCGACGATGTGTCATCGTCCGACGACGACACCGAAGACGACACCGACGAGGACACAGCACCCGATGACGACCCAAAAGGGGATGACTAGACGATGCGCAGTGACTGGGAAGACCGCACATTGGACCTGGACCTCCACGAGGACCTGCTGAGCACCTCTGACCTGAGCGTGCTGCTGCTGAAGTTTGAGAACACGCAGAACCGCCAGCGCTATATCTACCTGGCGGTGCCGCAGGAAATGTACAACGAGTTCATGCGCAAACGCACGAAGGGCGGCTTCAACTACAGCGAGTACGGGGAAATCCTGGCCGCTGGGGATGGCGAGCCGCCGCAGCGCCTGCGCTTGGCGATGGCCCGGCTCTACAACGTGATCGTGCCCAACTAGGGCGGCACG
This sequence comes from uncultured Anaerolineaceae bacterium, assembly GCA_964457835.1. Taxonomy (GTDB): domain Bacteria; phylum Chloroflexota; class Anaerolineae; order Aggregatilineales; family Phototrophicaceae; genus CAYWGJ01. Next base: position 15,234 of record CAYWGJ010000026.1, read on the forward strand.
CGCCTCTCGCAGAAAAGACAAAGCCCCTCTGCGTGAGGGGCTTTTTGTGTGCTGATGGGTGATGCTGTGGGCCTTTAGTTCAGCATGCTTTGCATCTCGCTGAGGTTGCTGCGGACGCTGCCATCGACCACGCGGTCACCGGCACGCAGCACCAGGCCGCCCAGGATGGCCGGGTCCACTTCAAAGCTGACGCTGCCCGCGTTGCTCAGCTCGGCCTTAACCTTGTCCTGCTCAGCCTGCTCCAGCGGCATAGCGCTGACGACGGTCACGTCACCGGACAGGTCCTTACCCGCTTCTGGCACCTTGCTGAAGAAGTCGGTAATGAGCTGGGCCTGCTTGCCGCTGTCCATGCTTTCGCCGATCATGCGCTCGGTGATCGCCATGGCGATGCTGACGACCTGAGTGCGCAGGCCGGCCAGTTCCGCGTCACGCTCCGCGGTGGCGGCAGTGCGGGCCTCTTCACGGGTTTTGTCGGCTTCTTTGCGGGCTTCGGCTTCGATGCCCTTGGCAACTTCGTCGCCGCGCTCGCTGCCCTGGGCCACGACTTGGTTGGCTTCGGTGCGGGCCTGGGCCAGAATTTTCTCAGCCTCGGCTTCCGCGTTGCGGCGGGCGGAGGCAGCCGCGGCGGCGTCCTCAAGGCCCTTCTCGATCTTGGCGGCGCGGGCGTCCATCATGTTGGTCATGGGACCCCACAGGATGAAGCGCAGCAAAGCCAGGATCAGCAGGAAGTTGATGATCTGTGCGATGAGGAAGCCCACGTTGATGCCCAGGGCATCCAGCGGGCTGCCGCCAGTTACTTCTGCGGCCATGGCCGGGGACACGCTGAAGACCAGCAGAGTCGCCACCAGGGCCGACAGGATCATTGTGCGTCGTTGCGTTCGCATAAGCGTGGCTCCTGCTTTCGGTCGGCTTACAGCACGAAGACGATCAGCAGCGCGACCACGAGGGCGTAAATCGCGATCGCCTCGGTGAACACGATGGCAAGGATCATGTTGGTCTGGATTTGGCCGGAGGCGTCAGGGTTGCGGCCAATGGCCTGCATCGCGCCCTGAGCCAGCAAACCGATGCCGATACCCGGGCCAATCGCGCCCAGCATCGCCAGACCCGCGCCCACCGCCTTCAGACCATCTGCCAGGTTACCTTCAATCATGAGTGAGTCTCCTCTGTGTGTGCAAGTGTTGTTTGCGAAAACATGCGTTCAAAGTCGTATACTACTGACCCAAGACCCAGGGTACGGCCTGTGTATCAAGCCACCCCCAGGATGGTTAACATGGTTTAGTGGGCATCAGCGTGGGCTTCGTGACCCTCGCCGTGCGCGTCATCGTGATGCGCGTCGTCGTGATGGTGCGATTCCTGCGCCTGGACTGCGAAGACCAGGGTCAGCACTGCGAACACCAGCGCCTGCACCAGACCGATAATCAGCTCCAGGCCGAAGATGACGCCCGGCACGGCAATTGCCAGCAGGAAGGTGACCGCCATCAGCGCCACGCCGCCCGCGAACAGGTTGCCGAAAAGACGGAAGCCAAGCGAGATGATCTTGGAAATCTCCGAGATGATCTCGATCAGGCCGACGATGAAGTCAATGATCCCCAGCGGGCGCTTGCCAACGTTGCCCAGTGCGCTGAGGTTGATGAACTTCTCGAAGTAGGCCGGGCCAAGTGCCCAAACGCCCCAAGCCTGGATCAAGACCACGACCAACACGGCCAGCCCGATCGTCAAGCTCAGGTCGGTGGCGGGGCCGCGCACGAAGGGCGTGATGTGGAAGAGGTAGGGCACCACACCGCTCGCCAGCTCGGTCTCACTGAGTGTGATCATGGCGAAGGGGTACACGACCTGGGTACGAGCGGTCAGCAGGGCGTCTTCGGCGACGCTCAGCTCCGCTTCAAGGGCAGCGATGGCTTCTTCCGTGCCGCCGCCGTGGTCTTCGCCTTCAGCCGCGCCGCCTTCTTGCACGAGAACGGTTTCGCCCTCGGCGCTGGCTTCGGCATCTTCACCGCCTTCAAGGGCGCTGATTTCCGCTTCGATGGCTTCGATTTCCAGCTTGAGGGTGTCGATTTCTTCCGCCGCAGCCAGGCGCACTTCTTGGCGTTCTTTTTCGGCCTTTGCCAGGTCGTAGGCGTCTTGGGCTTCGGCCAGCTCGGTTTCGGTTGCTGCCGCTGCGATCTGTTCCTCTGCTTGGCGCATCAGGGCTTCGGCGTCGCTCAGCTCGGTTTGAATGCGCAGGAGGGTGTCGTCTGCGGGGTAGGCGGTGAAGTAGCCGTAGAAGAAGTCGGTGCACTTCTTGTAAGTCTCTTCACTCTGTGCCATACCCGCGTTCAGCGGCTGGCTGACCCACAGGCGGGCGGTACCGGCCACGTCCCCGGCGATGGCCGGGTAGCCGCTGGTACCTGCGTAAGCGCAGTGCGTCTTGCCGACGGTTTCCACGCCGGGCAGCAGCTTCATGTAGTTGGCCGTCAGCAGGAAGAAGAAGAGAGTGGCGGTGATGAACCACAAGCCCGGCGTGCCGCGCAGCTTGTCGCCACCGATGCCCTTCATGAAGTTGTAGAAGGTTTCAACAAACATCTCGAAGAAGGCCTGCGCGCGGCCTGGTACTTCCTTGGTCCAGCCACGGGTTACGCGCCACAGAATACCCGCGATCAGCAGCACCAGGATGTTGGTGAGGATGGTGCCGATGATGGTGTTGGTCAGGTCCATTCCGAAGAAGCCGCCTTCAGTGACGATTTCACCCGGCACCTGAATGACTGGCAGGGCGACGCCCGTACCGCCACCCGGCATCAAAACAAAGGGAATGAACCCACAAACGATTATCGCAAAGACGAGGAAACCGCCAAAGAACAGCAAGCCGCGAAGTCTTGGGTTCACCTCAGTCCCTCCTTTCCACGTTCAGCGTAGACCCAGCGATACAGCAAAGCGTTAGCCCTCCTCTGATTCTTCTGGTTCTGTTGGCTGCGCGATTTCAACCGGCAGCGGTCTGACTTTACTGGCCCGCGTGGCTTGGGGTGGGTCCTGCGGGATAATCCGCGCCACCGCCGCCAGCGTGATCCGCAGCATAGTGTACAAGCTCAACGGTATGCTGAAGATCAACAGGCCGAAGACAAACAGCCCCGGTCGGTCAAACTGCGCATCCAACCACAGCCCGATAAGCAGTGCCGCCATGACGATGACCAGCGTTGCACACCCCGAAAGCCCTGCGGTTGCGGCCAGCGCGAGGTTGCGTCTGCGAAGTTCTTCGTGCGTTGGACGACCCTTCATACGTAGTAGGCAAAAGCATCGCGCAGTTTATCACAAAGGGGGGGGCATTGCTACAAAGCGCCCCTCATTGTTACCGCGCGATGTCCTTTTCTCATCCGATTATCACAACAAGGCCTGCGCGCCCAAAAGCGCCCAGTCGAACACGGCCTGCGGCACGATCCCCAGCAGCAGCACAGCGATCGTCGTCGCGCCCAGCACCCAGGCATAGGTCGCGCTGATAGTCAGCGGCTGGTCTTCCTGTTCGCTGCGGTCCACGTAGATCACCTTGACGACCACGAGGTAGTAGTACAGGGCCACAATCGCGTTCAGCACACCGACCAGCGCCAGCCACACCAGGTTAGCTTCCACGGCGGCGTTGAAGAGGAAGAACTTGCCAAAGAAGCCCGCCGCCGGGGGAATACCGGCCAGCGACAGCAGCGCGATGGTCATCACCAGCGCCACCCAGGGGTTGCGACGGCTGAGACCGGCCAGGTCCTTGATCTGCTCGCTGCCGGTCTGCTCGCTGAAGACAATCACCACGGCAAAGGCGGCCAGGTTAGTGAAGGTGTACATCAGCATGTAGAAAGCGACCGCCGCCACACCCTGCTCCGTCTGGGACTGGATGGACGCCACACCGATGAGCGTGTAGCCCGCCTGGGCGATGGACGAGTAGGCCAGCATGCGCTTGATGTTGGTCTGCGACAGCGCTAAGAAGTTGCCGACAATCATGCTCAGCACCGAGGCCGCCGCCACTGCCGCCACCCAGAAGTCCTGCACGGCCACGTCGCCGATGAGCAGCGTCTCCGGGAAGACCGCACTGAGGAAGCGCACCAGCAGCGCAAAGCTGGCCGCTTTGCTGGCAACGCTGACGAAGGCCGTCACCGGGGTAGGCGCGCCCTCGTACACGTCCGGCGTCCAGAAGTGGAAGGGCGCGGCGCTGATCTTGAAGCCGAAGCCCACCAGCACCAGCACGAAGCTCACCAACACCGGCAGCAGGTTCTCTGCGAAGGCTTCTGTGCCCAGGTATTCGGCGATCAGGTACAGGTTCGTCTGGCCGCTGAAGCCGTACAACAGGCTGAAGCCGTAGAGCATGATGGCCGAGGCGAAGGAGCCGTACAAGAAGTACTTCATGCCGCTTTCGATGCTGCGTTCGTCTGTGCGGCTGATGGCCGCCAGCACGTACAGCGGGATGGAGATGGTCTCCAGTGCCACGAAAACCATGATGAGGTCGGCAGCGCCAGAAAGCAGCGACGCGCCCAGCGTGGACACGGTGATGATGAGGTAAAACTCGCCCTTGGTCGCCAGATCGCGCGAGGCGGTAGCCATCAGCGCCGTGAAGGCCCCGGCTAGGATGACCACGACTTTGAAGAGCTGCGCCAGCGAGTCATGGCGGATCATGCCACCCCACACCAGCGGGTCCGCGTTGGGGTCCGGCGCGAAGATCAGCGGGAACAGGGCCAAGACGAACAGGCCCGCCGCCGTGATATACGCGATATAGTGCTTGCGGCCCTCCGGCAGGGGCTTGATAATCCCCAGAAAGCCGATGTCCGCCGCCAGCACCACCAACACCAGGAGCGTCAGCCCTAAGTCGGTGGCTATGGCGGGGAGGTTTGCTAGAAAGTCGAATGCTTCCACAACTGCCTCACTTTGTCCAAGGATTTGTCAAAAGCCACAGGTCCGTTAGAAACCGCCGCCCAGCAAAGCGACAACCGGGCGCACGCCCGCTTCTACCATGGGTGCCATGATCGCCGGGTACAGGCCGATCACCAGCAGCGGTACGCCCAGCAGCAGCAAGATGGCGCGGTCCACGACGGTGATGTCACCGACCTCCGGGTAGCGTTTGGCGTTGAACTCCCCGAAGAAGACCGCCGCCGTCACACGCAGCACGTAGGCCGCCGTGATGACGATACCCAGCACGCTGATGATCGCCAGCACCGGGTAGTAGTTGCTCAGTGTCACGCTGCCGATGGAGAGTGTCACGTCAGTGGCTTCAAACAGGCCCATGAAGATAGGGTATTCCGCGATGAAGCCGCTGAAGCCGGGCATGCCCATGCTGGTCAAACCGCCGATGACAAAGGCGAAGCCCACCCAGGGCATCTGTTTGATGAAGCCGCCCAAGCTGGGGATGTCGCGGGTGTGCGCCCGGTCATAGACCATGCCCACCACACCGAAGAAGAGCGCCGTCATCGCGCCATGGCTGAACATCTGCAAGCCCGCGCCGGTCATGCCGGTGACGTTCATGGTGGCGAAACCCATGCTCACCAGCCCCATATGGCTCACCGACGAGAAGCCGATCACGTATTTGAAGTCGCGCTGGCGGAAGGCGATGAACGCGCCCAGCACCACGTTGACCACCGTCAAGAAGACGATCCAGGGCAGGTGGGTCTCTGCGCCACTGGGCAAAAGCTGGACGCTCATGCGCAGCGCGGCGTAAGCGCCCAACTTCATCAGCACACCGGCGTGGATCATGGACACCGCTGTCGGCGCGGCCACATGGCCGTCCGGCGACCAGTTGTGGAAGGGGAAGATACCGGCCAGCACCGCGAAGCCTAGGAACACCAGCGGGAACCACAGGTTGGCGAAGGTCAGCGTTTCGATGCCCGCGTAGCCCAGGGCGTTGAAGGCCCCGCCCTCTGCCGCCAGCGTGATGACGGTGAGGTCAAAGCTGAAAGTGGGTGCGCCCTCGACCAACACCCCCGCGTCGATGGCCTGTTGGAAGATGGCCGCGCCTTCCGGGGTTTGGAAGAAGCTGTTGGCCGCAATGACCATCGCCAGCGCCCCGACCAAGGCCACCACTGAACCGATGAGGATGTAAAGCGTCAGCTTCATGGCCGCGTATTCGCGCAGCTTCACCCAGCCCCATCCGGCGATCAAGAGGTACATGGGGAAAATCGCCAGCTCGTAGAAGAAGAAGAGCAAGAAGATGTCAATCGCCATGAACACGCCGTAGACGCCCGCCACCAGCAGCATGAAGAAAGCCATGAACTCCCGGATGCGGTCCTGGATGTTCCAGGAGATGAGCACACCGGCCACGGCCACCATGCCCGTCAGCAGCACCATGGGCGCGCTCAGCCCGTCTACCGCTAGATGATAGCTGATGCCCAGTGACTCCACCCAGGTGATCTTCTCTTCGAAGGCCAGGCCGTCCTTGAACATCATCGTCGCGGCGATGTCGCTGTTTTCTTCCAACAGCAGCTCTTGACTCTCAAGCTGCTCGCTGACGATGCCGTTGTAGGTGAAGTACACCAGGCCGGAGAGCGCCAGCACCCCCACCGCCGCGGAGATCGCCACCCCTCGGATCAAGTCGCGCTGCTTGCCATCCATAAAGAGGATGACCACGCCCGCGATGATCGGTATCCAGATGATGGCGCTCAGTACCGGAAAGCCAAAGTCGATCATATGCCCCTATCCTATAGTCCCGTCAGTCCCGCGATCTGCACGGCACTGTCCATCATCAACGTCACGGAGCTGTTAATCACTGGCAGCACCCAGTTGGGGAACACACCCGTGACCAGCATGAGCACCATCAGCGGGGCCAGCGCGACGAACTCGCGCAGTTCAATCTCCAGGTGGGTATCGCGCCATTTAAGGTTGAACGGCCCATGCAGCACGGCGCGGATGCCCTTCAGGATGTAAGACCCCGTAAAGAGCAGGCCGATCATGGAGAGGGCCGTCAGCCCAGTGAAGACCGGCCATGAGCCGCGCACGATCAGGAACTCGCTCACGAAGCCGTTGAGTCCGGGCAGGCCCAGGCTGGCCATGCTGGTGAAGATGAACACGCCGCCGTAAATCGGTGCTTTGACCCACAAGCCGCCGTATTCGCGCATGTCGCGGGTGTGCGTCTTGTGGTAGATGGCCCCGGCTAAAAGGAACATACCCGCCGAGCTGAGGCCGTGGTTGAACATTTGCAGCACAGCGCCGTTAGCCGCCAGGATGCCGTCTTGCATACCTGCCGGGCCGCGCGTGATGAACTGCTCGCCGTAGATGGCGGCCATCACCGCGATGCCCATGGCAACAAAGCCCATGTGGTTCACTGAGCTGTAGGCCACCAGGCGCTTGATGTCGTTCTGACCGAAGGCGGCGAAAGCCCCCAGCACGATGCCCAGCATCGCCAAGAAGGCGAAGAACCCGGCCCAGGTCGTCGTCAGGCCCAAAAAGCTGATCTCGCTGACCCACACGTCCGGGAAGAAGGGCACCACCAGGCGGATGAAGCCATACGCGCCCAGCTTGAGCATCACGCCCGCCAGCAGCATCGAGCCAGCCGTCGGCGCTTCGGAGTGTGCGTCCGGCAGCCAAGTGTGGAAGGGCCACACCGGGACCTTGATGGCGAAGGCCACGAAGAAACCGATGAAGGCCAAGGTCTTCACGACGCCGTAATCCACGCCCAGGAAAGCCCCGTTATCCCCCTGGAAGTTGGGCCAGAAGGTGGTCAGCTCCGGGATGCTGAAGGTGCCTGCCGTCAGGCCGATGAGCTGCGTACCCAGCAGCATCCCCAACGTGCCGCCGATGGAGTAGATGAAGAATTTGGTCGAGGCGTACTCGCGGTTCTTGCCACCCCATTCCTTGATGAGGAAGTAGATGGGCACCAGCGACAGCTCGTAGAACAGGAAGAAGATCATCATGTCCTGCGCCACGAAGACACCCATTAAGCCCGTCTCAAAGAAGAGGATCATCGCCAGATGCGCGCGCACCCGGTCGTCCACCTCCCAGCTAATCAACACGGAAAGCGGCACCAGGATACCGGTCAGCAGCAGCATAGTGGCACTGATGCCGTCGATACCTAAGTGCCAGCGCGCGTTGATGGGGGGAAACCAGGCCGCGTCAATGGTCGTCACGAAGCCTGGATTACCCAGGCCCTGGTAGGCAAAGAACACGATGGTCGCCAGCACGCCCACGCCGATCGCCACGATCAGCGACACCCAGCGGGCCAGCAGTTTGTTATCCGGCAGGCCCAGCACCAGCAGACCGCCCAACGCCGGAGCGAAGATCAGCACGGTGAGCGGGTCGATGCCAAATACGTCGAGGTTCATAAGGTCGTCTCGCTCCCTGTTAGTTTGCGATCACATCGCCGACCGGACCGGCGGTGCCGGTGGAGGCCACGAAGATCAAGCCGATGAGCAGTGCGAAAAGCGCCACCAGCAGCATGTACTGCTGCACGCGCCCGGTCTGGATGCGGCGCAGCCAGCGCCCGGCTACGCCCACCCCCTGTGGGATGCCGTCGCCTACGCCGTCGATGAGCCACAGGTTCAGCATCTTGGCGATGTCGCCGATGAAACGGAAGCTGCGCGCGATGGCGTGTAGGATGCCATCGATGATGCCGCGGTCCAGCCATTCGCTGGTCACACGGCCAATGGTCTGTGCCGGGCGGATGAACACGATATCGTACAGCTCATCGAAGTAGTACTTGTTCTCCAGCAGCGGGTGGATCGGCCCCAGGATGTTGACCAGCGGGTCCGGCTCACCGGCCTTGAGCGGCTTACGCCCGTACATCCAGTAGCCCAAGCCCAGGCCGCCCAGCGCCACCCCGAAGGAGGTCAGTACCGGCCACCAGCTAAAGGGCGGTTTCACCGGCTGGATTTCCGGTAGGATCGTGTACTTCACGAAGTCAAAGAAGGGGTTGCCATCCGGGGACAGGATCGCGCCAAAGATCGGGAACTCTGGCGGTACGCCGACAAAACCGGCAAACAGCGCGAAGAAAGCCAGGATCACCAGCGGAAGCTGCATGGTGATGCTCACGACGTTGCGCGGCCCCCCCAGCCCGGCGTGTGCGGCTTCTTCGGTGCGCGGCCCACCCAGGAAGGTCAGGCTGAGCTGACGCGCGGTGTAGAAGGCCGTCAGGAAGGCGGCCAGCGCCAGCATGACAAAGACCATCGTCTGCGGCCCGAAGCCCTCCGTGAGGCCCAGCCAGGCATCGGCCAGGATTTCGTCCTTGGACCAGAAGCCGGCGGTAATCAGCGGGAAGCCGGCCAGCGACAGCCCACCGATCACGAAGGTATAGAAGGTCACCGGGATGCGGTCTTTGAGGCCGCCCATGTTCATCATGTCTTGTGGATCGAAGTGATGGGCGTGCGCATCGTGCGCGTCATGCGCGTGCTCGGCTGCTTGCTGCTCGGCGTGGTCATCGTGACCGTGTGCCGCGTCGGCGCTTTCGGCGTGGTCGGCGTGGCCGTGTGCGTGCTCATGGACGTGGTGCTCGCCGTGCTCCATGGCGTGGATCACCGAGCCGGAAGCCATGAACAACAGGGCCTTGAAGAAGGCGTGGGTAATCAGGTGGAAGGCCGCTGCGATGTACGCGCCGATGCCCAGCGCTGCCACCATGAAGCCAAGCTGCGAAATCGTGGAGTAGGCCAGCACGCGCTTGACGTCGTTCTGTGCCACCGCGATAGTCGCGGCGAAGAGCGCTGTGGCGCTGCCGATGATCGCCATGAACAGCAGCGGTGAGGTGAACTCGCCGGAGTGCGGGTGGCCGCCTGCTTCAAGCAGTGGGTACATGCGGATGATGGCGTACACGCCCGCCGACACCATCGCGGCGGCATGGATCATGGCGCTGACCGGCGTCGGGCCTTCCATCGCATCCGGCAG